>NZ_JBICTR010000003.1:0-306807 GCF_043197735.1 Nonomuraea sp. NPDC049028
ACGGGGTTGTGCATCATGCACTGGCTTTTAACACACTGTTGAGTTCTCAAGAAACGGACGCGTACTCCCCAACCTGCGAGAGGCGCACATTTCGTCTCGCCCAGTTTATCAGATCCGCGCGATCCTTGTCAAATCGGCCGATCCGGTACGTTCCGGGCAACCCTGCTAACTTACCTGAAGTTCTGACTCATGTCCAATCACATGCGGACACAGCCCGAAGTTCGGGAGAGATCACTGGGTTTTGCCGGGCTAACTTGCCCCGCGTTGAAGACTCTAGCAGTCCTGGTGCGGGAGAAGACCCAACTTCGGTAACGAATAGGTCTTCCCCCGGTGTGTCTCGCTCAAACACCCAAGCTGGCGAGCTGCGCCTCGAGCCGCACGATGTCGGCCGCCGACTGCTCGGCACGCCCCCTGACCTTGGCAACGACATCTTCGGGCGCCTTGGCCATGAACTGCTCGTTGCCGAGCTTCGCCGCGACCTGAGCCGCCTCCTTGCGCGCGACCACCAGATCCTTCTCCAGCCGCTTGCGTTCGGCCGCCACGTCGATGGCGCCGGCGGTGTCGATCTCCACGGTCACCCCGCCCACAGTGAAGCGGGCAGTGGCGGAAAAGGCGTCAGACGGCTCCGTGAGCCGCAGGAGTGAGCGGATGGCCCCTTCCTGCCCCGCGAGAGCCGTGCCGGTCAGTCCGAGCCGCGCGGCCACCTTCTGACCGGGCTTCAGCCCCTGATCCGAACGGAACCTGCGCACCTCCGTCACCAGCTCCTGCAGAGCGACGATCTCCGCCTCGGCCGCCGGATCGGTCCGGGCGGCATCGACCTGCGGCCATGCTGCCACGGCGACCGACTCGCCGCCCGTGACGGCTCGCCACAGCTCCTCGGTCACGAACGGCACCAGCGGGTGCATCAGCCGCAGCAGTGTGTCGAGCACGTGACCCAGCACGAGCCGCGTGTGCTCCAGCCCCTCACCGAGTTGGATCTTGGCCAGCTCCAGGTACCAGTCGCAGACCTCGTCCCACGCGAAGTGGTAGAGCAGGTCGGACGCCTTGGCGAACTCGAACTCCTCGAAGGCCGCGTCGGCCGTGGAGATCACGCTCTGGAGCCGGGACAGGATCCACCGGTCGGCCGCCGTCAGGTCCAGGCCGTCGAGGGAGCCGGTGGTCGCGCCGTTCATCAGCGCGAAGCGGGTGGCGTTCCAGATCTTGTTGCAGAAGTTGCGCGAGCCGCCCGCCCACTCCTCGCTCACCGCGACGTCGGCGCCGGGGTTGGCGCCGCGCAGCAGCGTGAAGCGCGTGGCGTCGGCGCCGAAGCGCTCGATCCAGTCAAGCGGGTCGACCACGTTGCCGAACGACTTGGACATCTTCTTGCCGTATTGGTCGCGAACCATGCCGTGCAGCGCCACCACGCGGAAAGGCGGCTCGCCGTCCATGGCGTACAGGCCGAACATCATCATGCGCGCGACCCAGAAGAACAGGATGTCGTAACCGGTGACCAGCACGGAGGTCGGGTAGAAGCGCGCGAGCTCCGGTGTCGCGTCCGGCCAGCCGAGCGTGGAGAACGGCCACAGGCCCGAGGAGAACCAGGTGTCGAGCACGTCGGCGTCCTGGACGTAGCCGGCGGGCGGATCCTGGTCGGGGCCCACGCACACGACCTCGCCGGCCGGGCCGTACCAGACCGGGATGCGATGCCCCCACCACAGCTGGCGCGAGATGCACCAGTCGTGCATGTCGTCGACCCAGTCGAAATAGCGCTTGGCCAGCTCGGGCGGGTGGATGCGGGTGCGGCCGTCGCGCACCGCGTCGCCGGCGGCCTTGGCCAGCGGCGAGACGTTGACGAACCACTGCAGCGACAGCCTCGGCTCGACCACCGTCTTGCAGCGCGAGCAGTGGCCGACCGAGTGGACGTAGGGGCGCTTCTCGGCGACGATCCTGCCATCGGCGCGCAGCGCGGCGACCACGGCGGGTCGCGCCTCGAACCGGTCGAGCCCCTCGAACGGTCCGTGCGCGGTGATCACGCCGCGCTCGTCCATGATGGTCAGCGACGGCAGGGAATGCCGCCGGCCGATCTCGAAGTCGTTGGGGTCGTGGGCCGGCGTCACCTTGACCGCGCCGGTGCCGAAGGCCGGATCGACGTGCTCGTCGGCGACCACGGGGATCTGCCGGCCGGTGAGCGGCACCTCGACGAGCGTGCCGACCAGATGGGCATAGCGCTCGTCGGAGGGGTGCACGGCCACGGCGGTGTCGCCGAGCATGGTCTCCGCGCGGGTGGTCGCCACCACGATCTCGTCGGAGTAGCGGATGGAGACGAGCTCGCCGTCGTCCTCGCTGTGTTCGACCTCGATGTCGGACAGCGCGGTGAGGCAGCGGGGGCACCAGTTGATGATGCGTTCGGCCCGGTAGATCAGGCCGTCGTCGAAGAGCCGCTTGAAGATGGTCTGGACGGCCCGTGAGAGGCCGGTGTCCATGGTGAAGCGTTCGCGCTCCCAGTCGACACCGTCGCCGAGCTTGCGCATCTGGCCGAGGATCCGGCCGCCGGACTCCTCCTTCCACTGCCAGACACGCTCCACGAACGCCTCACGCCCGAGGTCGTGGCGCGACAGGCCCTCCTTGGCCAGCTCGCGCTCGACGACGTTCTGGGTGGCGATGCCGGCGTGGTCCATGCCGGGCAGCCAAAGCGTCTCGCGGCCCTGCATGCGGGCCCTGCGGGTGAGCGCGTCCTGGATGGAGTGGTCGAGCGCGTGCCCGATGTGCAGGACGCCGGTCACGTTGGGCGGGGGGAGGACGATGCTGTACGGCTCGCGCGGGCTGCCCGGGTCTGCGTGGAAATAGCCTTCGGATACCCAGCGCTCGTAGCTCCGGGTCTCGACGTCGGCCGGGGTGTACTGGGTGGGCAGCTCTGGCGTTGTCACAGTGACCAATTCTAGGGAGGTGGTGGAAAGCGAAACGCCCCAGGGAGTTTGTCTCCGCGGGGCGCTTGCCGTAAGGGAAGGATCAGGCGGACTTTTCCCGCGGCGTGCGCTGCTGTTTCGCGGCGAGCTGGTCGCGGGGTACGAGCGTCGGGATGGCGTGTTCGAGCACCGACTCGCGGGTGATGACCACGCGGGCCACGTCCTGGCGCGACGGCACCTCGTACATCACCGACTGGAGCACCTCTTCGAGGATGGCGCGCAGGCCGCGCGCGCCGGTGCCGCGCAGGATCGCCTGGTCGGCGATGGCCTCGAGCGCGCCGTCGGTGAACTCCAGCTCCACGCCGTCGAGCTCGAGCAGCTTGCGGTATTGCTTGACCAGCGCGTTGCGCGGCTCGGTGAGGATCTGGATGAGCGCCTCGCGGTCGAGGTTGTGCACCGAGGTGATGACCGGCAGACGGCCGACGAACTCGGGGATCATGCCGAACTTCAACAGGTCCTCGGGCATCACGTCGGAGAAGATGTCGGCCATGTCGACTTCTTCCTTCGACCGGATGATGGCGTTGAAGCCGATGCCCTTCTTGCCGATGCGCGACTCGATGATCTTTTCCAGACCGGCGAAGGCACCGCCGCAGATGAACAGCACGTTCGTCGTGTCGATCTGGATGAACTCCTGGTGGGGGTGCTTACGCCCGCCCTGCGGCGGCACGCTCGCGGTCGTGCCCTCCAGGATCTTGAGCAGCGCCTGCTGGACGCCCTCACCGGAGACGTCGCGGGTGATCGACGGGTTTTCGCTCTTGCGAGCGATCTTGTCGACCTCGTCGATGTAGATGATGCCGGTTTCGGCCTTCTTGACGTCGTAGTCGGCCGCCTGGATGAGCTTGAGCAGGATGTTCTCGACGTCCTCGCCGACGTAGCCCGCCTCGGTGAGCGCGGTGGCGTCGGCGATGGCGAAGGGCACGTTGAGCATCTTCGCCAGCGTCTGCGCGAGCAGCGTCTTGCCCGAGCCCGTGGGGCCGAGCAGCAGGATGTTGCTCTTGGCCAGCTCTAGACCGTCGTCTCTACCTCGGTCGCCGGACTGCACCCGCTTGTAGTGGTTGTAGACCGCCACCGAGAGCGCCTTCTTCGCCTTGTCCTGACCGATGACGTAGGCGTCGAGGAACTCGTAGATCTCCCTCGGCTTGGGCAGGTTGTCCCACTTGAGCTCAGAGGACTCCGAGAGCTCCTCTTCGATGATCTCGTTGCAGAGATCGATGCACTCATCGCAGATGTAGACGCCTGGACCGGCAATGAGCTTCTTGACTTGCTTCTGGCTCTTCCCGCAGAAAGAGCACTTCAGCAGGTCTCCCCCGTCGCCGATGCGTGCCACCCCAGATACTCCTTTGCGTGGGACCGCCCTGCTCCCGCGATCCGTATCCTCCGGACCGGGTCCGAACCGCTCAGGTTTCGACGTTACCGTCTTCTGGGCCCTCAGTGAGCCCCCTGGCGGCGAGTCGCACCGGAACGTGCCCTATTGGGCAGCGCTCCGGTGCGTCACATCTCATCAGGAAGCGACGGCCTGAGCTCGTTTCTTCCGCGACGGGATGATGTCGTCGATCAGACCATACGCCTTTGCCTCGTCCGCGTTGAGAATTTTGTCGCGTTCGATGTCCTTTCGGACTTCCGCAGGGCGCTTTCCGGAGTGCTTCGCCACGATCTCCTCCAGGAGGGAGCGCATGCGAAGGATCTCGCGGGCCTGGATCTCGATGTCGCTTCCCTGGCCGCCGCCCTCGGTGGACGGCTGGTGGATGAGCACCCTGGCGTTGGGAAGCGCGAACCGCTTGCCGGGAGTCCCGCCGGCCAGCAGCACGGCCGCGGCGGAGGCGGCCTGCCCCAGGCAGACGGTCTGGATCTCCGGCCGGACGAACTGCATCGTGTCGTAAATCGCCGTCATGGCGGTGAAGGAGCCACCCGGCGAGTTGATGTAGATGCTGATGTCACGGTCGGGATCGAGCGACTCCAGCGTCAGCAGCTGAGCCATCACGTCGTTGGCCGACGCGTCGTCGATCTGCACTCCGAGGAAGATGATGCGGTCCTCGAAGAGCTTGTTGTACGGATTCATCTCCTTCACGCCATAGGACGTGCGTTCGACGAAGGAGGGGAGAACGTACCGGCTTTCGATGTTCACTTCAACTCCCCTAGGAGACGGCGCCTTGCGAGGGCACCTGCCTCGCGCTGCGCACGACGTGGTCGATGAAGCCGTAGTCCTTGGCCTCTTCGGCCGTGAACCAGCGGTCTCGATCGGAGTCGGACTCGATCTGGTCGAGCGACTGGCCCGTGTGGTGCGCGATCCGCTCGGCCAGAGTCTTCTTCACATAGAGCATCTGCTCCGCCTGGATGGCGATGTCCGCGGCGGTGCCGCCGATGCCACCGGACGGCTGGTGCATCATGATGCGCGCGTGGGGCAGCGCGTAGCGCTTGCCTCTCGCGCCCGCCGACAGCAGGAACTGCCCCATGGAGGCGGCCAGCCCCATGGCGACCGTGGCCACGTCGTTGGGCACATATTCCATCATGTCGTAGATGGCCATGCCGGCGGTCACCGACCCGCCAGGCGAGTTGATGTAGAGCCAGATGTCACGGTCGGGATCGTCGGCCGCGAGCAGCAACAGCTCGGCACAGATGCGGTTGGCGATCTCGTCGTTGACCTCCTGCCCCAGCACGATGATGCGCTCGCGCAGCAGGCGCTGGTAAAGCTGGTCCTCAAGCCGGAAGGACGAGCCGTTCTCACGGCCTCGCGACTCAGGCTGATAGAAGGTCGGCGGGCTGGTCACAGCGTCACCTTCCGATGCGTCGTAATCGATTGGCTTTGCTTGTGACCCTAACGCGCGGGGCACACAGCTCATGCCCGGTCTGCCTACTGTTCGCTGACGGCGCAGGTAAGGCCGCCCAGAGCAGCGCCAAGCCCCCGAACCGTCCGGATCGGGGGCTTGGTGCCGTTTCTGGGGCTAGGCGTCGGCCTTCTCCTCGGCCGCCGGCTCGTCGGCCGGCTCCTCGGTGGGCTCTTCGCCGTTGATCTCGGTGTAGATGGCCTTGAGGTCGACCTCGTTGCCGTCGGTGTCGACCACCTTGGCGGCGTCGCCGATGACGGACTTGGCCTTGTCACGGACGATCTCGACCATCGCCAGCGTCAGCTGGTCGTTGTCGGCCAGGTGCTGGGCCAGCTGGTTGGGCTGGACGCCCATCTCCATGGCGCGGCGGACGACGAAGTTGGTCAGCTCCTGCTCGGAGACGCCCAGGTCCTCGCTCTTGACGATCTTGTCGAGGACGAACCCGACCTTGATGGCCTTGGCGGAGCTGCTGTCGAACTCGGCGAAGCGCTCCTCCTCGGTCGTCTGGTAGAGGCGGAAGAAGGCGTCGCGGCTGAGCCCGCTCTCGGCGATCTGGTGCTCGAGGTTGTGCTTGCGGGCGTCGACCTCGGCCTTGAGCGCGCTGTCGGGGATCGGCATCTCGATCTTGTCGAGCAGCGAGTCGAGGGCCTTCTCGCGGGCCTGGACGACCTGGTCGACCAGCTTGTTGCGGCGGGCCTGCTCGCGGATGCTGTCCTTCAGCTCGGCGAGCGTGTCGAACTCGCTGGCCAGCTGGGCGAACTCGTCGTCCAGCTCGGGCAGGACCTTCTCCTTGACCGTCTTGACGTTGATGATGACGTCGGCTTCCTCACCGGCGTTCTCACCGCCGACCAGCTCGGTCTTGAAGGTCTTCTCGTCGCCCGCGGACATGCCCGCGAGGGCGTCGTCGAGACCCTGCAGCACGGAGCCGGCGCCGACCTCGTAGGAGACCTCGTTGGCCTGCTGCTCCTCGATGTTGGCACCGTCGATCTCGGCGCGCAGGTCCATGACGACGAAGTCGCCGGCGGCGGCCGCGCGCTCGACGCCGGTCAGCGTGGCGAAGCGCTGGCGCAGCGCGTCGAGCTGGGCGTCGATGTCCGCGTCGGCGACCTCGGCGGAGTCGACCGTGACCTCGGTGCCCGCGTAGTCGGGGACCTCGAAGGCGGGCCGGACGTCGACTTCGGCGGTGAACTCGACCTGCTCGCCATCCTCGATCTTGGTGATCTCGATGTCGGGCTGGCTGACCGGGAAGAGGTCGACCTCGTCGACGGCCTGACCGTACAGCTTGGGCACCGCGTCGTTGAGGGTCTCCTCCAGCACCACCGCGCGGCCGAAGCGCTGCTCGATGATGCGGGCCGGAACCTTGCCAGGGCGGAACCCGGGGACGCGCACCTGCTGCGCGACCTTCTTGTACGCCGCATCCAGGCTCGGGCGCAGCTCTTCGAACGGCACCTCGACAGTGAGCTTCACCCTGGTCGGGCTGAGCTCCTCGACAGCGGTCTTCACGGGGTGGTCTCCTTGATCAAGCTTCGAGTGATCGCGGGCGCGTCCAGATTTGGTACGGCTCACGCGCCGCGCCCACATGAGCGGCGCTGGGCATGCTCCGCCTTGGCGGGATCCAAGCGCCGTTCGCCAGTCTAGGGTAGATGCGTACCCAACAACGACGTGACGACCCTCAGAACTCCTCGGCGATCACCCGCAGGAGCTCGATGGTCTCGTCCGGCGTCGTGCTGACGGCGCAGAGCCGCTCCATCACCTCGGTGTAGCGGTCGACGTCCTCGCGTTTGTCCAGGTAGAGGGCGCTGGCGAGTTGCTCGACGTACACCACGTCCGGCAGGTCGTGGTCGGGGAAGCGCAGGACGCTGAACGCGCCGCCCTCGGCGCTGTGGCCCCCGAAGCTGAACGGCATGACCTGGATGGTGATGTTGGGCTGGCGCATCAGATCGATGAGGTGTTCGAGCTGGGCCCGCATCACCTCGGCGCCGCCGATGGGGCGGCGCAGCGCGGCCTCGTCGATGACCGCCCAGAAGACCGGGCCGTCGGGCCGGTCGAACATGCGCTGGCGTTCGAGCCGGAGGTCCACCCTGCGGGCGATCTCCTCCGCGCCGATGCCTGCCGAGCCGGCCGTGACGACCGCCCGGGCGTATTCCTTGGTCTGTAACAACCCCGGCACGAACTGGACCTCGTAGGTCCTGATCCTGGCCGCGGCCTCTTCGAGCCCGACGTAGGCCTGGAACCACGTGGGCAGGATGTCGTTGAACCGGTGCCACCATCCGGGCTCGTTCGCCGTGGCCACCAGGTCGAGTACGGCTGCGCGCGCCTGGGTGTCCACCACCCCGTAAAGGGTCAGCAAATCAGCCACGTCGCGCTCCTTGAAGCCGACGCGTCCCAGCTCCATGCGGCTGATCTTGGATTCGGAGCCCCTGATGAGGTGGCCTGCCTCCTCGCGGGTGACGCCCTTCCCCTCCCTGAGCCTGCGCAGCTGGGAGCCCAGGAGGATGCGCAGCGCCGTAGGGCCGGAACCCGGCTGGTTCTGCGTCACTCTGCCTCCTATCAAGGTCCGCACACACAGTGACACCACATTGCCGGGTATGACAAGGTCTCAACCTGGTGTCCGATTCGGATACCCCTACCCGTAGCCGCTCATGCTGCTGCACATTGCACATGCACGTGCATTTGGGTCTTGCAGCGGCCGGGGATCGTGATCCATGATGGCCTAGTGCATATTGGGCCAAACATGCACGAACCCAGGAACAATCGGGAGGTATCGGCGGGATGGTGGAGGACCCTTTGGCCACTGCCGATTGCCTGCAGATCACCCGTGAAGTGGGGTTCGACAGCCTGTTGAGCTCGGGCAAGCCGTACACGACCTCGTGTCCGCTGCCCTTCCAGGCCGACTCCGTGAAGACCGCCAGGGACGTGACCCGTTCCACGTTACGCGGCTGGGGCCTGCCGGAGTTGGGCGACGACGCCGCCCTGGTCGTGTCCGAGCTGGTGACGAACGCGGTCAGGTACGCGATGTACGCGCGTGGCCGGCGAGAGATCCAGCTGCTGCTGATGCGGGTCGTCCCCCACGTGCTGCTGGCCGTGGCCGACCCGAGCGACAAGATTCCCACGCCCAAGGAGCCCGACTTCATCTCCGAGAACGGGCGTGGCCTTTACATCGTCGAGACCTACAGCCAATGCTGGGGCTGGGACCCGCTGGCTCGTGGCGGCAAAGCCGTGTGGGCCCTCTTCCGTACTGACTCCTGATTTATTACTCTTTCTTGGAGTGAAGGGGAGTACCTCCGAACACGCCTGATCGTCATGACGGCCCGCGCGGCCCGGTCAGGTGGGCCCTGTGTGGCGAGGGAGACCTTCCGGCCCATCGTCGTCGGCTGGAGGTTCCGAAGGTGCGCATGCTCATCCCCATGGCCCTGCTCGCGGCCATCTACTCGGCCGTTCTGGCCGGTCTGGTGCTGCTCGGGATTCCGGTCGTGTACGTCGCCCTCGGGGCGGCCCTCATTCTGCTCGTGCAGTGGTGGTACACCGAGGTACTGGCGCGGCGCATGACCCGGGCCCGGTACGTCACGGCCGAGCAGGAGCCCGAGCTGCACGCCGTACTCGATCGGCTCTGTGCGCTGAGCGACGTGGCCAAGCCGCGGCTGGCGATCAGCCCCTCCCCCGCCCCGAACGCCTACACGGTCGGCCGCTCGCGGCGCAGCGCGACGATCATCGTCACCGAAGGGCTGCGCGCCCGTCTGGAGGCCGACGAGCTGACGGCGGTGCTCGCCCACGAGATCGCGCACATCCAGCACCGGGACGTGGCGGTGATGACGCTGGCGAGCTCGTTCGCGATCGCGCTGGCGGCGTTCGCCAAGGGCACAGGGCGGGCGGCGGTGGAGGCTCCGGGGTTGTTCTTCGAGGAGTTCCCCTTCGGGCTGTTCGTCGGGCTGGCGATCCTGACGGGCGGGGCCGCCGCGGGGCTGGCCAGTTACCTCGCGCACCTGCCGCTGCGCTGGCTCAGCCGCTCCAGGGAGCTGGCCGCCGACCGCGCCGCCGCCGACCTGCTCGGCCAGCCGGGGCTGCTCGCCTCGGCGCTGCTCAAGGTGCACGCGGAGGACGGCATCCCGCTGACCGACCTGCGGCGCGGGGTGCCGGCGTTGGGGCTGGTGGCCTGCCGTACGAAGAAGGGCTCCCTGATGGCCACGCACCCGCACGTGCACGTACGGGTGCGGCGGCTCATGGGGTAGTCCCTCTTACTGGACGGTCGGTGTGGTCGGCGAGTCGAGCCAGTCGTCGACCAGGGCGGTGAAGTCGTCCCCCGTCCGTTCGTTCAGCCACTTCACGAACGACGCCCGGTCCTGCGTGGTCCCCTTGTGCTCCTGCACCCAGGCACGCAGGGTCGCGAAGAACCGCTCGTCCCCGAGCCGCTTGCGGATCTCGTGCAGCATCACCGCCGGACCGTAGTACACGTTGCTCGCCCCGAACGCGCTCGCCTGGTAATGCCCGGGCGGCCCGAACTGGTTGCGCAGCCTCCCGTCGAGCGCCCGGGCGTCGCGGAGGTAGCTCTCCAGCTTCGAGCCGCCGTGGTCGGCGTACCACGCCCACTCGAAGTACATCGCGAAGCCCTCGTTAAGCCAGACGTCACGCCAGGTCCGGGGCGTGACCGCGTCGCCGAACCACTGGTGCGCCATCTCGTGCGCCACCACATTGGCGGTGAGGAACTCGGGGGCCAGCGTCACCATCTGCTGGGTCTCCATCCCGGAGTCGCTGGTGACGACCACCCCCGCGCTGTTGAAGGGGTAGGGACCGAGCCGCTTCTCCAGCCAGCGCAGGATCGCCGGCGTCTGCCGTACGACGGGCAGGTACTCCTTCCGGTCACCCCGGCGCAGCCAGTACGTGATCGGGATCCCGCGCGGCCCCTTGGCGTCGAAGCGCTGGTAGCGATCGACGGCGAGCAGCGTGACGTAACTGGCCACCGACTCGGTCGACCGCCAGAGGTAGGTGTTCCCCTTACGGCCTTCGAAGCGTCCGTGCGCCACCGCGGCCCACCCGCGCGGCACTGTGACCGCCACGTCGTAGCGGGCTTCGTCGGACGGGTGGTCGTTCACGGGGAACCAGGTGAAGGCCCCGTACGGCTCCTGCAGCGCCCACGCCGACCCGTCGGCGGCCGAGCGCAAGCCGAGCTTGCTCGTGTCCGACCGGTACTGCCCCGTGCGTACAGGCTTGGGAACACCGTGATAGCGGACGGACACCTCGACCCGCTTGTCCGCCGCCATCGCCAGTGGAATGACCAGGTGGTCGCCCGGGTGCCGGGCCTTGACCGTCTTCCCGGCGACCGTCACCCCGTCCACGCGCAACGCGCGGCCGAAGTCGAGCGAGATCTTGTCTATCTTCTTGACGGCTCTGACGGTGAGCCGGGCCGTGCCGGTGAGCAGGCGCTTGGACGGCTTCCAGTCCAGCTTCAGCCCGTAGTGGAGGACGTCGATCGCGGGGTTGCCGTAGGCGGGGTAGACCGGGTCCGCCACCGGCTCCGAGAGCCCCTTGTCGGGTGCGCCCGGCACGGCTACCGCCGCGGTGAGTAAGAGGGAAATGATCGAATGCACCGCGCCACGGTAGTACGTCATGCTTTATGGCGATATAGAACTCCTGGTAAGCGTCATTTCCCTCAGCTCTTGTCGTAGACCCCGGCGGACCACGTTCCGGGCCTGGCTCCCAGGTCGGCGGCCAATTCCAGGGCGACGTCGTACCTGATCAGCTCCTGGGCCGCGTACCTGCCGTTGCAGGTCCCCTTCCGCTTGTCGGGCACGGCGCAGCCGTCCAGTGACGCCTGCCCGATGAGCTCGGTGGGAGGGAAGACCCATACGCGGATGGACTGGCTCCCGTTCAACCATCCGGAGGGGAGCGACCGCCGGTTGTAGGTGTGCCGGGCCGTGCCGCCCTGGCACCGGCTGACCTGTCCCGCGCGGCTGCCCCTGACGGCCGTGACCACCCACGACCGCGGGTTCGCACAGATGACGGCCACGGTGGTGGCGTGGCTGGTCGGCTTGATCTGGAGGTCATGTCCGGTCGCGGACATCGAGTTCATCACAGCCCCGATACTGGTCAGTCCGTCCAGAGTGGCCGGCAGATCGGGCACGCGCGACGGTAGCGTGGAGGCCGCGCTCGACGGGTTGGCCGGAGCGACGAACTGAGCCACCGGTGCGGGCGCCGGGACCGGCAGCACCCACACCACGGCGGTCGCGGCGGCCCCCGCCAGCACCGCGCCCACGCTCCACCGGGCAAACCGGCCGCGCCTGCCTCTCCGTACGATCTCGGCCACGTCCATGTCCCCTCCGGGTCCGTACGTCGTACGTTCGACGAGCAGCTCGCGCAGATCATCTTCGGTATGGTTCATTGCTCCACCCCCATCAGCTGGATCGTCGGATGCACCCGCAGCCGCGTCAGCGCCCGCCCGAGCTGGGTCTTCACCGTGCCCAGAGAGCAGCCGAGCACGTCGGCGCACTGCGGCAGCGTCAGGTCCTCGAAGTAGTGCAGGACGATGACCGCCCGCTGACGGTCCGACAGCCCTCTGATCGCCGCCCAGAGCGCGTCCTTCTCACTGAGCTCGCGGGCGAAGTCGCCGCGGGCGCTCGTGTCGGGGAGCGACTCCGTGGGCACCTCGCCGCGCCATCGTCTGCGCCACCAGGAGGCGTGCGTGTTGGTCAGGATGCGGTAGACGTACGGGTCGGGGTCGCCCTTGATGCGGCGCCACGCCTGCCATGCCCTGGCCAGGGTGGTCTGCACCAGGTCATCGGCTGTAGCCCAGTCGCCCGTTAGCACGTAGGCGGTACGGCGCAGCCGGCCCGAGCGGGCTGTCACATACTCCGCGAATCCATCCATCACCGGTCATTACTCTCTGGGGGCCTGAACCGGATGACAGCCGCGACACGGATTCCGACATTTCGTTGCCGTCCATGCGCGGGATGACTGGATACTGGCGGTCATGGTCATCGTCGACGTCGTCTTGGAAACCTACGACGCGGTGGACTTCACGGCCTGGCCGATCGCAGAGCCGTCGAGTGACCGTCTGCTCGCTCTCTCCGGCCAGATGTCCCCCGCCGAAGTCGGAACGGCCATGGCCGTCATCTTCAGCTACAACCACATCCCAGTCGTCCACGCCGCCGGCATGACCGACGCCCATCCAACTCCGGCAAGACGATCAGGGCGTCCCCATCGAGATCACTCGCAGCGAGCTCTCAGACCTGCTCGCCACGGCACAACAGCGACTCACCGGATTCCTCGACCTCGCCCAGCGATGGGCCACCGCCGCCGCCCCAGGGTTGGCTGACCGGCTCATCTCTGCCCTCGACGAACATTTGTCGATCACTGTGGCGGAGTAGGACTGCGGACGGCATGGCGCGCCCGGCGTCACACATCCGCAAAGACCTCCTCGCGGAGGGTCACGTCGCGCGGTCCGTTGAACGGCGCCAGCGACAGCACCATTGCCGGGGTCCGCAGCCTCTCGTTCTCCACGAACGCCTTCCGCACCTCACCGAACGGCACATCGTCGGCCGTCAGCGCCGCGATGTGGTCGTACAGTTCCCTGTCGGCTTCCGTGATCCCATGGTCGATGTCGGCTATCGCGCCCCAGACGTCCCATAACAGCGTCTCCATCTTGTTCAACGCTGCGATGTCGAGCAGCAGATTCCCGGCCACGAAGCCCTCCCCGGACATGATCCGGCCCGGAAAGTGGAGCCCAAAGGCTCGTGGATCCGCCTCACCCGTACGAAGCATCCGCCAGGCTCTGCCTGCGACGAGAAAGCGGTCGCGCGGGATGTCCAGGGGGTCGAAGTCCACCCGGAGCGGCTCAGCGATCATTACGTCGGCGAGTTGCGGATCAGACAAACACCAGCCACGCTCGTCGTCCCAGTACTCCGTAACCATGTGGTCCACATGGAAGCCTGCGGGGCCGAGATAGGCGGCAAAGCCGGACCGTAGACGCGCGGGTATCCCCACGTGACGCAGGAACGAGCAGTACAGCAGCGCGAAATCCCGGCAGACCCCAACGAACCGGTCATCAGGCTCGCGACGCCGCGCCAAGGGCTCATCGTTCCGTCCGACGATGATCGCCAGAATGTCGTCGGCATAGCGCGTCTCGGCATCATTGTGGAGCCGATCCCTCGGGATGTCGTACCGGAAGCGGTCGCCCTCCCATCGATGGATCATGAGACCGCGGACAATGCTTGCGAGCCGGGCCAGATCCATCGGCAGGTCGGCATAGAGCGTGGCCAGCCCGCCTGGCGTGGAAAAGCCGCTTTGAGCGACGTAGAAGGCCGCGACGTCTGGCAAATGGCAAGCGGACGGCGTCAGAGGTCTTAAGGCATTAGACAAGCGCTGCTCCAGATTGGAGAGGTCCGCGATCCGCCGTGGGCTCCTGGGGCTTGGCGAGGTCCGGAGGGGACTACTCAGAGCGCCGGTCGTGCGCCTCGATCGCGCGGACCTCCCGCCTACCGCCTCTTACACCCACCGGTTCGGCCGAAGCCTCGGGCGCCCTCGTGCGCCTGTTGTCGGGATGTGCGGAGCGTAACACTGCGGGATGCGAGGGTTCATGCCTATTTACGGCACAGGGTCTGCGGTCGATGTACGGCGGAGCGGTCGAGGCGAACCGGCTAGGAGAGGCCGCACGCCCGCGCCGCCGCCCCATCGGGCGGCGGCTTTGACGACATGTAGGAGGATCGATCGAATGCGCGCTCGATCGTGGGTTGAGCTGTTGGAACAGACGTCAGCGGGGCCCTGGCGTACGCCCACGTCCATGATCGTCCGCGCTGCTTGTCACTCACTCCCCGGGCCAACTCGGGCGCGAGGTTGTCTCTCGGTGCTGCCTTGGAGCGAAAGGCCGGGAAGCTTGATGCCGGGCGATCTCCAAATGAAGAGCCCACGTGTCTACGGGTTGCTGATGACGGGTGCGGGGCTACGAAAAATTGGTAGATCTTCTACACATACTTCCCGTTATACGATATTTCCGACACAGTCCTTGACCTGGTCTTTTACTCTCGACAGAGCCCCCAGCTACCTCTTTAGAGGCACTTGACCTGCGGAAACGGCGAGGTACTCTCGCCCTACCACAAGCTTCCGGTTTAGCCACATCAGTCCATAGTCATCACTTCTGTCAGGATCTGTATGGGTAAATCCGGCCTCGTCCCGGAGGTCCCACGACTCCATGACGCACCAAACTGCCCCGACCGCTCCACAGGCAGCCGATGACCACGCGGGCCAGCCGGCGGGCCAGCCCTCTCAGCAACCGCCTACGGATGCCGGAGGCCGCCAGGATTCTCACGAGAACCGTCAGGGCACTCAGGTGAAGCCGACCGGCCCAGCGAGCCCCGACGAAGACGGCACCAGCCGAAACGGCTCCCACCACGAGGGCGTCAACCCGTCGCCGAGCGCGACCCGCCCCACACCTGAACCGACCCGCGCCTCGGACACGCCGCCATCCGCGACCGCACCGACGCCCTCCTCAGACACACCCACCTCGGCATCCGACGCATCTTCAACCACGGCTACTCCACGGCCAACTTCAGATGCACCGACTGCCACCCCCACCTCCGATACGCCTTCCTCCACGCCCACCGCCACCGCGTCGGACTCGTCCTCCCCCGCTGCCACCCCTACATCGTCAGGCTCACCGTCATCCACCCCCACCTTTACGCCGTCGGATTCATCGTCAGTCACCCCCACCCCCACAACATCCGGCTCGCCCTCGCCCTCGGATACCGCCACGACGTCGGACTCGCCGTCAGCCACAGCCACCTCCGAAGCCGAGCCGGCCGCCACCTCCGCTGAGGCGACGACCACGACTTCGTCCTCGCCCATGCCAACCACGAGCTCCACAACCGAGCCCGCCATTGCGGAGGACACCCCAGCCACGCCGACGTCGTCCAGCACCATGGCTCAAAGAGCACTCCCCACACACGTCAACGCCGCGGTCACCGACCCGCTGCCGAGCTTGTCCACTCCAACGATGATCACCTCGGCCGTGGTGGTCGTGGCGGCCCTGCTGGCTGTGCTCACCGTGCTTGTGGCCAAGGCCCGCCACAGGACGCGCTTGGCCACCGCCGGATACGTGGAACCCATCCCATCCATGTCCACCCCCCACCACAGCACCGCCGAGGCCGACGAGGGCGACCAGTGGAGGCGGCAACTCCTGGAAGCCATCGAGGCCGCCGCCGCTGACCGACGGGAAAATGTCCTACCCGACGCACGCTACGGACAGGAGAACCCGCGACCCGAGAGCAGTTCGCCGGTACTCGGCTCCGCCACGGACCCTCAGGAGACCGCCGCCTGGACTCCAGCATTCGAGCCCCTCAATCCCCCCGGCCCCCTGGAGTCGCTCTTCAGCTCCGAACCGAGCAATAGCGTCGTCAACCTCCCGGAGACCTCCCCGTTCGACCCCTTCGCCCCGGCGGAGAGCGACCCTGACTCGGAGTACCACGGACGCAGGCGGCGCAGCGAACATCCCGCCACCGATGAGGGTGCCGACGAAGAGACCCCGCCGGGAGACACCGGTCAGTCCACCCCGTAGCCGGTGGCGACGACACCCCGCCGGGACACCGCGTCCCGGCTGCGGGTCCAGGGCCTTGCGATCAGCCGTTCCATGCCCAGCGCGATACGTCCGCAGATAGACCCCGAACCCTGGCCGGCGCGGAACGATAGTCACGCAGAAGGCCACCCACCAACCTGGTGGGTGGCCTTCTGGCTGGTCGGGGCGACAGGATTTGAACCTGCGACTTCTTGCTCCCAAAGCAAGCGCGCTACCAAGCTGCGCCACGCCCCGTCTCGCCGGGTACGCACGCGCTCCGTGACTCCGGTACGCTTACGCCCTGACGACCGGATGAAGTCTAGACCAGACTTCGACCGGTTCGCGCGGACGTAGCTCAATGGTAGAGCCCTAGTCTTCCAAACTAGCTACGCGGGTTCGATTCCCGTCGTCCGCTCTCACGGCGAAAGGCCAGGTCAGCCCCATGAGGCGACCTGGCCTTTGCGATCTCCGCCACTTCTTCTCGATCTTCCGTGCCTGTCGCGTGCCCGATGCCTTCTTTCCGTGCTCCTTCAGCGCCTTGCCGAGCGCCTGCGCGATGGCCTGGTCACGGTCCTGTGTCGCGTGCTGGTAGATCAGCGCCGCTCGGGTGGAGGAGTGCTCCATCCGGGTCATCAGCTTGCGGAGGCTCGCGTCTGTGGACGCGGCGAGGGTGTTTCGCGCGTGCCGGAGGTCATGGAAGTGAAGGTCGGGCAGCTTCACCGTGATCTGGACTTTGTTCCAGATGCGCCGGAAGGCCGAGCGGCGCAGCCGGCCACCCTTCGGGCCGCGTGCTGCGCGTGCGGTCTGGGGACCGTTCTCGCGTGCGGTCCGCCACTCGGGCCGCAATCGGGATGCGCTACCTTCCTCCACTATTCCGGTCCCGGCACCATTGCCCTACGATCAGCCGCCGTGACGACCTTATTTGACGTGCTCCTCGTCGCTCTCCCTCTGACCGCTCTCGGCAACGCCATATGGCGCGCTGGCAAGAATCCTGGCGCCGTAGTTACGACCTTCCGAACCGGCTTCCTCGGCGCTGGCGTGGCTTTGTTTCTTCTTGCCCTGGTCAGCTCATCTGGCTTGTTCGGTAATTCCTTCGCCGCCAGCGATGAAACCCTCGATATTACGGTGAAGGTGGGATTCGGGATGATGCTCGGAGCGCTCGTTTGCGCAGTCACCGAACGGCGAAAGGACAACCATGCCTCCGGCGGGGGCGCTCGGCTCCGGGATGATCGCGACCATCGGTGACCGGTGGATGAGTGGCTGAGGTGAGGCCTGACGCTCCTATGTGCAACCGATGCGTGCATTACGCACGACTTCGGTCATAGGTACCGTGTCGGAGTGAGTCAGAGTGGGGCACAGGCGGCGGCGTTCTTTCGCGATGTCGCATCCCACCGCACAGTGTGGACGGTGCAGGACGGTAACGGCAAAAGGCCAGGTCATCCAGTACGGGGAGCCTGGCCTTTGCGATCTTCGTTCTGTTTCGCCCGTTGTGCGGCCGATCGGCCTCGAGCACTTGTGCGATGACCCGGTCGCGCTCCTGCGACCGGCCGCCATGTCCAGGCAGACGGGAAGCGTCAGGCAGGGGGCAGGGACGGGGTGCCATGGGAAGACCGCGTGAGGCGGTCTTGGACCTGACGCCGGCGGTGAGCGGGGATGTGGTGGGCGTTCATCGACCGTTGCAACAGAGCGGAATCGAATCCGTGCGTGCTCATGTGGTCGAGGAGCGGGTCGTATCGATCAGCCCGGTCTCGTAGGAGCTCCGTGACCAACCGGAGCTCCAGCCGGACTACCGGCACCTGGTGAGAGCCGCAGGCGACCAGGACGTAATGCTGCCATGGGCCGCTGCCCACACATTCCCAACCGTCCGAATCGACTTGCCGCTCGACGGTGCTGAGCTCCACTTCGACGCCATTCACCTCGAACCTGGTGAAGTATTGGGAAGATTCGGGGAGCCATGAGGCGGCATTCAGGCAGGGGAACGAGGAGAGCGCCCCGGCGAACGTTTCTACGTCTTCTCGGCTGGCGAGCAGGATGTCGATGTCCCCAGCGCGGAGTGGGACGCCTTGCAGGAGTGCGGCGCTTGTGCCGCACACGCGATATGCCGGGTTGGCGTTCGCAGCTCCGAGCGCCTCGAGCGCCATGTCTAATGCCGTGGTTATATCCGCCAAAGTCAGTGAGCGCATAGAGATCAACGTAGCCATCATGCGAGTGCGCGCGTCAGGCCTCCCGCGCACGCGGTCCGTGCCAGACGATCTTGTGGTGGTTTCGGCTGATATCGCACTTCGTGAGTCAAGCTCGGTTACGCTCTTGATCTCGGTACCGGGCGTGCCCGATAGGGAGGCCGCATGGCGGACAAAGGGATCACGACGATAGGCCGGTGCTACGGCTGCAAGCGCACCTTCGGCTACGACCCGGAACGCGTCACGATGTTCCTGGTCGACCTCGACACCTCAGCTCCCGCAGGTACACAGCGTGAGCCCACGCCGGAAGCCCTGGCTCGGTCGCGGCGGGAACCTGTGTGCCCCGATTGCGTGCGCCGAGGGCGGCACGCCAGGCAGGACGACGGGCCCACCTGGCCACGCGGCACCGCCTGAAGGCCCTCGTGGTCACGCGGCACCGCCTGAGCGGCCCCCAACCACCGCCTGGGCGGTCCCGGGCCCACCTGAGCGGTCCCGCAACCGCCCGAGTGGCCCCGGAGAGAGCCCCAGCGGTCCCGGCGCCACCTGAGCGGTCGCGGGACGAGCGCTTGGGCTTGGGTTGAGTCGCGAGGTGAGCGCGTAGGCTCTGGGTGATGCGTGCGCGAGCGATCTCCCGAGAGGCCCTGGTCGAGGAGCTGGCCGAGCGGATCGCGGGCCTGCCGCGCGACTCCTACGCGCGGGTCGCCGTCGACGGAGCCCCGCCCGCCCATCCCGAACGGCTGGCGGACGAGCTGGTCGCGCCGCTCAGGACGCGGGGCAGGGCCGTGTTGCGGGTGTCCGCCGCCAACTTCCTGCGGCCCGCGTCCCTCAGGCTCGAGTACGGCCGGACGGACCCCGACGCCTTCTACGACGACTGGCTCGACACCGGCGGGTTGACCCGCGAGGTGCTCGGGCCGCTGGGGCCCCAGGGGACCGGCAAGGTGCTGCCGGCACTCTGGGACAGCCGGGCCGACCGGGCGTACCGCCTGCCGTACCAGACGCTGCCTCAGGGGGCTGTGCTGCTGCTCGACGGGACGCTGCTGCTGGGCCGCGGGCTGCCGTTCGAGGTGAGTGCGCATCTGTGGCTGTCCGAGGGGGCGCTGGGGCGCATGACCGGGGAGGACGAGCGGTGGCGGCTGCCCGCCTACGCGCGCTACGAGCGGGAGGCCGATCCGCTGCGGACCGCCGATGTGGCCGTACGCGCGGACCATCCCGGACGAATGGCCATCCTGATTGAGGACGGACGGTAACCAGCGCACACTGAGGCCATGAGCTCCAGCATTCCCAGTCGCTGGTACAACGTCGTGCCCGATCTGCCGGCGCCGCCGCCTCCGCCGCTGCATCCGGGCGCGCCGGCGTCGGCGCTGGCGTTCGCGTGTGCGCAGTTCGATCTGGAGTGCCAGATCTGGATGGTCCGCGCCTCCTACGACCAGAAGCCCTATCGGCGCTCGCTCATGCAGGTGTACGGCGCGACGGTGTACCCCAGCCCCTCGACCGTGACCGGGGCGGGCAGCAAGGTGCTGGCCGACGACCCCGGCTCGCCCGGCAGCCTCGGCATCGCGATCAGCGAGGCGGTTGAGGTGGCCGGCGCGAACCCGGACGCCCGTTACGCGCTCGGCTCGGTACTGAACCACGTGCTCATGCACCAGACCGTCATCGGCGAGGAGGCGCTGGCCCAGCTGGCGGAGATGCCGGACCTGATCATCGGCTGCACCGGAGGCGGCTCGAACTTCGCCGGGCTCACCTTCCCCTTCCTGCGCGAGAAGCTGGCCGGGAATCTCGACGTCACGCTGCGCGCCGTGGAGCCCGAGGCGTGCCCGTCGTTCACGCGGGGCGTCTACGCCTACGACTTCGGCGACGCGGCGGGCTTCACTCCGCTGCTCAAGATGCACACGCTCGGCCACGGGTTCGTGCCCGACCCGATCCACGCGGGCGGGCTGCGTTACCACGGCATGTCGCCGTTGCTGTCGCACATGTACGAGCTGGGCCTGTTCGAGGCGGTCACCAAGTCACAGACCGAGTGCTTCGAGGCTGGTGTGCGCTTCGCCCGTACCGAGGGCATCGTCCCGGCGCCCGAGCCGACGCACGCGCTGGCCGAGACCATAGCCGAGGCGCTGCGGTGCAGGGAGAGCGGTGAGGAGAAGGTGATCCTGACCGCGCTGTGCGGGCACGGCCACTTCGATCTGGCCGCCTATGACCGCTACCTGTCGGGGCGCATGGAGGACTACCCGCTCCCGCAGGAGCGCATCGACGAGGCCCTGCACGGTCTCCCGAGCTGAGCCGTCGCACCGGCCGAGGTGAAGGAGCTCACCGCGGCCGGCCGGCCGTCAGTTCGCGTTCGGGCGCTTGCCGTGGTTGGCCTTCTTCTTCTTGCGCGCCTTGGTCTTGCGAGATCGCTTCGCCATGGATACCTCCAGTGATCGGTCCGCTTCCCAACGTCTCGCGCTGTGGTCTACCGCACAACCCGTACGACCTAACATTCCCCAACAAAGCCGTGTCATAATTTGGTGGAATCTGTTGGAAGGAGCGGGGGCGTGCTCGCACAGCAGCGCCAGCAGGCGATTCTCGAACGCGTGCGCAGCAGCGGCGGCGTTCGGGTGGCCGACCTCGTTCGCGAGCTCGGCGTCTCCGACATGACGGTCCGCCGCGACCTCGAGGTGCTCGCCGAGCGCGGGCTGCTGGAGAAGGTGCACGGCGGCGCGACCGCGCTGGGTCCCGGCTCGACCGAGGAGCCGGGCTTCACCGCCAAGTCCGCCCGCCAGCAGCAGGAGAAGGAGGCCATCGCGCGCCGCGCCGCCCAGTTCGTCCGGCCCGGCACCGCGGTCGCCCTGTCGGCCGGGACCACCACCTGGGCCCTGGCCCACCACCTCATCTCGGTGCCCGAGCTCACGGTCATCACCAATTCGATCCCGGTGGCCGACGTCTTCCACCGCAACCCGCGCGCCGACCGCACGGTCGTGCTGACCGGCGGCGTACGCACGCCGTCCGACGCCCTCGTCGGCCCGATCGCGGTGGCCGCGATCCGGCGGTTGCACGTGGACACGCTGTTCCTCGGCGTGCACGGGATGAGCGTGCGGGCCGGGTTCACCACGCCCAACCTGCTGGAGTCGGAGACCGACAGGGAGCTGGTGCACGCGGCGCACCGGCTGGTCATCCCGGCCGACCACACCAAGTGGAACACGGTCGGCATCAGCACGATCGCCGATCTGACCGAGGCAGACGCGGTCATCAGCGACTCGGGACTACCTGAGGAAGCACGCATGGAGCTGGGCGAACGCGCCGGCGAACTGATCATCGCGGAGGACTCGCAGTGAAACGCACCATCACCCACCTGGCCGACGGCCGAGAGCTGATCTACTTCGACCGGCGCGACGACGCCGACCGGAGCGCGATCGACCGGCGAGCGCTCGACCCCAGGCCGATGGCGTCGGAGCTGCGCTACGACCCGCTCACCGAGGAGTGGATCGCGATGGCGGGGCACCGCCAGACGCGTACGTTCCTGCCTCCGGCCAATGAGTGCCCGCTGTGCCCGTCGTCCGAGACGAGGGCTTCGGAGATCCCGGCGTACGACTATGACGTGGCGGTGTTCGAGAACCGCTTCCCCTCGTTTTCCGGAAATTTCGGGACTTACGGGGATGTCGGGGGGCTGAGTGAGGTCCGGCCGGGGGTGGGGCGGTGCGAGGTGGTGTGCTTCACCTCTGAGCATTCGTCGTCGTTCTCGCGGCTCTCCGACGAGCAGGTGGGCCTGGTCATGGAGGCGTGGGCCGACCGTACGGCCGAGCTGTCCGCGATCGAGGGCGTCGAGCAGGTGTTCTGCTTCGAGAACCGGGGCGAGGAGATCGGCATCACGCTGCCGCACCCGCACGGGCAGATCTACGCCTACCCGTACGTGACCCCGCGGACCAAACTCCAGCTCGGCGCGGCCGCCCGGCACCGGGGCGGCAACCTCTTCGCCGACGTGCTGGCGGCCGAGCGGGCCGCCGGGGTGCGCGTGGTGGCGGCCAACGAGCTGTGGACGGCCTTCGTGCCGGCCGCCGCCCGCTGGCCGTTCGAGGTGCATGTGTATCCGCACCGGCAGGTGCCGGACCTGGCCGCGCTGTCGGAGGAGGAACGCGCCGCCTTCGCCCCGCTTTACACCTCTGTGCTGCGAGCGCTCGACGGGTTGTTCGGCGTCGCCATGCCGTACATCTCAGCCTGGCACCAGGCGCCGGTGCGGCAGGATCGTGACCTGGCTTATCTGCACCTGGAGCTGTTCAGCATCAGACGGGCGCCCGGGAAGCTCAAGTATCTGGCGGGCTCGGAGTCGGCTATGGGCGCGTTCGTCAACGATGTCCTGCCGGAGGAAGCCGCACGCATGCTTAAATCACAGGTAGATCTCTAATTGGTTGCCGCTTGGAGTCGCATGACCTTGGTTTTACCACTAATATCCCTTTTCAGCGCCGACCGAAACGGTCGGTGCTGGCCTAATCCCGGGTGCGTGGCCCGGGAGCCGGGGACCCATCGCGTCTTGGGGTGAATCCACTCAGGTGGTAAGGCGGCATCTCCCTGCCCGAACCCGTCAGCTAACCCGGCCGGCATAGGGAGAGGAAACCCTTCGTGGCGGCTGCGTCCCCCTCGAGTCTCGCCATCGCTCTCATCACCACCGCTTCCATAGCCTTCGGCGCCTTCACGGCCACGCCCGCCGCTGCCGCCCCCAAGCCCAGCGAGGCCCAGCTCCGCGCGGAGCTGAAGCAGCTGGACAAGAAGGTCGACAAGCTCATCGAGACCTACAACCTCAAGCGCGTCGAACTCGCCAAGGCCAAACAGGATTCGGAAACGACCAAGAAACGGCTGGCCACGGCGGAGGCCCAGCTCATCACCGCCCAGAAACGCGTCACTGAACTCGCGCGCCTGCAGTACCAGAACGGCACCGGCGCGCTGCCGAACCTCACCCTCCCGACCGATGCCTCCAGCGCGGCGTTGCTGGACCACCTCGCGGCCGAGCAACAGGCGGTCGTGCAGGGCGTGGCCACCGCTCGGGACGAGAAGAAGGCGGCCGCGGACCAGGCGGCCGCCCTCGAGGCGAAGATCCGCGAGGACGCCGCCAATGTCGCCAAGCAACGCGACGACGCGCAGGGCGTCATCAAGGACATCCAGAAGAAGCTGAAAGGCCTCATCCCGTTCGGCCCCGGCCGCCGCTCGGACGGCAGCTGGGCGCCCGAACTGCCCTCAGGCACCGACAACATCACCGCCCGGATGCGGGTGATCCGCGGGCTGATCCAGAAGGACTTCGCGCTGCCGTACGAGGTGGGCTGCTTCCGCTCGGGCGGCGGCGGCGAGCACCCGCTGGGGCGCGCGTGCGACTTCATGATGAGCACCGGCGGCAGCATGCCCAGCGCGGCCAACCAGGCACTCGGCGACCGCGTGGCGGCCTGGGCGCTGGAGAACAAGGACAAGCTCGGGGTCAAGTACGTGATCTGGAAGCAGCGCATCAACCAGGGCTCGGGGTGGAGCTCGATGTCCGATCGCGGCAGCATCACCCAGAACCACTTCGACCACGTGCACATCTCGATGTTCTAGGGTGCCCGGGCACCTTCTCGCATCTGGTGTGAGGGGGTGTTCGGGGTGACGTAGGTCGCGGCGTACCTGGTGCTCACCGGACGCTGAAGGGGCGTCCGGTCGTGACACCATGGCGCCATGGCTCGATGGATACGCCTCTATCATCCTGCGGAAGACACCTGGTTCTACTACGAACTTGATGACCAGGAATGGGCCGTCCGACAGATCGATCTTCAAGGCCCTGACCAGCGCCCCACCGCAGCGGCAGCCCTCGACGAAGTGTTCCGGCTTCGCGATCAGCACGGGTTGGCCGAGCTTCAGGCCTACGAGCATCGTTTCGGCGTTCTCGCCGAAGGCAGCCTCGAAGGCTGGCAGGACGCCGATCAAGCCGCCGAGATCACCCGCCAGGAGTTCGAGGCGATCTGGATCCAGGCCAGACAGCACCTCGCCCGGCCCGGGCTGAACGAGCCCACGGCGACGAACTCCGCCGCACTCGCACACGCACTGAATGACCCCGCCGGGCCACCGTTACGCCCGACATCGGCAAGTCCCTGCACGTCGCCGAACTCTCCGGCCCCGGCTCGGCGCACGAGCCCGCCGGCCGGGACCTGCTGATCCGCTACGGGTTCGATGACGCCCGCGCTCGCTTCGCGGCCACTCACGCGTCCTGGGCAGACACCGACATCACCCTCGAAGACCTGCTGGTGAGCCTCGCCGACAAGATCTGGAAGAACAAGCGCGTCCCGGACCTCGAAGACCTCATCGTGACCCACCTGGCCCAGGCGACCGGCCGGCAGCCGTGGGAGGAATACGCCGCCCTCGACGAACTCCTCACCCACATCGGCGACACCGCTGACCATAGGCTGACCTTCCAGGCCGCTTACCCGATCCACAGCTGAGACTGAGTCACGCTCGGCTTTCGGCCGACCTAAGAATTCCCACGCTCTGAATAAGACCCTCCGCCAGCGGCGGCTCTTCCCCTATGGCCGCCGAACCGTCGGTCGCAGGAGCAGGTCAGTCAGTGGGTGCCTGGTCTGGGGATGTGGACGCCGGCGGCGCGGAGCTTGGTCTCGACGAGCGCGATCCCCTGGGCCGTGGCCGATCCCTGCTCTTCGCCGTAGTGGGCGATCAGGTGGTATCGGGCCGCGGCGTCGGTGCGGGCTTGCAGGCCGGTCACGATCTTCAGGTGTGCGGGGTTGGCGAGGAAGTGGTCGGCGATGGCAGTGGCGAGTTCGGCCAGGCGCGGGTCGTCCGGCTGCCATGCCGTGGCTTCGGTGGCGCGCTTGATCAACGCGACGAAGCGGGGGTCGTCGAGGGCGTGCTCGACATGGGTGAGGAAGTCGTCGAAGCCCTCGGGAACCAGGGCCCTGGCCAGCACCCAGCCCTCCCTGGTGGCCGCCACCTCCTCCGTGGGGAGGCCGAGGCCGGACATCCGCTCCAGCAGCGCCACGGCGCGGTCGGGCAGCAGAGCCCGGTCTCCGTCGGCGAGCCGGTGCAGCATGTCACGGCGCGCGATCAGCTCCTCGATCCGTTCGGTGACCTGCCGCTCGACGTCGGCGAGCGCGGCGGCGAACTGGGCGGCGTCGGCATCGAGCAGGGGCCCGACTTCGGCCAGCGGCACCCCGGCGACGGCCAGCGTCCGGACCTGCACCAGCCGCAACAGCTCGGCCGATCCGTACCTGCGGTAGCCGGAGCTGTCGCGTTCCGGCTCCTTGACCAGGCCGAGCTTGTGGTAGTGGCGCACCGTCTTCATTGTGACGCCGACGAATGCCGCTGCCTGCCCGATCGTGACTCCGTTCATCTGCGCAATCCTGCCTTGTGCTCGAGCTCGGCGACTAGGCGGATCACAGCCGAGCATGTGGACAGGCCACGCCGAGGTCGACGAGCTCGGCGTGGCCCCGTTCGGGTTTCTCCCTGATGCACAACCGGAAGGGGGTGCCTCTGGAGGCGTGCGGGTCACAGGTGTTCAGTCCGACGGCTGAGCCGGATCGGCCTGCTCGCCGCAGAACACCTCGTTGACGAGCCGTTGCTGGGCGTTCTGGACCTTTGTTGCTATGGACAGGTCGGCGTCGTCCACCCAGTTCAGTACGGCGGTCAGGGTCTTGCTGCCGTCGGGCGTGCTGTACATCAGCGTCATGGAGCCGACCGTGCCGCCGTTGTGGGTGATGACGGTGCCGCCGCAATCCGTTTTCTGGACGAACACTCCCAGCCCGTAGTCCATGTTCGGGAGGCCGGTGGCGTGCGGGGTGCACATCTCGGCCAGCAGCGGGGCCGGCAGGAGCTTGCCGCCTACCAGCGCGGAGATGAACGTGGCCAGGTCCTGGCTGGTCGAGATCATGTCACCGCCGGTGGAGACCCAGGAGGGGTTGTGGCGGGTGATGTCGATCGTCTTCTGCCGGCCGGCTTCCTCGTAGCGGTAGTAGACGTGGGCGTGCGGCTCAGGGAGCTCCGGCGAGGCGTCCGGCACCACCGTGCCCGACAGCCCGAGCGGCCCCAGGATCAGCCGCTGCATCTCCTCGGCCAGCGAGCGGCCGGTGACCTTCTCGATCAGCAGCCGGGCCAGCACATAGTTGGTGTTGGAATAGCTCCAGCCCGTCCCCGGCTCGAACCGGGCCGGCTTGGACAGCGCCCGACATACCAGCTCCTCGGGCCGGTAGGTGTGGAACCGGTTGTCCACCCACTCCTTGCCCGTGGTGCCGTAGGGCACGGGGATCCCGTGCACGATCGACCCGTCCTCGTATACCTCGCCGGTGAAGTTGAACAGCCCGCTGGTGTGCTGCAACAGCATCCGCACCGTGATCCGCTCGTCCAAGACGAACTCGGGCAGGTAGTCCGCCGCCGGGGCGTCCAGCTCGATCTTGCCCTCGGCCACCAGTTGCAGCACCAGGGTCGCGGTGAAGGTCTTGGTGTTGCTGCCGATCCGGGCATGCCCGTTGACCGGCGGCTTGGCGGTCCCGCCCAGCTCGGCCACCCCGGCGCTACCGGCCCACTCGCCCCGCTCATCGTGTACGCGCAGCGACACCCCGACGAATCCGGACTCGACGATCTCCTCGATTGCCTTCCGCAGCTCCGGGCGATCCTGCCCGGCAGCCGCACCGTTGTCGGCAGTGGCTACCCTTGCGGCGTCGAGGGCTGCCGTGATCTTGCGGGCCATCTCGACCGCGGCAGGGCTCGGCTGGTCCTGGTGAATCTGGGCGGTTTCGACAGCGATGAGAACGGTACCGCGGAAGTTGTCGGCCTCGGCCGGGTCCTGCTTCCTCAGCAGGCTCATGGCCTCGGTCAGGGCCGGCAGCACGCGGTCGGCGATCTCGGCCACGGACTTGCCGGCCAGGTCCTTGCCCTTGGGGTAGTCGGCGAGCACGTGTCCGATCAGACCGGTGGCCGAGCCCAGCGCGATACCGCCGTTGGCGGCGATCTTGTGGGGCTTGCCGGCGGCGCCGGCGGCGGCCATCAGCGACACGGCGCCGTACGCGGCAGTCCGCAGGGTGCTCTTGTCCTGGTCGGAAAGGGTGATCGTCATGGTGGTTCGATCCTTCGAGAGTGTTACGTCCGGGGCGGCGTCGTGCCGCTGCGCCGAGCTTCCACCCTGACCCAAGGTCAACCTCAACCGTGATCTAGCTCACAGCAACGTTGAGGGGCAGCCCGCCGACCAGTGGGGACACCGAGATCGACGTAGCGCGGGTGTTCTCGAAGGCATTGGAGAAGTTCGTGAAGGGGTGCTCTGCGACGGTCAGCCGGTGAGCGTGAGCGGGTTGATCAGGTCGGCGTAGACGAGCAGGCCGGCCATGATGATCATGACGAAGGCCAGGGCGTAGGTGAGCGGCAGCACCTTGGCGATGTCCACGTACGCGGGCTCGGGACGCCGCGTGACACGGGCGAAGGCGCGCTTGAGGCCCTCCCAGAGGCCGCCCGCGATGTGGCCGCCGTCGAGCGGCAGCAGCGGGATCAGGTTGAACATGCCGATCGCCAGGTTGAACCCGGCCAGCAGATTCACCAGGAAAGCGACCTTCTTCTCGCCCGACAGGTCAGAGGAGAGGATCTCACCACCCATGCGTCCGGCGCCCACGACGCCGACCGGGCCCTCGGGGTCGCGCTTGTCGCCGGAGAACGCGGCGTGCCACACGCCGACCATCTTCTGCGGCAGGTTCAGCAGCGAGTCGGCGACCCGGCCGGTGAGCTGGCCCATGTAGCCGATCACGACGCCGAGGCTCTGCTGCTCCATGACCTCGGTGGGCATGACGCCGAGGAAGCCGACGTTCTTGTCGATCTTCGTCGGGTCGGTGGGCGACGGCCGGTCCTGGGAGATGAGCGTCACGTTGAGGGTCATCGGCTTGCCATCGCGGACGATGCCGACGGCGACGGGGCCGGCGCCGTGCGAGCGGATCAAGCGGGTGGCGTCGTCCCAGGAGGCGATCTTCTGGCCGCCGAAGGAGACGAGCCGGTCGCCGGGCTTCATGCCGGCCTTGGCGGCGGGCGTCGGCTGGTCGGAGGCGCGGCAGTCGGTGCGCTGCTCGCTGATCGGGATCACGCAGGTGTTGGTCTGCGGGGACACCACCGGGGTCAGCGCGGGCAGGCCGATGCCGACGAGCAGGACCGAGAAGAGGATGAAGGCCAGCACGAAGTTCATGAACGGGCCGCCGGACATGATGATGACCTTCTGCCACCACTTCTTCCGGTAAAAGACCCGCTCCTCGTCGCCCGGCCGCACCTCTTCCTGTGCCGCGTCGCGGGCGGTCTCGATGAGCCCCTGGAACGGGCCGGTGGAGGAACCCCTGAGCTTGGTGGGATCGTCGCCGGGCCGTGGCGGCAGCATGCCGATCATGCGGATGTAGCCGCCCAGCGGGATCCACTTGATGCCGTACTCGGTCTCACCTCGCCGGATGGACCAGGCGGTCGAGCCGAAGCCGACCATGTACTGGGGCACCCTGACACCGAAGATCTTGGCGGGCACGAAGTGGCCGAGCTCGTGCAACGCGACAGACGCCATCAGCCCGATCAGGAAGACTACGATCCCCGCGAGGTAAAGCCAGTTCATCTAGTCCCGCTCCAGGGCAGACAGAAGGTCCCGACAGCCCCAGAGTAGTCGAAGTCATCACACCTCGATGGCTTGCGCACCCTTTGCCGCAGCGCCACATTCCGTTGACAGTACGCGATCGGGCGATCACTCTGGGAGATGACGGAGGTGGGAGCCTTGATCCGGATTCTGGTCGCCGAGCATCTGCCGCTGGTCCGGCGCGGTTTGGTGGCATCGCTCGACGCGGAGCCCGACTTGCGGGTGGTCGCCGAGGTGGGAGACGCGGACGGCGTCCTGCCCGCGGCGGCCGCGTGCGCGCCCGACACGGCGATCGTCGATCTGGACCTGCCCGGCGGAGGCGGCCTGTTCCCGGCGGCGCGACTGCGCGAGCGGGGCTGTCACGTACTCATCCTGTCGGCGCAGCCCAATCCCGGCCAGGTGCGCAGGGCGTTCGCCACGCACGCGCTCGGGTTCATGAGCCTCGACGTAGCGCCCGAGCAGCTCGCCGAAAGCCTGCGGCTGGTCGCCGCCGGACGCCGCGCGGTCGACTCCGACCTGGCGATCGCCGCCCTCCAGTCGGTCGCCAACCCGCTGACCAGGCGCGAGCTCGACGTGCTGCGGATCGCGGCGGGCGGGGCCCGGTCGACGGAGATCGCCGACCAGCTCTTCCTGTCGGTGGGCACCGTACGCAACCATCTGTCGCGCATCATGTGCAAGACCGGGGCCCGCAATCGCCTCGACGCGGTACGCATCGCGAGCGACTCAGGCTGGCTCTGAGAGCCGGAGGCGAAGACCGGATCCCGGTGAAGCCGCGCCGCTCCGCCGGGACCCGGAGTGGTGAACTCTTCGAGGATCTCAAAGTCGATCAAGCGCTGCCAGTGACCTTGTTCACGCCTTGACCCGTGTGATTCGTCACGGACGCCAGATGAGCACCAGCGCGCAGTCGTCGTTGTGGCCCGACGCCATGGCGTTGACCAGGGCCCGCGCGCCGTCACGGAAACCCGAGGGCAGCAGCCGCTCCGCCTCGCCGAGCAGCTTGTCGAGCCCGGCGTCGATGTCGCGCCCCGGCTGTTCGATCAGCCCGTCGGTGTAGAGCAGCAGCGCGTCGCCCTTGCGCAGGGTGCCGCTGTCGGGCTCGCAGTGCAGGTCGGGGACCACGCCGAGGACGACGCCCTTGGCCGTGGCGACCTGCCAGTTGCCCGTGCCCGCGTCGAACTTGACCACCGGCGGGTGGCCGGCCGAGGTGATCGTGTAGTCGCCCGTCGCCAGGTCGAGGCGTACGTGCACGGCCGTCACGAACCCCTCGTCGCCGCGCTGGCGGTGCAGGTAGGTGTTGCAGGCCGGCAGGAAGTCGACGCCCGAGCCGAGCAGCCCGCCGAACGTTCCGGACAGCAGCAACGCTCTGGTGCCCGCGTCGACGCCCTTGCCCGACACGTCGACCAGCGCGATCTCCACTTTGTCCTCGTCGCGCATGGAGACCAGGAAGTCGCCGCCGAAGGAGGAGCCGCCGGCCTGCTTGAGCACGACCTTGCCGCCCCAGTCCTTGGGCAGCGCGGGCAGCTCACCCTGGCTCCTGAGCCGGTCGCGCAGCTCCAGCAGCATGGCGTCGCCGCGCAGCCCCTGCACGCCGAGCTTGCCCCGGGTGCGGGCCATCAGCACCGCCAGCACCGTGGTGAAGCCGATCGTCACCATGAGCCCGAGGCCGATCTGGCCGACCCCGAGGGTGCCGGCGATGTAACCGAGCGAGATGATCACCGCGACGAGCAGCTTGATCAGGCTGTTCAGCCGCAGCTGCAGGCCGCCCACCAGAAGGATGAGGATGAGCAGCGAGGGCGAGAACCACTCGGTCGAGATCTGCGCGGCCAGCAGCCCGATGACGAGCGTGAGCATCGTCAACGTGACCAGCAGGTTGCGGTCTCGGGCCAAGGAGCCTCTCCTGAGGAACCGGACGACGGACACCAGAAATGGCACCCGCACCAGGAGCGCGCGGAGCCGTGGCGGTATCTGCAGCGCCGAACGGGAACTCATGATGCGCCTGACTGTAGCGCTCTGGCCTCCCTTTGGGCAGCCCACTTGACCAAGGCCTTGATCATTAAGCACGTATATTGGGTGGCCCCTCCCCTTTGCCCGCTCCTACCGTGGACGGATGACGTATCCGATCCGTCCGGTGGACGAGGCCGAGTGGCCGAAGTTCGCCGACGTGCTCTCCGAAGGCTTCAACTGGACGCCGCATCCCCAGGAATTCGAACGAGCCAAGGCGCAGACCGAGTTCGATCGGACGCTCGCCGCGTTCGACGGCGATGTCATGGCCGGTGTCACCGCCGTCTTCTCCTTCACCATGACGGTCCCCGGCGCGCAGATACCCGTCGCGGGAGTGACGGCCGTCAGTGTGCTCCCCTCCCACCGCCGTCGCGGCGTGCTGTCGAGCCTGATGCGCAGGCAGCTGTCCGACGTGCGCGACCGGGGCGAGTCCGTCGCCGCCCTGTACGCCTCGGAGTCCGTCATCTATGGGAGGTTCGGGTACGGCAGGGCGTCGACCGAGATGGGATTCAGCGTCGCCAAGCACGGCTCGGCGTTCGTGGCGAACGCCCCCACGGACCCCGCGCTGCGCCTCAGGGTGGCCAAGCCGGCCGAGGCCCGAGCCGAGTTCGAGCGGCTGTTCGCCTCCGTCGTGACCGCCTGTCCCGGGCGCTATCTCCGTAACAAGCACTTCTGGGATGGTCTACTGGCCGACGAGGAGTTCGACCGGCATGGAGACGGGGCTCTCCGCTCGGTGATCGCCGAGGACGACCGGGGCGTACGCGGTTACGCGTTGTTCAGGGTCAAGGCGAGCTGGGACGACAACGGCGTGCCCAACGGCCTGCTGAAGCTGGCGGAGCTGGAGGCGGCCGACCCCGCCGCCCGCGCGCTGCTGTGGCGCAGCGTGCTCGACCGCGACCTGATCTCCCGGGTGGAGGGCAGCCGGCCGGTGGACGACGCGCTCCTCGCGCTGCTCGCCGACCCACGGCAGCTCCGGGCGAGCTGCACCGACGAGCTGTGGGTACGCCTCGTGGAGGTGGACCGGGCGCTGACCTCGCGGGCGTACTCGTCGGCCGTCGACGTGGTGATCGAGGTCGAGGACGACGTGTGCCCGTGGAACGCCCGCCGCTGGCGGCTCAGCGCCGACACCTCCGGCGCGGAGTGCAAGCCGGTGGAGGACGAGCCCGACATGTCGCTGCGGGTCTCCTCGCTCGGCTCGGCGTACATGGGCGACGGCCTGCTCTCGGCGCAGCTCGACGCGGGGCTCCTGCGCGAGCACTCGGCGGGTTCGGTGCGCAGGCTCGACGCCGCCATGGCGTGGAGCCCGAAGCCGTGGGGCGGACTGTCCTTCTGACGCCGTCCCATCCGACACAGGCCCCTCTGACGTAGGCTCGCGGGCATGGCACTGCAGAGCTTGCAGATCACCGCGATCACCGCGATGCGGGCCCGCGACGTGTCGCGGCCCTCGAAGGAGCAGCAGGAGGCCGCCGACAGGCGGCCCCTGCGTGACGAGATGCCCAGACGCGAGCCCAAGCGGCGGGCTTAGGGCAGAGAGGGCAGCTGGCCGATCGTCTCGTAGGTCGCCACCTGCGCGATGCGGCGGGCGTGCCGCTCCGAGCCGGAGAACTGCGTGGCGAGGAAGGTCTCCACGAAGCCGGTCGCCTCGTCGTCGGAGTGCATGCGCGCGCCGATGGAGACGATGTTGGCGTTGTTGTGCTCGCGGGCGAGCCTGGCCGTCTCCTGGCTCCAGGCCAGGGCGGCCCGGATGCCGCGCACCTTGTTGGCGGCCATCTGCTCGCCGTTGCCCGACCCCCCGATGACGACGCCCAGGCTGCCCGGATCGCCGGCGACGCCCTCGGCGGCCCGCAGGCAGAACGCCGGATAGTCGTCCTCGGCGTCATAGACGAACGGACCGCAGTCGGTCACCTCGTGCCCGTTGTCCTTGAGCCAGGACACAAGGTGGTTCTTGAACTCATAGCCGGCATGGTCGGCACCGATATAGACACGCACGCGCCCAGTCTTCCACAGCGCCGCACACGGGCCTCGCACCAGCGCGTCGGCTGGCTAGAGTAAGGACCTCATCGGTTATCCATCCCTTACGGAAGTTACGGAAGTAGAGCATCATGCGCGAGATCCGCGTCCTCGGCGATCCTGTGCTGCGCACACCCGCCGAGCCCGTCGAAGGCTTCGACCGCGAGCTGCGCCGCCTCATCGACGAGATGTTCGAGGCGATGTACGCGGTGGACGGCGTCGGCCTGGCCGGCCCGCAGATCGGCGTGCCGCGGCGGCTGTTCGTCTATGACATCAACCGCCGCAAAGGTCACATGATCAATCCCGTGCTGACCGTGGACGATCCCGAAGAGGTGCTGGACGAGGAGGGCTGCCTGTCGGTGCCTGACCGGCAGACGGGCACGCCGATCTACGCCCCGGTGGCGCGGGCGGCGGGGGTGACCGTCGAGGGGTTCGACCGGCTCGGCCGCCCGCAGCGCGTCAAGGCACGCGGCTCACTGGCCCGCTGCTTCCAGCACGAGACCGAGCACCTCGACGGGCGGCTGTACGTCGACCGGCTGCCGAAGCCGGAGGCGCGCAAGATCATGCTCAGAACGTAGGTTGGCGGTATGAGTGAATCTTCGGGACAAGTTTTTTCGGGGAAAGGCGCGTTGGTCACAGGTGGCTCCCGGGGCATCGGCCGGGCCATCGTCGAACGGCTGACCGCCGACGGCGCCGAAGTGGTCTTCACCTATCGCGGCAACGCGGAGTTGGCCAAGGAGGTGGCCACGGCGACCGGAGCGCATGCCGTACAAGCCGATCAGGCGAGCAGGGCGGATCTCGACCGGCTGTTCGCCACGGCCGAGGAGCTGTTGCCGGGGCTCGACATCCTGGTCGCCAACGCGGCGGAGACCGGGCAGGGGCTCATCGCCGACATCACGGACGAGTCCTACGAGCGGGTGTTCACGGTCAACGCGCGTTCGGTGTTCCTGGCCATCCAGTGGGCCGGGCGGGTGATGCGCGACGGCGGGCGGATCATCAACATCTCCACGCTCAACACGCGCGTGCCCGGCCCGGGGATCTCCCTCTACGCGGGGAGCAAGGCGGCCGTCGAGCAGTTCACCAAGGTCGCGGCGCGTGAGCTGGGCGGGCGCGGCATCACGGCCAACATCGTCTCGCCCGGCGCGACCGACACCGACATGCTGCACGGCAGCAATCCGCCGGAGGCGCTCGAACAGATCCCCGCGATGACCGCGCTGCGACGGCTGGGGCAGCCGGACGACATCGCGGCCGTGGTGGCGTTCCTGGCCGGACCCGACGGGCGGTGGATCACCGGCCAGAACCTGCTGGCGGCCGGCGGGCTGCTCCTCTGAGCCGCGACGGCTTCCGCGGTGCGACGGCTTCCGCGGTGCGACGGCTTCCGCGGTGCGACGACTGCGGAGCCGCGACGGCTTCAGAGCTGCAGCGACTTGACCTCGAGGAACTCCTCCAGCCCGTGCTCGCCCAGTTCGCGGCCGATGCCTGACTGCTTGTAGCCGCCGAACGGTGCGAGCGGATTGAACGCGCCGCCGTTGATCGCGACCTGCCCGGTGCGCAGCCTGCGCGCCACCGCGACGGCGCGCTCCTGGGTGCCCGCCCACACCGCGCCGGCCAGGCCGTAGGGGGTGTCGTCGGCGATGCGGACGGCCTGGTCCTCGCTGGTGTAGGGGATGATCGACAGGACCGGGCCGAAGATCTCCTCCTGCTCGATCGTCATGCCCGGCTCGACCGCGGCGAAGACGGTCGGCTCGACGTAGTAGCCGCGCGGGTGCGGGCGTTCGGTGCCCCCGGTCACCAGCCTGGCGCCCTCTTCCTGGCCCCGGTTGATGTAGTGGATCACGCGGTCGCGCTGGGCCTCGGAGACGAGCGGGCCGATGCGGGTGGCCTCGTCGAACGGGTCGCCCACGGTGTAGCGGCGCGCCGCGTCGACGGCGAGGTGGACCGCGTCGTCGTACTGGTCGCGGTGGACGATCATGCGGGTCCACGCTGAGCAGGTCTGGCCGGCGTTGATGAAGCAGTTGGCGACGCCGACCTTGACGGCGGCGCCCAGGTCGGCGTCGGGCAGGATCAGGTTGGCGGACTTGCCGCCGAGCTCCAGCGCCACCCGCTTGACCGATTCGACCGCCAGCGACGCCACCCGGCGGCCGGCGGCCGTCGAGCCGGTGAAGGAGATCATGTCGACCTGCGGGTGCGCGGCCATGGCCTCGCCCACCACCGGTCCGCGCCCGCTGACCAGGTTGAACACGCCGGCGGGCAGGCCCACCTCGTGGAAGATCTCGGTCAGCGCGTACGCCGCCAGCGGCGCCACCTCGGACGGCTTGAGCACGACCGTACATCCGGCGGCCAGAGCCGGGGCGACCTTGCAGACGATCTGGTGCAGCGGGTAGTTCCACGGGGTGATGGCGGCGACCACGCCGACCGGCTCCTTGAGCACCAGCGAGTTGCCGACGCGCGACTCGCGCGGATGGCTCTCGGCCAGCCGGGCGTAGCCGGCCAGTACGCCCGCGGGCATCAGCGTCTGCACCTTGAGCGCGAAGCCCAGGGGTGAGCCCATGTCGGTCGCGATGGTCTTGGCGATGTCGCCGGCGCGCTCGGTCAGCAGCTCGGCGGCGGCGGCCAGCAGCTTGCCGCGCTCGGCGGCGGAAGTGGCGGACCAGGAGGGGAAGGCGCTCCGGGCGGCGCGTACGGCCGCCTCGACGTCGTCGGGGGCGCCGGCCGGCACCCGGTCGATGATCTGCTCAGTGGCCGGGTTGACGACCTCGATGGGCTCGCCGGAGACCGAAGCGGTCCAGACACCGCCGATGTACAGCTGACGCATAGCCCCCATCCTTGCGCGCCGGCCGTCGCTGAGCGAGGGCGTGGCGCCTCGTTCGGCTGCATCTTTCAGAAGGGTGCTGCTCTTTCAGAAGAGTACGGCCGGACACACCGGATAGGCGCGGATTGCGCCGCTACAAGTCACTGCGAGGTGAAAGTCAGTCGAAGCTCGGCCGCCGGGTACGCGAGCGCTTGAGCTCGAAGAAGTCGTCGAACTCGGTGACCAGCAGCACGCCGTCCCAGAGCCGGCCCGCGTCCTCGCCCCGGGGGATGGTGGTGACCACCGGGCCGAAGAAAGCGTTGGAGCCGACGCGGATGACGGGGGTGCCGACCTCCTGGCCGACCAGGGTGATGCCCTCGTTGTGCGACTTGCGGATGGCGTCGTCGTACTCGGTCGATTCCATGGCCTCGGCGGCCAGGCCCTTGTCGAGACCCACGGCCTCGAGCGACTCCTCGGCGATCAGGCGCAGGGTATCGATGTCTCGGCCCCGGCCCTCGTTGTGCAGGCGGGTGCCGAACTCGGTGTAGAGGCGGCCGATGTACTCCTCGCCGAAGCGGTCGGCGGCGGTGGCGATGACCCTGATGAGCTTCGCGCCCCGGGCGGACGACGCACGGTATTCGTCGGAGACGTCCTTGTCCTCGTTGAGGACCTGCAGGCTCATGATGCGCCAGCGAGGCTCGATCGGTCGAACCTTCTCGACTTCGAGCAGCCATCGTGACGTCACCCAGGCAAATGGGCAGAAAGGATCGAACCAAAGGTCTACGGGGGTCGTGTCAGTCACGAGGGCCATAACCTGGGGTGTCGATGTCCTATTCCCCGCGTGGCAGGATACCGACAAACCTCCATAAAGTGGCGAAAAGAAGTGCGAAAAGGAGTGGAACTTGGCAGGCAACCTGACCCGGGACGAGGCTCGCGAGCGCGCCCGGCTGTTGAAGGTCGAGTCGTATGAGGTCGCACTCGATCTGACCGAGGGAGACGAGCGCTTCGAGAGTGTCACGACCGTCCGGTTCAGCAGCAGCCGCCCGGGCTCGGCCACGTTCATCGATCTCCACGGCGCGCACGTTCGCAAGGTCACGCTCAACGGGGCCGACCTCGACGTCTCCACCTACGACGCGGAGAAGGGGCGCTTCCCGCTCCCCTCGCTGGCCGAGTCCAACGAGCTGCGCGTCGACGCCGACTGCGTCTACATGCGCAGCGGCGAGGGGCTGCACCGCTTCGTCGACCCGGTGGACCAGAAGGTCTACCTGCACAGCCAGTTCGAGACGGCCGACGCGCACCGCATGTACGCCTGTTTCGACCAGCCCGACCTCAAGGCCAGCTTCCAGCTGACGGCGCTGGCCCCGGCCGACTGGGAGGTCGTCTCCAACGCGGCCGCCTCCTCGGTCGAGTACCTGCCCGAGCAGGCCGGCAAGCACGGCATGGTGCAGGCGGCCAGGCGCTGGCTGTTCCCCGCCACGCCCGTCATGTCGACCTACATCACCGCGCTGGTGGCCGGGCCGTACCACAAGGTGACCTCCGAGCACGACGGCATCCCGCTGGGCATCTACTGCCGCGCCTCGCTCGCCGAGCACCTCGACGCCGACAACATCCTGGAGGTCACCCGGCAGGGCTTCGACTTCTTCCACAAGGTGTTCGGCGTCCGCTACCCGTTCGGCAAGTACGACCAGCTGTTCGTGCCGGAGTTCAACGCGGGCGCGATGGAGAACGCCGGCTGCGTGACCTTCCTGGAGGACTACGTCTTCCGGTCCAGGGTCACCGACGCCGTCGTCGAGCGGCGCGCCGAGACGATCCTGCACGAGATGGCGCACATGTGGTTCGGCGACCTCGTGACCATGCGCTGGTGGGACGACCTGTGGCTGAACGAGTCGTTCGCCACCTACATGTCGGTGCTCGCCCAGGCCGAGGCGACCCGCTGGGGCAAGGGCGCCTGGACGACGTTCGCGAACGTGGAGAAGTCCTGGGCCTACCGCCAGGACCAGCTGCCGTCCACGCACCCGATCGCCGCGGACATCCCCGACATGCAGGCGGTCGAGGTCAACTTCGACGGCATCACGTACGCCAAGGGCGCCTCGGTGCTCAAGCAGCTGGTCGCGTACGTCGGGCTGGACAACTTCCTGGCCGGGGTGCGCGACTACTTCGGCGAGCACGCCTGGGGCAACACCGAGCTGAAGGATCTGCTCGGGGCGCTGGAGCGGACCTCGGGGCGCGACCTGTCGTCGTGGTCCAAGGAGTGGCTGGAGACCGCCTGGGTCAACACGCTGCGCCCGTCGTTCACGGTCGCCGACGGCCGCTTCGAGACCTTCGAGGTGCTGCAGGAGGCGCCGGCCGACTACCCGACGCTGCGCTCGCACCGGGTCGCGGTCGGCCTCTACTCGCTGGCCGACGGTGTGCTGACGCGTACCAAGCGGGTCGAGCTGGACGTGGTGGGCGCCAAGACGAGCGTCGCGGAGCTGGTCGGGGAGGAGCAGCCCGACCTGGTCCTGGTCAACGACGACGACCTGACCTACGCCAAGATCCGGCTGGACGAGCGGTCGCTGCGTACCCTGGTCGACGGCGGCATCGCCGGCTTCACCGAGTCGCTGCCCCGGGCCCTGTGCTGGTCGGCCGCGTGGGACATGACCCGCGACGGCGAGATGTCCACCCGCGACTACGTCAAGCTGGTCGTCTCGGGCGTCGGCACGGTCAAGGACATCACGGTCCTGCAGGCCGTGCTCCGGCAGGCGCGGATGGCCATTCAGCAGTACGCCGACCCGGCGTGGCGGGCCGAGGGCCTGTCGCTGCTGGCCACCGAGCTGCGCACGCTGCTCGCCACGGCGGAGCCGGGCTCGGACCACCAGCTCGCCTTCCTGCAGGCGTTCGCGCCCACGGCGACCTCCGAGGCCGACCTGGCGATCATCGCCGGCATCCTGGACGGCTCGGCCGTACCCGAGGGGCTGACCGTCGACACCGACCTGCGCTGGACGCTCGTCCACGCGCTGGTGGTGGGCGGCCGGCTGGACGGCGCCGACATCGACGCCGAGCTGGCGCGTGACGCCACCGCCACCGGCGAGCGCTCCGCGGCGCTGTGCCGGGCGGCCATCCCGACGGCCGAGGGCAAGGCCGCCGCGTGGGCCTCGATCGTGGGTGGCAAGCTGGCCAACCACATCGCCCGTACGACGGTCAACGGCTTCCAGGATCCGCACCACCCGGAGCTGCTGGCCCCCTACCGGGAGAAGTACTTCGCGGAGATCGGCCGGATCTACCGGGAGTGGACGTTCGACCAGGCGCAGACGTTCACGGTCGGCTGCTTCCCCGCGCTGCTCATCGAGCCGGAGACGGTGCGGGCGGCGGAGTCCTACCTGGAGAAGGAGCAGCCGCCGCAGGCGCTGCGCCGGATGATCCTGGAGGGCGCCGACGGCGTCAGCCGGGCGCTGCGCAACCGCGCGAAGGACGCGTCCTAGCGAACAGCTCTTGAGAAGGGGTCTCCGGCGACGGAGGCCCCTTTTCGCGTTCCCGGACCCTTGACAGCGGCGTGCTGCGGCTTCATATTTTCACCACTAACTTTATTTCTAAAGAAAGTCGTTCTCATCACATGGCAGGCACTGATCGCGGTGATCTCACGAGGACGGCGATCCTCGCGCTCCTCGGCACCGTCGGGCCGCTGAGCCGCACCGAGCTGGCGCGCGAGCTGGACCTGAGCCCGGCGACCGTCACGCAGCTCACGCGCGAGCTCATGGGTTACGGGATGCTGGAGGAGCTCGACCTCAAGCCGTCGCGCGGCGGGCGGCCGGCCCAGCGGCTCGGGCTGGTGGGCAGCGCGGGGCGCGCGCTCGGCGTGAAGGTGACGGCCGACCATCTCGTGCTGGTCGACGTGCGGCTCGACGGCGAGGTGCTGGGGGCCTGGGAGTGCGCGTTCGACCCGTCGTCTCCTGAGGCGCTGGACCGGCTGGCCGACGCCGTCGAGGCGGTGGTCTCGGGCAGCGGGCGCGGGCTGACGGCGCGTACGTCCGCCTCGGCCGACCACGGGCAGGCGCCGCCGCTGCTCGGGATCGGTGTCGGGGTGCCCGGCAGCGTGGAGGACCAGGCGGTCGGTACGGTCAACGCGCCGACCCTGGGGTGGCAGGCCATGCCGGTGGGCGAGCGGCTGCGGCGGCGGCTCAAGCTGCCCGTGCTGGTGGAGAACGACGTGAACGCGCTGGCGGCGGCCGAGCGGCTCTACGGCCGGGGGCGTACCCACCGAGACTTCCTGGTGCTGACCATCGGGCGCGGCGTCGGCGCGGCGATCGTGGCCGACGGGCGGGTCTACCGGGGCGCCAGGGGCGGGGCCGGGGAGTTCGGGCACGTGCCCGTCGATCCGGCGGGGCCGGTGTGCGGGTGCGGGGCGCGTGGGTGCCTGGAGGCGTACGTCGGCTCGGCGGGACTGCTGGCGGCGGCCCGCGCCAAGAACGGCGGCTCGGCCGGGCCGCTGGCGACAGCTCTTGCCAAGGACGGCGGCTGGGCCGGTCTTACCGGGCTGGGGGCGGCGGGCGATCCGGCGGCGCGGGAGGTGTTCGCCGAGGCGGGGGCCGTGCTCGGGCGGGCCGCGGCGGGGCTGATCAACGTGGTCGATCCCGAGGTCGTGGTGGTGCTCGGCGAGGGGACGGCCGACTGGCCGCTCTGGCAGGTGGGCTTCGACCCGGCCGTCAGGGCGCAGCTGTACCCGGGGCGCAGGGACATCTCGATCGAGGTGGAGAGCTGGGACGACACCAGCTGGGCCCAGGGCGCGGCGGCCCTCGTACTGGCCACCCCCTTCGACGCCGCCGGGGCCGCCGGGGAGCAGGGCCGCCTGGTCCGGGCCCGCCTGATCGGGACGACGCCATGAGCCAGTTACAGAGGAGCGAGCGCATGACCCTCACCGCCGTCCGGCCGCAGGCCGGGGGCACGCAGGAGCGGCGGGCGCCGCGGCGGCGCTGGCGGTACGCCGGGACCGTGGCCGTGTTCCTGCTGCCCAGCCTGATCCCGCTGACGCTCTACACGCTGATCCCGATGGTCGCCTCGTTCTGGACGAGCCTCCACGAATGGGACCTCATCACCGAGATGCGCTGGGTCGGCCTCGGCAACTACATCGAACTGCTCGGCGACGCCGGGACCCGGGCCGCGTTCCTGCACACGCTGTACTTCATCGCCGGTTACCTGCCGCTCGTCTACCTGGGCGGGCTGGGGCTGGCGCTGCTGCTGAACCGGGCGATGCCGGGACGCGGGCTGCTGCGCGGCGTCTACTTCCTGCCCGTCATCACCAGCTGGGTCGTCGTGGCGCTGATGTGGAAGTGGCTGCTCAACCCGGCCAGCGGGGTCGTCAACTGGGCGCTGGGGCTGTTCGGTGTCAGCGGGCCCGGCTGGTGGACCGATCCCGACTGGGCGATGCCGTCGATCATCTTCGCCTCGGCCTGGAAGGACCTGGGCTTCGTGATGATCATCCTGCTGGCGGGGCTGCAGGCCATCCCGAAGGAGTTCCAGGAGGCCGCCATGGTCGACGGGGCGAGCGCCGTGCGCCGGTTCAGGCACATCACGCTGCCGCTGCTGTCGCCGTCGTCGTTCTTCGTGGTGGTGATCTCGCTGATCAACGGCTTCCAGGTCTTCGACCAGGTGAAGATCATGACGGGTGGCGGGCCGGGCGGCGCGACGCAGGTCGTCGTGTCGCAGATCTACGACCTCACTTTCCGGTACGGCCGGGCGGGCGCGGCCTCGGCGCTGTCGTGGCTGCTGTTCGCCCTGGTGCTGCTCGTGACGATCGTGCAGATCCGGGGACAGCGGCGGTGGGTGACTTATGGGTAAGGCGATCCGCTATCTGCTGGTGGGCCTCGGCTCGGTGGTGATGCTGTTCCCGTTCGCCTGGGCGGTGATCACGTCGATCACGCCGAGCGACGCGGTGCTGGCCGTACCGCCGGACTTCACGCCCGACAACGCGAGCCTCGACGCCTACGGCAAGCTGCTCGACACACTGCCCTTCTGGCGGATCGTGGCCAACAGCGCCTGGATCGGGGCGGCCTCCACCACGCTGCAGCTCCTCACCAGCGCGATGGCCGCCTATGCCTTCGCCAGGCTGCCGTTCCCGGGGCGGAGCGCGCTGTTCGCCGTCTATCTGGCGACGCTGATGATGCCGCTGCCCGTGCTGGTCGTGCCGCTGTTCATCGAGATGCGCACCTTCAACCTGGTCGACACGTACTTCGCGCTGCTGGCGCCGACGATCGCCTCGGCGTTCGGGGTGTTCCTGCTGCGGCAGGCCATCAACCAGGTGCCGAGGGAGTTCGACGAGGCGGCCGTGCTGGACGGCGCCGGACATTTCCGGATTTTTGTGTACGTGGTGCTGCCGCTGATCAGGCCGGCCCTGGCGACGTTCGCCATCTTCGGCTTCATGGCCAGCTGGAACAGCTACCTCTGGCCGCTGATCATCATCAAGTCGCCCGAGTTCATGACGCTGCCGCTGGGCCTGGCCACGCTGCACGGCCAGTTCACCACCGAGTGGGACGTGGTCATGGCGGGCTCGGTGATCAGCGTGGTGCCGATCCTCATCCTCTACGTCTTCGCGCAGAAGCACGTCATCGCCAGTGTCGCGCAGAGCGGGCTCAAGTAGTTGTGCACAAGTAAAGGAAGTCCCCCCATGTCACAGAAGATCAGGGTCGCCGCCTCTTTGGCGGCCGCCGCGCTGCTCGCCACCGCCTGCTCCCAGGGGTCGGCGACGAAGGCCCCGTCCGGCGAGGGCGGCAAGGTGACGCTGCGTTACTTCACGTTCTCGGCCGCGCCCGACCATGTGAAGGACCTGGACAAGATCGAGAAGGCCTTCGAGAAGGAGAACCCGAAGGTCGACGTGGTGGTGGAGACCGCCCCCTTCGACGAGTACTTCACCAAGCTCCAGACCAGCATCGCCGGCGGCACCGCGCCCGACACCTTCGAGCTCAACTACGAGAACTTCGTGACCTACGCCAGCGCGGGCTCCCTGCTCGACCTGGACACGGTGAAGGGCGACGGCGACCCGTCGGTGTACGCCAAGGAGTCGCTCGAGGCGTTCAAGCGCGACGGCAAGCAGTACGCGCTGCCCGCCTCGTTCTCCACGGTCGTGCTCTTCTACAACAAGGACCTGTTCGACAAGGCCGGAGTGGCCCCGCCGACGGCCGACTGGACCTGGGCCGACGAGCAGGCCGCCGCCGCGAAGCTGACCGACAAGAAGAAGGGCGTGTTCGGCGACTTCCAGCCGGTGCAGTTCTTCGAGTTCTACAAGACGCTCAAGCAGGCGGGCGGCGAGTTCCTGTCGGCCGACGGCAAGAAGTCGGCGTTCAACAGCCCGGCCGGGGTCAAGGCGGCGCGGTGGCTGGTCTCCAAGGTCGGCAAGACGATGCCGACCGAGGCGGAGATCGGCGGCACCGCCGACTACGACACGAACCTCTTCAAGTCCGGCAAGCTCGCCATGTGGCACAACGGCATCTGGCAGTTCGCCGGGCTGAAGGACGCCGCCTTCACCTGGGACGTGGTCGTCGAGCCCGGTGACAGCGCCAAGGCCAGCGCCGTCTTCCACAACGCCGTCGCCGCCTCCTCCGGCACCAAGCACGGCAAGGAGGCCTGGGCCTGGGCCCGGTTCCTGTCGTCGTCGAACACCGCGGCGACCACCCGCGTCGAGTCGTCGTGGGAGCTGCCGCCGGTCGCCGACCAGGCGGTGCTGTCCGGCTATCTCAAGGACCCCAAGCCCGCCAACCGCCAGGCGGTGTTCGACTCGCTGAAGTCGATCGCGCTGCCGCCGGTCATCAAGCGCCAGCAGGAGATGCAGGACGCCGTGACCAAGCAGCTGACCGAGGCCGCCGCCGGGCGCAAGCCGGTGGAGGAGGCGCTCAAGACCGCCGCCGCCGACGTAGACGCCCTGCTGTCTTAGGAGAGTTCGTTGTCCCTTGTCTCGCACAGCCTCGACCTGATCCAGCGGCTCCAGTCCCCCACCGGCGCCTACCCGGCCTCGCCCACCTTCTCCGCTTATCGCGGCTACTCGTGGCTGCGTGATGGGGCGTTCATCGCCGAGGGGGTGAGCAGGCACGGCGACGCCGCCGGCGCGGACGCCTTCCACACCTGGTGCGCCCGGGTGATCGGCGACCGGGCGGGACAGGTCGACTCGCTCGTCTCGCGCGCGGGACGCGGTGAACCGGTCTCGCCCGCCGAGATGCTGCCGACGCGGTTCACACTCGACGGCGTGGACGGGGACGTCGACTGGTGGGACTTCCAGCTCGACGGGTACGGCACGTGGCTGTGGGCGCTGCGCGAGCACTCCTTCCGGCACGGCCGGGCGGTCTCGGGTGTGGAGAAGGGGGTGCGGACGGCGGCCCGGTATCTCACCTCGTTCTGGGACATGCCGTGTTACGACTGGTGGGAGGAGCATGTCGAGCAGCGGCACGTGGCGACGCTGGGCGCGGTGCACGCCGGGCTGCGGGCGGCCGTCGGGCTGGGTGTGCTGAGCGGGGCCGAGTCAGAGGCGGCGGGGCGGGCGGTGGAGGGGATCGCGGCCCTGGTGGCCGCCGAGGGCGTCTCGGGCTCCGCCGCTCAGAAGTCCGGATATCTCACGAAATGGCTGGGCAGCGAGGCCGTGGACGCCAGTCTGCTCGCGTGCGTCGAGCCGTTCGGGCTCTACGCGGCCGATCACCCGGTCGGCGCGGCGACGGTGGCCGAAGTGGAGCGGCAGCTCGCCGTCGACGGCGGCGTGTACCGCTACCGGGCCGACACCTTCTACGGCGGCGGGCGCTGGGTGCTGCTGGCCGGGTTCCTCGGCTGGAACCACGCGCGGGCCGGGCGGCGTGCGGAGGCCCGGCGGTATCTGGACTGGATGGCGGCCCAGGCGACCGCCGAGGGTGACCTGCCCGAGCAGGTGTCCGACCTGCTGCTGGCGCCCGACCGGCTCCAGGAGTGGCGGGACCGATGGGGCGCCGTGGCCACGCCGCTGCTGTGGTCGCACGGGATGTACCTGATCCTCGCCGACGAGCTGAACAAGCTGGACGAGCTGGACGAGCAGGGCGGGCTTGACGAGCAGGGGGTGCGGGCATGATCCGGCATCGGCCGTACGGGTCCGGGCACCCGTACGCCACGACCGAGGACCAGCGCGTGCCCGCCTGGCCGATGGACGGCGAGGCGGTGGAGCTGCGGGTGCGGGCCTCGGCCAAGGTCGTCTCGGTGGTGTGCGAGTGGGCCACCGACGGGAAGGCGCCCGTCGACCTGCCGCTGGCCAGGTCGGGTGCCGCACCGGACCCGGACATGGCGGAAACAGTGGAGGCGGCGGAGGCCGCGGAGGCAGCCGAGGCGGAGACCGTTGACGGCGGGCATCTGGCCGCGGCGCAAGCCAGGGCGGCGCGGGCCGCCGCCGGATCATGGGTGGCGCGCTCACCCGTGTTGCGCGCCGGACACCGGTACGCCTACCGGTTCCGGGCCGCGCTGGACGGTGGCGGGAGCCGTACCAGCAGGTGGTTCGAGGTGACGGCGGCGGCGTGGGGCCGGAGCGGCGGGAAGCTCGTCGTGCGCGGCGCCGACCGGGTGGTGCCGGGGAGCGTGCGGTGGCTGGTCGGCGGCGACGGGGCGCGGCGGGTGCGGTTCGAGCTGGCGCTGGCCGACGGCGAGCACGTGGTGGGGTTCGGCGAGCGGTTCGACGCGGTGGACCAGCGCGGGCGGCGGCTGGACGCGGTGGTGTTCGAGCAGTACAAGGCGCAAGGGGCGCACGGCAGGACGTACCTGCCGATGCCGTTCGCGCTCGTGGTCGGCGGGGCGGCGAGCTGGGGGTTCCACGTCGAGACCTCCAGGCGGACCTGGTACGACGTCGGCGCGTCCACCCCGGACCGGCTGGTCGTGGAGGCGGAGGTGGGGCCGGACGGCGAGCCCTCGGTCCGGCTCTATGACGGCGCGACCCCGGCCGACGTGCTGCGGGACTTCCTGGACGAGGTGGGGCGGCCGACGGAGCTGCCCTCGTGGGTGTTCCGGCTGTGGGCCAGCGGCAACGAGTGGAACACGCAGGAACGCGTGATGGCCGAGATGGACCGGCACCGCGAGCACGACATCCCGGTCGGGGCGCTGGTCATCGAGGCGTGGAGTGACGAGACGACGTTCACGGCGTTCCGAGGGGCCGAATACGAGCCGTCGGAGGAGCCGCACCGGCTGGCGGACTACGTCTTCCCGCCGGACGGGCCGTGGCCGGACCCCAAGGGCATGGTGGACGAGCTGCACCAGCGGGACGTCAAGGTGCTGCTCTGGCAGATCCCGCTGCAGAAGATGCGCCCGCACCCCCGGCACCAGGCGGCCGTGGACGCCCGGCAGCTGGTCGAGCGCGGCTACGGGGTCAGGGAGGCCGACGGCCGGCCGTACCGGAACCGGGGCTGGTGGTTCCCGCTGGCGCTCATGCCCGACCTGTCCTCGCCCGAGGTCCGCGACTGGTGGACGGCCAAGCGCGCCTACCTGGTGGATGAGGTGGGCGTGGACGGGTTCAAGACCGACGGCGGCGAGCATGCGTGGGGCCACGACCTGCGCTACGCCGACGGGCGCAGGGGTGACGACGGCAACGGCCTGTTCCCCGTGCATTACGCGCGTGCCTTCGGCGAGCTGCTGGAGCGCTACGGCAAGGCGCCGGTGACGTTCAGCCGGGCCGGGTTCGCCGGATCCCAGCCGCACGGCGTGTTCTGGGCCGGGGACGAGGACTCGACCTGGGCGGCGTTTCAGTCGTCCATCAGGGCCGGGATCACCGCCTCGGCCTGCGGGATCGTCTACTGGGGCTGGGACCTGGCCGGGTTCTCCGGTGACCTGCCCGATGCCGAGCTCTATCTGCGGGCGGCCGGGGCGGCGGCGTTCATGCCGATCATGCAGTACCACTCGGAGTTCAACCACCACCGCCTGCCCCTCAGGGACCGCACGCCGTGGAACGTGGCCGAGCGGACCGGCGACGACCGGGTGCTGCCCGTCTTCAGGCGGCTGGCCAAGGTGCGCGAGCGGCTCGTGCCGTACCTGGCCGGTCAGGCCCGCCAGGCGGTCGGCGGCGGGGCGCCGCTGATGCGCGGGCTGTTCTTCGACCACCCGGACGACCCGCGCGTCTGGGAGCGTCCGCTGCAGTACAAGCTGGGCGATGCGCTGCTGGTGGCCCCGGTGACGGCGCCCGGGGTCGCGGAGCAGGCGGTCTACCTGCCCGCAGGCGACTGGGTCGATGTCTGGACCGGCCGCGCCCATCGCGGCGGGCGCGAGGTCACGCTGCCCGCGCCGCTCGACCGTCCGCCGGTCCTCTGCGCGGCGGAGCACTGGCCTCATCTCTCACCCGTGTTCGCCACCTGATAGGAGCTCCCCCGTGATCCGGTTACGGTCGGGCGTCATCGTCGCGGTGATCGCCCTGCTGGCCTCCCTCGTGACCGTCCCCGCGTACGCGCTCGACGGCATCTTTCACAACCCGACCGGGATCGACGACCTCTACTCCAGCGAGCCGACCGAACGCGCTCCCCGTGACCCGATGGCCGGGGACGCCGTCCAGATCAACGCCACCACCTGGCCCATCGAGTCCGGCCAGACCGTCTGGGTGACCTGGACCAAGAACGGGACCGCCCAGACCCCGATCGGCGCCGCCTGGGACCACAACAACGGCAACAACAGCTACTGGAAGATCAACCTGGGCACCTTCGCCCGAGGCGACAAGATCTCCTACACGGTCAACGCGGACGTGAACGGGGGCGGGCAGAAGAGCACGGGCCCGTTCGCGTTCACGGTCACCTCGTGGAGCACGGTGACGAACGTGACCGGCTACACCAACAACAGCACGTCGGTAGATGTCACGACTGGTGACAGCGCGGGGAGCTTCACGCCGAAGATCCGCTTCGCCTTCCCGGCGCTCGACCGCTTCCGCACGCAGATCGCCCCCAGCGGCCAGGGTCTGAACATTTCCGGAGTGTCCGGCTATACGGTGACGGATTCCGCGAGCACCCTCACCCTCTCCACCACGAGCCTGGTGCTGAAGATCCAGAAGTCGCCCTACCGCCTGTCGGTCTACAAGGGCGACGGGACGACGCTGATCACCCGGCAGTACGACCCCGCCACGTTCAGGAACATCGGCTGGGCCAGCGACGGCGCCACCACGGTCACCAAGATCGAGGACCACTTCATGTCGCCGTCGGGCGAGCGGTTCGAGGGCTTCGGCGAGCGCTATGACCGCCTCGACCAGCGCGGCACCGACGTGCACAACTACGTCTACAACCAGTATCGCGACCAGGGCAGCACCCGGCGCACCTACCTGAGCGTGCCGTTCTTCCTGAACTCGGCCGGTTACGGGGTCTACCTCCCCAGCACCCGCTACGCGATCTTCAACCTCAACACCCACCTCGCCGACCTGGCCGGGTTCACCGTCGACACGAGCGGCGCGCTCGACTCGACGCTGGACTACCACTTCTTCGCCGGCACCCCCGCGGAGATCGTGGACGACTACACCGCGGTCAGCGGCCGGCCGCAGCTGCCGCCCAAGTGGGCGTTCGGCGTGTGGATGTCGGCCAACGAGTGGAACACCCAGGCCGAGGTGGAGAGCGAGCTGGACAAGGTCGGGACGTACAAGATCCCGCACACGGCGATGGTGCTGGAGCAGTGGAGCGACGAGGCCACGTTCTACCTGTGGCACGGCGCCACGTACACGCCCAGCGCCGGCAGCGGGAAGCTCGCCTACGGCGACCTGACGTTCCCGGCGGGCGGCGAATGGCAGAACCCGAAGGCCATGGTCGCCAACGCCCACGGCAAGGGGATCAAGATGATCCTCTGGCAGATCCCGGTCTTCAAGGAGAACTTCGACACCAATCCCCCGACCGCGCCGCAGCAGCATCTCAACGATAAGAGCTACGCCCAGGCGCAGGGCTTTGTCGCGAAAAATCCGTCCAACGCGCCGTATCGGATTCCGACCGGACAGTGGTTCGGCGACAGCATGGTCCCCGACTTCACCAGTACGGCGGCGACCACCTGGTGGATGAGCAAGCGCGACTACCTGATCAACGAGGTCGGCATCGACGGCTTCAAGACCGACGGCAGCGAGGCGATCTTCGGCCGGGGCGTCACGTTCGCCGACGGCCGCAAGGGCGACGAGATGCACAACGCCTACCCCAACAGCTACACCAAGGCCTACAGCGACTACGTCAAGGCCGAGAGCGCGGACAACGTCATCTTCAGCCGCGCGGCCACCGCCGGCGGTCAGAAGAACTCGATCTTCTGGGCCGGTGACCAGAACTCCAGCTTCTCCGCCTTCCAGGAGGCGGTCAGGGCCCAGCTCAGCGCCGGGCAGTCCGGCGTGCCGTACACGGCCTGGGACCTGGCGGGCTTCACCGGTGACTTCCCCAGCGCCGAGCTCTACCTGCGGGCGGCGGCGCAGGCGACGTTCTCGCCGGTCATGCAGTATCACTCGGAGAAGTCGAACCCGGGCACGTCCGAGGCCCGCACGCCGTGGAACGTCCAGGCGCGCAGCGGCGACACGACGGTCGTGCCGACCTTCCGGAAGTTCGCCAACGTCCGGATGAACCTGATCCCCTACCTGTACACCGAGGCCAAGGCCAGTTCGACCACCGGGGCGCCGATGATGCGGGCGATGAGCTTCGCCTTCCCCGGCGACGCGACGGCCGCGGCGCAGGACCAGCAGTATCTGTTCGGCTCCCAGTTGCTCGTCGCGCCGGTGACCACGCAGGGCGCGACGACGAGGAACGTCTACCTGCCCGCGGGCGAGTGGTACGACCTGTGGAACGGCGGCCGCTTCACCGGCCCCGGCACCAAGTCCTACGCCACGGCCCTCGACACGATCCCGGTCTACGCCAGGCCGGGCGCGATCATCCCGCTCAACCTCAACGCCGACTACGAGCTCGGCGGCGAGATCGGCAACAGCGTCACGAGCTATCCGAACCTGGTCTTCCGGATCTACCCGTCGGGCAGCTCCTCCTACTCCTACTTCGAGGACTCGGCGAACGCCAGCCGGACGATCAGCGCGGCCGAGAACTGGGCCGGACACTCGGTGACGCTCACAGTGCCCACGCTCACCACGACCAGCACGCTGCAGGTGGCGAGCACGAAGCCGACGACGGTGACCAGCGCGACCGCGCGGGCCACGCTGGCGGCGCTCCAGGCGGCGGCCGAGGGCTGGTGGTGGGACCCGGTGCGGCAGCTCACCTATGTCAAGCTGGCCGCCAGTGCCTCCAGCAGGACCGTCACGCTCAACGGCGTGGACAAGGCCGCGTACGAGGCGGAGTTCGGGACGGGCACCGGCACGACGACCAACACCGACCACGCGGGCTACACCGGCACCGGGTTCGTCGACAACTTCGCGAGCTCGGGTGACGCGGTGACCTTCCAGGTCAAGGCGGACGCGGCGGGCAGCCACCAGCTCAAGTTCCGCTACTCGACCACGGTGGCCGGCACCAGGACCGTCTACGTCGACGGCGTCTCGGCGGGCACGCTCACGCTGCCCGCGCAGGCGAACTGGGACACCTGGGGCACCGCCTCGCTCACCACGACCCTCACCGCGGGCGCGCACACCGTCAAGATCGCCTATGACGCGGCCAACACCGGCGGCATCAACCTCGACAACCTGGTGGTGGGCCGGCCATGAAACGCGCTCTCGTCCTTCTGACGGTGCTCCTGGGCACCTTCCTCGTCGCGGGGGAGGCTCGGGCGGCGGTCCAGCGGGTGCAGTTCACCAGCGGATCGACCTATCTGATCGTCGAGTTCCTCGACGACGACCTCGTCCACTTCGAGCTGGCCTCAGGGACCAGCCCCGGCACCGGCTCGGCGCTCTTCACCACGCCGCAGGTGGCGAAGAAGGACTACACCGGTCCGTCCTCGTTCAGCCAGAGCGGCAACACGCTGACCACGGCCTCGATGAAGGTCGAGGTCACGGCCGGCACGTTGTGCGTGCGGGTCTCGGACCCGGTCAGGCAGCTGTACGAGGCGTGCCCGCGCAACCTGACCCAGGCGTGGAAGGGCCTGACGATCACCAAGGGCTCGATCCAGAACGCGTACGGGCTGGGCGAGCAGTTCTTCATGGGCGGCAGCTCCGACGGCGACTGGGTGGGGCGCTCCCGCACCCCGGGAGGCCCGTACGGCAACGCCATGGCCTACGACACCGACAACGGCCCGGTGGGCAACGCGCAGATCCCCGTGCTGTTCGGGGTCGGCGCGTCGAACCTGAACTACGGGTTGCTGCTCGACCAGGTCTACAAGCAGGAGTGGAACCTGACCGGCGACCCGTGGACGGTCGACACCTGGGGCGACCAGCTCAGGTGGTACACGATGACCGGACCGGACCTGCCCGATCTGCGCAAGGACTACATGGAGCTGACCGGCCGGCCGCCGGTGCCGCCGAAGAAGGCGTTCGGCATGTGGGTGTCGGAGTTCGGCTACGACAACTGGGCCGAGATCGACAGCCGGCTGAACGGGCTGCGGGCGGCGAAGTTCCCCGTGGATGGGTTCGTCCTGGATCTGCCCTGGTTCGGCGGCGTGACGGCCGGGTCCGACAACACCCGCATGGGCACGCTTTCCTGGGACACGGCCAACTTCCCCAACCCAGCGACCACTATTTCCAATTATCAGGCGAACAAGGGCATCGGCCTGATGACCATCGAGGAGTCGTACGTCGGCAAGAACCTCGCCGAGCACGCCGACCTCGCCAACCGCGGCTACCTCGTCAGGTCCGGCTGCGCGACCTGCTCCCCCGTCTACCTCACCGCCAACGACTGGTGGGGCCGCGGCGGCATGATCGACTGGACGCAGGACGCCGCGGCCGACTACTGGCAGACGACCAAGCGCCAGCCGCTCATCGACCAGGGCATCATGGGCCACTGGCTGGACCTGGGCGAACCGGAGATGTACGACGCGGCCGACTGGACGTCCGGCGTGCTGCCCGGCAAGCACGCCCACGCCGACTACCACAACGTCTACAACCTCAAGTGGGCCGAGAGCATCGCCAGGGGCTACGCGTCGAGCACCAAGCGGCCGTTCGTGCTGGCCCGCTCCGGCGCCGCCGGGATGCAGCGCTACGGCGTGGCCATGTGGTCGGCCGACATCGGCTCCAAGCTGACCGCGCTCGCCCAGCAGCAGAACGCGCAGCTGCACATGTCGATGTCCGGCATCGACTACTACGGCTCCGACATCGGCGGTTTCCGCCGCGAGATGCTCGACTCCGACCTGAACGAGCTCTACACCCAGTGGTTCGCCGACGGCGCCTGGTTCGAGGTGCCGATCCGGCCGCACACCGAGAACCTGTGCAACTGCGCCCAGACCTCGCCGGACGCGATCGGGCACACGGCCAGCAACCTCGCCAACCTCCGGCAACGGTATGAGCTGGCCCCGTACTACTACTCCCTGGCCCACCGGGCCTACCTGTACGGCGAGCCCGTGGTGCCGCCGCTGGTGTACCAGTACCAGAACGACGCGAACGTCCGCGAGATGGGGCACGAGAAGCTCATCGGCCGCGACCTGCTCGTCGGCGTCGTAGCCGGCGCGAACGAGCGCAAACGGGACGTCTACCTGCCAGCGGGCTCCTGGTTCGACTACGCCTCGGGCGAGAAGCTCACCAGCACCGGCCAGTGGTTCACCGACCGGCCGCTCTGGGTCGGCGGCGCGTTCCGGCTGCCGGCGTTCGCCAGGGCGGGGGCGATCATCCCGAAGATGTACGTGGACGACAAGACCATGAACGTCGTGGGCAAGCGGACCGACGCCACCACCAGGAACGAGCTGGTGGCCCGGGTCTACACCGACCCGGCCGCCTCGAACTTCACCCTGTACGAGGACGACGGGGCGACGACCGGCTACCAGAGCGGCGCCGTACGCACGACGCTGTTGAGCCAGCAGCTCAGCGGTAGCACGGCGACCGTCACGGTGGCCGCCTCCAGCGGCACCTACACCGGCGCGCCCGCGAGCAGGACGAACGTGGTCGAGCTGGTCTCGGACACCCAGGCGTCCGCCGTCACGCTCAACGGCACCACGCTCACCCAGCACGCCACCAAGGCGGCCTTCGACGCCGCGACCAGCGGCTGGTACAACGCGGGCGGCAACCTGATCGTCGCCAAGTCGGCGAGCACGAGCGTCACAACCGCCAAGACGTTCGCGTTCACGCTCGGGCAGGCTCCGGCGTCGATGACGTTCAGGTGCGACAACGGCACGACCACCACGGGCCAGTCCGTCTACGCCGTGGGCAGTGTCCCGCAGCTCGGCGGCTGGTCGGTGGCCGGCGCGGTCAAACTGTCGCCGACCGCCTACCCGACCTGGACCGGAACCATCGGCAAGCTGCCGCCGAACACCTCCATCGAGTGGAAGTGCGTCAAGCGCCAGGAGACGAACTTCCCCGACACCGCCGACCAGTGGCAACCGGGTGGCAACACCACCTTCACCAGCCCCGCCTCGGGAACGGGAGGCACTACCACAGGGGCGTTCTGAGCGCCGGATCCGGCGCGTCCATCGAGGTCGCGGTGTTAGCCTCGAAGACGTGCTCGGATCCGGGACCAGCCTCAACGATCGCTACACGCTGAGCAGCCGCGTGGGCGGCGGCGGCATGGGCGAGGTCTGGCGGGCCACCGACACGGTGCTCGGCCGGACCGTGGCGGTCAAGGTGCTCATCCCCGCCCTGACCGAGGACCCGAAGTTCGCCCAGCGCTTCCAGAACGAGGCCAGGGCGATGGCCACGCTGCGGCATCCCGGCGTGGTCGACGTCTACGACTACGGCACCTCCGAGGTCGACGGGCGCCAGGTGAGCTTCCTGGTGATGGAGTTCGTCGATGGCGAGTCGCTCGACCGCGTCCTGCGCCGCGAGGCGCTCGGCCCGGCGGCCACCATGCGACTGGTCGCCGAGGTCGGCGACGCGCTGGCCGCCGCCCACGCGCAGGGCATCGTGCACCGCGACGTCAAACCGGCCAACCTGATGGTCCGGCCCGACGGCAGCGTGGCGCTCACCGACTTCGGCATCGCCCACTCGGTCTCCGCGGTTCAGCTGACGGCCACCGGCGCCATGCTCTGCTCGGCCGGCTACTGCGCCCCCGAGATGGCCACGGCCAGCGACGTCACCCCGGCCGTCGACATCTACGCGCTCGGCGTGGTCGCCTACCAGTGCCTGACCGGGCGGTTGCCGTTCGATGGCGACACTCCTGTCCAGATCATCTACAAGCATCTGCACGCCCCCGTCCCGGACCTACCCGCCGACGTGCCGCCGGGGCCGCGCCAGGTCGTGACGCGAGCGCTGGAAAAGACGCCGGACCGGCGCTGGCCGACGGCCACGCTGATGGCCGAGGCGGCGAGGAAGGCCCATGACGCGCCTGACTCGCTGGGCTCATCGGCCCTGCCGCCTACGCCGGACTTGCCGGACCTGCCACCCACGCCGGATTTGCCGCCGACGCCACGCGGCCGCCGCGCGCTGGCCGCCGCGCTGGCGGTGACCGTCGCGGTCCTGGTGACCGTGGCGGTCGCCGGGTCGGTGTGGATCCGCGACGACCAGGCGGCCGAGCAGAGCGGCAGCGTCCTGCCCCCCGTCACGACCGCCTCGAGCACACGCTCGACCCCCGCCACGCCGAGCAAGAAGCCGCTGGCGCCTCCGTCGAAGCGCTCCCCCACCGCGCGGCCGATCGTCTCCCGCACACCGACCGCCACCGCGACGGCCACCGCCCGCCCGACCGTGACCGCCCCAACGGCCACCCCGACCTCCGACGACCCCGAGCCGACAGACAAGCCCACCACACCCGAGCCGACGGCGCCCACGATCGAGCCCCCGGTCAGCGAGCCACCGACCGACACCATCCAGTGCATCAAGGCGCCCTGCCACACCTAGCCGCCCTCCTGACGGTCTCGGCCGGACAGGCGACTATCCGGTCGTGAGTAGGGTGATCGGGTGGATACCACTCGCGATCTGCTCGTAGCGCTGGCCCGCCGCTACGCCTTCTCCGACCTCGGAGCACTGGCCTCATCCGAGGAGATCGCCGGCGTGTGCGAGTTCGGCAGCCGGCTGCTCTCGCTGGACGCCGAGGACTTCGCGGTCGAGGCGAAGGCCGTGCCTGCGGACCTGCGGCGGCGGGCACGGGCCTGCCACATGCCGCAGACCCCGCGCGAGCAGCCACGCGGCGCGCTGGAGTCACTGCGGCCCGCCTACGGGCTGCTGCTGGAGGTCATCGCCGTCCGCTGGCAGCGCCGCGAGCTGAGCTCGATGATCGCCGCCGTCCACATCGCCAGCGAATACCTGCCGCTGCTGGCCTACGAGCCGCACCTGGGGCATGCCGGCGACCCCGCGCGCTGGCCCGCGGGGCTGAGCGCGCCGGGCAGCAGATTCGGCGTGATCGGCGACCGCGAGTGCGACCACACCAAGTCCGAGCAGTCGGCCACCAACCGGACCCTGCGGGTGGCGAGCGAGCCGCCCGAGGGCTGGCGCGCGTACTTCGACCGGCAGCACAGCCAGGTGGCCGGCGCGATGGCCGTCTGCGTCGCCGACTGCCGCAACCCGTGCACGGCGATGCACTGGATCGACGCGGAAGAACGCGCCGACCTGCACGTACGGGCCCGCACCGCGCTGGCGTTCGCGGAAACGCCGCTCGTACGCCTGCGGCACGCGGCGCCCGTCGGCCACGGCTTCGGCGTGCCCTCGCCGGAAGAGGTGCTCGATGCCTGGCAGCGCAGCCGGTCGGCGCTGGACAAGAACGAGATCGGCTCGGCCGCGCTCCAGGATGACGGATTCCCGCTGCCCGGCCTGCCCGCGCTGTTCTCGGCCATCGGCCGCACCCCGATCGTGCCCGCCACGTTGCTGGCGGGCGTCAGCGAGCACGTCGCCGGCCTGCTCCAACGCTGACCTCTGGGCCTGGGGTTGCCGTTGCCCCCTGGGCCTGGGGTGGCGGGGGCACCCTGGAAGCCTCCAGACTGACCGCGTCGCCCGCCTCGCTTAGAAAGGCGGGGTGGGCGTCGCCTACCGCGGGGGCGCAGGCGACGCCCGATCTACCGCCTGGCGGTGGCCTGCTCACCCAGCATGCCGATGCCGTACAGCAGCCCGCCCACCAGGTCACCCGCGCTGAACGCCGTGGCCATCGACATGGCGGTCAGCCGGCACGCGGTGTCGGGCAGCCGCCGCCGGGCGTTCTCGCCGGTCACGATCTCCAGCGCCCGGCCGGCGACGTCCACGAAGATCAACACGGCCTCGTCGGCCTCTTCGCCGAGCGCGGCGTGCAGCCGCTCGGCGAAGTGCCGCCGGCCGCCCACCGGCGCGCCGAGGAAGGCGCCGAAGCGCAGGCCGCTGCGCCGCTCGGCGACGTGGAGCGCCTGCCTGATGTCGTCGGCCTGAGCCGAGGTCAGTCCGCGCATCGCCATCACCATCCCGCCGAAGCGCCGCCGACGCGCCTGCCGGGCTCGGCCGTCTCCGCCATCGCGACCCAGTCGGACTCGGGCGCCGGCGCCCAATGAGCGACCCGGTCGGCCAGCACCAGGCCCGAGGTGCTCACGCCGTGCTCGCTCCCGGACGGACCGCCCAGCCACACCGGGCCCGTCTCCATCCTCCGCGCCGAACCCCGCCCCGGCACCATGACCGCCAGGCTGATCAGCACGAACAGAGCGAGCGAAACCCCCAAGAGAAAAGCCAGAATCTCCAGCGCGCTGTCCACACCCAAGAACGTAATCCCGGTTCGGCTGTCCGGCCAGACCCGGTCGTGAGAGAGTCTGACTCAAGATCCCCCAGACAAGGTCAACTCAACTGTGGGATGCGATCCGAGAGAGCCGTCGAGCCGGGCCCCGATCAGGGCGGCCGTGCTGCCACAGGTGCAGATGCGGACGCGGACGCGGACGCAAGTGCAGATGCGGGCGCGGACGCATCTGCAGGTGGAGGTGCAGGCGTAGACCCTGGTGGTAGGGCGGAAGCGGGTGACGGCGCGGGCACAGGAGGGCCTGACCGGGTGGCGGCGCAAGCCCGCCATGGGCCGCTTCTTCTGCGGACTCGGCCCCCGACCATCACGCCAGCGGCACGACACGGCTACCAGATCGCCGGTCGCCGGTCGCCCCAGAAGCCGCCCCTGGCCGACTCGACCTGGGCCGACAGTGAGATCAGTGTGCCTTCGGCGCCCAGGCGGCCCGCCAGCATGACGCCGATCGGCAGCCCGTCGACGGTCCAGTGCAGGGGCAGGTTCACGGCGGGCTGGCCGGTCACATTGCAGATCGCGGGGAAGGCGGCGAACCTCTTCATCCGCTCGAACGTCTCCTCGACGTCGTCCACGTCCTCGAACCAGCCCACCGGCCGCGGCGGCTGTGTGACCGTCGGCGTGAGCACCGCGTCATAGGCGTTGGTCACCGTGAGCGCCGCCCTGGTGGCCAGCTGCAGAGCGGCCTGAGCCTGCAGGAACGTCGGGGCAGGAGTGGCGAAGCCGTGCTCGCGCAGCCGCCTGGTGAGCGGCCGGAGAAGATTGACCTGGTCCTCGGCCACGGGGTGCATGCAGGCGAAGGCGTACCACATGACGGTGAACTGCGGCACGGTCTCCGGTCCGAACGGCGGCTCGATCTCGATGACGTCGTGGCCGAGTGCGGCCAGCGTCGCGGAGGCGGCCTCGTACGCGACGAGCACGTCCGGATGGACGTCGGCGCCGGGCACGACCGGCCGGGCGTAGCGGGCGATGCGCAGCCGGCCCGGATCGCGTCCGGCGCAGGCCAGGAACGTGCCTTCGTGCGGTGGCGCGAGGTAGAGGTCGCCGGGGTTGTTGTGCGTCATCACGTCGAGCAGCGCCGCGGCGTCGGCGACGGTACGGGCGAGGGGGCCGTTCGTCGACAGGCCCGCGAGGTCGGGGATGATCGGCGCGAAGCTGATCCGGCCACGGGTGGGTTTGATGCCGAACAGCCCGCACACCGAAGCCGGGATGCGGATCGAACCGGCCCCGTCGCTGCCCTGCGCGGCCGGCGCCAGCCCGGCGGCCACGGCCGCGGCGGCGCCGCCGCTCGACCCGCCCGCGGAGGTACGCGGATCCCATGGCGAGCGAGAGGGCGGCGAGAGGGCGGTCTCGGTGTAGCAGGGCAGGCCGAACTCCGGTGTCGCGGTCTTCCCCAGCATCACCGTGCCAGCGTCACGCAGGCGCTCGACCACCGTGTCGTCCACCGGGGCGACGAAACCCCGGTATGTCGACGACCCGAACATGATGGGCACGTCCTTCACCAGGTTAAGATCCTTTATGGGGATCGGCACTCCGGCGAGGGGTCCGTCTGGCAGCTCCTTGGCCAGACGGTGCGCCTGTTCGAGCGCTCTCTCGGCGGTCACCGTCACAAACGCACCCACCTGTGGATCGATTCGCTCGATCCGATCGAGGTAGTGCCGCGTGAGCTCGACCGGCGAAATCTCCTGGTCACGGATGGCTTGCGCCTGCTCGAGCGCCGAAAGCTCGTGAAGTTCTCGCACGCTACCGCACACTAGGCATCTCTAGAGAAGAACGTAATAGATACCCGGAAAACGGGCGTAGAACACAGTGAGCTGGGCCATAAAACTATGGACAAGGCAGCACTAGGAATCGACAAGAACCACGGGCTACGGTGAGTTACGTGGACTCCGACCATCAGCGAGAAGACGGTCACAACTCCTCACCCATCTGGGTGAGTGACCGACCCGAAGGCGAGCCGGCCCCCGCGAAGCAATCGGCGCCCACGTCAACCTACGCGCCCATCGAGCGCGCGTCGTTGCGCAGCCTGCTCCAACAGCCACGCTTCCGCCGCATGCGCAACCGCGCCCTGCTGGCGATCCCCGTCGGCGTGGTCGTGGGCATCCTCGTGGGCGACTGGCGGGTAGGCGTGACCGCGGGCGTGATCGCGGCCATCCTCGACACTGTCTACCGAGCGCGGTCCAACTCGACCGTGCCGGCCTGGCGCCGTGCCTCCATCGCGGAGCGCCGCACCGAGGCCCAACTGCGCAAACTCGAACGCAACGGCTATCGCACGCTCCACGCTCGGGCGATACCGGACAGCGAGGCCCAGATCGACCACCTCGTGGTGGGCCCGACGGGCGTCTACGCGGTCGACTCCGAGAAGTGGGACAAACGGCTGCCCGTACGCGTCCAGATGGGCAAGAAGCTCTTCCATGGGCCGTTCGACATGAAGCCACGTCTCACCGAGGCCAAATGGGAGGCTTCGCGGGCCAGCGAGCTGATCAGCGAGGCCTACGGCAAGGAGATCTCCGTCGTGCCCTCGCTGGCCATCTACGGGCCGCCCGTGCCGTGGAAGATCATGACGATCCGCGGCGTGGACGTCTATGAAGGCGGCCGTGCCCGCAAGTGGATCACCAAGCGAGAGCGGGCGCTCACCAAGGCCGAGATCGACCGCCTGCACGACATCGCGGCCCAGGTCCTGCCCGCGAGATACGGCGAGGGCTGACCGATCCAGCTCTGAAGGCACGCCCGTCGACAGTTCCGACGGGCGTGCCTTCGGCAGTTCCGGAGGCACGCCCCGCGTGGGCGGGATCCACCCAGCTCGCCGCCGTACGCGTTCCGAGCCGTGGACAGTTGTCTCAGCAACCGGGCAAATGGTCGTACGATGTGAGGACTCGCAACGATGGGAGAAGTTCAATGCCCGCCCTCAGGTCTCGTACGGTCACCCATGGCAGGAACATGGTCGGCGCCCGCGCCCTCCTCCGGGCGACCGGCGTAGCCGGGAGCGATTTCGGCAAGCCCATCATCGCCGTGGCCAACAGCTTCACGCAGTTCGTGCCGGGCCACGTTCATCTGCGCGACGTCGGCGACGTGGTGTCCGCCGCGATTCGCGAGGCGGGGGCGATCCCGCGTGAGTTCAACACGATCGCGGTCGACGACGGCATCGCGATGGGCCACGGCGGCATGCTCTACTCGCTGCCGTCGCGCGAGCTGATCGCCGACGCCGTCGAGTACATGGTCAACGCCCACTGCGCCGACGCGATGATCTGCGTCTCCAACTGCGACAAGATCACGCCGGGCATGCTGCTGGCCGCCTTCCGGCTCAACATCCCGACGATCTTCGTTTCCGGCGGGCCGATGGAGGCGGGCAAGACGCCCGGCCGCAAGCTCGACCTGATCGACCCGATGGTCGCCGCCGCCGACAGCAGCGTCTCCGACGAGGATCTGCTGGAGATGGAGGAGAACGCCTGCCCGACCTGCGGGTCGTGCTCAGGCATGTTCACCGCCAACTCCATGAACTGCCTGGCCGAGGCGATCGGCCTCGCGCTGCCGGGCAACGGCACGATCCTGGCCACGCACAAGGCGCGCAAGAACCTGTTCGAGGACGCCGGGCGCCAGCTCGTGGAGATCACCCGCCGCTACTACGAGGACGGCGACGAGTCGGTGCTGCCGCGCTCGATCGCCACCAGCGAGGCCTTCGAGAACGCGATGGCGCTGGACGTGGCGATGGGCGGCTCGACCAACACGATCCTGCACATCCTGGCCGCGGCCCGCGAGGCCGAGGTCGACTTCGGGCTCAAGGAGATCAACGAGATCTCCCTGCGTGTGCCGTGCCTGTGCAAGGTGGCTCCGGCGACGAACAAATACCACGTCGAGGACGTGCACCGCGCGGGCGGCATCCCGGCCATCCTGGGTGAGCTCGACCGCGCCGGGCTGCTCCACCGCGACGTGCCGACGGTCAACGGCGCCACGCTCGGCGAGACGATCGCCGCCTGGGACCCCCAGTCGCCCACGGTGCGGCCCGAGGCCCTGGAGCTGTGGCACGCGGCGCCGGGCAACGTCCGCACGGTCAAGCCATACTCGCAGGACAACCGCTGGGACTCCCTCGACCTCGACCGGGCCGAGGGCTGCGTGCGCGACCTGGCGCACGCCTACAGCGCGGACGGCGGGCTCGCGGTGCTCTACGGCAACATCTCGCGTGACGGCGCCGTGGTGAAGACGGCCGGGGTCGACGAGTCGATCTGGAAGTTCAGCGGGCCGGCGGTGGTGTTCGAGTCGCAGGAGCAGGCGGTCGAGGGCATCCTCGGCGACCGGGTCAAGGAGGGCGACGTGGTCGTCATCCGCTACGAGGGGCCGAAGGGCGGGCCGGGCATGCAGGAGATGCTCTACCCGACGTCGTTCCTCAAGGGCCGGGGCCTGGGCAAGGCGTGCGCGCTGGTCACCGACGGCCGCTTCTCCGGCGGCACGTCCGGGCTGTCGATCGGGCACGCCTCTCCGGAGGCGGCCGAGGGCGGCATGATCGCGCTGGTCGAGGACGGCGACACGATCGAGATCGACATCCCCAACCGGTCGATGGAGCTCCGGGTCCCCGAGGCCGAGCTGGCGGAGCGCCGTACACGCCTGCTCGCCGACCTGGGCGGCTACCGTCCTCGCGACCGCAACCGCCCCGTCAGCGCCGCCCTGCAGGCGTACGCGGCCATGACGACCTCGGCCTCCACGGGCGCCTCTCGCGACCTCTCCCAGCTGTCGCGATAAGTTTCTTTTACGGCAGGCACGGTGGGCCCCACCCGCCGTGCCTGCTGGGGTCTGTCCAGGGGCACGCTCCTCCGGTTCACCGGCTGAGCGCCGTGACGTGCGTCTTGCCGGCCATGGCTTCCGTCAATGGTCGGCCGTGGCTTCCGGCCGCGATGGCGTGCGGCTTCCGCCGGTGGCGGCGTGGCGGCTTCCGTCATCGGTGGTGTGGCGTCTGACGGGCCTTATCCGTTCGATACAGGGTGCTTACCAGCCGTACAGGCTTTCGAAAACTGTCGGTGGTCGTCTCTATTGTGGGGGTATGGCTACAGGCGTGAACTCCCACACTCGCCCGCTGACCACCGCCGAGATCGCTGCCCTCGCTCTGTCCCTCGCTCATCTGGGGTCCGGTCCGCAGGCCGTCACCGCCAGGCGCGGTCTGCAGCACGCGCTCGAGCACCTGGAGCTCGACGATGATGTCATCGCCACCACCCTCACGACGCTCACCGAGCCGCTGCCCGTGGACATCGCGTCGCGGGCCAGGCTCATCGCGGACGCCATCACCAGCAGGCTGATGATTCGTCTGCACTATCGGGATGCTTCAGGACATGTCACGGCTCGGGATGTCGAACCGGTGACGTGCCTGGTGCATCGCGAATACTGGTATCTCGTCGGGATCTGCCGGATGCGGCGGGCCATCCGGGCGTTCCGGTTCGACCGGATTCTCGCGGTCGAACCGACGCTGACCCCGTCCCGGCCGCACCTAGCGGACCGGTTCCTGCCGTTCCAGCGACGCAAGCGGGCTCGCGCCGCCTAAGAAGTGCCCTGCCGGAACCCGTCGCGCCCCAGCTGTTGGCGCGGCGGGTCGGCCTGATGGCCTGCGGCATCGCGGGGCGGCTTGGGCAGCCGGTGAGGCGTCAGCCGCAGCAGCCCCCGCCGCAACAGCCACCCGAGCTCGGCGCGGCGGCGCCGCCGGTCATCGCGACCGTGGAGAGCAACCTGACGGTGTCGTCGTGCCCCTCGGGGCACGCGGCCGCCTCGTCGGAGGCGGCCATCGGACGGGTCACCTCGAAGGTCGACCCGCAGGCACGGCAGCGAAAGTCATAGCGCGGCATGCCCCCAAGACTACGGCAAACACGGCTACGGCAAAGATGCGAAGGTCACCTGGGCGTAGTCGTAGACGGGCTCGTAGCCGATCGACCGGTAAATGGCGTTGCTCGTTGGATTGGCCAGGTCGGCGAAGAGCACCACCTGCTCACAGCGCATCTCCAGCGCCACCCGGCTGGCGAACGCGGTGACCGCGGCGCCGTACCCCCGTCTGCGGCAGGACGGCGGCGTGTACACCGGCCCGACGCGGCAGACCCCGCCCGCCACGGGCGACAGGGCGGCCATCGACACCGGGACCCCGTCCACCTCCCACATGAACAGCTGCCGCCCGGCCAGCCGGTGCTCGACCTGCTGAACGGGATCCCCGCCCACGCCCAGACCCACCTCCTCGCCGAACGCCTGGAACCAGGCGACCAGCAGGGGAAAGTCGGCGACACCCGCCAGGCGGCCGTGGCCGGCCGCGTCGGGGACGATCAGGGTGCCGAGGCGGTAGAGGCGCTCCGACAGCACGGATCGGGGCGCGCCGAGCACCTCGGCGAGCGCGCCGGTCAGCTCCAGCGGGCCCAGGACCTCCGTGATCTCGCCCTGCGAACCCCGCCATGCCGTGACCAGCGACGCGATGGACTCGACCGGCATGCGGGCCAGACCGATCGGATGCGGCGGCGTACGGAAGACCGCCCCCCGGACCTCGCCGTCGGTGGTCCACCAGCCGAAGGAGGCGTCACCGGCGGGCATCCCGGCGCGAATGTTGGCCAGCACCGTCAGCGGCACTGTGTTGCCCACGGGGTCGGCCAGCAGGAACGCCTCGGCGGCGCTCGCGTACTCCCCGACGTCGGTGGTAAAGGTCCACATGCCCTGGAATCCTGCCAGGAGCCGTGAAGCACGACAAAGACATTGCAGGCCCGGATCCCAGGGATCCGGGCCCGAAGGTCAAGCAGCCGCTTCCAGGTAGGGCGCCCATTGGGGATCGCCGACGAGCGAGGCGCCGATGAGCCGCCAGTGAGCGCCCCGTGGCACCGCCGGGGCGACGCGCAGCGTCCACCCCAGCTCCTCCAGGAACTTGTCGGCCTTCCTGTGGTTGCACGGCGTGCACGAGGCGACGCAGTTCTCCCAGGTGTGGGGGCCGCCCCTGGACCGGGGGACGACATGGTCGATGGTCTCGGCCCGCAGGCCGCAGTAGGCACAGCGGTAATCATCGCGCCGCATGAGCGCGGCCCTGGTCAGGGGGATGCGAGACCGGTAGGGAATACGGACGTATCTGCGCAGCCGGACCACCGAGGGCACCTCCAGCGTGCACGTCGCGGAGCGCAGGACCGCGCCCCCGCCGTCACGGTGGACGATATCGGCCTTCTCCCGCAGCACGAGCACGATGGCTCGGTGCAGCGACAGAGTGGTGAGTGGCTCGTAAGTAGCGTTGAGCAGCAGGACTTGGCGCGTCATCGGGCCTCTCCCTGCTGCATGGGTATCAAGGGGGACATGCCGTGGCATGTCCCGGCTGTCGGCCCCTCCTGGGGCACTGGTGCTTCCGTCACGTGGACCTCCGCCGGACGGTCCAGCGGATGGTCACCACGGCACCGTCCTGTCACCAAGTCTGACGTTTACCGCGTGGTCCCCGCCACCCCATAACCCCCAGCCGGAATGACCAGAGGGACGCACGGTACGTTTTATGCCCACTTCACCAGGGCTTTACGCGCCCTGCTTGGCAGTAAGGTTCGGGCATGACGCGAGAGCCCTACCCCACAGCACGCCGCGAGGAAAGCGCCGAGATTTTGCACGACACTCCCGTCGCGGACCCCTATCGCTGGCTTGAGGATCCCGACAGCCCGGAGACGCAGGGATGGCTGCTCGCGCAGGCCGACCTGTTCAAGCGGCAGAGCAAGCCGCAGCGGTTCGGGGACCGCATCGCCGAGCTGCTCAGGTCGGGCTCCGTGGGGGTGCCCGCGTGGCGCGGCGACCGCCACTTCTTCAGCCGCCGTACGCCGGACCAGGAGCACGCGGTCTACTACGTCGCGGAAAACGACGAGTCCGGCGGCACCGAGCGGGTCCTGATCGACCCCATGGCCATCGACCCGTCGGGCCTGACCACGCTCGACGCCGTCCAGCCCGACAAGGAGGGCCGCCTGCTCGCCTACCAGATCTCGGTGGGCGGCAACGAGGAGTCGGTCCTCTACGTCATGGACGTGGCCACCGGTGCCCGCGTCGAGGGCCCGATCGACCGGTGCCGCTACTCCCCCATCGCGTGGCTGCCCGGCGGCGAGGCGTTCTACTACGTACGCCGGCTGCCGAGCACGGAGCTGCCGGAGAGCGAGTCGCAGTTCCACCGCCGCGTCTACCTGCACCGCGTCGGCACGTCCACCGAGGACGACGTGATGATCTTCGGCGAGGGCCTGAAGATGACCAACTACTACGGCGTCTCGGTCTCGCGTGACGGCCGCTGGCTCCAGATCTCCGCCAGTGAGGGCACGGCGCCGCGCAACGACCTGTGGGTGGCCGACCTGACCGCCTCCTCACCCGACAGCCCCGACCTCCAGGTCGTGCAGGAGGGCGTGGACGCCCAGACGGGGTTCTCGTTCGGCCGCGACGGCAGGCTGTACATCCACACCGACCGCGACGCGCCGCGCGTCCGGATCTGCGTCACCGACCCGGAGACGCCCGGCTTCGACAACTGGCGCGACCTGATCCCGGAGGACTCCGAAGCGGTGCTGGCCGACTTCGCGATCCTCGACGACCTCGAACGCCCGGTCATGCTGGTGAGCTGGACCCGCCACGCGATCAGCGAGATCACGGTGCACGACCTGGCCACCGGCGAGCGGATCGGCGAGGTGCCGACCCCCGGCCTCGGCTCGATCGGCGGCATCGCCGAGCGTCCCGAAGGCGGCCACGAGGCGTGGTTCGGCTACACCGACAACACCACCCCGCCGACCATCCAGCGCTACGACGCCAGGACCGGCGAGACCACGCTCTGGGCCGCCTCACCGGGCGTGGTGGACGTGCCGCCGGTGCGTACCTCCCAGGTCGTCTATCAGTCCAAGGACGGCACCGACGTCCGCATGCTGGTCATCTCGCCGGTCGACGGCGACGGGCCGCGCCCGACCATCCTGTACGGCTACGGCGGCTTCGGGCTGTCCATGACCCCCGGCTACTCCGCCTCGGTGCTCGCCTGGGTGGAGGCGGGCGGCGTCTACGTGATCGCCAACCTGCGCGGCGGCGGCGAGGAGGGCGAGGACTGGCACCGCGCCGGCATGCTCGGCAACAAGCAGAACGTCTTCGACGACTTCCACGCCGCGGCCGAGCATCTCATCGCGACCGGCGTGACGACCTCCGAGCAGCTGGCCATCTCCGGCGGCTCCAACGGCGGGCTACTGGTGGGCGCGGCGCTGACGCAGCGTCCCGAGCTGTACGCGGCCGTCGCCTGCTCCGCGCCGCTGCTGGACATGATCCGTTACGAGCAGTTCGGGCTGGGCGCGACCTGGAACGTCGAGTACGGCTCGGCCGCCGACCCCGAGGGGTTCGGCTGGTTGTCGGCCTACTCGCCGTATCACCAGGTCCGCGAGGGGGTGGCGTACCCCGCGACGCTGTTCACGGTCTTCCAGTCGGACACTCGCGTGCACCCGCTGCACGCGTGGAAGATGTGCGCGGCGCTGCAGCACGCCTCCACGGGTGAGGGGCCGATCGTGCTGCGCAACGAGACCGAGGTGGGCCATGGCGCCCGTTCGATCAGCAGGTCGGTCGATCTGTCGGCTGACACGCTGACGTTCCTGGCCCGGCACACCGGCCTGTAGCCGAGACAGGCCTGTAGCCGAGACAGGCCAATAGCCGAGAACAGGAGCGTCAGCGGGGGAAGATGACCGTCCGGTGGCCGTCGAGCAGCACCCGCTGCTCGGCGTGCCACTTGACGGCCCTGGCCAGTGCCACGCACTCCACGTCCCGCCCGATCGCCACCAGGTCCGCCGGGGAGTGACTGTGGTTCACCCGGGCCACCTCCTGCTCGATGATCGGCCCCTCGTCCAGGTTGGACGTGACATAGTGCGCCGTCGCGCCGATCAGCTTGACGCCCCGATCATGCGCCTGGTGGTAGGGCCGGGCGCCCTTGAACGACGGCAGGAACGAGTGGTGGATGTTGATCGCCCGCCCCGCCAGCTTCTCGCAGAGGTCCTCCGACAGCACCTGCATGTAGCGCGCCAGCACCACCAGCTCCACCTGGTAGTGCTCGACCAGCGCCAGCACCTCCGCCTCCTGCCGGGCCTTGGTCTCGGGGGTGACGGGCAGGTGGTGGTAGTCGATGCCGTACGACTGCGTCAGGGGCCGCAGGTCGGGGTGGTTGGACGCGACGGCGACGATCTCGATGTCCAGGGCCTTGGCGCGCACCCGGTAGAGCAGATCGTTGAGGCAGTGGTCGAACTTGCTGACCATGATCAGCACCCGCGGCTTCCTGGCCACGTCGCGCAGCTTGATCTCCATGCCGAACTCCGGAGCCAGAGCGGCGAAGGCCGCACGTAGCTCGTCCTCCGGCAGCGGCGCCGCGAACTGGACCCGCATGAAGAACCGCTGCGCCTCCCGGTCCCCGAACTGCTGGCTCTCGATGATGTTGCACCCGTGCCCGGCCAGCAGCCCCGATACCGCGGCCACGACACCGGGCCGGTCGGGACAGGACAAGGTCAGGATGTATTCGGCAGAGCTCATCATTTCACTCTCACGGACAGAAGATCACGGGGTGGCTTCCGGTTGACCTGGGCAGACTACCTCTCAGCGGCGGACTCCACATCGCCGTCCGGCCGAGGGGCAGCGCATGCGGAGCGCCTCACCCGCTAGACCGACCCAAACGGGATGGAGTGCCCGCCTTTGGAAGCTTCCGTACTGATCGCGATCGCCTGTGTGTTCGCGTTCGTGTCCGGGATGAACGACGGCGGCGCCCTGCTCGCGACCGGGCTCAAACTGCCCGCGATCCGGCCGGCGGTCGGCACCCTCACCCTGGTGGTGCTGATGGCGTTGGTGCCGCTGGTGACCCATCAGGTCGCGCGGACGTTCGTGACCCGGCTGGCCACGTTCCAGGGGCCGGGCGCGAAGATCGCGATGTCGATCGCGGTGGTCGCCGCGCTGAGCGTGGTCATGGCGCTGAGCGCGAAGGGCCTGCCGACCAGCCTCACCCTGGCCGTCGTCGGCGGCCTCACCGGGGCCGGTCTGGGCTGGGGGCTGCCGGTCTCGGCCGGGTCGGTCGCCCAGGTGCTGGCCTTCGCCCTGGCCGCGCCCGTCGTGGGCGGGCTGCTGGGCTGGCTGGTGATCCGGCTGCTGCTCCTGGTGACGACCATCAAGGGGCTCCCACGCTGGCACTGGGCGGGCTTCCTGCTGCAGACCGTCGCCTACTCGGCCAACGACGGCCAGAAGGTGCTGGCCGTCCTGATGGTCGCGGGAAGCTTCTCGAACGCGCCGCTCCCTTACACCTCGCTGGTGGCGGTGCTGTTCGGGTTCGGCACCGTGTACGGCCTGCCCAAGGCCGGACGCACGCTGGGCCGGGAGCTCATCGTCTTCCGCCCCCTGCACGGCGTGACGGCCGAACTGGCCTCGGGCCTCGCGGTGATCGGCAGCTCGGCCCTGGGTATGCCGGTGAGCATGACCCAGGCCATCGCCGGCGGGCTGATCGGCGCCGGGGTGGCACAGGGTGCCGGCCGGGTTCGCTGGCACGCCGCCGTCAAGATCGTCGTCGCCTGGGTGCTGACGCTTCCGATGAGCGCGCTGGTGGCCGCGCTCGCGTCGTACGCGGTGAGGGGGGTGACGGCATGAAGCGGTTGCGAAGAGCCCAGGCGCTGCTGTCGGGCCGCATGGACAGCGCGCTCACCGAGGCCCTGCTCGGTCAGCTGGCGGCGACCAAGGAGGGCGCCTGGCTGGCGATGGCCATGATCGGCGGGGAGGTGGGCAGGACGGGCGCGCACGAGAAGATGCGGGTGATCGAGCACCTCGGCGACCAGGAGCGGCGCACCCTGGTGGAGGAGCTCAAGTCGGCCCTGGTCACCCCGATCGACCGGGAGGACCTCTACCGACTCTCCCGCTCGATCGACGACGTCCTGGACTCGCTGCGCGACTTCGTGCGCGAGTCGCACCTGTATCGGGTGCCGGACCAGCTCCGCTTCGCGCCGCTGCTCGACCAGGTCATCGAGGGCATCGACGCCCTGGAGAACGCCGTCCGCGACCTCGCCGCCCGCCCCGCGGCCGTGCTCCATGACGCGCTGGAGGCGAAGAAGACGGGCCGGTCCATCAGGCGCATGTACCAGTACGAGATCGCCCGCATCTTCTCGGGCGAGCTGACGTCCGATGCGATGAAGCAACGTGAGCTGGTGCGCCGCCTGGAGATCGTCGGCATGGCCATCGGCGAGGCCGCCGACGCCATCGCCGACGGTTCCATGAAACGCTGACCGCGGTACGTGCGTGAGGAGGCCGCGTGGAGTCCCACCAGATCGGCAGTGACCGTCCGGCCGCGCGGGTGGTCTGCGTGGACGCCGAGGGCCGGGTGCTGCTCGTGCGATGGCATGACCACGTCAGTGGCGAGGCGATCTGGGAGCCGCCGGGTGGCGGGATCGACCCCGGCGAGACGCCCCTGGAGGCGGCCGCCCGGGAGCTGACCGAGGAGACCGGCCTCCCGGGGTCGGCGGTGCGTGATCAGTGGGTGCCCGTCCATCGGGACTTCACCTGGCTCGGTGTGCGGTACGTGAAGACCGAGCCGTTCTACCTGGCCCGCTTCCCCGGGAAAGCCCCCGAGGTGGACCCGGGTGAGCTCACGGACGAGGAGGCTCGGGCCTACCTCGGCTACCGGTGGTTCGCCGCCGACGAGCTGCCGCACGGCGTCGAGCCGCCCGAACTGGCCGAGGTGATCGCCAAGCTGACGGGACCGGCCTGACGGACGGTCACAAGTCCTGTGTGAGGCCACCCGTGGCCACGGCCAGCTCGCCGTCATATGTCCGGGCAGCCGCCGCCAGCGCGGGCTCGGGCGGGCTGTCCGGCCACAGGTGGGTGAGCACCAGCCGGGCCACACCGGCACGAGCCGCCGTACGACCCGCGTCGAGGGCACTCGACAGGTAGGGCGCGTCCTCGTCGGGCACCTGTTCGGGATAGGTCGCCTCGGCCAGCAGCACGTCGGCGTCCCGGGCCAGCTCGGCCAGCTCGGGGGCGGGCCCGGTGTCTCCCGTGTACGCGACCACCCGGCCGCCGCCGGTCAGCCGGAGTCCCGCGTTGGGCACATGGTGCGGGAGCGACCAGGTGTCCAGGCGGAAGGGCCCGATCTCGTACGGCCTGCCGGGAGCCAGGTCGTACGACTCGAAACTGCCGGCCAGCATGCGGGCCTTGTCCAGCGCGAGCACGGCGGTGAGGGCCTCAGGCGGCGCGTACACCGGCAGCGCGGCCGGCGGCGCGTCACCCAGGGCGCGGGCCCGGAGGAGAGGGTTCAGGTCGGCGCAGTGGTCGGGGTGGCCATGCGTGACCAGCACCGCGTCGACCTCCTCGGCGGCCGTCGACATCAGCAGCCTGGGCAGGATGGCGTAACCGGGATCGATCAGCACCCGGAACCCGTCGTGCTCGACCAGATAGCCGCTGCACGCCTGCCCGGCCGCCGGCCATGCCCCGCAGCCGCCCAGCACCGTGATTCTCACCATGAACAGGGAAATATAGCGGGATCAGGATGGATAACGGTGGCCCAGCTCCGTCAGCGTGGCCAGCATCAGCCCGCGCAGCAGCTCGCCCGCCACCTTCTCGTGCTCGCCCTCCACCGGCCGCCCTTCGTTCACCCGAGTCTGGTAGACCTCCCGCTCCCCCGGGTCGGTGTAGGGCTGCGCCGTCATCCCCACCACGACCGTCGCCCGGGTGCCGCCCCTGGGGAGCACGGCCACGGCATGTGTGCGCAGGCAGCTCTCGTCCGGCGCGCCGTACCAGCCGCACTTGATCCCGGCCTCCGGCGAGCTGAGCGCCTCGCGGGTGCCGAACGCCTGCTGGCCCGAGACCTGGCGCATCCAGTCGAGGACCGTGCCCGCCACCGGGTCGCCGGCGGCGGCGGTCTGGGCGAGCGCCGCGTAGGCGGTGGCGACCTCGTCGGCCGCCACCTCTACCGAGCCGAAGCGCGACGGATCCCCGTTGGGCGGCGCCCAGACGACGCCCGTGCGCTGATAGATGTCGTCCAGGATGACCCGTGGCCCGACCGCGAGCCAGAGGTTGAGCGTGTCGGCGTTGGACGAGACGACCACCGCCGGCTCGGCGTGCCGGCGCCAGCGCTCGGCGTCGGGGATGTGCGCGGCCGCCACCCACGCGTACAGCGGCTTGAGCAGCGAGGCGCAGCGCAGCCGGGCCAGGCCGGAGCGGACGCTCACCGCGCGGGCGGGCGGGCCACCGTAGCCACGCCTGATGCCCGCCGCCTGAGCGCTGGCTCCTTCCTGGAGGTCGCGCAACTGCTCGTCGAAGGCCACGGGTCCACCGTAGCCGTAGGAGGGCTCTGCCAGCGCCCTTCGTGCCACTCCGCGTCCGGCGGGTCGCCGGATCAAGGGCCGCGCCACCACCAGGCCACCACGATCGCGACGAGCACCAGAGCCGGGACGCCGAGCGACACGAGCAGCCGCCTCCCCTTGGCGACCTCCGTGTCCGTCGCGAAGGCCGCCACGGCACCCGCCATCGCGAACGCCACCCCCGACATCACCACGTGGGCGAACCTGGACGACGAGGACGGAAGCACCTCACCCGCCACCCTCAAAACCATCAGCATGGCGGCCGTCACCCAGGCCACGCGAAACCCCGGGCGTACCTCCACCCGGTTGAGCACCACGGCCGACAGGGCGAACGTGCCCACGGTGATCACCAGGAGAGTGCCGAGCGCCGGAGGCAAGCAGTTCCACGCCTCACAGCCGACGGCCGTCCATCCGATGCGGGCGGTGGCCCACCAGAGAACGCCCAGGGCCGCGTAGACCGCCGCCGCCCTGGCCGCCCGTTGCTTCGACATGTCCTCCATACTGGCCGATGCATACTGGCCGATGCCTCTACAGGCTGGCCGACCGGAGACGGGCCGCCCGCTCGTCGTCGGCCGCCGCCTCGGCCGGGTGGCCGAGGGCGCGATGGACCACGGCGCGGTTGTCGTAGAGGGTCGGCTGCTGGGGTTCGAGCGTGATGGCCTGCGTCAGGTCGGCCAGCGCGCCCGCCCAGTCCCCCGACTCGTACCGCAGCACGCCGCGGTTGCCCCAGGCCGACGCCAGCTCGGGCGCCGCGCCGACCGCCAGGTCCAGCGCCCGGCGGGCCTCGCCCAGCCGACCGGCCGCGGTATCCAGCTGGCCCAGCACGACCAGCAGGTACGGGTTGCCCGGCGACTGGCCGAGCCCGATCGTCACGTCGGTCCTGGCCTCCTCGTCCCGCTCCAGCATGGCCAGCAGGCCCGCCCGGTTGATGTAGGCGTCGAGGTAGTCCGGGTCCAGCTCGATCACCCGGCCGAGGTCCGCGAGGGCGCCGTCGAGATCGTCGCGTACGACGCGCAGTTCGGCCCGGTTGTAGTACGCCTCGGGCAGCGGCGGCCCGGCCCGCATCGCCCACTCGTAGTCGGCCAGCGCCTCCCCGTGCCGCCCGAGCCGGAAGAGCAGGTTGCCGCGGTCGAGGTAGTAGTCGGGGAACATCGGGTCGATCGCGATGGCCGCCCCGTACTCCTCCAGCGCCTCCTTGACCCGCCCGAGCGAGGCCAGCAGCTGGGCGCGGTTGGCCAGCAGCACCATCCGGTGCACCGGGTGCCGCTCACCCAGCTCACGGGCCAGGTCGAGGGCCGAGTCCACCAGGGCGAGCGCGGCCTCGGGACGGCCCTGGCGCAGCTCGATCAGCGCGAGCCCGTTGCGGTCGAAGCCGAGTTTGAAGGCGCGTTCCATGGGGTCGGGCAGCAGGCTGGAGATGGCTATCGCCTGGTTGATCCAGCCCGTGGCCCGGCCCAGGTCGCGCTGGGCGGCGTCGTGGTGGCGGGCGTCGAGCATGGCGGTGCCGTACGCGCTGGCGGAGTGGACGGCCGGATCCTGGCTGGAGCGGCGGGCGGCCTCCCACAGCACGCGGGCCTCGAGCGTCTGGCCGAGCGCGCCGAGCGCGGTCGCGGTGCGCTGCGCGAAGAGCCACCATTGGTGGCTGCCGGGCTCGGTGCGCGCGAGACCGAGCTGGCCGAGCTCGACCAGCGCGTGCAGGAAGCCTTCCCTCGTGCAGCGGTCGACGAGCTCCCACAGCTCCTCGGCATCGCGCGAATCCTCGGGAGGCTCCGGCCCGCCGGAGTAGACCATGATCGTCAGGATGTCCGGCGGGATCCTGCGCATCAGCACGTCGAGCAGTTCGGCGTCGGTGGGATCGGCCGCGTCGGCGTTGCACACGGCCAGCGTGCGGCCGGGCGGCACCACCGCGCGGACGAACTCCGCGATCCCGTTGGCCAGCCGCAGTGAGCGGCGCGGCGCGGGCACCAGAATGCGCTCGTCCTCGGACAGCCCCGCGTCCAGGGCCATCCTGCGGAGGGGCACCCGGTCACACAGACCGGGTGCCACTGCTCGGATCTCGATGTCATGGGCCGCCACGAGCTCCTTGGAGCTGTCCAAGGCGGCGGGGACCAGGTGGTGCAGCAGCGCGGATCCGACGGTGTAGGGGCCCAGGGGCCGTCTGTGCCCGTCGATCACCGGCATCAGCAGGTGTACGGCCTCCCATCGGTCGGGCGGGGCCCCCTGAGCCCTGAGATGGGATCTCCCCTCGATCACCCCTTATGTATGACGCTGGAGGTCCCGGCGAGCCTCGCGGTGCCAGGCTTGCGGACGGCGATGCGCTTCATGATGAACCTCTCACTTTGGGTTTACTCACCATTATCGGACACCTCAGCGAATATCAAGATTTCTGGCGAATAAGTGAGCGGTCAATCAATAAGAACCCCTGGTTTTTTGACTGCGATTAGTGGCCTATTGGGACCGAAACCAGCGGGAGATTGACACCGACCTCTTCTGTCCAGATTCCTCGACCAACGCGCACAAACAACGGCCGACGAGACCATCCGACGGACAACCGTCGTGAGAAAGGTTCTTCGCTCGGACGATGTTGGTGGCCTGCTCCATCAACCGATCGAGACTGGGCTCCCTCGCCCCCTTGTGCGAGCCGTCGTTCCACGGGCACGCCTCGGGGCGCGCGCAGGCGGTCTTGGCGGGGTACGCCACGGCGCGCCGCTCCAGCTTCAGCGGATCGTCCCGCTTGATCTTCAGGTCGGCCAGCACCCTCCTGGCCCTCCTGGTCACGATGACCAGGGCCCGGTCGCCCACCTCTCGCGGCGAGCCCCTGCCGGGCACGGCCAGCAGCATCGCGGCCGCCATCAGCCCGCCGCCCACGACCATGCTCAGGCCCACCTGCTCGTGGAACCAGATCACCGCGATCGCCGTCACCCACAGTGGCTGGGACGACATCAGCACGGCACTGGGGATGGCCGGCACGTGCGCCTGGCCGTACGAGCGGGCCAGGAAGCCCAGAGCGCACGAGACGACGGAGAGGTGGGCGAGTATCCCCCAGTCGGGCAGGGTGGCCGGCAGCGCGAACCCGTCGCGCACGGCCAGCACGCCGGCCATGGCGCCGATCGTGGCGAGCTGGATGACGGTGAGCGCGTAGGCGTCGAAGACCTTCTCGCCGCCAGAGAGCCGCGAGAGGAACAGCGTGTGGCCGGAGTAGAGAGCGGCGGCACCGAGCGTCACCCCGAGCGCGAGCAAGGAGATCTCCCGGTCCTCCGTGCCGCGCATCAACGTGAATACGGTCATGCCGGCCAAGGCGAGTCCCACGCCCACCCAGACCCGGCGGAGCACTTTGGCCCGGAACACCACCAGGGCCAGGATCGGGGTGATGACCACGTTGCACCCGACGGCGAACCCCGAGACAGCCGACGGGAGACTGTCGAGCGCGATGGCCTGGGCGCACTGCCCGACACCGAACATGACCCCCAGGATGACCCCGTTGACCCAGGTCCCCCGCGGCAGGCGCCGGAGGCAGCGCGGCCGGAGCAGGAGGAGGGTGAGCGCCGCGAGGAGATATCGCTCGGCGAGCAGATCCTCGACGGGTAACCGGAGGATGAGATCTTTCATCAGCGGGAACGCCGACCCCCAGGCGGCGCTGACGAACAACAGGAGCACGGCTCCCAGGAGGGGCCGGGGAGCGGGCACAACGGCCATGCAAAAAAGCATCTCACTACAATCAGCAGCCATCGGTGTACAGGCAGCAGCCGGAGATGTTCCTCTACCACCGAGAGGAACGAGCCTCACCCGCGGGTACGTACATCCCTATCCGCAGGAGTCCCCAGAGCACCATTTCCGTCACATCCGCTCGCCCGGACCGACCTCGCGACTACGGAGTGTGCCTGCCCGCGCACTTCGGCCCGGGCAGGCACAGGGTTATGGCACTACGATTCGAGCGCGTCGGCCGACTCGACGACCCGCCGGCGGTCACCCTCCTCCGGCACCAGGCTCTTCTCGCCATAGACGACGACGAGGTCGCCGACCTGCCGCCGGGCGATCTCCCGCCAGCCGTGGCGCTCATACAGCGCCAGGGCGGCCCCCTGGTTGAGGGTCGTGTCTCCGCGGACGTGGTGGAATCCCAGCTCCACCGCCCGTTCCTCCAAGGCTCGCAGCATGGTGGCGCCGAACCCGCGCCGCTGGAAGCCCGGATGGACCCGCAACCGGCACACCTCGGCCGTCTGCGAGTCGATGGGTCTCAGGCCGCCCATGGCCACGACCCGCGAGCCGAGCTCGCCGACGAGGAAGTCACCGCCGCACGCCAGATAGAGCTCCTGGATGCGAGGGAAGTCGTCGTCGTAGTAAACACCGTCGCCCGGCGCCAGTCCCACCTCGGCGAGGCAGATCCGGTGCAGGGCGAGGATGGTGTCGAGGTCAGACCAACGATAACGTCGGATCTTCAGCTTCATGCACTCCCTTCCCCGGTGGCCAGCTCAGAAGGACGCAGTTCCTCCAGGAACACGGCCAGGTCGGGATGATTCGCGTCGCGCGCCTTGATCGCCTGTGCGAGCGCAACAGCCGGGCGCATGATGAAATCGGTGCGGTATTCGGGGCCGAGCAGGCGCATCGCCTCCTTGCCCATGGCGATGGCCTCATCGATGTCCCCCTCGATCAGGCGGCACTGTGCGCGGTCCAGCCTGATCAGCGTCTGGTCGATGATGTGATCTTGGTATTTGTCGAGTGCCTGGTCGAGCACCACCTCGGCTTCGAGGGTCTGTCCGAGCTTCGTGAGCACGTCGCCCTGGTAGAAGTAGAGCTGCCGTTCGGTGTAACCGAAGGCCATGTCCTCACGCTCGTGCGATTTCATGTGCGAGAAAGCGTTCCTGGCCCGCGCCAGAGCGCGTTTGGCCTGGTCGACGACCTCCTTCTTACTGTCGACGCCCGAGATCATCGCCAGCGCGCGGGCCTCGACGACCGGCGCCATCGCCTGCGCGGCGCACGGTGTCTGGCCGGCCAGGTCGCGGCTCTTCTTGGCCAGGTTGAGCGCCTCGCGGGCGTCGCCGTAGTAGAGCGGGACGAGCGCCTCACGAGCCGTCACCCAGGCGCGCAGCGCGCGGTCGCCGGTCTCGTCGGCGGCCGTGCGGCCGGTGCGGAAGAAGGAGCGGGCCAGCCGGTGGTCGCCGAGGTTGATCATGATCATGCCGCTCAGCCCGGACAGCTGCGCGGCCATGCGGCACAGGCGCTCCTGCAGGTCGATGGGCTGGCGGCAGGACATGGCGCTGTGGACGGAGCTGAGTTCGAGCAGCACGTCGCACAGCAGCCGTAGCGGCGCGGTGGTGGTGTATTGGCGCCCGAAGGCCAGCGTGGCCTCCTCCCACTGATCGAGCATGGCGGGAGAGACGGTGGCCGACACCAGCATGGCGTCCATCCGCCGTCTGATGCCCTCGCAGGCGCCCAGCACCGGGCCCTCGAACCTGCCTGCCTGGGGGCCGTTGGACAGCATGTTCAGCAGCGTGCGGCGCAGGATGTTCTCGTCCTCCTCATCGGAGGGGGCCGGCGTCGTCTTCTCCGGCGGCATCAACAGCTCGCGCTGCGGGCTCGCGGCAGGGAGTCGCTCCTTGAGGTCGGCGGCGACCACCCCGGGCATCCGGTGGCCGTGGCCACAGATGCACGGCCCTTCGTAACCGAGCGCGCCCGGCTCGACCCGGTAGACCGTGCAGAGGTAGTGGAGATATTCGGGGCCCGGCCGCTTGAGCCCGCTCTCGTAGGCGGACAGCAGGGTTTCGCCGATGCCGGGCTGAGTCTTGCCGTCGCGCTCGAACAGGGCTCTGACCTGCTCGATGACGTCGGCCAAGGCGATGCCGTACGAGAGGCGATGTCCCTTGATCCTGGTCGTGCCGAACTGGGGCCCACAGTGCTCGTGGATCTCCTCAGCGATCTGAGCGGAGGTGCGCCCGGTGGCGAGCCCTCTGGCCCGGATCCGCCGCGCCATCTCCGTCTCTCTGTGCTGCCTGCCGGACATCCCGGCCCCTCTCACGCAAGTCCCGTCGGTCCGAAACTGCTAACTGAGCGTAGCGTTAACGTCGCGCTGCGCCTACCAATGACTATGGCGCATTGATGAGGGGTTGGAAACGCCTTCTTGGAGGTTCCGGTTAAGGATCGTCCTCCGGCGGACTGTTTCTTATCACCTATGAGTGAGAACCGGCGCCCCGTGAGCAGAAACCTCGCGTTGCGCAGTCCGTTGACTTGAGTCATCTTTGGCCCACCAGCAACGATTCAAGGGAGGGACGAAAGGTGGGGGACGACAACTTCGGGCACCTGGAGCGTTTGGTGTCAGAACTCGACGCTCGCGGGTTGCTCGCACGAGTAGTTCGGACCCAGAACGGGCGGGTGTTCGTCCGGGTGATCAACCCGAACGCGACCAGCCTGACCGAGAGCGTCACCTGCCGGCCCACTGCGGTCGCCGAGCTTCCGGACTGGTGGTACTGCTGGTCCTGGGGTGAGCGCATGCATACGGCCGACGACCCGGCTGGTGCGGCGACCAAGGTCGCACGCGTACTCGCCGCCGTGGGGGAATGATGACGCGGTGGTCCGGGTGGAGCGCAGCCACCACGGCTCACCGCATCCATGGCGGCTTCTCGGAGCCGGCGGGGTGGTCGGTGCGGAGGGTCTCCTGCACACGGCAGGGGCTCTGGCCATCCCGCCGGTTCCGCTTCTCGCGGGACTCGTGCTTGTACGGCCAGCCAGCCGTACACAGGAGATGCCCTCCAGGTCCGCCTGGAGGGTGTTCGGGGGACCCCTCCCGGAAACGGCTTGGGACATGCTTCCGGGTGTGTGTCCCAGCCGAGCCGTACGTCACCGGAGCGTCAGGCCTCGCCCTCCGCGGCCCAAGAGGCCTGATGTCCCCGTCTTCCCCGGCGTGATGTGACTGCGGCCGGTTCGGTCGGCGGTATCTTTTTGAGCGTTCCGCTCGAAAAGTCCGTCGACCGAACCGCTTCCGGAAGGGGACCCAACCAGTGTTCCTGCTGGCAACGCCTACTACTCCTCCGCCGAGTCCCCTGGACCCGTCGAAGATGATCAGCGATGTGGGTGCGGCCTGTGAGAAGGACACGTTCCTGTGCGGGTTCCTGCAAGCCTCGCTGCCTGTAGGTTTCCTCGCCCCGCTCATCGCCACGCTCATCACGGTCATCCTGATCCTGGTGCTCGCCCTCGTCGTGCGGAACATCGCCAAGCGCCTGATCACCCGGGTGGTCAGCCGCGCCGCCACCGGCGGCTCGATCACCGGCCGGTTCCGCAGGTCCGGCGCCGCGACCGAGGGCATCGACGCCCTGCTCCACGAGCGCCGCAAGCAACGCGCCGAGACGATGGGCTCGGTGCTGCAGCACATCGCCTCGATCGTCATCATGGGCACCGCCGTGCTGACCGTGCTCGACCGGCTGACGATCCCCATCGCTCCCCTGCTCACCAGCGTCGGCATCCTCGGCGTGGCGATCGGCTTCGGCGCGCAGGAGCTGGTCAAGGACTTCATCGCGGGCATGTTCATGCTGCTGGAAGACCAGTACGGCGTGGGCGACGTGATCGACTCGGGCGCCGCGGTCGGCACCGTCGAGGCGGTCACCCTGCGCGTCACCAGGCTGCGTGACGCCGACGGCCGCGTCTGGTACATCCGCAACGGCACCATCACCCGCATCGGCAACGAGTCACAGGGCTGGTCGCGGGCCTACCTCGACGTCCCCGTCGCCTGGAACACCGACGTCACCACCGTTAGAGCCATACTGGAGCACGTGGCCGAGGAGATCTGGGCCGACACCGACTTCCGCGAGACGCTCATCGTGGAGGAGCCCTCCGTGTTCGGCGTGGAGCAGCTGTCCGACAGCTCGGTGGTGTTCCGGATCTCCGCGAAGACGCTGCCGTCCAAGCAGGCGCAGGTCGCGCGGGAGCTCAGGCTCCAGGTCAAGTCCGCGCTCGACGCCGCGGGCATCCCCATGGTCGCCACCGCATAGGCTTGTACGGTGACTGAAACCTCCTTTTACGAGGCCGTCGGCGGCGAGGAGACCTTCCGGCGACTCGTACACCGCTTCTATGAGGGGATCGCGCAGGATCCGCTGCTGCTCCCGCTCTACCCGGAGGAAGACCTCACCGGGGCCGAAGACCGGTTGCGGGGGTTCCTCATTCAATATTGGGGCGGCCCCACCACCTACAGCCAGGAGCGCGGGCACCCGCGGCTGCGGATGCGGCACAACCCGTTCGTCATCGGCGAGGCCGAGCGCGACGCCTGGCTGCGGCACATGCGCGACGCGGTCGAGTCGCTGGAGTTGCCGCAGGAGCAGGAGACCAAGCTCTGGGACTACCTGGTCTACGCGGCGCACAGCATGGTGAACTCTCCGACATAGCGGGCATGACCGCCCCATGGACATCCCCTGGTGGCGTGATGCCGTCGTCTACGAGATCTATGTTCGCAGCTTCGCCGACGCCTCAGGAGACGGCGTCGGCGATCTGGCCGGAGTGCGTGAGCGGCTGCCCTACCTGGCGGAGCTCGGGGTCGACGCGATCTGGCTGACCCCCTTCTATCCCTCGCCGATGGCCGACGGCGGCTACGACGTGGCCGACTACCGCGGCGTCGACCCGCTGTTCGGGACGCTGGACGACTTCGAGTCGCTGGTCGCCGACGCGCACCGGCTCGGGCTGAGGGTCCTCGTGGACGTGGTGCCCAACCACAGCTCCTCGGAGCACCCCTGGTTCCAGGCCGCGCTGCGCGGCGAGCACCGCGACCGCTACCTCTTCCGCGCCGAGCCGAACAACTGGCAGTCCACCTTCGGCGGCCCGGCCTGGACGAGGCTGCCGGACGGGCAGTATTACCTGCATCTGTTCGCCCCCGCCCAGCCGGACTTCAACTGGCGCAACCCCGAGATCCACCGGGAGTTCCTCGACATCCTGCGGTTCTGGCTGGACCGGGGCGTCGACGGGTTCCGCATCGACGTGGCGATGGGCCTGTACAAGGCGTGGGGGCTGCCCGACATCCAGGACCAGTCGTTCAAGTCGGTCTCCCCGATCTGGGGCCAGCCGGAGGTGCACGAGGTCTATCGGTCCTGGCGCAAGCTGCTCGACGGCTATCCCGGCGAGCGCATGGCGGTGGGCGAGGTGTGGACGGACAGCCCCGAGGATCTGGCGCTCTACGTGCGCCCCGACGAGTTGCAGCAGAGCTTCAACTTCGCCTGGCTGCAGGCGCCGTGGTCGGCGACCGCGTTCAAGAAGGTCATCGACGACACGCTGGCCGCGGTCCCGTTCGCCACGTGGGTGCTGTCCAACCACGATGTCGTACGGCACCGCACCCGCTACGACACCGCCGATCCGGGCACGGGTCTGATGCGGGCCAAGGCGGCGTTGCTCACGATGCTGGCCCTCCCCGGGTCGGCATATCTCTACCAGGGGGAGGAACTTGGCCTCCCTGAGGTGAAGGATCTTCCCCCGGAGGCGCGGCAGGACCCGGTCTTCATCCAGTCGAAGGGGGAAGTGGCCGGCCGCGACGGCTGCCGGGTGCCGCTGCCGTGGTCGGCCGACGGCGGGTCGTACGGGTTCTCGCCCGACGGGGTGGCGCCGTGGCTGCCGCAGCCGGCCGCGTTCGGGGCACTCAGCGCGGCGGCCCAGGCCGCCGATCCTGGATCGACGCTGTCCTTCTACCGCCGGGCCCTGGCCTGCCGCCGTGAGCTGGTGGGATCGCTGCCCTACACGCTGGAGTGGCTGGACTCCCCCGAAGGCGCGCTCTTCTTCACCCGCGGGTCCTTGATCTGCGCACTCAACTGCGGCACCGAGCCGGTGCGGCTGCCGTCACACGACGGCGTCCTGCTGCCCAGCGGGCCGCTCGACGGCGACCTGCTGCCGCCCGACACCGCCGTCTGGCTGCGTGCGTCAGCCTGACGGGCGGGCCTCCTCCGGTTCCGCGGTGGCGTGCCGCTCGCCGCGCGTGGGGATGACGGGCAGCGAGATCAGCGCGCACGCCAGCCCCGCCGCGAACCCGGCCCAGTAGCCCGTGGCCGTGATCAGCAGCCCGGCCAGCGGCGTGACGGCCAGGGAGACGACGTTCTGGATGGTGTTGTGGGTGCCCAGCACCCGCCCCGCCCATCCGGGGCCGGCGAGCTCGCCCGCCGAGAGGTAGGCGAGCCCGTTCCCCGCCACGGTGATCACCGCGGCCAGCGCCAGCATGGCCGGGCCGAGCCACGACTTGGTGACCGCGCCCAGCACCAGCAGGGCCAGCACGGCCAGCGAGCCGAACGTCAGCAGCCGCAGCGGCGCCATCCGCAGGCCGCTCCGGTCGGACCAGCGGCCGACCGCGATACGCACCGCCGCGCCGCCGATCGCCGCCACGCCGAAGAGCTGTCCCGCCCGTACGCCGTCCCAGCCGTAGACGCCGACCAGGCAGGCCACGCCGTACGTGCTGACGACGATCTGCGGCACCACGTGCAGCGCGCTGGTCGCGTGCACCCGCCAGAGCGCGAGCTGCCGGTACGGCGAGGCGGCCGGTGCCGTACGAGCGCCCGAGATCGCGTGCGGCGGCTCGGCCAGGAAGAGGGCGGCCAGGACGGCGGCGAGCAGGCTGACTCCGGCGCAGACGATGAACACGCCCGAGATCCCGTGGGCCCGCGCGATCGGCGGCAGGACGAACGCGGCCACGGCCATGCCGAGGGTGTAGGAGACCTGGCGCAGCCCCATCGCGACGCCGCGCTCCGGCGGCTCGAACCAGCGCAGCACGATCCGGCCGCCGCCGACCATGGCCGCCGACCCCATGGCCCCGGCCAGGGCGAGCAGCGGGACCACCGCCCAGATCTCGGTCACGAAGGCCAGGGCGGCGAACAGTACGGCGGCCAGCCCGACGCCGACGCCGAGCACCAGCCGCTCGCCCCGCCGGTCGGCCAGCATGCCCCAGGCGACCAGGGACAGCAGGATGCCGAAACCGGGAGCGTTGCCGATGACTCCGGCCACCGGCAGCGAGACACCGAAATATCGCTGGATATCCGGCATGACGAGCGGCAGCCCGAACAGCCCCAGCGTGACGCAGGCGTGCGCGTTGACCCCCAGACCAAGCATCAGCCAGCGCTTCATGCCGACATGAACCGCCGCAGGTAGCCGAGTTCGTCGGAGGTGAGCCTGCGGGGCGCGGCACGTTCGACGTCGTAGGCGACGATCACCGAGGTGGCCCGGACGAACAGCTCCTCGTCGTCGCGGATCTCGTACTCCAGCGTGAACCGGACCGGCCTGATCTCGGTCACCCAGGTCTCCACCCGGACCGGCTCGGGGCGGAAGCCGAGCGGGCGCAGGTAGTCGATCTCGTGCCGGGAGACGACGAGGCCTTTGAAGGGGGCGTCACCCGCCTTGTACGGATCGATGTGGAGCATCCCCAGCCGGGCGTCCTCCAGATAGTCGAAGAAGCGGACGTTGTTCACATGCCCAAGTGAGTCGATGTCCGCAAATCTCACCATTCGGGGGAAGATATGCCGCTGGGCGAGGGATTGTTCAACCACGCAGGCCACCGTACCCGCCCCGGTCAGGTGGCCTTGCGCCGGGCCGTACAGGCCAGAACGGTCAGGACCGAGATCGCGACCGTGCACCCGAGCGCCCATCGGTAGCCGGTGACCAGCTGCTCGACCGCGAGGCCGGAGACCCGCGAGAGCGTGCCGGCGAAGACCCGGTCGTGCAGCGCGGCGGGCAGCGGCGCGGTGATGATGGACAGCGTCAGCGCGGTGCCCACGACCACGCCGGTGTTCTGGAGCATGAGCCGCATCGCGTTGACGATGCCCAGCCGGTTCGAGGGCAGGCCGTCCAGGATCGCGGTGGTGTTGGAGGGCAGGAACACCCCGGAGCCGAGTCCGATGAGCACCAGCGCGAACGCGACGGTGGCGTACGGGACGCTCGACGAGATCGTGCAGAGCAGGAGCGACAGCCCGGCGGTGGTCGTGGCGGCCCCGGCGACCGCGAGCGTGCGCGGGCTCATTCGGCGCTGCAGCAGGCCCGAGCCCGCCGAGCCGATCATCCCCGCGGCGGCCAGCGGCAGCACCTTCAGCCCAGCGCGCACCGGGTCGTCGCCGCGCACGGCTTGGAAGTAGAGCGCGACGAGGAACACCAGCCCCACGCGGGCGACGGAGTTGAGGAACGACGCCAGCGTGCCGAAGGCGAAGCCGCGATCCCCGAACAGGCCGATGTCCACGACCGGATGGGCGGCCCTGAGCTCCCTGACCACGAACAGCGGCAACCCCAGTACGAAGGCGGCCAGCCCGGCGAGGATCAGCGGGTGGCCCCAGCCGAGCCTGGTCACCTCCGACAGCGCCAGCAGCAACCCGCCCAGGGTGACCAGGACGAGCACGTTGCCCGGCAGGTCGAGACCGCGATCACGCCCGGCGGGCTCGACCCGTCGCAGCACGATCGCGCCCCACACCAGGCAGGCCAGCCCGAGCGGCACGTTGTACCAGAACACCCAGCGCCAGCCGAGCTGCTCGGCCAGGAAGCCGCCGAGCGTGGGCCCGGCGAGCTGGGCGATCGAGAACGAGGCGACATAGACGCCCATCCCCTCGCCGAGCCGCGCGCGGGGGAAGGCGTCCGTGACCAGGGCGGCGCTGTTGGTCATCAGCATGGCGGCGCCGGCGGCCTGTAACACCCGCAGAGCGACGATCGTCCAGGCGTCCGGCGACAGCCCGGCCAGCAGCGCCGCGAGCGTGTAGGTGCCCAGCCCGCAGAGGTAGAGCATGCGCCGCCCGAACATGTCCGCCAACCGGCCGAAGACCACCATGAGCACGGTGTTGGTCAGCTGGAAGCCGAGCAGGATCCAGCTCGCGGCCGTGGCGTCGGCGTGGGTGCTCCTGGCGATCTCGGGCAGGGCGACGTTGATCGCGCTGCCGCCGAGCCCGGTGAGGACGCTGGCCAGGCTCACCACCGACAGGGTGCGCCAGGCGTACCGGACCTGCTCCCGTTCCTCGACTACCGTCACCACGGGGCCTGTCCTTTCTAGATTTCAATACTAGAATCTAGTTCGCATCGGCAGGTAGTCAAGGAGGTGCGACATGAGCGGGATCGTCGAGGGTCGCGTGGTGATCGTCACGGGCGCGGCCAGGGGCATCGGGCGCGGTCACGCGCTCGAGTTCGCCCGGCAGGGCGCGAAGGTCGTGGTCAACGACCTGGGCGCGGAGGTCGACGGCACGGGCTCGTCGGACGCCGCCGCCGCGGTGGTCGAGGAGATCGAGGCGCTGGGCGGGGAGGCGATCGTCAACGGCGAGGACGTCTCCGACTTCGACGGGGCGGCCCGGCTGATCCAGGCGGCCGTCGACCACTTCGGCGACCTGCACGTACTGGTCAACAACGCGGGCATCCTGCGTGACCGGATGCTGGTCAACATGACGGCCGAGGAGTGGGACGCGGTCATCAGGGTGCACCTGCGCGGGACGTTCGCGCCGCTGCGGCACGCGGCGGCCTACTGGCGGGCCAAGGCGAAGGCCGGGGAGCGGGTGGACGCGCGGATCATCAACACCACCTCGTCCTCCGGCATCTACGGCAATCCTGGGCAGGGCAACTACGGCGCCGCGAAGGCGGGCATCGCGGGCCTGACGGTCATCGCGGCCAAGGAGCTGGAGCGTTACGGCGTGACCGTGAACGCGATCGCCCCGGCGGCGCTCACCCGTATGACGGAGAACCTCGTCCCGACCGGCGCCGGCTCATCGGGCGCCGACCCCGACGACATCGCGCCGCTGGTGGTCTGGCTGTCCAGCGCCGAGGCCAGGGGCGTCACCGGGCGGGTGTTCAACGTACGGGCGGGGGTGATCAGCGTGGCCGAGGGCTGGCACGCCGGTCCGGCCGTCGACAAGGGTGGCCGGTGGGACCCGGCCGAGCTGGGCGCGGTCATCCCCGCCCTGGTCGACAAGGCCGCGCCCAACGCGCTGACCAACGGCCAGATCCCTGGACGGGAGAGCTGACCGATCTCTTGGCGGGAGAGCTGAACGTGGTGCGCCGCGTGTGGTCGGGGTGATCAGCCCTCTGCCAGGACCCTGAGTGGGTCGAGGCGGCGGATCAGCGTCATCGCCGCCTCGATCACCTCGCGGGCGGCGTCCTCGGTGTCGCTGGTGGCGACCTCGCGGGCCGCCTCGCCGATGATGCTGGTCAGCGCGGCGACGGTGAACCGGTCGAGCGGGTCGGCGCCCGCGCCGAGCAGCACGGCGTTCTGGCGTACCCACTCCCGGCCCCGGGTGCGGCGGACCAGCTCGAAGCCCGGCGGTCCGTCGCCGTCGATGAACAGCCGGACCAGGTCGCGCCGCTCCCACGCGCCCGCGAGGTAGGCCCGCGCCCCGGCGATGAGCAGCTCGACGGGGTCGTGGACGCCCGCCTGCTTGGCCCGCGACACGCTGGCGGCCGCGGCCTCCTCGTGCGCCGCCTGGTGGTCCTCGTAGAGCGCGAGGAACAGCTCGGTCTTGCCGCCGAAGTGGTGGTAGAGGCTGCCGACGCTGGAGCCGGCGCGGGCCACGACCTCGGAGACGTTCGCCTCGGCGAAACCGTGCTCGCTGAAGACCTCGCGAGCCGCGGTCAGCATGCTCTGGCGGGTCTGGGCCGTACGGCTCCACTCCCACGACGACTTCCGTGCCATGGGTCCTATCGTACCGGGGCGAATTCTAGAATTTGATTCTTGACAGGAACGCGTCCCGGCTGGCTTCCTAGAGGAACGTTCTAGAAATTGGGGAGGCGGTCATGGACTTCTCGCTCAGCGCCGAGGAGCGTCAGATCCGCGACACCGTGCGCTCCTTCGTCGAGAAGGAGATCATGCCGCTGGAGCCGGAGGTCCTGCGCAACGAGCGCGAGGGCCGCCCGGCGCTCGCCCCGGAGGTCCTGCGCGACCTGCGGGCCAGGGCGAGGAAGATGGGCTTCTGGGGGATCAACACCCCCGAGGAGTACGGCGGCGCCGCGCTGGGCCCGGTCATGTCCGCGATCATCGTCATGGAGCTGGGCCGGACCTTCGTCCCGTTCATGTTCGGCGGCAGCGCCGACAACATCCTCTACGCGGGCACCCCCGAGCAGCAGGCGCGGTACCTGCTCCCGACGATCGAGGGCGAGCGCCGCTCCTGCTTCGCGATCACCGAGCCGGGCGCGGGTTCCGACGCGCGCAACATCCGTACCCGCGCGGTCCGTGACGGCGCCGAGTGGATCATCAACGGCGAGAAGACGTTCATCACCGGCGGCAGCGAGGCCGACTTCGTCATGGTGTTCGCCGTGGCCGAGCCGTACGGCGTGACCTGTTTCCTGGTCGACCGCGACATGGGCTGGACGTCCGAGCCGATCCCGACCATGGGCGAATGGGGTCCGGCGTCGCTGGTGTTCCAGGACGTGCGGGTGCCCGAGGAGAACATCCTCGGCGAGCTGGGCAAGGGCTTTGAGCTGGCCATGCAGTGGATCGGCCAGGGCCGCTACATGATCCCGGCGCGGGCCATCGGCTCGGCCGAGCGCATGCTGGGCATGGCCATCGACTACGCCAAGATCCGCAAGTCGATGGGGCAGACGATCTCCGAGTACCAGGCGATCCAGTGGATGATCGCCGACTCGCAGGTGGAGATCGAGGCGGCCAAGTGGCTGACCCTGTACGCGGCCTGGCGGGTGCAGGAGGGCCTGGACGCCCGGCACGCAGCGTCGATCGCCAAGCTCAACGGCGCGGTCATGGCCAACCAGGTCGTGGACCGGGTGCTGCAGATCCACGGCGGCATGGGCTACACCAAGGAGCTGCCGATCGAACGCTGGTATCGCGAGCTGCGCCTGCTGCGCATCTTCGAGGGCACCGACGAGATCCAGCGCCGTACGATCGCCCGCAATCTGATCAAGGGACACGCCCGCTTGGGCACCATTGGGGAGTGATATGTCGGTCGAGGCGCTGTTCAACCCGGGATCCATCGCGCTGGTCGGCGCCACCGACAAGTCGGGGTGGTCGATCAGCACGCTGCTCAACCTGCGTACGTACGGTTTCGCCGGGCCCGTGTACCTGGTCAATCCGCGTGGCGGGACCGTGCACGGCGAGCCCGCCCACCGGAGTCTGGCCGAGGTTCCGGCGCCGGTCGACCTGGCCTACGTCATGGTGCCGACGGGCGCGGTGCTGGGGGTGCTGCGGGAGGGGGCCAAGCTGGGGATCCGGTGTTACGTGATCCTGACGGCGGGCTTCGGGGAGGCGGGGCCTGAGGGTGCGCGGCTAGAGTCGGAAATTTCGGCTTTTGCTGAGGAAAATGATCTGACGATCCTGGGGCCGAACGGGAACGGCTACATCAACGCCGCCGCCGGCATCACCCCGTACGGACTGCCCATCCCCCAGCCGCTGCTGCGCGGATCGGTGGGCGTGGTGCTGCAGAGCGGCGCGCTGGCCAGCTCCGTGCTCGGCTTCGCGCAGGCCCGCAACGTCGGCATCAGCCTGCTGACCTCGATGGGCAACGAGTCGGTCGTGAGCGTCACCGACGTGGTCGACCATCTCGTGGATGATCCCGCCACCAAGGTGATCGCGCTGTTCCTGGAGACGATCCGGGATCCGGCCGAGTTCTCCCGCGTCGCCAGGCGGGCGCTGCTGGCGGGCAAGCCGATCGTGGCGCTGAAGATCGGCCGCAGCAGGCTCGCCTCCCACACGGCGCAGGCCCACACCGGCGCGCTGGTGGGGGACGACGACGTCATCGACGCGGCGCTGCGGCAGCTCGGCGTGATCAGGGTCCGGTCTCTGGAGGACCTGGTCATCACGGCGGGGCTGCTCGCCTCCGTGGGACCGCTGCCCGGGCGGCGCGTCGGCGTCGTCACGCCGTCGGGCGGCGCGTCGGAGATCATCGCCGACCGGGCCGAGGACGAGGGTCTGGAGCTGCCGCCGTTCGCGCCGTCGACGGTGGCGCGGCTGGCGGAGATCGTCCCGTCCTTCGGCACCGTGCAGAACCCGCTCGACGTGACCGGTTATGTGCTGATCGACCGGACGCTGCTGGGCCGGGCGCTGGAAGCGGTGACCGCCGATCCGGGGATCGATCTGGTCATGCTGCTGTCGGAGCCGCCTCGGGTCGCACCGCCCGACCCCGCTCCGGCCTTCGCCCTGTACGCGGCCAGCGCCCGGCGGATCGCCGAGTCGCCGGTGCCGGTCGTCGTGGTGAGCAACGTGCTGACGGATGTGACGGAGTTCGGCCGGGCGGTGCAGGAGGAGACCGGGTTTCCGTACGTGGTGGGCGGGATCGAGCACGGGATGTCGGCGATCGGCGCGGCCGTCCGCTGGTCGGCGGCCCACACCCGCGCCCTCGCCGACCCGGCCTTGGGCGGAGCGGCTGCCCTCGCAAGTGAGGAGGCGGCCTTGGTCGGGGCTGCCGGGGTGTGGGGGGAGCATCGCGCCGCTGCGCTGCTGGCTTCGGCTGGGGTGCCTGTCGTGCCGTCGGAGCTGGTGGGCGATGAGGTGGCGGCGGTCGCGGCGGCGGAGCGGTTCGGGTTCCCGGTGGTGCTCAAGACCGCCGCCGAGGGCTTGGGCCACAAGAGCGACCTGGGCGGCGTACGGCTGGGGCTCTCCTCTCCCGACGAGGTACGGCAGGCGTACCGCGACGTGGTCGCCGCGCTGGCGGGGGAGACGGCCGCCCTGGTGCAGCCCCAGCGCGACGGCGGGGTGGAGCTGCTGGTGGGCGTCGTGCGGGATCCCGCCTGGGGCCTCACTCTGGCTGTGGGACTGGGCGGGATCTGGGTGGAGGTGCTGCGTGACACTGCCCTGCGGATCCTGCCGGTGGACGCCCGTTCGGTGCGGGAGGCGCTGACGGAACTGCGCGGGGCCGCGTTACTGCGAGGCGTGAGGGGTGGTGAGCCCGCCGACCTCGACGCGGTGGCCGAGGTGGTGGCGCGGGTGGCGGCGTTCGCGGAGTCACTGGGGGACCGCCTGGAGTCGCTGGAGATCAACCCGCTGCTGGTCAGGGGATCCCATGTGGAGGCTCTGGACGCGCTGGTGACATGGCGCACCTGACGGGACGGCAGGCGTCCGTCATGGCAGCCGGGCGGGACCGCGAACGTCCGTCATGGCAGCCGGACGGGACTACGGATGTCCGTCACGGAGGCCGGTTCGGCAGGGCCGGGTCGGTCATGGCAGCCGGTTCGACAGGACCAAGGTGGCGGCGGTGGCGAACATGCCGCCGTTGCCCAGCACCACGCTCACCTCCACCCCCGGCACCTGGGCGGCGGCCTCCCCGCGGAGCTGCCGGACCGCCTCCTGGATGGCGAACATCCCGTACATCCCGGTATGCGTGTACGAGAGCCCGCCCCCGTTGGTGTTGAGCGGCAGCCGACCGCCCGGCGACGTGTGCCCTTCGGCGATGAACGCCCCCGCCTCCCCCCGTCCGACGAAGCCCAGATCCTCCAGCCCGTAGATCGGCACGTGCGCGAACGCGTCGTACACCATCACATGGTCCACGTCCTCATGCGAGATCTTGGCCTCGGCGAAGGCCGACTCCCCCGACAGCCGGAACGCCTTGGACGAGGTGAAGTCCTCCATCTGCGAGATGATCGGCGAGTCGGCCGCCTCACCCGAGCCGAGTAGGTGGACCGGCTCACGCCTGGCCCGATCCTCGGAGGTGACGATCAGCGCGCCGCCCCCGTCCGTCACCAGACAGCATTCCAGCAGGTGGAACGGGTAGGCCACCAGCCGAGACGCCAGCACGTCCTCGACCGTGATCAGCTCCCGGTACATCGCGCGCGGATTGAGGTGTGCCCACCGCCGCTGCGCGACCGCCACCTCGGCGAGCTGCTCGTGCGTGAGCCCGGTCTCCTTCATGTACCGCAGCGCCGTCAGCGTGAACAGCGTCGGCGGCCCCGCCACCCCGTACGGCAGCTCGAACTGCCCCAGCAGCGAGTCGGCCCCCATCCCGAACCGCGCCGCGCCGACCCGGGACCGTCCCGACTCACCATGGGTGATCAACACGGTGTGGCAGAGCCCGGCGCGGATCGCCGCGGCCGCATGCCGTACATGGAAGAGGAACGACGACCCGCCCACGCCGGTCCCGTCGAGCCAGGCGGGGGTGACGCCGAGCGCGTGGGCGATCTGTACCGGCCCCGGCGTGCCCACGGTGGCGAGGCCGTCGATGTCGTCCTTGGTCATCCCCGCGTCGGCGAGCGCGTTGCGCGCGGCCTCCAGGTGCAGCCCCATGGTCGAGTGGTACGGCAGGCGGCCCACCTCGTCGGTCTCGGCCGCGCCGGCGATCACGATGTTCATGCGGTGGCTCCAGCCGGATTCATGCGGTGGCTCCAGAGTGGCTACGGCCGGTCGCTTCAGGGTCGCTCCGACCGGTCGCTTCAGAATCGCTCCGGCCGGTCCCTCCAAGGTCGCTCCGACCGGCCTCTTCACGATCGCTCCGGCCGGTCTCTTCAGCCGGCTCGAAGAGCGGCACGCACACGTCGCCGCGCCGCTCGAAGACCACGCGGAGGCTCAGGTCGAGCGGCAGGTTCTCGGGGACGATCTCGACGCCGACGATGTTCGTCATCATGCGTACCCCTTCCGCCAGCTCCACGACGGCGATCGCGTACGGACCGTCGTCCTCGAAGCCGGGCGCGGGACGGTGGTTGATCACGTACGAGTACAGGGTCGCGCGGCCACTGGCCCGCACCCAGTCCACGTCGGCGGAGCCGCAGTGCGGACAGTCGGGGCGTGGATAGAAGTAGTGCCGCGCGCACGCCCGGCAGCGCTGGATCCTGAGCTCTCCGGCCGCCGTGCCGTCCCAGAAGGGCTGCGTCTCCGGTGTGGGCCTCGGTGCGGGCTTCATCAGCCTCCCCAATCTAGTTCTAGAATGACACTCTAGATTTGGATTCGGGCGAACCTCAAGGGCTGGGGATTCCGTTGCCGTTGCGGCCACGGCCGTCAAGTACGTCGTCCAGCGACGGCCGGTGCTCCGTGCCACGGGGACCCGCCTGGGCCAGCTGGATCAGCACGCCGTGCGCCTCCTTGGGATGCAGGAACACCTCACGCCAGCGCTGGTCCCGGACGTTCAGGCCGTGGAGCCGGTAGCCGCGCTCGGTCAGCCTGGCCACGGCGGCGTCGAGGTCGTTGACGTGGAAGTTCAGGTGGTGGACACCGCCTCTGCCGCGGGTCGGCTCGAAGAAGCTGTCGAAGAAGTCCGAACCGGCCAGCGGCTCCATCAGCTCGACCTTGCCGCCGCCCTCATAGGTGAGCTGCAGAGTGCGGTAGCCGCTCGAACGGTTATCGCCACCGCCGCCCAGGTGACGGCCCCCGAGCAGGTCGCGATAGATCGGCAGCAGGTCCCGGATACGCGGCGCCGCCACGGCCGTGTGATCGAAGGTCACCTCTAGCCCGTCCAGTTCCAGGTCCACACTGACTCCCTTCCTAGAATTCGATTCTAGATCTTAGCGGAGCGTCCCGCACTCTTGACGTGGGGCGTTGTGAGGAGCAGCATTTCAGAAATGAATTCTAGAGCTACCTTCTAGAACTCATGACGGGGGCCTGTACGACGAGAGAGGCGAGTCATGAGACTGTCCTACGTCCGCGAACTCGACGAGTACCCCACCGGCGCCCGGCGCATGAAAATCCTCACGATGGCCGTGCTCGCCATCCTCATCGGGTCCTACGAGGCGCAGATCGCGCCGGTGGTCCCGCTGCTGCTCAAGGACCTGCACATGACGCTGGCCACCTACGGCGCCGTGTCGGGCGCCGCCGCCATCGCCGGTGCGATCGCCTCCATCCTGGGCGGACGGCTCACCGACCGGCTCGGCCGGGTGCGACTGCTGGTTCCCCTGATGATGCTCACCGCCGTGTGCTGCTTCGTCATGACGCTCGTGCACAGCCCGCGCGACCTGCTGCTCGCCCGCATCCTGCTGGCGTTCGTGGACGGCGTGGCCATGGCCAGCACCGCGCCCCTGGTACGCGACTTCTCACCGCGGCTCGGCCGGGCGCAGGCGTTCGGCTTCTGGACCTGGGGACCGGTCGGCGCCAACTTCCTGGCCGCGGCCATCGCGGGCTGGACGCTGCCGATCTTCCACGATTCGTGGCGCTCGCAGTTCGTCATCATGGGCTGCTTCTCGCTGGTGATCTCGTTCGTCATCGCCTTCAACATCGCCGACCTCTCCCCCGAGCTGCGGGCCAGGATCCAGCACACCGAACAGGCCGCCACCCAGGTGGTCGACCTGAGCCAGCCGGCCCGCCTCCGCTCGCTGTTCGCCAGGCGCAACATCTGGGCGCACGTGGTGGGGATCTCGCTCTGGCTGGTGCTCTACCTCACGCTGTCGTTGTTCGGGCAGACGATGCTCGTCGGGGCGCTCGGCATCAGCACCGCTCAGGCGTCCACCATCATGGCGGCGTTCTGGAGCCTGAACCTGATCACACTGATCATCACCGGACGCCTCTCGGACCGCACACAGCTGCGCAAGCCGTTCTCACTGGGCGGCACGATCGCCGCGGTGCTCGTCACCGCCTACCTCGCCGTCTCGCTCGGGCAGGAAAGCGTCTCGACGGGCACACTCATGCTGGTGGGCGCGCTGCTCGGCGGCTCGCTCGGCGTGGCGTACGCACCCTGGATGGCCAACTACTCCGAGGACGCGGAGGACGCCGACCCGCGGCTGCAGGGCACGGCTTGGGGGCTGTTCGGGTTCCTCACCAAGGGCATCGCCGTGATCGGGCTGGTCGTCATCCCTCGGGTGGTCGAGGCCACGAACTGGCAGATTTGGCTGTTCATCTCTCTCGGCTGCCTGATCCTGTTCATACCGGCGATCGTCCTGTTCAACGGCCCATGGCGCCGCTCCGCCCGCACCCCTGTCACCGTCGCCCTAGAGTCGGCCGAAGGCTGACAGCCCCCCTGAAGTCGGCTGAAGGCCGACCGCCCTCGGCGGGCCGAAGAACCGATCTAACTCGGGAACCACCGAAAGCCGGCCACCCTCGGCGGGCCAAGCGACGACCGCCCTGGGCCGCAGGGATGGCCGCATTCGGGATGCCCAAGATGGCCGTCCCTGGGGGCGAAGGGTGGCCGACCAGGGGAGGCCGAAGACGACCGAGCTGTCCGCCGAGCTCGCCAGGATGCTGCTGGCGCCTGCCGCCTCCTGGACGGCTAGCGTCGTATCCACGGGGTCGGGTCAGCACCCAGACGGCCGACTATACGCACGTCACGGCGCTCAGCCACCTCCACCGGAGGAGCGTGCCCCTGGACAGACCCCAGCCACGCACAGAGGGTGGGGCCCACCGGGCCTGCCGTAACAGGTAAGAGAACGCCCAGCCACGTCCAGCGGCACACGCCCCGCACGGGGCACGCGACACACCGGGCTAGGCCTAAACCAACGGAAACAGCCCGTCACCGCCAACAACCCACACCCCGGGCGGCCCGAGCCCGGCCCGCCCGCCGTCCTCGCGCGCCAGCCGAGCCTGACCGCGCGGAGCGACACACCTCAGAAACGCCCGACCACGTCCAACGACACACCCCGGTCCCGTACGGCGGACGAGCCGCCAAGATTCACCGGCCACTGATGACCGCAGACGTCCGGGCGCTGATGACGGCGGATGTCTGGGGCCAGGAGTGTCGAGGAACTCGTGCGCTCCCGGCCGGGGGCGCACGTTAGTCGCGGTCCCGGCCGAGGGCGGACATTAGTCGCGGTGGAGCTTGCGGTAGGTGATCCGGTGGGGGCGGGCGGCGTCCGCGCCCAAGCGCTCGATCTTGTTCTTCTCGTAGTCGGCGAAGTTGCCCTCGAACCAGAACCAGTTCGACCCTTCCTCCCACGCCAGGATGTGCGTGGCGATGCGGTCGAGGAACCACCGGTCGTGCGAGGTGATGACCGCGCAGCCCGGGAAGTCGAGGAGCGCGTTTTCCAGCGAGGAGAGCGTCTCGGTGTCGAGGTCGTTGGTGGGCTCGTCGAGCAGGAGGACGTTGCCGCCCTGCTTGAGGGTGAGCGCCAGGTTGAGGCGGTTGCGCTCACCGCCCGACAGAACTCCGGCCTTCTTCTGCTGGTCTGGCCCTCTGAAGCCGAACGCCGCGATGTAGGCGCGGGACGGCATCTCGACGTTGCCGACCTTGATGTGGTCGAGCCCGTCGGAGACGACCTCCCAGACGTTCTTGTTCGGGTCGATGCCGCCACGGCTCTGGTCAGCGTAGGAGATCTTGACGGTGTCGCCGACGACGATCGACCCGCTGTCGGGCGTCTCACTGCCGGTGACCATGCGGAACAACGTGGTCTTGCCGACGCCGTTGGGGCCGATGATGCCGACGATGCCGTTGCGCGGCAGGTCGAAAGTCAGCTTCTCCATGAGCACCCGGTCGTCGAACCCCTTGGTGAGGTCCTCGGACCTGATCACCGTGGTGCCGAGACGCGGGCCCGGCGGGATCTGGATCTCGTCGAAGTCGAGCTTGCGGTGCTTGTCGGCCTCGGCCGCCATCTCCTCGTAGCGCTGCAGACGCGCCTTGCTCTTGGTCTGGCGGGCCTTCGGGTTGGAGCGGACCCACTCAAGCTCGTCTTCGAGCCGCTTCTTACGCTTGACGTCCTTCTGCCCCTCGACCTTGAGGCGCTGCGTCTTGGCCTCCAGGTACGTGGAGTAGTTGCCCTCATAGGCGTAGGCGCGGCCGCGGTCGAGCTCCAGGATCCACCCGGCGACGTTGTCGAGGAAGTAGCGGTCGTGGGTGACGGCGAGGACGGTGCCCGCGTATTTCTCCAGGTGCTGCTCCAGCCACTGCACACTCTCGGCGTCGAGGTGGTTGGTGGGCTCGTCGAGCAGCAGGAGATCGGGGGCCTCCAGCAGCAGCTTGCACAGGGCGACACGGCGGCGCTCACCACCGGACAGCGTGGTCACATCGGCGTCGGGCGGCGGGCAGCGCAGGGCGTCCATGGCCTGCTCGAGCTGGCTGTCGACGTCCCACGCGTTGCGGTGCTCAAGCTGGTCCTGCAGCTTGCCCATCTCGGCGAGCAGCTCTTCGCTGTAGTCGGTGGCCATCTGCTCGGCGATCGCGTTGTAGCGCTCGAGCATCTCCAGCGTCTCGGCGACACCCTCCTGGACGTTGCCCAGGACGGTCTTCTCCTCGTTGAGCGGGGGCTCCTGCTGGAGCATGCCCACGGTGAAGCCCGGCATAAGTTTGGCGTCGCCATTGGACGGCTGCTCCAGGCCGGCCATCATCCGGAGCAGCGTCGACTTTCCGGTGCCGTTCGGACCCAGGACGCCGATCTTGGCTCCGGGCAGGAACGACAGCGTGACGTCGTCAAGGACAACCTTGTCGCCGTGCGCCTTGCGCACGCGCTGCAACGTATAGATGTACTCCGGCATGGCATCTAGCTTAGGGGCTCTCGACCCGGGCTTCCGCCGCTCCACCGGACGGTCATGAGACGGCAGGCGCCACATCGGATAGTGGGCGATCTCCGGCGACAGTTTCGGTCGTCGGGATCCATGCCCGGTGACGGCCTCGGTCGTCGGGACCCATCCCCGACACCAGCTTTATGCGCCGGAACCCATCCCCGCCAAGAGCTCAGGTGAACGACCAGAGTCCGTTTCGCCATCGTCCACCGCCGCGTTGCGCAGTCGGCCGTCTGGAACCTCTTCCTATCAGCCGTACGTGCCACCTGACGATCAGTGTGGCCGGGCTCCACAGGGTGTCGGCCAATCGGCTGCGGCGTGATCCCGAACTCGGGTCGTCGCCACGGAGGACCTCGTCCGCCGCACCACAACCCGAGATCGGCGCACCGCACCCCAACTCCTTGGGGTTGTCGGTACGGGTGATCGTCGACGGATCGGCCAGGCCACGGGTGAGGTCGGCCACCCCACCCGGCTTCACCGGCTGGATCGCATCGCCGGACACACCCCTGGCCGACCGCTGACGCGCGGAGCCGCCAGCACGGGCTGCGCGGGGTGGCCATCCGGCCGTTCAACGTGGCAGGGGCGCGGCATCCCGGCGAGCATCCCGTCCAGGGCGGGCCGACCGTCCTGCTCACCGGACGCGCCCCTGGCCGACCGTTGACGCACCGGACAACCCCCTAACTGACCGTTGACACACGCGACGCGCCGCCCTCCTCACCGGACATGCCCCTGGCCGACCGATGGCGCGCGCGGGATGCCGTTCTCGACGAGTTGCTTGTGCACTTCGACCAGGCGACTCGACGCGCAAATGGTCAGATCAATCGAAGGCGGCGCACTCCTGTCATGGTCGGCGCGGGCATGAAGTCCACGGGGTCGTTCGGATCGGTGCGCAGGGGGTTGAACCGGTCGAGCAGGATGTTCAGGGCGACCCGTCCCTCCAGCCGGGCCAAGGGGGCGCCCAGGCAGAAGTGGATGCCGCGGCCGAAGGCGAGATGCGGGTTGGGGTCGCGACCGGGGTCGAAGACGTCGGGGTTGGGGAACTGCCGAGGGTCTCTGTTGGCCGGTCCGGGCCAGACCATGATCAGTTGGTCGGCCGGTATCGTCACGCCGCCGAGTTCGGCTTCGCGGGTGGTGGAGCGGCCGAGGGCGGCGAACGGGGTGAAGAAGCGGAGAGATTCCTCGATGACGGCCGGGACCAATTCGCGGTCAGCCCGTACCTTGTCCTGCTGCTCGGGAAAGGCGTCCAGGCAGAGCACCGTGTTGCCGAGGAGCATTGTCGTGGTGATGTGTCCAGCGAGCAGGAGGATGATCGCGAAGTTGACCACCTGGACGTCGGGAAGGCGTTCGCCGTCCACCTCGGCCTCCACCAGCCTGGTGAGCAGGTCCGCACGCGGCTGCCGTTTGCGCTCTGCGGCATGGCCAGCGAGATAGGCGGACATTTCATGCCAGGGTCGTAGTGAGGCCTGAATGTCCGCGTTCTGTTCTTCTGTGGGCTTGGAGAGTGAGATCTTGGCGTCGCGCTGGAACAGCGCATCGGCCCACTGTTTGAACAGGGCGCGATCGCTGCTGGGCACACCGAGCAGTTCGGCGATGACGATGACCGGAAGCGGGTAGGCCAGATCAGTCACGAGTTCCAGCTGCCCGCGTTCTTGCGCCTCGTCGAGCAGTTCATGGGTGAGGGCGGCGATCCTCGGCTCGAGATCCGCGACGACCTTACGGGTGAAGGCGCTGCTGACCAGCTTGCGCAGCTTGCCGTGCTCCGGCGGGTCGATCTGGGTGATGAAACCCTCCATCGAGAATTCCTCGGCGGCAGGCATCAGGCTCTTGGGAATCACCCGCATGGTGTCGGAGGAGAACGTCGCCGGGTCCCCGAGGACCTCCTGTAGCTCCGGGTAGCCGTAGACGTTCCACATTCCGATGTCGGCGTCGTACTCGACCGGCTGACCCGATCGCGGCCCGTGCAGCCAGAAGTGCTGTTGGGGGATGTTGTACCTCTCGACGATGTCGGCCATCGCCTCTCCCTTGGTAGTGGATCCGTTTTCGGTTGGGGATCAGTTCTTGAAAGATCGAGATGTACTTCCCTGGCCACCCGGGGACGGCCCGAGGTCAGGTAGATGCGGCCATCTACATACGGCCGCCTGTCTCTCCCCGCTGCGGCGAGCACCTCAGCCGGGAAGACGCGTGCAGCTGCATCCGTGCTGGATCCCGGCGCGCGACGTCGCGGTGGACTCCGCGACGATCTCCGTGGACATGCGCGGCGAGAGCGATTTCGTGACATCGGCGCGCTTAGAGCAGGGATCGGTTTTCGCTGGCCACGTTCAGTAGCGCTGACACAGGACGCCTGGGGCCGATAACGGACGTGGTAGCGCCGTACCGGGATCTTGTGGAAGTGCGTGGGCCCTGTGGTGGTACGTGAGTCCTGTGGTGGTGCGTGGGCCCTGTGGTGGAACGTGAGTCCTGTGGTGGAACGTGAGTCCTGCGGTGGAACGTGGGCCCTGCGGTGGTGCGCAGATCCTGCCGTGGTGCCGGAAATATATGGAAATACGTTGATCTTGCAGCAGTGCCGTTAACGTGCCTAAGTGCGTTGATCATTCATTAGCGCCGCTATTGTGCGTTGGCGCGTTGATCGTACGTTGGCGAGCGGATCACGCTTTGGTGCGTGGGTCGCGTGGTGATGCCGCGAGCCTGAGGAAATACGTTGGTCCCGTGGCGGTGCGTGATGAAGGGCACATGCGCTACGCATCCGAGGTAGGGGTTCCATCGCTCACGTAGTGGTCGCTGAGGATCCTCCGTGGCGAACGACTCTCTCTCATCCCCACAGGTAGAGGATGTCGACAAGTGTTCAGGTCACCCCCTCATCGGTATGCCGCTGAAGTGGACCCTTTCCCGCGTTCATTTAGCGCTCCGATCCTCGTGACCCGACTTCTCGCGATAGTCCTGCCAGCGCAGAAGGAACTCGTTCGTGTCGTGCTCAATGAAGGCGAAGAACTCCCGAGACTCCTCCAGCCGCGCTCGCTGGTCGGGCCGGCTCTCGCCGACGATCGACAACCCGAAGTCCAACGTTTCCAGGCCGAATCCCACCCCGCCCAGCTGAACCCTCAGGACGTGTTCCCATCCCCCGCCGGCTATCTGGTAACGGTGCTCACGGCTTGACGTGGGAACACGCTCGATCATCCCGGCGCCCTCAAGCTGTCTGGCCACCGTGCTGATCGCGGTCTTGCTCACGTCGAGCTGCGCGGCCAGATCAGTGAGCGACTGGTGCGAGGGGTCGCAGATCATCAGCCACGCATACACGCGGCCCATCGTCCGCGTCCCGCCCAAACGCTCCATGACCAGACCCATTCGGTCGACGAACTCGGTCTCCTGCGGCTCCATCTATGCGAACTCCGACGTTATCGTAAAGTACGTACTTGACGAAGTGTATGCATTGCCTCGCCGTGTAGCAACAGTCCGAAGGACGCATACAAAGCCCCCGGCTTGGGCGCTGGGCGCAGATTGCGGGCTGGAGGATTGCGGGTTCGACGTCAGATGGCGACCTCTTCAGGAGCACGCCAGGTAGCGGGCCGCAGAGGTCGAGCGCGACATCACACGGCAACCTTTCCAGGAGGACATCAGGTAGCACCCCGCTAAAGTCCCAATACGACGTCAAGCAGCAGCCTTCAGGAAGGGCGTCACGCCAGGAGGGCATCACGCGACGAAGCCTTCGGGAGGACGTCACGCAGCGGGATCTTCGGGAAGACGCCAGGCAGCGTGCTGCAGAAGTCTGGTGTGACGCCACACGACGACCTCCCCAGAAGGACATTGGGCAGCAGCCCGCCGAAGCCCCGCCACGACGCCAGGTGGCAGGCGGCAGGCCCATGACTCGGGATCAGGTGACGAGGGCTTCGGGAAGATGTCAGGCGGCGGGGTCTTCAGGGAGGGCGGGTGGAGGTGGTTGGACGACGGGGACGCAGACTCGGTCGCGGCCGAGTTCTTTAGCGCGGTACAGCGCCAGGTCGGCGGCGGCGAGGAGTTCGATCAGGTCGTCGCCGTGGACGCTCATCAAGGCCACGCCTGCCGAGATGGTGACCGAGATCATCGCGTCGTCCGCCGGGACGGACATGCGGCCGATGCAGTAGCGGAGGCGTTCGGCCACTCGGCGGGCCTCGTGGATGTCGGCGCGCGGTAGGAGGACCACGAACTCCTCTCCACCGAAGCGGCCCACCACGTCGTAGTCGCGCAGTTGGCTGCGGATAGTGGCCGCGACGCCGACGAGAACCTGATCGCCGGCCAGATGGCCATGGGTGTCGTTGACTCGTTTGAAGTGGTCGATGTCGATGATCAGGAGGGCGAGCGTCTCGCCGGTGCGGCGGGCGCGGACGATCTCGGTGTCGGCCTCTCGCTGCCAGGCGGCGGCGTTCAGCAGGCCGGTCTTGGCGTCGGTGCGGGCCGCCGCCTGGAGCTGGGCGTGCAGGAGGCTGCGCTGGAGGAGGACGACCGGCGGCAAGGCGAGGAGCAAGAGGGCGAGGTTGAGCCCGCAGGCGATCGCGACCGTGACGCCGAGGCAGAGCTCCACGACGTCAAGGAGCACGTTCTCCCTGTCCCAGAGCACCTCGCGCCAGGAGATGTCGGGGTTGGCGGTGTGTGCCGCGATCGCGATGAGGATGGTGTTGAGCAGGGCGAAGAGCACGGCGGAGCCGATCGCGCAGAGGATCGGGAGTCCGTTGCCCCGCGAGAGCACCGCCGAGTCGGGTACGAGCCAGTGGAACGTCACGGACGCCGTGCAGGCCGCCAGCCCGATGACCGCCGCACTGCACACCCGGCGGTAGAGGACCGTCGCACGGACCCGCCATTGCAGCAGGACCTGCAGCACTATCGGCGCGAACAGCGAGTAGACCGGCGGCAGCAGCAACGCCACCGGCAACCACCACGCGGACAGCAGGTCGCGGGAGACACCGGCGGGCATGCCCAGACGCCTGGTGGCCTCGATGCAGACCGCGCCGCAGCCCATGAGAGCGGCGAACGTCAGTAGCTGCGGCCACCGGAGTTCGGTAGATGTCGTGAAAAAGACGGTTGCGGCGAGATTCAGGATGACGATCCCGCTCAGGTAGTAAAGAAGCGGACGACGTTGTCCGAGCAGTGGCCAACGGCCGGCCAGCGTTGAAACACCGTTGCGAGGCTTGACCGAGGCGTGACTGGTCGCCGCCATCTCGTCCCCTCCCTGACTAACGATGTGTAACACATTAATTGCGGAGTGTGCGTTGCGCGATGGGAACCAACTACGTTTGACGTTGTGACCACATACGTGCTGTAGTCGGCGAATGACCCGCTCACTCCGCGAGTGGACCGTGTTGAAAGGAGCAGCCATGGTGCAGGGCGTGACCTGGACCTGAGAGACGCTCTAGCAATCTGACACCCCGGCAACACCATCGGCCGAATTTTCGGTGCCACCCCGTGGGGCTTCATGGCATCACCGCGTACGGCCGGTGACCCCTCCCTTCCTTCCCGCTCTCACCTGCGGGCGCATGAGCGGGCACCGGCTTGATCGACCGATGCTCCGCTCATGCGTGAGCCGTTGTGCAGCAGAGCCCGCTACGCCGCCGCTCGGTCCTGGCTCGCTACGCCGCCGCTGCTCGATGCTGGCCCGCTACGCCGTCGCCACTCGGTCCTCGCCCGTTATGGCGCCGCCTGGTCCTCGCCCGCTACACCGCCGCTCGCTCCTGGTCCGTTATGCCGCTGCTCGCTCCTCCGTCGGCCAACCAGCGTCCTCCGCCTCGGTCTCGTTGTCGTCGGCACCCAGGATCCGTACGGTCGCGCCGCCGCTCCTGCCTGCCGGAGACGGAGCACCTCGGGACTGGGACCGCGTCGACGCCGCCCTTGCTGACGTGACATCTGTTGACGCCGCAACTGTTGACGCGGTGCTGGTTAGTCCGGCGCCTGGCGCAGAGCCAGTTGATGCGGCACCCGTTGATACCGCACCTATCGACGCCGCAGCCATTGGCTCGGCGTGGGCGGGCGCGAGATCGGTTGACGAACCGCTGGTGGGCGAGGTGGCGCTCGGCGAAGAGGCGGAATGCTTGGTGTTGGGCTGCTTGGTGGCTGCGGGGCCGCTCCGCTTGGTGGCGGCTCCCGTAGCGGGGCTTTCGAGGGCGCGGGTGCTACGGGAGCCGGTGCCGAGCACGCTGGCGGATATCTGGTCCTTGATGCTGCGAGTCGGCGCATGCCCCTCCTCGGACGTGCCGCTCTCCTCGGACGTGTGGGGCGGTGAAGCCGGGTGGTTCTGCTGTGATGCCGTGCGGTCCCCCGGTACCAGAACTTCGTCTGCCAGCACCGGCCCGGTCGGCCTGGCCGCGGCGACGGCTGGCGGCTCCGCTGGACGGTCAGGGCCGCTCTTCTGCTCCTCCGCGACGCGGGGGGCGGAGCCTTCATCCATCCGGGCATCTACTCGGGCGGTCACCCGGGTTGTCGTGAGGCGGTCGGGGGCGGGCTTGGCGCCCATGGCCCAGTCCTGGGTTTCCTCGTCCAGGCGGTCGCGCATCTCCTTGCTCACCGAGCCGGTGCCGCCGCCGCGCTCCGGCTTGGCGAAGACGCCTGTGCCCCAGCGCAGGTCGTGGCCCACCGAGCTGGCCTCGACCTCGGGCATGAAGCGCCGGTCGCCCTCGGGGCCGAACTCTCTGATACGGAGTTTGCCGGAGACGACCACGGGCTGTCCTACCTGCACGGATTTGGCGACGTTGTCACCGAGGGCACGCCAGCAACGGACCGCGAAGCACACTCGCTCCCCGTCGGCCCACTGTCCGGTCCTCTTGTCGAAGTAACGGTGGGTGGTGAGCACCCGGAGTGAGGTCACCCTGGCACCGTCGTCGAAGCTGTATTGGCGTGGCTCTGCTGCGACGTTGCCGGTGAGTGTGATGTAGATGTCGTTCATCCCGTTGCCTCCACTGTGGCGGGCGGGGTGCCCGCGGCCTGGGAGTACGGTGCCTCAGGTAGGCGTGGGCGGGCGGGGCCGAACGGGGTTCTGTGGATAGCGTCGCCTTGAGGACAGTTGCCTGTGGACGAAGCCACCTCTGAGGTGACTGCCCGTGGACAAGTCACCCCTGTGGGAACTGCCCGTGGAATGGGGCCATCCCTGGGACGGCTTCCCGTGGAGCGAGACGGTCTCTGGGACGGCTTCCCTTGGAGAGAGCCGCCCCTGTCGTAACTGCCCGTGCACGAGGCTGCCCCAAGACGGCTGCCCACGAAAGAGGCCAGGCGAGCGCCCCGAAAGCCGACCACGCACAGCACCGCGAGAAAACCGACCGCACTCAGCGCCGTAAGAGAAAAGCCATCCAGCCTACTGAGGACTCAGCCGGACAGCCCACGCATGGCGCTGTAGAAGGCGTGGTGGCGGCTCAGTTCGCGTTCCACCGGCTCCACCACCATGGTCTCCGACACCGCCGCCACCCGACGGCGCATCTCCCGTTCCAGGCGTTCGCGTTCCCTCGATGCCCCGAGTACGACGAAGTTGCGTGACGCGATGCCCGACAGTGCCCCCAACCCCAGTACGGAGGCCATCATCAGCCCTACCCAGGGCAGCGCGGCGCTGTCGCCGAGCAGTTGGAGGGACGGGGGGAGTTGGCCGGGGACGGTCAGCCCCACCGCCAGCCAGGCGAGTCCGCCGATGAAGGCGCCGACCAGGAAGTACTGCCAGATCTTCAGGATCCGCCACCAACCCGGCACCCGGTCGAGCTCCGGCGCGACCTCCGTGAGGTCCTCGGTCAGCACCTTGGGCAGCTGGCTGGAGCGGGAGCGGGCCGCGCGGTGCACCGCCGTACGCCACACCGGGTGCATCCCGACCGACAGCCCGTCGGCGAGTGCCTGGACGGCGTTGGACACCTCGGCGGCCTGCGCGCTCACCGAACCGGTCGTGATGCCGCGGATCTCGTCGCTGACATCCTCCAGGCGCAGCGACTTGAGCGGGTCCGGACGGAACTTGGCCAGCCAGCGCGGGTACGGCCAGCCCACCCAGCGGCTCGACCGCTCGGCGTAGACGTTCTCCATGGCCTCGCCCACGGCCGGAACGCCCACGGCGTCGCAGAGCGCGTCCGTCAGGCCGAGCCTGCGGGCCTCGTCGACCGACGCCGGCGCGGAGAGGGCCTCGCCGACCGGCATGGTCTCGGTGAGACGCCGCTCCAGCCGGCGCAGGTCGGCTTCGATCTTGTGGATGGCCGCCCGCCGCCGGGAGACCGCGCCCGAGATGACGCTCTTGAGGCTGTCGATGCCCCGGCCGCTGACCGCCGAGGTGGGTACCACGCTGGGATGTTCGACGCCTTCGCGGCGGAGCAGGTCGTTGAGGTCGATGACCAGCTCGGCGAGCTCCTCGGTGGACAGCTTGTCGGCCTGGTTGAGCGCGAACACGGTCATCGCGTCGTGCCCGGCCAGGTCGGTGACGTAGCGCCGGTGCGTGGAGGCGTCCGCGTACTTCTGCGGGTCGAGCACCCACACCACCAGGTCGGCCAGGCCGATGAGCCGGTCGGCCTCGGTGTCGGTGAGTGCCCGGATCGAGTCGTGGTCGGGCAGGTCGAGCAGGATCAGCCCGTGGAGCTGGCTCTCACCCTTGTCCAGCGCGCTGGCGCGGGCGAAGCGGTGGCGCCACTGGATCTGCAGCCAGTCGAGCAGCGGCGCGGCGCCTTCCAGCCCCCAAACGCAGGCGTGGGTACGGGCCGTGGTGGGCCTGCGTACGCCCGTCGGCGAGAGCTCCAGCCCGGAGATCGCGTTGAACAGCGACGACTTCCCGCTGCCGGTGCCACCGGCAAGGGCGACCACAGTGTGCTCCGACGACAGCTTGAGCCGGTCGCCGGCCCGCGTCAGCAGCGCGCTCGCCTCGGAGAGCACCTTCTGGTCGAGCCGACCCGGCCCGAGCTCAACGACCTTGGTCAGGGCGGTCAGCCGCGGAGCCAGGCCCGGCCTGGTGGTGACGGCGGTCATCGAGCGACCTCGAGGTTGTACGTCGCCTGGTAGAGGCGGGTCGCGGTGGACTCGTCGGGTATCCCGGCCGAGTCGAGCGCTTGCACGTAACGCATGGATTCCTCGTCGAACAGCATGCCGATCCTGGCTCGCAGGTCACTGAGCGCCTTGGCGCCGATGCCGCGCAGCGACTCGGCGCCGAGCAGGGCATTGACCAGCCGGTGCGGCAGGCCTTCGACGGTGCCGCCGCTGAACATCGCAACCATGAAGATCAACGATAGCGAGTCGGCATCGAACGACACGAACTTGGACACCGACCGCTTGGCCACACCCTCCGTGCGTACGAGCTCCGTCACGTGCTCCTGCCAGGCGGAGATGGCCCGGGTGGCATGCCGTACGAGCTCGTCGGAAGGCCGTTCGAGGCCCGCCCCGATCGTGCCGCCCACCTCCGAGCGGTGCCGCCAGCGGGCGACCACCTCCTCGGCGGCGCGGTGGGCGGCGGCGACGATCACCGACTCCAGACCGGCGCGCAGCGCCGCGCGGAACGCCGTGACGCGCTCGGGCGCCTGCCTGCTCGACCTGCCCCGCTTGCGGAACTGGATCGTGCGCATGAGGTCGCCGGACCCGGCGAAGTCCTGCCAGCGGGCCAGCACCTCACCGTGGACGAGCATGCCGTTCCTGGTCGCCTTGTCGATCTCGGCGAGCGCGCTCATGTAGGCCGCCTCCACGTCCGCGCGCAGCTCGGTGCGGAACGCGACCTGCCCCTCCAGATGCCTGGCCAGGGCGGGGACGCGGGTACGGAAGCTGTCGAGCACACCGTTGAGCGTCTCGTGTACGGCCTGCGCGCGGCGGTCCTCGTCGACGGAGAGCTCGGCCAGCCAGAGGCGCAGATCGGTCATCTCATGATCGGGCAGCCTGCCGTCGACGACCTTCGTCTCGCCGATGACGAACCGGTCGACCTCGCCCAAGCCGTATTCGGTGAGCATCCGGATGAAGTGCTTCAGTACGACCTCACGCGCCTTCGGCTGGACCCGTGAGAGCACGATGGCCAGCCGGGCACCGCGCTCCTTGGCCAGCCGCAGGAGGTTCCAGGCGGGGGCGTCGGCGTAGCGGGCGGCGGTGGTCACGAAGATCCACAGGTCCGCGGCGTCGAGCATGCGGTGGGCGATCTCGTGGTGCTCCTCGACGACCGAGTCGATGTCGGGGGTGTCGAGTAGCGCGACGCCCTGCGGCAGCTTCTCGGTCGCGACCACGACCAGGCTGCCGATGCCGTCCTCGGGCGACGGCTTGTCGATCCGCCGCATGCCGCCGAGCAGGTCGCCCTTGGTGAACCACTGCCGGTCGTCCGGGTGGCAGACCAGCACGGGGATGCCGGTGGTGGGCCGTCGTACGCCGGTGCGGGAGATGTTCTTCTCGGCGAGGGAGTTGACCAGCGTGGACTTGCCCGCGCCGGTCGAGCCCGCGACCACGATGAGGGCGGGCGCGGTGTTCGTCCGTACTCGCGGGAGCACGTAGTCCTTGAGCTGGGCGAGCAGGTCGGCGCGGGCCTGCCTGGCCTCGGCCGCGCCCGGCAGGTCCAGGCCGAACCGCAGGTCGGACACGCTCTCGCGGAGCGCGTCGAGCGCCGCCGTCAGCGCGGCGACCATCTCGGGGGGCAGCGGCTCGACCCGCCGGGCGGGGGGCCGCTCAGCTGCGGCCTGCTCCGCGCCGACGGCCTCCGCAGGCTCCATGGGCTCGACGGGCGACACGGCCTCATCGTGTACGGCCTGCGCGTCGTCCGAGTCTTGTACGGCCTGCGGGTCGTCCGAGTCTTGTACGGCCTGCGGGTCGTCCGAGTCCGGTTCGGCGGCCTGCGGGTCCGGGAAATGCCACGCGGACGGCTCCGGGCGGACATCCGCCGATCCCGCAGGCTCGTCCTCGGCAGACTCGCCGGTCTCCGCAGGCTCGACCCGCGCCTCCGGCTCATCGAGTGTCAGGAACCCGGCCGGTTGCTCAGGTGCATTGGTCTCCGCGAGCTCCGCCCGTGCCTCCGCCTCGTCGAGCGCCCTGAGCCAGGCCGGCTCCGCGGGCTGGTCGGGCCCTGCGAGCTCGGCTGATTCCGCGAGCTCGGCTGATTCCGCAGGCTCGGCTGACTCCGCAGGCTCGGCTGACTCCGCAGGCTCGGCTGATTCTGCGGGCTCCTCGTCAGACAGAGCCTCACACTCCTCCGGTTCCGCCCGCACGTCAGGCTCCTCGTCAGCCGACTCGTCCGACTCGGCCTCCACCTCCGGCGCTTCCGGTTCCGACGCGCCGGCGTCGCCAGCGTCAGACGGCGTCTGAGGCCCGTCAGGGGGTTCCTCGGACGATGCGTCAAGCCCCGCCGGCTCGTCGGGAGACTCTCCGGCCGGAGACGGGGCCTCCTCCGCCGAGGAGGCCGCCGCCGGCGCCGCGGACTCGTCCGTGAAGGCGCGGAAGCTCAACGTCTGCTCCCCAGGCGACTCCTGCCGCCCGTCATCCATGGCCGTGTTCACGGCAGACGCTCCGCTCTGACCATCTCGACCTCCTGGCCGACCCTTACGACGTCGCCGACGATGACGATCGCCGGCGGCCGTATACCAGCCGCGGACACGCGGTCGGCCACGCTGGAAAGTGGAGCCACAACCGCCCGCTGGGTCGGAAGAGTACCGTCCTGTACCACCATTACGGGAGTCTCCGGAGGGCGTCCATCTCTCAGGAGTGCCTCGGCCACTTTCGCCAGCCTCTCGACGGCCATCATGAGCACCAGCGTGCCCTGCGAACGGGCCAGCCCCGGCCAGTCGACGGTCGACCGGGCGTCGTCCGGCGCGACGTGCACGGAGATCACGTGAAACTCCTGGCTGACCCCGCGATGCGTCACCGGGACCCCGGCCGAGGCGGGCACCGCCACGGCGCTGGTGATGCCGGGAACCACGAGCACCGGGATGCCCGCCTGGGCGCAGGCGATCATCTCTTCGCCGCCGCGCCCGAACACGAACGGGTCGCCGCCCTTGAGCCGGACCACGAACTTGCCCTGCCTGGCCCGGTCGACGAGCAACTCGTTGATGGTCTCCTGCGACAGGGACCTGCCGTAGGGGACCTTGGCGGCGTCGATGAGCTCGACGTCGGGCGCCAGCTCGTCGAGCAGGGCGCGGGGCGCGAGCCGGTCGGCGACCACGACGTCGGCCTGCGCGAGGAGCTGCCGGCCGCGCACGGTGATCAGCCCGGGATCGCCGGGGCCGCCGCCGACCAGGGCCACTCCGACGGGCTTGGTGCGGCTGCGGCGGGCGTCGACCGTGCCGTCGCGCAGCGCGCCCACGACCGCGTCCCTGATGCCGGCCGCCCTGCGCGGGTCGCCGTCGGCGGTCACGGCCACGGTGATCTCGTCCACCCGCCCGGAGGCGGGCGTCCAGGCGGCGGAGGCGTCCTTGTCGTCGGCGCGCACGCACCAGATCCGCTTGGCCTCGGCCTCGGCCGCGACGGCGGTGTTGACGGACTTGTCGTCGGTGCACGCCTGGACGAGCCAGGCGCCGTCGCAGTCGCCGACCTCGTAGGGGCGGGCGTGCCAGGTGACCCGGCCGGTGGCGATCAGGTCGTCGAGAGCGGGGGTGACGCTCGTGGACACCACGGTGACCTCGGCGCCTGCCTCCAGCAGGGCGGGCACCCTCCGCTGCGCGACGCGCCCGCCGCCCACGACGAGGACCCTGCGCCCGGAAAGCCGCAGGCCGAGGAGGTAGGGGCCCATGCTGGGGAATCTCCCGTTCGCGAAGCTTGGTGTGTTAAGAGGTAAACCTACCGGGTCTTACCGAGAGATTTATCGGCCGTCAAGGAGCGGCTGGTGAGGATCCCAGCGGGGCCCGCCATTATCGTCCTTCCGGCGTCTGGCCATCGCTGACAGCGCCTCAAGGATAACCCGGTTCCCGAGGAACGCGGTGATGTCCGCGTGATCGTACGGCGGAGCCACCTCGACCACCTCCATGCCGGCCACCGGCAGTTCGTAGCAGATCCGCCGGACCGAGTCGAGGAGCTGCCTGGCCGACAGCCCGCCCGGCTCGGGGGTGCCGGTGCCGGGGGCGTGACCGGGGTCGCAGACGTCGATGTCGACGGACAGGAAGATCTGGTCGCACTCGTCGAGCGCGATGCCGAACGCCTCCGTCAGGCACTCTTCGAGCCCTCGGGTGACGATCTCGGTCATCTCGTACGAGCGCATGTTCTGCTCGGCCATCCAGCCGAGCGTCTCGGGACCCGGCCAGTAGCCGCGCAGCCCGATCTGCAGGAACCGGTCGCCGCGGATGGCACCGGACTCGATGAGGCGGCGCATGGGCTGGCCGTGGCCGTACAGGTGGCCGAAGGCGATGTTGCCCGTGTCGGCGTGCGCGTCGAAGTGGATCATCGACGTCCGGCCCGGCTCGTACGCCCTGGACGTGCCCCTGGCGTCGGGCAGCGCGACCGTGTGGTCGCCGCCCAGGACGAGCGGCACGGCCCCGGAGGCGGCGACGCGGTGGACCGCGTCCTCGATGGCGGCCAGTGAGGACTCGACGTCGCCGGAGTAGCACTCGACGTCGCCCGCGTCGAGCACGCGCAGGTCCCGCAGCGCGTCGACGCGCAGGGCCAGACTGGGCCTGGAGCCGTCGTGCGGCAGGTAGCAGGCCTGGCGGAGGGCCATCGGGCCGAACCTGGCCCCGGGACGGTTGGAGGTGCCACCGTCGAACGGAGCCCCGATGATCACAACGTCGGCCCCCGCGTACGTCGCGGGGTCGCCGACATCGCACCGCTCGACGCCGAGGAAGGTGATATCGGGGCCGTACATGGGGCCGTATCTCGACATGGCCCCATCATCACACGTGTTTTTCGGTCACTCCCGCCGAGTCGAAGGTGGCGACCTCGTGCATGACGCGTACGGCGGCGCAGACGAGCGGGTAGGCCAGCAGCCCGCCGGTGCCCTCCCCCAGCCGCAGCTCCAGGTCCACCATGGGGCGCAGACCGAGGTGCCCGAGGGCGGCGGTGTGGCCCACCTCGGCCGAGCGATGCCCGGCGACGCAGTGGTCCAGCGCGGCAGGGTCGAGCGCCGCGGCCACGAGGGCGGCCGCCCCGGCGATGACTCCGTCGAGGATCAGCGGCACGCGGGCCGCGGCGCCGCCGAGGATGAAGCCCACCAGCGCCGCGTGCTCGAACCCGCCCACGGCGGCCAGGGCCCGCAGGGCGTCGTTGGGCAGGGACATGACGGAGTTGACGCCGTTCACGCGCAGCGCCTCACGGATCACGCTCACCTTGCGGGCGTGCGTCTCGTCGTCGATCCCGGTCCCCCTGCCCGTCACGTCGGCCGGGTCCCGGCCGGTGAAGGCGGAGATCAGCGCGGCGGAGGCGGTGGTGTTGGCGATGCCCATGTCGCCGGTGATCAGGCAGCGGGCGCCGCCCGCCACCAGCTCGCGGGCCACCGAGATGCCGGCTTCCAGAGCTTGTACGGCCTGATCCACCGTCATGGCCGGCCCCGCCGCCAGGTCGGCCGTACCGTAGCCGATCTTCCGCTTCACCAGGCCCGGCGCGTCGGGCAGGTCCGCCGCGACGCCCACGTCGACCACGGTCACCGTCGCGCCGACCTGCTTGGCGAAGGCGTTGGCCACCGCACCGCCGGACAGGAAGTTCGCCACCATCTGGAGTGTGACCTCCTGCGGCCACGGGGTGACGTTCCGGGCGTGGACGCCGTGGTCGGCCGCGAAGATGGCCAGGGCCGCCGGGGTCGGCATGGGCGGCGGGGTGGTGCCCGCGGCGCCCGCCAGACGTACCGCGACCTCTTCCAGCGCGCCGAGCGAGCCGCGCGGCTTGGTGAGGCGGTCCTGGTAGGCCCGAGCGTCGGCGATGGCGCGCGGGTCGGCGGGGTGAATCGCAGCGAGCGTCTCAGCGAGCACGGCTTACCTCCGAGTAGGGGTCAGGGGACCAGTTGGAGCGCTTCCTCGTAACGGTCGATGACGACATCGGCCAAGGTCTCGCAGTCGCCGATCACCTCGGCGCAACGGATGTCGAGATCGGGGTGGCCGGCGCCGTAGGCCAGCGCCTGCGCCCACACGCGCTCCAGCATCCCGCCCGCGAACAGCAGGTACGGGACGACGATCACCCGCTTGGCGCCCAGCCGGCGGCAGCGCTCGAGCCCGCCGGGCACCCCGGGCGGCGTGACCGAGACGAAGGCGGTCTCGACCGTCATGAAGTCGTAGGCGTGCGTCTCCCAGAACAGCCGCGAGACGCGGTGGATCTCGGCGTTGGCCGCCGGGTCGGTGGAGCCCTCGCCGACCAGGACGACCGCGGTCTCTCCCGGCTCGACGTGGAGGGGCAGCTCGATGGCCGCCGAGTCGACGGCGCGCAGCCGCGGCCGGCCGCCGACCAGCTCCAGCGGGCGCAGCTTGGGCATCTCGGTGGCGGCGTCGTTGAGGCGCTCGGCCAGCAGCGCGAGCACGCGGGGGTCGGGCCCCAGCGGGCGGCCGTAGTCGCACATGAGGGTCGGGTGGCGTTCCTGCACCCTGGCCATGGCGGCGGGGAACTCCGCGCCCACCCGGCTGAGGCTCAGCGGCAGCGCCACCAGCCGGTGGTGTCCGCGAGCGACCAGGGAGGCGACGGACTCGCTGACCCGTGGCGTGGCGCGCTCCAGATAGCCTCCGGAGACGTCGGCGGCCCGCTGGTCCAGGCGGCAACGGAGCCTGTGGACGAACCTGCCGAACTCGGCGGAGTCGGCGTCATCGTTCGAGCCCTGCCCGATGAGCAGGAGCGGGGGCTTCATTGAGGGAATCTCCGGTGCGTAGGCAAGACACGCGAGGATAACCGATGCGTGCCGGTTGAAACAGGTCACGCCACACGCGAGGGGGTCGCGTGTACGACGAAGACAGGGTCGGCCGCGGCCAGGCTATGCGATCCGTCCGGCTGAATGGTGAGCTTTGAGGCGATTATCTGCGTGCCCTCGGCACGATAGCCGTGCTCGCGGAGCCGGTCGAGCACCGCGGAGACCCGTTCGACCGTCTTCAGCGCGCAGACCAGCGTGCGCGGCCGGCGGGCGGCGCAGGCCACGATGACGTCGGCCCCGCCCCCGCCGACGAAGACGGCGTCGGGGTCGGGCAGCGGTTCGAGCGCGGGTGGCGCCTGTCCCCTGGCCAGAGCCACTTTGACGCCGTGTTCGAGCACGGTGGCGCGCAGCCGGGCGCAGGCCGCCTCGTCCCGCTCGACGGCCACGACGGCCGCGCCGAGCCGGGCGCACTCGACGGCGATCTCGCCGGAGCCGGCGCCCACGTCCCAGACCAGGTCGCCGAGCCGGGGGCCGAGCTTGGCCAGGATGTACGCCCTGACCTCGGCCGGCATCGAGCTCTCGAACGGCAGCGCCCATTCGGCCGGCCCCGGCTGCGCGCCCGCCACCCAGCCGGGCTCCCTGGCCTGGTGGAGGGGGTCGATGACGAGCACCACGTCGGGGTCCTTCCACGGCCGGGTGGTGGCCTCGCCCATGCGGCTGTGGGTGACCCGCTCGTCGGGTCCGCCGATGTCCTCGCAGACGATCAGCTCGCGCGGCGTCGTCGGAGCCAGCTCGCGGGCGATGTCGCCGGGCCCGACGCCGGGCGCGACCAGCAGGGCCACCTTGGGGTGCGCCCGGCAGGCGTTGACGACCCGGTTGAGCTGGTGCGGGCCGGCCGGGGCGACGACGAGCGCGTCCTCCCAGTTGAGCCCGGCGCAGGCGAAGGCGCGGGTGACGAGCGAGGTGGCGGGCAGAACGTCGGGCTTGAGCCCGTGGGCGCGCAGCCTGCGTACCACGCCGAAGAAGCCGGGATCACCCTCGGCGACGACCACGGCGGCGCCCTGGCCCTGTTCGAAGTGGCTGTCGAGGGTCTGGAGCAGCGACCCGTCGGCCACGACCGAAGCGGTCAGCCTGAGCTGCCCGATGATGGCGTCCGGCCCCACCACGAGCGTCGCCCCGCGCAGCCGCTCGACCGCCCTGGCCGACAGCTCCGATCCGTCCCACCCGACCACTGTGATCATGCGCACCACCGCCTCACCACTAAGGGTGACGGGTGCCGCGGTGTTTCACAAAGGGTACGAACGCCTGTCCGGTATGCCTGTCCGCACGAACCACCCCGTCCTGTCCGGCCGGACCGGTGAGATCCGTCACGCCAGATCGGCCGGTGTGAGGCTGTAGACGACCAGGTCACGCCCCTGGAGCGCGTTGCGCGCCACGCCCTCGCGGACGAAGCCCGCTTTCTCCGCCACCCGCTGCGAGGCCACGTTGGTGACCGCCGCCCGCAGTTGCAGCCGTCCGAAGCCCTGCGTGACGAACAGCCAGCGGGCGATCGCCAGCACGGCCTCCCCCGCGTACCCCTGGCCGCGGGCCCAGGGCGCGGTCATGTAGCCGACCTCCGCCGATCTGTTGACCCAGTCGGCGTCCCTGAGGTCCACGTTCGCCACGAAACGGCCGCCGGCCAGCTCCTCCACGGCGTAGGCGATCCCCTGTCCCCTGATCCGGATCCGCTCGGCGGCGCCGATGAACGCGCGGGCGTCCGCCACCGTGTAGCCGCGCGGCAGCCCGGTCTCGGCCTGGGTGAGCGGGTCGGCGCCCGTGGCCGCCAGGTCCGCCACGTCGGCCTCGGCCGGCTGTCTGAGCAGCAGCCGCCGGGTACGCAGCTCGGTGCGGGGCAGCGTGTCGGACGGGACGCGGCTGTCGCCGCGCAGCAGGCCGAACATCACCAGATCGTGCGGCCCGCCGTCCTCCATCGCGGCGTCCCGGAGCACGCCTTCCCAGGTGAAGCCCGCTTTCTGTGCGACGCGCAGCGAGGCCAGGTTGTCGAGGTTGGCCGTCAGGTCGATCCTGCGCAGCTCCGTGGTGGCGAACACCCACTCGACCAGCCCGCGTACGGCTTCGGGCGCGAACCCGCGGCCCCGGTAGAGGGGGTGCACGCCGTACCCGACCTCGGTCGTTCCCGCGCCCCACGCGGTCTTGAACAGGCTGATGGCGCCCACGACGCGGTCGTCGGCGTCGGCCATCGCCAGGTGCACGCCCTGCCCGGAGCGGCGCAGCTCGTGCACGCCGGTCTTGAGCCACTGCGCGATGCCCGACACCTTGGCGGGGGTGCCGGGCGGCAGGAACTGGGCACCGGACTGCACGATCGAGCGGATCCGGTCGGCGTCCGAGACGCCGAAAGGCCGGAGCACGAGCCGCGCGGTGGTGATTCTCACACCGGGATCGAACACCCTCGGCAGGGTACACAGCCGCGATGTTTGCCCATGAAAGCGGGGGTAGGTCGCCCTAGAGAGGAGTGAGACCACCATGGAATGTGGCAGCGCCGAACACCTTGACGAGAAGCGCGAGCGCGAGAGGGGCGGCGGCCCCACGCACGCCGAGGGCGCCGAGCTCTTCGAATGGGTCAATGACACCTCTTTCCCCTCATCCAGGGAGGACCTGCTGCGGCACGCCGAGCACCGACACGCGCCCGACGAGGTGCTGGAGCTGCTGCACTCGCTCCCGGAGCGGCAGTACCACACGATTGGGCAGGCCACGGAGGCGCTTGGGCTCAGCATGGAGAAGCGGAGGTGGTGAGTGGTGCGGCTCGACTTCATCCGGCCGCTCTATGAACGCCGCGGGCCGTACGCCTCGGTCTATCTGAGCACCCTCGCCGGGCGCGACCGCGAGAAGCATTGGCATGGCCTGCGCGCCCAGCTCCGCGGCGAGGTGGACCCGGACACGCTCGACGCTCTGGAAGCGGAGGCGGCGGGCTCGGTGGCCGCGCGGGTGATGTTCGCCACCCATGGCGACGTGGTGCTGGCTGAGACGCTCGCCGAGGCGCCGGAGCTGGCCGCGTACAGTCCGCTGCCCCTGGTCACGCCCATGCTGATGCTGCGCGGGGAGAACCTGCCGCACCTGCGGGCCATCGTGGACCATTCGGGCACCGAGCTGACCGTCTTCGGCAGCGGCTCCCCCCGGCGGGCCACCGTGGCACCCACCCCGTGGCCGCTGCACAGGACCAGCTGGGGTGGCTGGTCGCGGAAACGGTTCGAGCGCGACATGGAGGAGACGTGGGAGGAGAGCGCGAAGGCCGTCGCGCACGAGATCGACGAGCAGGTCCGGCGGCTCGGCCTCGAACTCGTCGTGGTGGCCGGCGATCCGAAGTCGCGTTCGCTGGTCTGCGATCATCTCGGTACGAAGTCCGTGGACCGCGTGATGATGGTCGAACACGGCAGCCGCGCCGACCACGAGCAGTTCGCACGAGACGTCGAGACCGCGCTCGACTCCTACCTCGACCGCCGGCGGGCGGAGCTGCTCGACCGCTACCGGGAGACCGGCGGGCCCACCGGGCTGGCCGAGGTCGCGCACGCCCTGCGGGAGGGCAGGGTGCACGCGGTGCTGATGCCGGGCAAGGTGACCAAGCCCATGTGGATCGGCGGCGGAGGCGGCACGCAGCTGGCCACCGCCCCCGAAGAGCTACGCGGCTGGGGGGTGGAGGATCCGGTGCCGGAGCGCGCGGACTCCGCGCTGACCAGAGCCGCGACCATGACGGACGCCGAGCTGTGGTTCAGCCCGGAGATCTCGGACGCGGCGGCGGTCATCAGGTACTGATGATCACTTCCAGCGTCCGCGGCCCGTGTACGCCCTCGACCCGGTTGAGCTCGATGTCGCTGGTGGCCGACGGGCCGCTGATCCAGGTCAGCGGGCGGACCGGGTCGAGCCGGGCGACCGCCTCGGGGACGCCGGCCACGATCTGGTCCGCGCGGACCACGCACAGGTGGTAGTCGGGCACCAGCGTCTGCGCCCGGCGGCCCTGGCCGGGGCCGGAGTCGAGGACGATCGTGCCGGTCTCGGCGACGGCCACCGCGCAGCCGGTGATCACCCCGTCGGCGGCGTCCAGCTCGGCCACGGAGCCGCCCGCGACGGCGCCGGGCACCTGCCACTCCGGCGGCAGCCCGTCGGGCACGACCATCCGGCGGCCGGCCACCAGCTCGGCCACCTTGCCGGGCACCTCGGCCGCGGGCAGCACGTGCACGACGGCGCGGTAGTCGTCCACCCGCTCGGCGAACAGCCCCACGAGGTCTTCTACCTGCGTGGCCGTACGGTAGCCGCGCGGGATCGTCACCTCGGGGGCGCCTGCCACGGCTCGGCGGACCCTGGCCAGGATCTCGTCACGCGCGCTCATTCCGCTCCCACCAGTCTCTGAATGATTCTTCCGGGATCTCCGGCAGGTCCCGGGTGTCGGTCCAGGCCGACAGGGGGCCCGGCAGGCGTTTCGGCACCACCTTGCGGAAGCGGGTGGCCAGGCGTTGCGCCTTCGCCAGCCGTACCTCGTCGTTGAGTATCCAGCCCGCGACGCGCATGCCCGCCCGCTCGGCCGGCGCGTGGTGGACCTTGGCGCGCAGGTCCACGAGCACCTCGGGGATGTCGATCGCGACCGGGCACACCTCGTAGCAGGCGCCGCAGAGGCTGGAGGCGTACGGCAGCGAGGCGTCCAGCTCCGACGACATGCCCCTGAGCTGCGGGGTGAGGATCGCGCCGATCGGGCCCGGGTAGACCGAGCCGTAGGCGTGGCCGCCCGCGCGCTCGTAGACCGGGCAGACGTTCAGGCAGGCCGAGCAGCGGATGCAGCGCAGCGCCTGGCGGCCCACCTCGTCGGCGAGCACGTTCGTGCGGCCGTTGTCGAGGAGCACCAGATGGAAGTCCTGGCCCTCGGCCGAGCCGGTCCACATGCTGGTGTAGGGGTTCATGCGCTCGCCGGTGGAGCTGCGCGGCAGCAGCTGCAGGAAGACCTCGAGGTCGCGCCAGGAGGGCAGCAGCTTCTCGATGCCGACCACGCTGATCAGGGTCTCCGGCAGCGTAAGGCACATCCGGCCGTTGCCCTCGGACTCCAGCACCACCAGCGTGCCGGTCTCGGCGATCATGAAGTTGGCGCCCGAGACGGCGACCTTGCTCTTGAGGAAGCGTTCGCGCAGGTGCAGCCGGGCGGCCTCGGCCAGCGCGCGCGGCTCGTCGGTGAGGTCCGCCGGGACCGGGCGCATCTTGTCGAGGAAGATCTCGCGGATCTCGGCCCGGTTGCGGTGGATCGCGGGCACCAGGATGTGGCTCGGGAAGTCGTCGCCGAGCTGCACGATCAGCTCGGCCAGGTCGGTCTCGTAGGCGGTGATGCCCTGGGCGGCCAGCGCGTCGTTGAGCCCGATCTCCTGGGTGGCCATCGACTTGACCTTGACCACCTCGCTCTCGCCCGTGGCCTGGATCAGCCGGGTGACGATGCGGTTGGCCTCGTCGGCGTCGCGGGCCCAGTGGACGTGGCCGCCCGCCCTGGTCACGGCCTCCTCCAGCTGGAGGAGGTAGCGGTCGAGGTGGCGTAGGGTGTCGTCCTTGATCGCCTTGCCGGCCGCGCGGAGCTCCTGCCAGTCGGGGAGCTCGCCGACGACGTTCGCGCGCTTGCCGCGGATGGTGTGCGTGGCCTTGCGGAGGTTGTAGCGGAGCTGAGAGTTCTGTACGGCCTCCGCCGCATTTTTCGGGAAATTTCCTGGCATGCCGAGGAATGTCGCGCTCATTGGGCACCGCCCTCTTCCGTGGAGGCGAGGATCTCGGCGAGATGCATGACCCGGACACCGGTCCGCTGACGGCCGAGCGTGCCGCCGATGTGCATCAGGCACGAGTTGTCGGCCGCGCACAGCACCTCCGCGCCCGTGTCGAGCACGCTGCGCGCCTTGTCGGCGCCCATGGCGGCGGAGACGGCCGGGTTCTTGACCGAGAAGGTGCCGCCGAAGCCGCAGCACTCCTCGGCCGCCGGGAGCGGGACCAGCTCCAGACCCCGGACGTTCTGGAGGAGCCTGGTCGGACGGTCGCCGAGGTGGAGCCCGCGCAGCGAGTGACACGTCGGGTGATATGTCACTCGATGTGGGAAATATGCGCCTACGTCGTCGACTTTGAGGACGTCGAGCAGGAACTCGGACAGCTCGTAGACCTTGGGCGCGACCTCGGCGATCGCCGCCGCTCCCCTGCTCCCCTGCCGGACCAGCTTGGGATACTGCTCGCGCACCATGGCGGCGCACGATCCGGACGGCGCGACGACCGCGTCGTACCCGGCGAACACCTCGGTGAAGCGGCGCGCCAGCCGTACTCCCTCGTCGCGGTAGCCCGTGTTGACGTGCATCTGGCCGCAGCACGTCTGGGCGGTGGGAAAGTCCACCTCGCAGCCGAGCCTGCGCAGGAGCGACACGACGGCCTTGCCGGTGCCGGGGAAGAGCGTGTCGTTCACGCACGTGATGAACAGGGCGACTCGCACGGCTCTCCTTCCGATGTATGGTCTGACCACAGTATGGTCTGACCATATCGAAGCCGCACGAGGGGGACAATGGTGGCCGACTGGCAGCCCGTCCGGCGGACCCGTACGTTCGAGGACGTCATCGCACAGATCGAACGGCGCATCGCCGAGGACGGTCTCAAGGCGGGCGACCGGCTGCCCGCCGAACGCAGCCTCGCCGAGCAGCTGGGGGTCAGCCGCTCGTCGGTACGGGAGGCCATGCGCGTGCTGGAGACGCTCGGCGTGGTGTCGTCGCAGGTGGGGCGGGGTCCGGATGCCGGGGCGGTGCTGACCTCCCGCCCCGACACGGCGCTCACCGATCTGCTCCGGCTGCATCTGGGACTGGCCAGCCTGGAGCTGCGCGAGGTGATCGACACCCGGCTGATGATCGAACGCTGGGCGGCGGCCCGCGCCGCCTCGGCCGGATCCGACACCTCCGGCCTCGCCACGGCCCTGGCGGGCATGGACGCGGCGACGTCGGCCGAGGAGTTCGTCGAGCACGACACCGCCTTCCACTGCGCGCTGGCCGACGCGTCGGGGAACCGGCTGATCGCGGCCATCATGCGGTCGCTGCGCGACTCGATGAGGCGCTACGCGGTGGAGGCGGTGACGCGGCTCGGCGACACGTCCGTGCTGCGCGCCGACCACGAACGCATCCTCGCGGCCGTACGGGCGGGCGATCCCGACGAGGCCGCGAACGCGGTCGCCGAGCACCTCGCCCACGCCTACCCCTCCCTTAGCTGAAAGCGGCCCGGTGGTCCTGGACCCAGGACTCGTAGGAGGTGGCCGGGCGGCCCAGCACCGACTGGACGTCGTCCGAGAGATGCGGCCAGCCCACCTCCTTGAGCATGGTCCAGCCCGTCGCCGCGACCGCGACCAGGCTCGGATCGGCGCCCGAGGCGAGCATCTGCTCCTTGGCCGCCTCGATGGGGATCTCGGCGGTCTCCAGGGGGCGGCCGAGCACCTTGGCCAGGATCGCCACCTGGTCGGGGACGCTGAGCAGTTCCAGGCCCGTGAGGTCGTAGGTGCGCGAGTCGTGCGCGCTCGTCGTGAGAGCGGCCACCGCCACGGCCGCGACGTCGCGCGGGTCGATGATGGGCTGCGTGCCGTCGCCGGTGAAGTTGGGGATCGGGCCGCCCGACCTGACGGCTTCCGCCCAGCCCAGCGAGTTGGAGGCGAAGCCGGCCGGGCGCAGCATGGTCCACGACATGCCGCTCGCCTTGATGGCCTCCTCGCCCGGCACGTGCCACGACCTGACATCGCCGGGATCGTCGGAGTCGCCCGTGCCGATGGCCGAGAGCTTCACCACCTTCTTGACGCCCGCCGCCACGGCCGCCTCGATCATGGCCTGGTCGTGCTCCTTCAGCCGCCCGCCGAATCCGGTCAGCAGGAGGGCGGCCGACACGCCCTCGAACGCCCGCCGCAGCGATCGCGGGTCTTCGAAGTCGGCCTGGACGGCTTCGCCGCCGGGCGCGCGGGACAGGTCCCGGGTCATCGACCGTACGGCCTCGCCGCGCTCGATGAGCAGGCGGGCGGTCTGACTGCCTATGGTGCCCGTGGCACCGGTGATCAGAATCATGTCAGCCAGGCTGACAGCGCACCTGGCGCCGCTTATAGGAAGAATCGGCACTATGGATGGAGCACTCCTGGGAACCCGGCGGATTCACGTACGGGAGCCCGACACCACGCCGACGGTGGCCTTCCGCACGGTGGACGGGGCTGGGCGGCTGTATGTTCTGGGGCCGCGTACGCGGGCGTCGTACCTGGTCCCCAAGGACGTGCCGCACTGCGTCACGGTGCGGCTGCGCCCGGGGACCGCCCGGCCGCTGCTCGGGGTGCCGTTGAGCGAGCTCGTGGACCAGGTCGTCCCGCTCCGGGACCTTTGGGGGGTACGGGCGGACCGGCTGGCCGAGGAACTGACGGGCATGGTGGCGGGAAGCGACTGGGCGGAGCGGGTGATGACGCGCCTGGAGGCGGCCTTCCTTGACCGGCTGGCCGCGCAGTCGCCCGCCGACCTGGACCGCGCCGGCCTGGTGGGCGCGGCGGCGGCGCTGCTCTCGGCCGGGGCGGCGCTCGACCGTGGCGACCTGGTGGGTGTCGCGGCGGCGCCTCCGGTGGTCGCGGTGGCCAGGGAGTTGGGGGTGAGTGAGCGGCACCTGCGCAACCTGTTCACGGGCGGCGTCGGTGTCCCGCCCAAGCGGTTCGCCCGGATCAGCCGGGTCCGTGGTGTGCTGGCCAGGGTGTGTCGCGAAGAGGGCGCTTCGCTGGCCGCCGAGGCGGGCTACTACGACCAGTCGCACATGACGGCGGAGTTCCGTGCGGTGATGGGCGTGCCCCCGAGCGCCTACCGGGCGGGCCGCCTGCCGGTCCCCGCCGCCTGCTCAGCCGGCTGAGTCGGCTTCCAGGCATTCGGCGCCCGAGCAGGAGTGCATCCTCGACAGCCGTTCCTGGAGCTGCAGCACCAGTCCCGGGTCCGCGAACCGGGCAAGGTTGTGCAGCTCGTAGGGATCTCGGGTGAGGTCGTACAGCTGTATCTCGCCGGTGACATATCTCACATAGGTATGCGTCTCCGTACGCAATGCCTCATAGGAGGGCACCGGCGTCTGCGCAGCCGACGACCGGTTGGCCGGTCGGCTGAACTCGACCAGCACGTTCCGCCGCCACGGCGACGGGTGCTTCCCCTCCAACAGCGGCACCAGCGACCGTCCTTCGGCGAACGGCGGCACCGCCGCCCCGCCGAGCGCGGCGAACGTGGGCGCCAGATCCACCGTCGCCGTCATCTCGTTGATCTTCGAGCCTGGCTCGATGCCCGGCCCGCGCACCACCAGCGGGACATGGATGGCCTCCTCGAACGGGGTTGTCTTGCCCTGAGGGAGACGATGCGTCCCCAGGTGGAAGCCGTTGTCGGAGGTGAAGAAGATGTAGGTGTTGTCGAGCTTGCCGGAGTCGCGGAGGGTGGTGATCACCGAGTTGACGAGGTCGTCGACACCGAGCATGGCCCGCAGCCTCCTGCGGTAGCGCTCGTCGACCTCGTCGATGCCCTCCGGCGAGATCAGCGGCCTCGATCGCAGCCACTCCGGCTCCTCCGACACGTCCGCCTGGTTGAACGACGGCGTGCGCGGCGCCTGCGACCAGGGGAACGCGTCCATGTTGCGGACGGCGGGATTGGCCGGGTTGTGCGGCGCGATGGGGGCGAGATAGAGGAAGAACGGCTCCGAGCCGGCGGTGATGAAGTCTCTGGCCTTGGCCGCCAGCACGTCGGACAGGTAGTCCTGCTCGCCCCAGCCGTAGTCGACCAGGTTGCCGTTCTCGTTGAGGCGGTAGCCGTACTCCTGATAGAGGTTGCGCACGGGCACGTCCCACTCGTGCCAGCCGGGCGGCACGTACGTCTGCGTGGCGGTGCCGCCCGGATAGTGGTTGAGGAACTTGCCCATCAGCGCCGTGCGGTAGCCGACCTGCTGCATCCAGGTGCCGATCGTGGACTGTTCCAGACCCAGGGTGTGGAAGCGGTCGAAGCCGCCTTCCGGCGCGGTGTTGGTCAGCACGCCGTGACTGTGGACGTACTGGGAGCGCAGGATCGTCGTGCGCGACGGGCAGCACCATGAGTTGGACACGAAGAACCGCTCGAACGAGGCGCCTTGCTGCACCAGCTGCTGGTCAATCGCGGGAAAGTAGGAGAGCGGCCCGTTCTCCAGATCGTCCGCCATCACCATGACGATGTTCGGCCGGCTCGCCCCGGAGGCCACCGCCGGACGAATCACCGGCAGTGCGCCTGCCGAAAGAATCAGCAATGCGCAAGCGAGTCGACACAGAACGTTAACCACGAGGAGGATTTCCCCGGAAGATCATGCATTGACACCCGGCGCTGCCGCAGCCGTAATAGAACTAAATTCCGGAGGTGTCACATGAAGCTCGGCTTGCAGCTTGGCTACTGGCAGCGAAACGCGGACGACGCGACCGAAACCGTCCTGACGGCCGAGCGGCTCGGCTATGACTCGATATGGACCGCCGAGGCGTACGGCAGCGACGTCTTCACCCCGCTGGCCTGGTACGGCGCGCGGACCTCGCGCATCAAGCTCGGCACGTCGATCGCCCAGATGTCGGCCAGACCGCCCGTCACCACGGCGATGACCGCGATGACGCTCGACCATCTCACGGGCGGGCGGTTACTGCTCGGCATCGGCGCCTCGGGCCCCCAGGTGGTCGAGGGCTGGTACGGCCAGCCGTTCGCCAAGCCGCTGACCAGGACCCGCGAGTACGTGGACATCATGCGCCAGGTCTGGCGCCGCGAAGAGCCGGTGACCAGCGACGGACCGCACTACCCGCTCCCCCTGGCGGACGGGCTGGGCAAACCGCTCAAGCTCATCACCCACCCGCTGCGGCCCGACATCCCCCTCTATCTCGGGGCGGAAGGACCCAAGAACGTGGCCCTGGCCGCCGAGCTCGGCCAGGGCTGGCTTCCGCTGTTCGCCTTCCCGTCCAAGATCGAGGAGATGTACGGCGAGGCGCTGTCGGGCGCCGCGCCGGGCTTCGACGTCGCGGCCATGGTCATGGTGGTGATCTCCGACGACGTACGGGCCGCGCTGGACGGCGTGAAGATGATGCTCACGCTGTACATCGGCGGCATGGGCGCCAAGCACCGCAACTTCCACGCCGACATCATCGGCCGGATGGGGTTCGCCGAGGCCGCCGAGCGCATCCAGGCGCTGTACCTGGCCGGGAAGAAGGATGAGGCGTTCCGGGCGATCCCGGACGAGCTGGCCGACGGCATCTCGCTTGTCGGGCCGCCTGGGCGGATCAAGGAACGCCTCGAACTCTGGCGCCAGAGCCCGGTCACCAGCCTGCTGGTGATGGGGCCGAGGGACGAGCGGTCACTGACGATCATCCGCGACTTGGTCCTGAACTGACGGCTGGCGACCATCGACCGTCTGGAGCCCTGTGACGGTCCGTGGTGGCTGGAAGCCCCCTCCGGGGAGCGAAGGACGGCGAATGTCGCGCTAGTCGGGGCGGGGAGCCGGGTCGGTGGTGACCGAGTTGAGCAGGGGTCTGCTCAGGGCCCCTGCCCCGATCACGCCGGCGAAGCCGAGTCCGACGCAGATCAGCAGTGTGATCACCCCGGTCGAGTTCACCGCGCCGATCATGAAAGGTGTCGCGCAGAACGCGCCGACCAGGATCGCGCCGCCGCCCATCACCGTGAGCGGGATGAGCGTCTCGGCCCTGCGTGCCTTGTCGAGCACCTCCAGCGGCGTGCCCGCCAGGCGCAGCAGCCCGTACGTCTGGCGGCGGTCCAGGATCGACGACGCGGCCGTGATCCCGGCGCTGGCGATGGCGACCAGGAACGACACCGACAGGACGACCACCGTGCCCGCGCGGATGTCGGCCAGGATCTGGACGCCGAAGTGCCCGTCGTCGGCGTCCGTGGTGGGCGTGTGCCCGGGAACCAGCCCGGCCAGCGCCGTACGGGCCCGGTCGATGGTCGCGGCATCGGCCGAGGTGCCGAGAGCGACGGCGACGACCTTCTTCACCGGCTTCACCGTGGCCGTGATCCCCGCCTCCTTCAGCCGGGTACGCGCCTGCTCGGCCACGGCGGCCGCCTGATTCGCCGGGACGGCTACCTGGAGCTGCCCCGTAACGCCGGTGCTGTTGAAGGCGCCCGGACTGAGCAGGCAGAGGAACCCGGCGACGAAGCCGGTCATGGCCACCCCGCTCACCGTGCGCCACGCGGAGCGCGGATCGTCCACCAGCCGCCGGCCCGCCAGCAGCCGGGCGGGCCGGTTCGCCCGCCTGGCCGTGACGCGTCCGATGATCCCGACCACCCACGGGCCGACCAGGTTGACACAGAGGAAGGCCAGGCCGATCACCACCGCGATGGGACCCACGGCGTTGCCCCGGCTCAGCAGCGGAACGGCGGCGAGCACCGCGAGCAGGACGACGACCCTGACGAAGCGCATGGCGGGAGGCGTCTCCCGCTTGGCCACCCCGAGCGGGCTGACCACGACCCGCCGCAGCCCCACCACGGCCGAGAGCCCCACCAGCAGCGGGACCGCGATCAGCAGCCCGCCCAGGACCAGCGGGCTCGGCCACAGGTCGGAGACGAACCACGGCCCGCCACCGATCTGGATCCCGGCCAGCAGCGGCGCCGCCAGGGCGTAGGCGAGCGTGCCCGTGACCGCCCCCGCGAAGGCCACGATCATCGCCTCGGCCACGGTCATCCCGACCACCTGGCCGGGCGTGGCGCCGACCAGCCTGAGCGTGGCCAGGCGCTGGTCCCTCCTGGCCACGGTGAGCCGGGCCGCCGCGCCCCCGAACACCAGCAGCGGCACGACCATGAGCACCCCGGCGATCAGCGCCAGCACCTGGTAGGCCTCGGCGTCCTCCGTCGGCTCCCCCACCAGGCTCGCCACCTTCACCGGGGGTTTGGCGATGATCCAGTCGTCGCTCCGCTGCGCGGTCAGCTCGGGCGCGTCCGGCTTGTGGCCGACGACCGCGACCAGCTCGCCCGGATAGAGCAGCGCCTCCTCACCGAGTACGCCCTTGGTGCCCGGGAAGCGGGCGGCGAGCTGGTCGGCGGGTAGTTGCTCGGCCAGCTCTTTCAGCGCCGGGGAGAGCCAGACCTCGCCGGGCGCGGGGAAGCGGGCCAGGCCGGGCGGCGGCGCGGGCGCCTCCGCGCCGAGCGCCGCCAGGTCGACGACGGTGATGTCCTTGTCGCGGACGAAGTCATGACGGGACGCCTCGATCGCCACGGCCCTGCCTTTGTCCTTAACGCCCGTAGTCTGGACGGGGTTGCGCCAGGCGCTCCGGTCGGCCCTGGCCTCGAAGGCGTAGTTGGCGGCCACCGCGAACACCAGCAGCGCCATGGAGACGGCCACGGCCCCCAGGGTCAGCCAAGTGCCCAGCAGGCCCTTGCGCCCACCGCCCTTGAGCAGCCGCCAGGTCAGGTCCAGGTTCACGCGCGTACCCCGCCCGCGAGGAGGTGGCCGTCGCGGACCTCGACCGTGCGGTCGCACCAGCCGGCCACGTTGGGGTCGTGGGTCACCACGATCAGGCAGGCGCCGTTGTGCTTGGTCGCCTCGACCAGCAGCCGCATCGTCTCCTGGCCGGTCGTCTGGTCGAGCGCGCCGGTCGGCTCGTCGGCGAAGACCACCGCGGGCTTGGTGACCAGCGCCCTGGCGATGGCGACGCGCTGCGCCTGACCGCCCGACAGCTCGCCGGGCCGCCGGGTCTCCATGCCATGCAGGCCGAGGGGCCCGAACCAGTCGCGGGCCTGCCGTACGGCCTGCGCCCTCGGTACGTCGCCGAGCATCAGCGGCAGGGCCACGTTCTCCTCGGCGGGCAGCTCGGGCAGCAGCTGGCCGAACTGGAAGACGAAGCCGAAGCGGGTACGGCGCAGCGCGCTGCGGCCGCGCTCACGCATGTTGTCGATGCGCTGGCCGAGCAGGTGCACCTCGCCGGAGTCGGGCTTCATGATGCCGGCCAGGCAGTGCAGCAGGGTTGATTTGCCGGAGCCGCTCGGGCCCATGATCGCCACGGCCTCCCCGGCGCGGACCGCGAGGTCCACTCCGCCCAGGGCCACCGTCTGCCCGAACCGCTTGGCCAGGGCTCGTCCAACAAGCACGTCGTTCATGGTGTCGAGCCTCTCGCCGGGGAGGGGCCCGGCGGATCAGCCGGACGTCCGGTTCCCCATCGGCCGAACGGCTGATCCTAGGGGGCGGGCTGATCCCAGAGTTGGCGGCGCCGGCTGATCCTAGAGTTGTGGGCGTGACTATTCGCGTGCTCATCGCCGACGATCAACAGCTTGTACGTACCGGATTTCAGATGATTTTGGATGCGCAACCGGACATGGAGGTCGTGGCGGCGGTCGCCGACGGCGCGGAGGCGGTGTCCGAGGCCCGGCGGCTCAGGCCGGACGTCTGCCTGCTCGACATCCGGATGCCCAAGCTGGACGGCATCGAGGTGACCCGCGCCCTGGCCGGTCCCGGCGTCGAGAACCCCATGCGGGTCGTCATCGTCACCACCTTCGACCTGGACGAGTACGTCTACGGCGCGCTGCGGGCGGGAGCCCTCGGGTTCCTGCTCAAGGACAGCGGGCCCACCCTGCTGATCGAGGCGGTCAAAGCGGCGGCGAGCGGTGATTCGCTGGTGTCGCCCTCGGTGACGGTACGGCTGCTGCAGCACCTGGCCCAGCCCAAGGTCCGCGTCCCCGTCCCGCTGAACGACCCGCTGACCGACCGCGAGCTGGACGTCGTACGGCTGGTGGCGCGGGGCCGGACGAACCAGGAAGTGGCCGGCGAGCTATTTGTCTCACTTTCGACGGTTAAGACCCATCTTGGGAGTATTCAACGGAAGCTTCGTGTCCGTAATCGGGTGGGAATCGCAGCTTGGGCATGGGAATCCGGTGTCGTCGGATGATAAATGGCGTCAGCTGATTAACAAGGAGCCTGGCGGGATAGAAGTGAAGCAGAACCTCAGCGCATGGCCCGGGGGGAGAACAACGTGCGCTACGCCCAGGCACCGCCCACTAGGGCCGTTTCTGTCGTCTATGTGACCCTTGCCGCACAGGTCCTCTCCCTGGGCGCTCTCGTGATCTTCGAACAGGCCCGCGGGCGTCGCCTCGCCACCCAGCTCGCGGCGTTCGGCGGCCGCCCGCACGGCGCCGACGCCCAGGCGGTGGTCGGGGCCGTGACGGTGTTCGCGGTGCTGATGATGCTGGTCGCGGGCACGGCGATCGCCGCCGCCGCGGCCTACGTCACCTGGCTCGTCCGGGCCCGACAGGCCAATGACCGCTCGGCCCCCACGGGTCCGGTGGCCGCCGCCTGGCTGATCCCCGGCGTCAACCTGATCGCGCCGCCGCTCCTGCTGGACCAGGTGTGGCGCGGCGCCCGCCCGCCCAACGACCGGCGGCCCCGCTGGCTCGCCCTGCTGGCCGCCTGGTGGCTGACCTGGCTCGCCATGCTCGCCCTGGTGACCGTCCGCCTTCCGCTCGGCTCCTCATCGGGTGACCTGACGGGCATCGGCCTCCCGGAGCTGGCCTGCGCGACGGTGTCCGCCCTGCTGTGCGCGGCCACGGTCCGCGACATCACCCGCATCCAGTGCTCCCATTCCCGCGCCCACAGCCGGGGCCGGGCCCGCCTCCGCACCGCGGGCACGGTAACCCAACTCCCCACACCACCCACGGAGCCCACCCCGCTCGAACAGACAGGTTGAGAGCCGGAGCCTCATGCCAAGCCATGGCCCCGGAGACGGCTGAGAAGACGCCGTAACGGCGGCCGGCCACGTGCCGGTCAGCGGGCGTCTTCCTGGAGGCCCCTGGCCACGGTCGGCGGGTGGCGGTGGGGGCGGCTGTGCCGTAAAGAAAAAAGTGGTGGAAGGATCACGCCGCGCCAGGACCCGAGCTCCCCTGACCAGGCCGGAATCACGCCGCGTCAAGACCCGAACTTCCCTGGCTGAGGCCGGAATCACGCCGCACTAGGCCCTGAACTCCCCTGGCTGGCGTGCCAGAGGCGGCGGGTGGGCGGCGCGACCACCGGCCCCAGGTCCGCGTACGGGGACAGGCGGAAGCCGTTGGCGTACTCGATGCGGCGCCCGCCGACCCCGCCCGCATCCTCGGGCGCCTGGTCGAGCAGCGCCCTGACCGCCTCGATCCCGCTCGATCGCCACAAGGCGTCGAGGTCGACCAGGTTCCAGCAGTCCACCGCGCGCATCGAGATCGCCCGCGTCCCCGTACGCCGGACCACGCCCCGCGCCACCATCAGCCACGACCCGAACACCGTCGCCGCGCACCGCCCCTGCACCGACTCGAAGAACGTCAGGTCGATCGGCCCCGTCGAGTCGTCCAGCGTGGTGAAGATGACGCGCTGCCCCGAGCGTACGGCGGGCGTCTGGGTGGCCACCTTGACCCCGGCGACCAGCACCTCGGCCCCGTTGCGCAGGGTCAGCAGGTCCTTGGAGCGCACCACCCCGATCGCGTCGAGCAGTTCGTCGTGGAAGCTGATGACGTGGCGGCTGATGTCGATGCCCAGGATCTCCAGCTCGGCCTCCACCATCTCGCTCTCGGTCATCTCGGGCAGTTCGCCGGGTGCGATGTGCTCGGCGAAGCCCAGCGGGAGCTGCACCGCCGCTTCCTCGTGCCTGGGAACAAGACGAGCGGCGGGCGGGGTGTAGCGCTTGGACTTCGCGGCGGACGGCTTGACGCCCGATGTGGAGGCCCGTTCGAGGACGCCGACCTGGGCGATCAGGTCGCGGCGGGTCAGCCGCCCCGGCCGCCAGCGCGCTCCGCCCGGATGCAGGTCGTGCAGGTCGTCGAGGCCGCCCACCTGGACGATCCGCTCGATGACCGGCCGCGACGGGCGGGCGCGGTCCCAGAAGTCGGCGATCGAGGTGTACGGCTGACCGGCCACCATGCGCCCCACCTCCGCCTCGCTCACCCCCTTGATCGCGGAGAACGGCACGCGCAGCGCGTAGCCCTTCCCGATCTCCCCGACCCGGAAGTCGCCCGGCTCGATCCTGAGCCGCACCCGTGGGCCGAGGCGCTCCACCCGCCAGTCCTTGCCGGACCTGTTCACATCGAGCGGCAGGATCTCCACCCCGCACTGCCGCGCCTCGTCGATGATCACGCGTTGCGGGTACATGCCGGGCTCATGTGTGAGCACCCCGGCGAAGAACGCGGCCGCGTGGTGCCGCTTGAGCCAGGCCGACTGGTAGGTGGGCAGCGCGAACGCCGCCGCGTGCGCCTTGCAGAACCCGAATGCCCCGAACGCGTCGAGCACCTTCCACGCCTTGTCCACGGCCGCGTCGCCGAACCCGTTGGACCTGGCCAGCGGCACGAAGTGCTTGCGCACCCGCTCGCGCCCCTCCGGCGAGGCCAGCGTGCGCCGCAGCGACTCGGCGAAGGACAGGTCGCGGCCCGTCATCACCTCGATGATCTTGAGTACCTGCTCGTGGAAGACCACGACGCCGTGCGTCTCCTTCAGCGCGCCGCGCAGCCGCTCGTGCGGATAGTGCGGCTTGCGCCATCCATGTCTGGCCTCCAGGTAGGGGGTGACCATGTCGGAGTTCACCGGTCCCGGCCGGAACAGCGAGATGTCCACGATCAGGTCGTGCATCTTGCGCGGCTCCAGCTTGGCGACCAGCTCGCGCTGGCCGGGCGACTCGATCTGGAAGCAGCCGAGCGTACGGCTGGCGCAGATCATGTCGTAGGTGGCCTGGTCGTCGTGGGGTACGTACTCGACGCCGGGCTCCGAGCCGTGCTGCGTGTCGAGCTCGACCACGACGTCGTCCACCCGCTGGATCTCGCTCAGCGTGTAGGCCATCGCCGACTGCATCCGTACGCCCAGCACGTCGAGCTTGAGCAGCCCGGCCTCCTCCACGTCGTCCTTGTCGAACTGCGACATCGGGAACTCCAGCAGGCTCCGCTCCACCGGCGTCCTGTCCCGCAGCTCCGCGTTGCCGATGAGCACCCCGCACGGGTGCAGCGCGATGTGCCTGGGCAGCCCGTCGAGCCGCTCCGCCAGCCGGAACACCCGCTCCAGCCCGGCCTCGCCGAGCCGGCTGTCGCGCAGCTCGGGCAGGTCGTTCAGCGACGCGGTGATCTGCTTGGCCCTGATGTGCGGGAACGCCTTGGCGATCGCGTCGATCTCGTACGGCGGCAGCCCCATGGCCCCCGCCACGTCCCGGATCGCGCTGCGCGCCCGATAGGTCTCCATCATCGAGACGCAGGCCACCCGCGACTCGCCGTACCTGTCGAAGATGGCCTTGTAGCAGTCGAGCCGGCGCGCGGACTCCACGTCCACGTCGATGTCGGGCAGCCCGATGCGGCCGTCGGACAGGAAGCGCTCCATGAGCAGGCCGTGTTCGAGCGGGTTCACCTCGCCGATGCCGATGAGGTAGTTGACCAGGCTGCCCGCTCCCGAGCCGCGGATCGCGCAGCGGATGCCCATGCCGCGGATCATGTCGGTGATGCCAGCCACGGCTATGAAATATCCGGACAGACGTTTGCGCTCGATGACGTCCATCTCGGCCCGCAGGCGGTCCCTGGCGTCGGCGGAGCGATCCAGCCCGCGCGAGATCAGCCCGTCCTCGACGCGGTGGCGCAGCAGCGGCACCGGGTCGCGGCCGACCTCGGGCAGGTGCAGGTTCGGCGGGTCGTGCTTCAGCGCGAGCAGGTCCACCGGGTTGATCGCGCACGCCTCGGCCAGCGTGCGGGTGGCGTGCAGGAGACGGCCGATCCGGTCGGGGTCGGCCCCGCAGATCTTGGCCGCCACCTGCCACATCTCCTTGGTGCCCTTGAGGTAGGCGTGCGAGGTGGTGCGCTCCAGGTGGCGCGGGTGCAGCGGTACGAGCTGCCGCGCCGCGTCGAGCACATCGCCCACCTGGTGGTCGGCGGGGTCCAGGTATCTGACGGCATTGGTGAGCACGGCCGGCACGCCCCGGGACTCGGCCAGGGCGAGCATCCGGACGGCGGTGGTGGCGTCGCGGAAGCCGTACTGGTCGACCAGCTCGATCGCCACGCCCGGCACGGTGGCCAGCCACAGGTCGAGCAGCGCCCTGGCGTGCTCGTCACGCCGCTCGGCCACGGCGCGGCCCACGTCGGAACGCGGCCCGAGCAGCACCGTCAGCCCGCCCCCGGCCACGGAGGCGATCAGGTCGCGCGTCACCTCGGGCGCGCCGCGCTCGCCCGCGTAGTGGGCGGCCGTGACCAGGCGCACCAACGAGGACCAGCCGCCCGCCCTGGCCAGCACCGTGACCCGGTCCTGAGCCCCCGGCCCGGTCCTGGCCCGCCCCCGGCCGCCCGGCCCGGCGCCTCCGTGCACGCCTGGGCGCGCTATGGAACCCGCCAGCGCGAAGTTGACCCCGAACACCGAGGCGATCCGGGCCTCCGCGCACGCCTGGGCGTGCTTGATCGCGCCGTAGAGACCGTCGCGGTCGGTCAGCGCGAGGATGTCCATCCCGTCCTCGGCCGCCCGGCGTACCAGCGCCTGCGGAAAGGCGGTACCGTAGCGCATCGAGTAGGCGGAGCTCACGTTCAGGTGAGGGAACGGCGGCGCCATCAGTCCCACGCCCGCAGGAGCAGCCACCCGCCACTGGCGGTGTCGAACCGCAACTCGTAGGACCCGAGCTCGCGTCCCGGGCTGGCCTCCACCCGCCAGAACTGCCGCTCACCGGGATCGTTCTCGTCGATCTTCCACCACTCGCGGGCCACCACCCACTGGTCGAGGACCCGGCGGACGAGATAGAGGCGGTCGCGCCAGACGAACTGGGTCGGCTGCCCGTCCCGGGTCCACACCTCAATCGGATCGCCATAGAGTCTGCTCAAGATGCTTCTCCCCGCGGCTCTGGTGCCTATGCTGAGCCACCCGGGGGAAGGCGGGCGCTTATGTCTCGAACATATGTTCTTACGCCCCGAAACGCAAGTCACCTGCCTGCCGCACCAGAGGGTTGGCGTCGATCGAGTTGCGGATGCTGAAGACCACGCTGCCCGCCCGGTAGCGGTCGTCCGACCACTCCACCGGCCGGCCCTCGTGCGTGGTGGTGATGCGGCGCTGGCGAAGCAGCGGGCTGCCGCGCCGTACGCCCAGCAGACCGGCGTCCTGGACGCCCGCGGAGACGGCGTCGATGAGGTGCTCGCCGTAGGCGAAGACCAGCCCGATCGAGTCGTACAGCGCCTCGGTGACCGACTCGCAGCCGGGCGCGAGCCCTTCGACGGCGGCGGCCACCCATCCCGCGTACACCGTCCGCTCGACCAGGACGGGCTCGCCCTCCAGTGTGCGCAGCCGGAGCACGTCGAGCACCTCCTCGGTGCCGAGCCTGGCGGCCTCGGCGGGGCCGGCCGCCCGGCGCTTCTGGGCGATCACCTGGCCGCCGTAGCGGTAGCCGTTGGCGCGCGCCCACTGCGCGAAGCTGTGCAGCTCGGCGAAGCTCTGGCTGCGTACCTTGCCCAGCACGATGCGCCTGGCCCCCTGCCGGGAGCCGACGATCCCCTCGGCGACCAGCACCGCGACCGCCTGGCGTACGGTGCCGCGGGCGGCGCGGTAGCGCGCGGCCAGCTCCGCCTCCGTGGGCAGCTGCGAGCCGATCGGATGTACGCCGGTGAGTATGTCGTCCCGCAGCTCATCGGCGATCCGTTCATAACGCGCAACCATCCGCGACCTTCCGCATTCATGAAAGAGCAATCTTCATGGGACTTACTTGTGCTGGCTTGTTTGTACAAGTTCCCATAAATTCTTTCCACACCCCCCCGGAGAGTGGAGCCGACGTGTTCACACCTCGTACCCGCGCGGCAGGCGTCATCGCAGCCCTTACCGTAGCCACGGCGGCGTGTGGCGCCGCCCCTGGCACACAGGAGACCAAGGCGTCAGAGGGCGGGGTGAACGCGAAGACCGCCACCTCCGCCGCAGATTTCGGTGGTCTGGACAAACTCGTCGAGGCGGCGAAGAAGGAGGGCAACCTCCACGTCATCGCGCTGCCGCCCGACTGGGCCAACTACGGCGAGATCATCAAGGGATTCACCGCCAAGTACGGGATCAAGATCGAGAGCGAGGACCCCGACGCGGCCAGCGCCGACGAGATCACCGCGGTGAAGACCCGCAAGGGCCAGGACCGCGCGCCCGACGTGCTCGACCTCGGCCAGTCGTTCGCGATCAGCGGCGCCAAGGAGGGCCTGTTCGCGCCCTACAAGGTGCAGGCGTTCGACAAGATCCCCGAAGGGCAGAAGGAGCCGACCGGGCTCTGGACCAACGACTACGGCGGCTACGTGTCGATCGGCTGCGACGCCAAGAAGATCAGCGCCTGCCCGACGAGCTTCGCCGACCTGCTCAAGCCCGAGTACAAGGGCAAGGTCGCGATGAACGGCAACCCGACCAAGTCCGGCTCGGCCTTCGCCGGCGTCTACGCCGCGTCGATCGCCAACGGCGGCTCGTTCGACGACATCCAGCCGGGCCTGGAGTTCTTCAAGAAGCTGAAGGCGGCCGGCAACTACAACCCGGTCGAGACCACCCCGGCGACGATCGAGAAGGGCGAGACCCAGATCAGCATCGACTGGGACTACAACAACGCCGCCTACGCGCCCGAGATGTCCGCCAAGGGCCTCGACTGGAAGGTGAACGTCCCCTCGGACGGCAAGTACTTCCAGATGTACGCCCAGGCCGTCAACAAGGACGCGCCCCACCCGGCCGCCGCCCGCCTCTGGCAGGAATACCTCTACAGCGCCGAGGGCCAGAACCTCTACCTCAAGGGCTTCGCCAGGCCGGTGCTCCTGCCGTCCATGACCACCGACGGCTCGGTCGACAAGGCCGCCGCCGACGCGCTGCCCAAGGTCGAGGGCACGCCCACGTTCCCCACCCCCGAGCAGGTGGACGCGGCCAAGGCCAAGCTGGCCGGCGGCTGGGACGCCGCTGTCTCGGGATGACCCGCGCCAAGGGGTGGCTCGGCGCGCTGCCCCTGCTGGTCTTCTTCGCGCTGGTCTTCGGCATCCCCGCCATCGCGCTGGTGGCGGGGGCGTTCACCGCGAACGGCCGGCCGAGCCTGGCCAACATCGGCCAGAGCCTCCAGGGCGGCTACCTCACCGCGATGGCCGGCAGTGTCCAGCTCTCGGCCGTGGTGGCGCTGGCCGGGGCCGTGCTCGGCACGTTCCTCGCCCAGGCCGTGGTGACCTCCCGGTTCGCCCTGCTGCGCGAGGCGGTGCTGACGGCCTCCGGCGTGCTGGCCAACTTCGGCGGCGTGCCGCTGGCCTTCTTCTGGATCGCCACCCTCGGCAACTCCGGCGTGATCAGCGGGCTGCTCGGGCTGCCGTCCGGCGCGCTGTACACCTTCTGGGGGCTGGTGATCGTCTACCTGTACTTCGCGATCCCGCTGATGGTGCTGGTCATGGCGCCCGCGCTGGACGGGCTGCGGCCGCAGTGGCGGGAGGCGGCGGCCAACAACGGCGCGACGGCCTGGCAGTTCTGGCGCTTCGTCGGGCTGCCGGTGCTCACGCCGGCCATGCTCGGCGGGGTGGTGCTGCTGTTCGGCAGCGCGTTCGCGGCCTTCGCGACGGCCAACGCCATGGTCGGGACCGTGGTGCCGCTGGTGACCCTGAAGATCGCCAGCGCGCTCACGGGTGACGTGCTGATCGGCTACGAGAACATCGCGCTCGCGCTCAGCCTCGACATGATCGTGGTGGCCGGGCTGGTCATGGCGATCTACCTGCCGCTGCAGAAGAGGAGCACCCGATGGCTGCGCTGACCGGGCTGGAGCCGGTGACCGCTCCGCCGCGCGCGCCCTCCCGGCCCAGGTTGTGGCGCGGGGCGGTGTTCCTGCTGGCCGCCGCTTACTTCCTGATTCCGCTCGGGGCCTCGCTCTGGTACACGATCTACACGCCCACGACCGGGGTGTCGTTCGCGGCCTACGGGGAGCTGCTGACGGCCGAGGGCTTCGGGTCGTCGCTGCTGCTGTCCATGTCGCTGGCCGTCGCGACGATCGTGCTGGCCCTGCTGCTCACGCTGCCGGCGATGCTGGCCGTACGGCTCAGCGCGCCGCGGCTGCGTCCGGTGATGGAGGTGCTCTGCACGCTGCCGCTGGTGGTGCCGCCGATCACGTTCGTGGCGGGGCTCACCACGTCGCTGCGCACCGGCACGGACGTGCTCGCCCCGACGCCGTTCTGGGCCACGCTGATCGCGGTGCAGAACCCGGCGTTCCCCGTCGTGCTCGTGCTCGCGTACGTGGTGCTCGTGCTGCCCTTCGTCTACCGCTCGCTCGACGCCGGGCTGCGCACCATGGACGTGCGCACGCTCGTCGAGGCGGCCCGCAACCTGGGCGCGTCGTGGCCGCATGTGCTGTTCCGAGTGATCATCCCGAACCTGCGCTCGGCCCTGGCCAGCGCGTCGTTCCTGACGCTCGCCCTGGTGCTGGGCGAGTTCACCGTGGCCAGGCTGCTGGGCTACCAGCCGTTCGCGGTGTGGATCGTGACGATCTCCGGGTCCAAGGGCCAGGTGTCGGTCGCGGTGTCCATCCTCAGCCTGCTGCTCATCTGGCTGCTGCTGCTCGCGGTGTCCACCGCGTTCTCGGGAAAGGAGCGGAAATGACGGCTCAGGTGGAGTTCCGGGGGCTGCGGCGGGTGTTCGGCAAGACGGTGGCGCTGGACGGCTTCGACCTGACGATCGCGCCGGGCGAGTTCGTCGCGCTGCTGGGGCCCTCCGGCTGCGGCAAGACGACGGCGCTGCGGTGCGTGGCCGGGTTCGAACGGCCCGACTCCGGCGCCGTGCTCATCGACGGCTCGGACATCACCGACGTGCCCGCCAACAAGCGCGACGCGGGCATGGTCTTCCAGTCCTACTCGCTCTTCCCCAACCTCAACGCCCGCGACAACGTCGCCTTCGGCCTGCGCGTACGCAAGGTGCCCGTGGCCACCAGGCGCGCCAAGGCGGACGAACTCCTCGAACTCATCGGCCTCCCCGCCCACGCCGACCGCTTCCCGCACCAACTCTCCGGCGGCCAGCAGCAGCGCGTCGCCCTGGCCCGCGCGCTGGCGCTGGAGCCGCGGGTGCTGCTGCTCGACGAGCCGCTGTCGGCACTCGACGCCAAGGTACGGGTCTCGCTGCGCGAGGAGATCCGCCGCCTCCAGCTCGACCTCGGCATCACCACCATCTTCGTCACCCACGACCAGGAGGAGGCGCTGTCGATCGCCGACCGGGTCGCGGTCCTGCGCAACGGCCGCCTGGAACAGTGCGGGCCGCCCGCCGAGGTCTACGACCGCCCGGCCACCCCGTTCGTGGCCGAGTTCGTCGGCACCATGAACCACCTGGCCGGGCACATCTCGGGCGACCAGGTGACGGTGCTGGGCCAGCTGCTGCCGGTGGACGGCGAACCCCCCGGCACCCTGGAGGTGGACGTACTGATCCGTCCCGAGGCCGTACGGGTGACCCCCGCTCCGGAGGGCACGGCGGAGGTGCTCGCCGCCTCCTTCCGCGGCGCCTCGGTCCGGCTCCGGGTGGCGCTGTCGGGGGGTGAGGTGCTGGCCGACGTACCGGGCCACGAGGCGCTGAGCCTGGCACCCGGCACCCGGGTGACGGTCCGCCTGGTGGAGCGCCCCGTACTGGTGGCCGAGAGAACGGTCACGGTCCCCTCCCCCGCCTCGGAACCAGCCGATGCCATCTGAGCCGCCGTCACCGGAGGCGCCGACTTCAGGGGCACCGCCATCGAGAGAGGCGCTGCAGGCCGTCCTGTTCGACATGGACGGCACGCTGGTGGACACCGAGGGGCTGTGGTGGCAGGCCACGGCCGCGGTGGCCCAGACTCTCGGCATCGAACTGGGCCCCGCCGACACTCCCCAGGTCCTTGGCCGCACCGCCGAGGACGTGGCGGCCCACCTGCTCACCGCCGCCACCCCGCGTCCTGACTCGGCGGAGATCACCCAGCGCCTCACCGACGCCTTCGCCGCGCGCGTTGGCGGCGGCGTGGCGGTGATCCCCGGCGCCTTGGCCCTCCTCGCCGAACTCCATGCGAAGGCCATCCCCACCGCCCTGGTCAGCGCCTCTCCCCGAAGCATCGTCGACCTCGTCCTTCCCCGCCTCGACCACCACTTCGACCTGGTGATGGCCTTCGAGGACACGCCACGCGGCAAACCCCACCCGGACCCGTACCTGGAGGCAGCCAGGCGGCTCGGCGTGGAGCCTCGTCGCTGCGTCGCGATCGAGGACAGCCCACCCGGCATCGCCGCCGCCACGGCCGCCGGCTGCCGCGTCATGACGGTCGACTCCCGGCGAGGGCTTCCAGGATTGCGAGCAGTATGCGATTTCAGGCCTTGATACGGGGAAGAGCTTCACAAGAGGGTGGGAAAATGTAGGCTTGCTGCAGGTTCCGGCTAGGGGGCGTCATGCTGTTGCGGTTCAGGGTGGCCAATCATCGGTCCATCCGTGACGAGCAGACGCTGTCCCTCGTCTCGGTGCCACGTCGTGGTGAGCGGCCGAAGGAGTTGTCGACCGTCCGGGTGGCGGGGATCTATGGGGCGAACGCCTCAGGGAAATCGAACGTCCTGTCCGCCTTGAAGTGGATGCAGTTCGCCATCTCCGACTCCCACCAGTTGTGGAGCCCGTCCAAGGGCGTGCCTCGCGATCCCTTCAGGCTCCCCAGCGGGGAGTCGAGCTCTCCCTCCTTCTGCGAGCTGGACTTTCTGCACGACGGAATCCGATACTCGTACGGCTTCGAGGTCGACGACAGGCGGATCCTTGGCGAATGGCTGAACACCTTTCCCAAGGGGAGAACGAAGAAGCTGTTCGACCGCACGGGCCCGACGAGCATCACGTTCGGCCGCAGCCTTGTCGGTGAGACCCAGAGGATTCTAAAGCTGACTCGCCCGAACTCTCTCTATCTCTCCGCTGCGGCGGCCAACAACCACCCTCTGCTGACCACCCTGTATAACCGCATCAGAGACAGCATCTTTTTCGCGCAGCACGGCGATCACGATGAAAGGTCACGGCTCTTTCTGGTCAAAGAGCTGCTGAACGATGAATCCGTGGCGTCCATCATCAACCGCCTGGTCAGGATCGCGGACCTCGGAGTCGAAGCAGCCGAGATCTTCAATGCAGTTCCGACACGAGAAGAGATCCTCAGGCAAATGGCCGACCTCGGGCAGGGAGCGACCGGCAGCAGTTCCGGCAGCAGTTCGCGAACGGACATCCGGCTCCGCCGGACATCTGGGGCCGTGCTGGAGCTGAGCGAAGAGAGCGCCGGCACCCGGGTCTGGCTATCGCTTCTCGGGCATTCTCTCGCAGCGATCGCGTCAGGCGGGACGCTGGTGGCGGATGAGATCGACTCTCACCTCCACCCGCTACTGAGTTCCACGCTCATCCGCATTTTTAAAGATCCGGTGATCAACAAGATGGGAGCGCAACTTGTCTTCGCCTCGCATGACACCACGCTCCTCGGCTCAATGTTGGAAGAAGAGGTCATCGACAGGGACGAGGTCTGGTTCACCGAGAAGGACTCCTCTGGCGCGACCAGCCTCTACTCTCTAGCGGAATTCCACCCTCGGCGCGACGAGAACATCGAGCGGGGTTATTTGCAGGGCCGCTACGGAGCTGTGCCCTACATCAACTTCGACAGCATCCGGGAGGTCTTCACGAAGGGACCAGACGAGACGCTATGAGTCCCAGGCGTAGCCCCCCGCGCCTTGACCGCCCCACCGGCCGACGATCACCGAAAAAGCGCGTGCTCGTTGTCTGCGAGGGCCAGGTCACCGAGGTCGAGTACTTCGAAGGGATCCGCGACTATTTCCGCTCCCTCCCCGTCGACATCCGCAGTTGCAAGGTGATCGGGCTGGGTCGCGATCCAGGCTCCCTTGTCGACTACACGATCCGCGAACGCGACAAGAAGGAGAAGGAAGCCCGCGCCCAGCGGGATGCCAACATCGCCTACGACGAAGTCTGGTGCGTTGTGGACGTCGACGACCACAAGACGCTCGACCAGGCTCTGATCGCGGCGCGCAAAGGAGGGGTCAACCTGGCGATCTCCCTCCCGTGCTTCGAGCTGTGGGTCCTCTATCACTTCGAGGAGTGCGCCGCCGCCTGCGACCCCGAGTCGATCAGGCGGAAGCTCAGGAAACACATCAAGGACTATGACAAACATCTCGGCCGCGCGTTCCCGTTCGCGAACCATGAAGTCGCGCGTGATCGCGCACAGCGCGCCGATCCCGATCATTGCGCGCCCAACCGCAAGGGACGTAACCCGTCTACCAATGCCTGGCTGATAGTCGAGGTCATCCGCCAATCAGGTAGAAGTCGGTAAGCTTGCCCGCCGTGAGCGGTGAATCCCCCCAGATCGGGCGCTACAGGTTGCTGAGCGTGCTGGGCCGAGGCGGGATGGGTACTGTCCACCTTGCCGAGGATCCCGCTGGGCAGCGGGTCGCCATCAAGGTGATCAACCCGGAGCTCAGCCAGCACGAGCAGTTCCGGATGCGGTTCCGGCGGGAGGCCGATGCCGCGCAGCGGGTGCGCAGGTTCTGTACGGCCGCGGTGCTCGAGGCGGCGCTCGACGGTGATCAGCTCTACGTCGTCACCGAGTACGTGCCGGGGCCCAATCTGGAGGAGGCCGTCCGGCAGTCGGGGCCGCTCAAGGGGTCCAGTCTCGACGCGCTGGCGGTCAGCGTGGCCACCGCGCTCACCGCGATCCATGGGGCGGGGGTCGTGCACCGCGATCTCAAGCCGTCGAACGTGCTGCTGTCCCCGGTCGGGCCGCGGGTGATCGACTTCGGCATCGCGCGGGCGCTCGACACGCTGGGCGGGGTCACCGGGACCGGCGAGCTCATCGGCACGCCCCGGTACATGGCGCCCGAGGTGCTGCGTGGTGAGCCGGTCTCGCCCGCGTGCGACGTGTTCTCGTGGGGCTCGCTGATCGTGTACGCGGCGAGCGGGAAGGCGGCGTTCGGCGGCGACACGCTGCCCGCGACCGTCTACCAGGTGCTCAACACCGAGCCGGTGCTCGACGCGGTCGAGCCGGGGTTGCGGGAGCTGGTCAGGGCGGCGCTGCGCAAGGATCCGGCCGCGCGGCCGACCGCGCAGCAGTTGCTCGACCATCTCGTGGGGCGTTCGGTCGCCCCGGAGCAGACCGTCCAGGCCGTCCAGGGAGTACGGCCTGAGCAGGCCGCCCAGACCGCTCAGGTGGCCTGGCAGCACGGGACCGCGGCGTTCACCGCGGAGCAGGAGCGGCCGGTCGGAAAGCGCCGGAGCAGCCGGGTCGTGGTCGGGGGGATCGCCGCGGCCGTGGCGGTGCTGGTCGCCGGGGGTGTCACCGCCTGGGCGACGCTCCGGGACAGTGGGCCGCCGCAGCTCTCCGTCCTCTACCGGGAGGACTTCACGCAGACCGGTGGCGGCTGGGACGGCACCTACGATCCGACCGACGAGTACAGCTACGGCTACCGCACCGACGGCATGTACGGGCTGGACGTGGCCGACGACGACGAAGAGCACCTGGTGAAGGCCCCGGCGCCCTTCCTGATCGCCACGCCCACCCCGGCGCCCAGCCCGTCGGCCACGCCCACGCCGATGCTGCCCCACACGGTGGTGGTCGGCGTGACGGCCCAGGTGAAGCGGTCCGTGGGCACCGGCGAGTACGGCGTCTTCTGCCACAACAGCGCCGACGGCACGTACTACGAGTTCGCCCTGAACACCTCCGGCATGGCCCGCATCCGGCGCATCTCCGACGGCTCGGGCGGCACGCTGGCCCAGCCGGTCCAGGTGGACGGGCTGCAGAAGGACAGGAAGGCCAGGATCGAGGCCTCCTGCGAGCAGGACGGCGGCGCCGTGCGGTTGACCATGTGGGTGAACGGCGAGAAAGTCCACCAGGTCGACGACCCCAACGGCATCGGCAACGGCTATGTGGGCCTGTTCGCGCGCACGTCCAAGGACGCGACGTCGGTGCTCAAGACCACCTTCGACGACTTCGAGCTACGTGGGAGAAAGGAACCCTGACCACACATGCTGATCGAGATCTCTGACGGCGCTCCGTACGGCATCGCCACCGGCCCTGACGGCGCGCTCTGGTTCACGCTCGTGCACCAGGGCCGGGTCGGCAGGCTGGTGCCGGGTGCGGAACCCGCGATCCACCAGCTCGACCCGGCGGACGGCGGGCCGACGGTCATCGTGCCGGGAGCCGACGGGGCGATGTGGTTCACCGAGTTCCAGGGCGGCCGGGTGGGGCGGATCACCGGGTCGGGTCAGGTGACGTCGTTCGAGGCGGAGGGCGCCTACGGGATCGCCGCCGGACCGGACGGGGCCATGTGGTTCACGCGGATGCAGGCCGACAAGATCGGGCGGATCGCGGCGGACGGGGCGCGGACCGAGTTCGAGATCCCGGTGATGGGCGGCATGCCCGCGGCCATCACCGCCGGGCCGGACGACGCCCTCTGGTTCGCCCTCAATCAGGGCAACGCCATCGGCCGCATCGCGCTGTCGGGCGCGGTGACGATCCACGAGCTGCCGACGGAGGGGGCCGCGCCGGTGGGCATCACCGCGGGTCCCGATGGGGCGCTGTGGTTCGTGGAGATCGGCGCGGGCCAGATCGGCCGCGTGGACCTTTCCGGAAAAATTACTGAATATCCGTTGCCGGATCGGGCCTGCCGGCCGCACGCCATCATCGCCGGGGCGGACGGCGCCCTCTGGTTCACCGAGTGGGCCGCCGACCGCGTGGGCCGCATCACGACCGAGGGCGACCTCAAGGAGTACGAGCTGCCCTCGCGCGGCGTCCAGGCCGAGCCGCACGGGCTCACGGTGGGCCCCGACGGCGCGATCTGGGTCGCGCTGGAGGCGGGCGCACTGGCCAAGATCGAGTGAAACACCCAAGGTTCTGTCGGAAGGTGGAATCGAGGGTGCGGACAAGAGGTTGACTAGGGGCATGCGTGCCATAGTCATCACCGCCCAGGGCGGCCCAGAGGTCCTCGAGTACGTAGAGCGTCCCGACCCGGAGCCAGGTGACGGGGAGATCGTGGTCGACGTCGCGGCCAGCGGCGTCAACTTCATCGACATCTACCACCGGTCCGGGGCGTACCCGCTCAATCTGCCCAGCTCGATCGGGTCGGAGGGGGCGGGTGTCGTCTCCGCCGTAGGCCCCGATGTGTCGGACGTGTCCGTCGGCGACACCGTGGCCTGGGCCAGCGTGCTCGGCAGTTACGCCGAGAAGGCCGTGGTCCCGGCCGACCGGGTGGTGCCCGTGCCCGCCGGCGTGCCGGCCGAGGTGGCCGCCGCGGCGATGCTGCAGGGCATGACGGCCCACTACCTCACGCACTCCACGTACGAGGTGAAGCCGGGCGACAGCGTCCTCGTACACGCGGGCGCCGGGGGCATGGGCCAGCTGCTCATCCAGCTCGCCAAGCTCAGGGGCGCGACCGTGCACACCACCGTCTCCAGCGAGGAGAAGGAGAAGGTGGCCCGCGCGGCCGGGGCCGACGAGGTGCTGCGCTACGACGACTTCGTCGACGTGCTGCGCAATCAGGTGGACGTGGTCTACGACGGTGTCGGGGCGGCCACGTTCGACGGCGGGCTGGCGGCGCTGCGTCCGCGCGGGCTCATGGCGCTGTACGGGGCGGCCAGCGGGCCCGTGCCGCCGGTCGATCCGCAGCGGCTCAACAAGGAGGGCTCGCTCTTCCTGACCAGGCCGACGCTGGTCAACTACATCGCCGAGCGGGAGGAGCTGCTGTGGCGCGCCTCCGACCTGTTCGGGTGGATCGCCGCCGGGGAGCTGAAGATCAACATCTCGCACCGGTATCCGATGGCCGAGGCGGGCCGTGCGCACGAGGACCTCGCCGCCCGCCGTACGACGGGCAAGCTGATCCTGGTTCCCTAGGCCCCTTGCCGGGAGGCGGCGGTGCACGCACAGCCGCCTCCCGCCGCGCGAACGGCGTAAACTACGCTCCCGAACATGGACATAGCCCCCTCCATCTGGTCGTTCGCCGCAGTGGTCGCCCTCCTCACCATCACCCCGGGCCTCGACACGGCGCTCATCCTGCGTACGTCCCTGCTGTCCGGCAAGCGGCCGGCCTGGGGCGTCGTGCTGGGCATCCAGCTGGGCACCCTCACCTGGGGCCTGCTGACCGCGGTGGGCCTGTCCACGCTCCTGGCCGCCTCCCATCTGGCCTACGACATCCTGCGCTGGGCCGGCGCCGCGTACCTGGTCTGGATGGGCATCCGCATGCTCGTGACCAGGACGAAGGCGCAGGAGGGCACGCCGGAGACCGGCTTCGGCACCGCCTTCCGGCGCGGCCTGCTCACCAACCTGCTGAACCCCAAGGTCGGCGCCTTCTACGTGGCGATGCTGCCGCAGTTCATCCCGGCGGACGCCCCGCACGCGGCCATGGGCCTGCTCCTGGCGGGGGTCCACGTGGGCGAGGGCCTCCTGTGGAGTGGCGTGCTGGTCGGCTGCGCGGCCCTCATGAGCGGCGCTCTGCGTACCCCGGCCGTCAGACGGTTGCTGGACCGCGTGACAGGCGTCGTGATCGTCGCTTTCGGCATCCGTCTGGCGTTGGACAACTAGATCTAAGGCGGCAAATTCGTCGCAGCACGGACCTCTCCTCGGTCGAAGACACCCGAAGATCGTCCCAAGATAAGCGCCAGACTCGCGCCATCCCGATCGCCCGCAGCCTCTGAATGCTAACCCTTCAAAGCACATCCAGCGTCCAGGCAGTGAGCACGGGAGTTAAGACAAGGCCATTTACATCCCGCGCGAGGTCTCCAAAGACCTCACCAGCAAAAACAGCGCAACCGAATACCTTCAGAACGCCGTGTTGCCAGCATAGGAGCAGCAGAGCGATTCACATCGCCAGCAGGATTCCTGACACCACATCATACTCGAACTACTTAACCCAGGCCATCACGACCGCATTTCCGCACCCCACAGGCAAGGATCGCCAACACGCTCATCGAGCCCGACCTCTGCCGTTGCGCGCCCGAATATAGAAGGTTTGAAATCCAGCATGGCACGAGAATCGCCAATCGCCGAACACGGAGGATGTCTTACCGATTACAGATAAGATGCTTTACGATCTTCCGAGTTCATGTGGTGATCAGGCGTTCCTGTCGCCGATCTTTCGAAGGAATTGAGTGAAAACACTCACCCCCGGGCGAGAAAATTACCCAGCAGCCGACACCGCGCCTCGCTCTCCGCCGTACTGCTCATTACCTCCCTCATCGTCGCTCTCCCCGAGACCGCGACCGCCGCCCCTCCTCCCGCCCCTGGCCTCGTGGATGCCGCCAAGGCTGAGGCCAAGAAGCAGGGAAAACCGGTCGAGATCCCCAGCCTGCACACCGAGAGCATGACGACCATCGCCAATCCGGACGGCAAGACGGTCGGCACCTACGTTTACCAGTCTCCTGTGCGCTTCAAGAACGGCAGCGGAACCTGGCAAGCGATCGACACGACCCTCATCCGCGACGGCGCCACCGTTAGGCCGAAGGCGATCAAGGACGAGGTGCGACTGTCAGCCGGAGGCGACACCAACCTGCTGCGCGTCAAGACGGCAGACGGGTCCGCGCAGGTGGTGGCTGCGGCAAAGTTGCCCATCCCCACGCTGTCCGGCAACAGCGCGACCTACGCCGATGCCTACGGTGCGGGCATCGACCTAATGCTGCAGGTGACGGCCGTCGGCGTCCGGCAGAAGATCGTCATAAGACAGCGGCCCGCCGAGGCCGTGACCTTCCGCGTACCCGTCGATCCGGGCGCCGGCCTCAAATATCGTACGAAGTCTGGCTTGGCACAAGTGCTCGACGACGGCAAGAAGGTCGCCGACATCACCCCGGCTATGATGCTGGACGCGACCGCCACCGAGTCGATCGCCACTGGCAAGCTCAGCAGTGTCGACACCACACTCGACGGGGCCGACCTCGTATACAAGCCGGACGCCGAGTTCTTGGCCAACCCGGCGACGACCTATCCGGTCACATTACTAGCCAACCCGACCCCCTGGTACGGCGCCGGGTACCCGTCGGACACGTTCGTCAGCAACGACTCCCGATTCTCGGTGGGCGGCGCCCAGCAGTACATGGACGCGATCTACGCCGGCCGGTACAACTACGATGGGGAGAGTTCCTCGTACTACATCTACCGCTCATACCTGAAATACGACCTGAGCAACGCCCCCTGGTATGGCCGGCCAATCCTCAATGCCGACATACGGCCCTGGAACTACATCACCACCCACTGTGGCGGCGATGAGCAAACACCCAAGATGGTCGTCCGGCGCATCACCAGCGACTGGGCGTTGAACGCCACCAGCTCCGTCAACCTGCGCTGGGACCGACAGCCGTCCACCACGACCACCGGACAGGCAGTCAAGGGCGGTGGCGTGGGCCGCATTAGAAAGGCCGGCGGCACCTACGTCAACTGCTCGCAGCCCTCACAGGAGCTGTACTACAGCATCGAGGACATCGTCCGAGCCTGGGCTGGTGGCGCCACCAACTACGGCCTGCAGATCTCGGCCAACGCCGACACCGGCGGCACATCCAACTTCCGCGAATACCTCAGCAGCGAATGGGCCGGGATCGACGGCCGCGGCCCTGTGTTGTTCGTGGAGTACGACGCGCCGGCCGAGGATCTCACCGTTATCCGCGAATACCCAGGTGACCAGCCACTGCCGGAGGCGTCGTACGAAGACGACAAGCAATGGGCGAAGGAAAACCTCCACGACGGCGAAGAGCTTCCCGGCCGTTCCATTAACCCAGTGACGTGAACCGCTGACCAGGTGCCCCGGCCTCGGGGCGCCTGGTCTCACCAAGAGGCAGGCAAATGACGGAACTCATCAGGTCGTTCACCGAACCCCACGATCTGGAGGAAATCTACGGCGTCGTGGCAGTGGACGACGCTGACGGCGAACTCGGCCTAGCCGAGCCCTCCGCCTGGGAGATCGGCCCACCAGCCCAGGGCGAATGGCTGGACGCCGGCCCCAACGGCATCACCCTGAAGCCGTCTGGCAGGGGGAGCGTCTATGTCCGCTACGAACTCTGGTCCGGGCCTCCGCCGACGGACTTGCCGGCGGAGGCTTGGTCGGGGACGATCCTCATCACCTCGGGAAAGATCAGCGCGCTGAGCGGCGGCTACGGGGATGACGACGACCTCCACACGGTCTTCGACCTTGGTAGGCCAGACATGGTGTGGAACGTGCAGGTGGGGCGCAGGACGCTAGAGAACGACGTGGAACCAGATTTCCCGCGCCACGCTTATCACACCGATTTGTTCAGACTTCAGTTCTGGCCAACCGCCCTCTGAACCGGAGCCCGCCCGCGTCAAACTGCTGGCACATCGCAACGCCCCGACGGCCAGCCGAGAGCGCGGATGCTCGGGATTGCCCTCCGGTCAGCCATCTCTTACGCATTCCGTGAGGCCCCGCAGCAGGCAATGCCGGACAGCCGTTCCGGGCAGTCGGAGATCCGCGAGACCTCTGTGCGGCCTCAGAAGCGCTTTCAGGACCGCCCGCGGACGTCTCGATGTGGCGCGCTAGGCGCACCAAGCGTGATCGCCTGGCGCGCTACGCCCTATTCGGCCAACCATGGCTATTCAAGTCAAAATGGAACCGCTAGGCGCTCTCTGGCTCCCAATGCTCGGGATCGGCGACGAACGACCCACGTCCGGGGACGGTGCGAATCAAGCCGTTCTCCCGCAGGGCTCTCATGACCTTCATACCGGTGGCCGACGCGATGCCGAATTCCGCGCCGAGCTGGACCAGCGACGGAACCTTCGCGCCCACCGGGATTGTGCCGGCGCGGATCCGCTTACTGATCTCTGCGTAGACCTGACGCCATGCGGGCGGTTCGGTTTCGATCTTTGCCACGTTGGCAAGGTAGGTGCCTCTGACCTGTCACGCGATAGCGCAACACCTAGCGAACCTAGCGCGCTATAGCTAACCTTGACTGCAAGGCGACCAAGGCGAGGGCGACATGGATCAAGAGCGGGCCGACTGGAGAGACGATCTTTTGCCGGATTGCGACGTCCGGCTGGGCGATGACGGTATCGGGCGTCCGGCGAGGCGTTCACGGCGGGAAGCTTCCGGGGGCTCGAACTCGCGGCCATGGCCAAGCGGGTCTTGCACACGTGGGGTGACAGTGGGTGATCCGGCGCACGGAGCGGAAGGGCGGCCACGTCACCGTGACGGAGTCGAGCCGGGGACGGCCGCGTGACGTCGAAGACGTGTGGAAGCTGATCATCAGCGGGGACGCTGCCTGAGCGGTCCGAACCCTCCGGTCGTCTTCCTGCTTGCTCCCGGTAACGTGCTCGTGTGCAGACGGCGTTCGTGCTCGGTGGTGGCGGTGTGCTCGGAGCGCACGAGGTGGGCATGCTTCAGGCGCTCGACGAGGAGGGCATCGTGCCCGACCTCGTGGTCGGCACGTCCGTCGGTGCCCTGAACGGCGTGCTGCTGGCCGCCGATCCCGGCCGCGCGGTGCAGCGGTTGTCGTCGCTGTGGCGGTCCGATGTGGTCCGTACGGCGTTCGCCGGTTCGTGGGTGACCCGGCTGTCCACCTTGGCGAAGACCGGTACCCATCTGCACCCGATCGGGCCGCTTCGAGCGTTGTTGAGCGAGATGCTGCCGGTTTCAGAGATCGAGGACCTGGTGGTGCCGTTCCAGTGCGTGGCGGCCTCGGTGGAGCGGGCCACCGCCCACTGGTTCGACCAGGGGCCGCTGGTCGACGCCGTCCTGGCCTCGTGCGCGGTGCCCGGGCTGCTGCCGCCCGTGTCCATCGGCGGCGAGCACTTCTTCGACGGCGGCCTGGTGCACAGCATCCCCGTCGGCCGGGCCGTGCAACTGGGGGCCAAGCGCGTCTACGTCCTGCACGTCGGACGGATCGAGCGCCCGCTCACCGTGCCGCGGCGGCCCTGGGAGGTGGGCATGGTGGCGTTCGAGATCGCGCGCCGGCACCGGTTCGCCGAGGAGATGGCCACGCTGCCGCCCGACGTCGAGGTGCACGTGCTGCCCGCCGGAGTGACGCGGCCGCTGTCGAACCTGCGCTACCGCGACCTGTCCCAGATCTCTCACTACATCGAACGCGCCTATCACGCATCTTCCCGATACCTGCGGACAGGAGGACGATGAAGACCTGAACATCCTGGAGGCCGACGTTGTTGCCCCCACGCATCCTGCGACGGCTCATCCTCGCCCCCCTGGTCATCGTGGTGACCGTGGTCGTGCTCATCACGTTGCCGGTGTGGGTCGGGGTGACGTTCGCCGCCTCACTGCGGCTGCCGCCGCCGCAGCGCCGCGGGCTGCGCTTCGTCTGGTTCGGGGTGGCCTGGCTGACGCTGGAGTCGGCGGTGCTCATCGCCTGCCTCGGGCTCTGGGTGGCGGGGGCGTTCGGCCGCGACCGGGATCAGGAGCGGCACTACGCGCTGATCCGGTGGTTCCTGACCAAGGTGTACGGCGCCGCCGTACGGATCTTCCGGCTCACCGTCGACATCCACGAACCGCCGCTCACCGAAGAGGAGCGGGCCGCCCGTCTGACCCGCCCGGTGATCGTCCTGGCCCGGCACGCGGGTCCCGGCGACTCCTTCCTGCTGATCTACCATCTCCTCTCCCTGTACGGCCGGCGGCCCCGGATCGTGATGAAGGCGGCGCTGCAGATCGACCCGTCGCTGGACGTGGTGATCAACCGGCTGCCGAACGCCTTCGTGCCCCGCCGTACCGCCGAGAGCGGCATCATCGACGAGATCAGGCGACTGTCGGCGCCCATGGACGAGGACGACGCGTTGGTGATCTTCCCTGAGGGCGGCAACTTCACCCCGCGCCGCCGCCGGCTGGCGATCCGGCGACTGGAGGAGAAAGGGCTGAAAGAGGAGGCGTCGCGGGCCCGCGGCATGGACCACCTGCTGCCGCCCCGCCCCGGCGGCGCCATCGCTGCCATCGAGTCCTGCCCGGCGGCCGACGTCATCTTCGTCGCGCACACCGGCCTGGACGACCTCATCACGGTGGGCGACGTGTGGCGCAAGTTGCCCGTCAGCGCGCACATCACCGCGAAGTGGTGGCGGGTGCCCGCCTCGCGGATCCCCGTGGCGCGCGAGGCGCGGATCCGCTGGCTGTACGACCAGTGGGAGCTCATCGACGACTGGATCAGCGCCCAGCGGCTCACCCTGCACTAGCCCCCGGCGGCAGCGGCGGGACGGCGGGCGGGCCGTTCTCGATGAGGTCGAGCAGGGCGTCCGTGTCGAGATGCTGCTCGACCAGGTCCCCGAGCGCGTCCAGGCGGCTCTCCCGCAGCAGGGCGAAGTCGGTGTCCGGCGCCGGGACGAAGGCGCGCCCGGCCCGCTCGGCCACCTCGGTGAGGAAGGCGCGGCGGAAGCCGTCGTTCTCCAGCGCGCCGTGCCAGGTGGTGCCCCACACGTCGGCCACGCGGCAGCCGTCGAGGAACGGCTCGCCGCCTTCGACGGTCGCGACGCCGTGGTGGATCTCGTACGCGCTCACCGGATGCCCGTACGCGTGACCGGCCGGGCGGCCGAGCGTCTTGCCCGCGGCGAACCGCACCCGGACCGGAAGCAGGCCCAGGCCGTCGACCCGGCCGGCGCCCGACTCGACGTCGTCGTGGATCTCACGGGCGAGCATCTGGTAACCGCCGCAGATGCCGAGAACGGGCCCGGTACGCCGCTGGACGGCGGCGGCCAGTCCCGTGTCGCGGAGCCAGGCCAGATCGTCGACCGTCGCGCGCGAGCCGGGCAGGACCACCAGGTCGGCGTCGTCGAGCTCCGCCGGGTCGGTCACGAAGCGGACGAGCACCCCGGGCTCGGCGGCCAGGGCGTCGAGGTCGGTGAAGTTGGAGATCCGCGGCAGCTTGACCACCGCCACGCGGAGCGTCTGGTCGCCGTGGGGCCGCTGCGGGGCGATCGAGCGGCTGCCGAGGGCCAGGGAGTCCTCGACGTCCATCCAGAGCCCGTCCAGCCAGGGCAGCACACCGTAGACGCGGCGGCCGGTGAGGTCTCTGAGCTGGTCCAGGCCGGGTTCGAGCAGCTCGACAGCGCCTCGGAACTTGTTCACGACAAATCCGGAAATGAGGGCTTGGTCGGCGGCGTCCAGCAGGCCGACCGTGCCGTAGAAGGCGGCGAAGACGCCGCCGCGGTCGATGTCGCCCACCACGATCACGGGCAGGTTCGCCGCCCTGGCCAGGCCCATGTTGGCGATGTCGCCCCGGCGCAGGTTGATCTCCGCGGGGCTGCCGGCGCCCTCGCAGATGACCACGTCGTACGAGCTTCGCAGCCGGTCGAGCGAGGCCAGCGCGCTCTCGCGGAGCAGGTCCTTGAGCCGGCCGTACTCCATCGCGTCGACGTCGGCCACCGGCTGCCCCATGAGGACCACCTGGCTGCGGCGGTCGCTGCCCGGCTTGAGCAGGATCGGGTTCATGTCGGCGACGGGTTCGAGTCCCGCGGCCCGCGCCTGCGCGGCCTGGGCCCGGCCGATCTCGGCGCCGTCGGCGGTGACGTACGAGTTCAGTGACATGTTCTGGGCCTTGAACGGCGCCACGCGGACACCCTTACGGGCCAGCCAGCGGCAGATCCCGGCGGTGACGACGCTCTTGCCCGCGTCCGACGTGGTGCCCGCGACCAACAGCGCTCCGCTCATCATGGCTCACATCGTAGGGCGGGTGCTCACATCGTCAGCCGGTGCTCACATCGTCAGCCGATGCTCCTTCTCGCCGCGCCACTCCACGCTCAGCACCGTGGCGTCGTCCTGGAGCCGGCCGTGCTGGTGCGCGAGGATCGACTGGATCAGCCGGCGCAGCGTCTCCGGCGCCGAGACCCCGTCGGCTTCGCGGCGCACGACGAAGTCGGTGAACCGCTCAAGCCCGAACATCTCCCCCTCCGGGCTCTGCGCCTCGACGATGCCGTCGGTGTAGAAGAGCAGGCGGTCGCCGGGTTCGAGCTGGTAGTGCTCCAGACCGGCGGACAGGCCCAGCCGGAAGCCCATCGGCGGCGACGGCACCGTCTCCAGGATGGCGACCCGGCGGCCCCGCCGGATCACCAGCGGCGGATAGTGCCCGCGGTTGACCCAGGTCAGCTCGCCGGTCTTGAGGTTCAGGTCGGCGAGGATGCCCGTGGCGAAGCGGGTCATGTCGAACTGGTCGGCTATCGCCTCGTCGATGGCCTCGCTCGCCGCCAGCAGGCCGGTCCCCCGTCGCCGGTTGTTGCGGCAGGCGCCGACGGCGATCGTCGCGGTCAGCCCCGCGGAGATGTCGTGCCCCATGGCGTCGAAGATCGACAGATGCAGCGTGTCTCCGGCGATGGCGAAGTCGAACGCGTCGCCGCCCACGTCGTAGGCGGGCTCCAGGGCGGCGCTGACCACCACCTTGTCGTTGGCGAAGCTGCTGTTGGGCATCAGGTTCCACAGCACCTCGGCCGACAGGGTCATCGACTCCGCGCGCACCAGCGAGGCGTAGGTGTCGCTGATGGAGCGCTTGCTGATCACCATCAGGGAGACCAGGCCCGCCAGCTGCTTCACCAGCAGGTCGGCGGCCTCATCGTGGGCGGAGACGGTCACCGCCAGCATGCCGATCCGTTCGGTGCCGTCGAGCAGCGGCACCCACAGCCGCCGCCGGTCCTCGTCGGGCGGCGGCTCCGGCTCTCCTTCGACGGCGTGCTTGGCCTGAACGATCTCCACATTGCGATAGGCCCGCCCGGCGAGGGTGGAGTCGATGCGGATCGCCTGCAGCGACTCCCCCGCCGCGTCGCGCTGGCCGGGCAGCGGGACGAGATACTGCTGCTGCAGGTCGACCACGTAGATCGTGGCGTGGGAGAACCCGGCCGGCTCGGCGTGCAGAGCGAGCAGGGCCGGCAGGTCCTCGATCGTGGCCAGGTGACTCGCGTCCAGCAGGGCGCCCAGCATGGCCTCTCCCTCACCTCGCATGGGCGCGCCTCCTACGTCTCCCTGAGGCTTCATACCCCGATGAGAGCCCCTAGACCTGCTGGTTCTCCGCGAGGAGGAAGAGTTGGCGGCCGCCGCGTACTACGCTGCCAGGCATGCCCCGCGACGCCCTCATGGACTGGCTCTCCACGCGCGCTCCCGAGCAGTTGGCGCTCGTGGCCGATCGCGGCGCGCTACGCGTTCGCGGTCGCGAGCCGTCGCTGGAGGACTACGCCCATCTGCTCAACCAGGATCTTGTGGTCTCCCGGCTGGTGGGCTTCTGCACGCTCCCGGAGCTTCAGGTCCTGCGCGCGATCGCCTGGCTGGCCGCCCAGCGCTACGGCCCCTTCCCCGACGACTACTGGCGCACCCCCGACCCACGCCCGGTTCCCCGGGCCGAGCTGCTGACCCTCCTGGCGGGACAGGACCAGGACCTGCGGGCGGAGGCGGACGCCGCCCTGGCACGGCTGGCCGACCAGGCCCTGCTCCAGCCGCCCCATGGCGAGCAGTGCTCGGTGGCGCCCTACGTCCACCGGAACCTGGCGGACGGCATGGGGCTGGGCCGCTCCGTCGCCTACCTCGTCGCCCGCTATTTCAACGCGCCCGAGGTCCATCGCCTGGCCACCGCGCTGGGGCTGGACAAGGCGCCGAGCCGGGAAGCCGCCGAACGCGACGTCGTGGCGTACCTGACGGATCCGGTACGCCTGCGCGCTCTGCTGGACAAGGCGCCCGCCTCGGCGACGGAGCTGCTGGAGCGGCTCACGTACGAGGGGCCCATGGTCGAGGCCCACTGTTTCCACCAGGCAGGGTCGTACGGCAGCAACAAGTACGTCTTCGCCGGCGGTTCGGGACACGCCGGCGCGGACTGGCTGGCGGCGCGCGGGCTGCTGCTCCCAGCGGGCGTGCCCCACATAGCCGAACTGCCGGCCGAGGTCGCTATCGCGGTCCGGGGCGAGCTGCGGGCGACGTTCACCCCCTACCCTCCCGAGCCGCACGACCTGGAACGGGCCGAGGGCATCGAGCCCGCGGCCGCGGCGGCGTTGGGCACGCTCACCTGGCAGCTCGAACGGTTGCTCGCCGGCTGCGCCGAACAGCCGCTCACCCTCCGCAAATCCGGCGGGGTCGCGGTGCGCGACACCAAACGCCTGGCCAAGGACATCGCCGACCCGGAGACCGTCCGCTTCCTGCTGGAGCTCTGCTTCCGCGCCGGCCTGCTGGGCCTCCTGGCCGAGCCTGCCGAGCCGCCCGCGAACCGCCGCGCCAAGGTGCCGCCGCCCACCCAGGTCGTCCTGCCCACCACGGCCTATGACCGCTGGCTGTCGCGCACTCCCGCCCAGCGGCTGGTGCCGATCATCGCCGCCTGGACCGTGTGCCGCGACATCCCGCTCTGGTGGCCCGACCCCGACCAGACGCCCGTCGCCCTGGTCGGCCTGGACGACCCGGACGCCGTCAGCCTGCGTTACGCGCTGCTGGAGGCCCTGGGTGCCGCCCCTTCGCTGCGCGCGGCCGACGCGCTGCCGTACCTGGTGCCCGCGGCGACCTGGCACCGCCCCGCACGGATACCGCAGGGGGCGGCCGGTGCCCAGCGCATCGAGTCCACGCTCCGCGAGGCCGCGCTCCTCGGCGTCATCGGCCAGGGCGCCTTGACCCGGCTCGGCCACACCGTGCTCGACCTGCTCCGTACCGGCGAGGCATGGAAGAGCGCGGACGCCGCGCTCGCCCCGGTCCTGACCGACATGCTGCCCGCGCCCCGGACCACGGCCCGCTTCCAGACCGACCTGACCGCCGTGGTGAGCGGCGCCCCTGAGGCGAAACTGGCCGCCCTGCTCAACGCGGTCGGCGTGCGCGAGTCGGAAGGCCACGCGGTGGTGTGGCGCATCAGCCACGCCTCGGTACGCCACGCCCTCGACTCCGGCCACCAGCCGGACGCCCTGCTCGACCAGCTCCGGGCCGTGGCGGAGGGCGAGCTGCCGCAGCCGCTGGAATATCTGATCAAGGACGTGGGACGGACGCATGGGCGGATGCGGGTGGTGCGATCCGGCTGCTGCATCCGCTCCGACGACGAGGCGCTGCTGGCCGAGCTCGTCCACGCCAAGCCGCTGCGCGCGCTCGGCCTGCGGTTGATCGCCCCGACCGTGCTGATCAGCGCCAGCCCGGAACGGGAGACGGTGACCGCCCTTCGAGCGGCGGGCTACGCCCCGGCCGTGGAGGCCGAGACGGGCGCCACGCTGGTGGAACAGCCCGCCACCCGGCGCGCCCCTGATCCACGTAGGCGTCGCCGTTAGGACCCGCTAGCGGCGGACGCCGCGCCGGCCGCTCGCGCTTCGGCAAGTCGTCGTCAGTCCGGGCTACTCCGGTGGCTGCTGCGGCTGACCGGGCTGTGTCGGTGGCTGACCTGGCTGCGTCGGCGGCTGACCGGGCTGCGGTTCGCCTCCTCCGTAACGGCGCCGGACCGTGTCCGCGCCCTTTTCGACCTGGTCGTCGTACTTGTGGCCGGTCCGCTCCTTGGCGAAGCGCTCGGCGCGATCCATTATCTGGTCAGCCTGCTTGGAGTGCCCTCTGGCCAGGTCCTCGGCCTTCTTCAGCCATGCTCCGATGCGGCTCATAAGTGTTCCCCTCCTCATGCCTTACAGTCGGCCCCTACCCAGAGGCGGCGCGAGGTCACACCGATGTCCGCGATATGAGACCTCTCAGGACATAGGGCATGATGCCGGCGAGCACGATGGCCGGGACCGACGTTGAGTCCCGGCCGGCCCGCTCGGGCTCCTACGATACGGCGCATGACCACGCACGGATTCACGCTCACCGCCGAGGGCCCGTTCGACTTCGGTGCCTCGCTGCGCTTCGTCGAGGACTGGCCGGCCACCAGCGCGCTGCCCTCCGACGGGCGGGCGCTGCGCTTCGCCTACTGCGCGGAGTCCGACTGGCTGCCCATCGGCGTGACCGTGACGGGCGCGCCGGGCGGGGTCGCCGTCGCCACGACGCGGCCCGCGGGGCCGGGCATCCGTGGCGAGGTGGCACGGATCCTGTCCCTCGACGTGGACGGCGCCGGTTTCGCCCGGCTCGGGGAGGCCGACCCGGTGCTCGGCGACCTCCAGCGGGCCCGGCCCGGCCTGCGGCCGGTGTGCTTCTGGAGCCCGTGGGAGGCGGCGTGCTGGGCGGTGATCGTACAGCGCTCGTCGATGCTCATCGCCGCCCGCCTCAAGCAGCGCATCGCGGAGCGGTACGGCGCGAAGGTCACCCTGGACGGACAGGTGTACCCGGCATTTCCCCCGCCCGTGACGCTGCTGGAGGCCGGCGGCCTGGGCCTGCCCGCGCAGAAGGAGGAGTGGGTGCGCGGGCTGGCCCGCGCGGCGCTCGACGGCCTGCTCACCACCGAGCACCTGCGCGCGCTCGCCCCGGAGGAGGCGCTGTCCGAGCTGCGGGCCCTGCCCGGCGTGGGGCCGTTCTCCGCCGGTCTCATCCTCATTCGCGGCGCGGGCGCGCCGGACGCGTTCCCGGGCGACGAGCCGCGCCTGTTCGCGATCCTGCGTGAGGCGTACGGCCTGCCGGAGGACGCGCCGCCGGCCGCGTACCGGAAACTGGCCGAGGCGTGGCGGCCCTACCGCTCCTGGGCCTCCTTCCTGTTCCGGGCCTCCACCTACGGCGTCATGGACGATCGGGATTGAGCACCGTCCCTGGTCTGCTCGGGTGAAGGTCTGAAGCGCGGAATCCGGGGCAGTCCGAGGGTCTTTGACGACTCTCGGGAGAATCCATGAGCGAAGCTGAGGCGATGGCACGCCGGGCGGCAGACAGCCCGGCTATGGACAAACTCGCGCGGGTTGGGCTGGTTTGTCGTGGCGTGCTCTATGGGCTGATCGGGGTGCTGGCGATCCAGATCGCGTTCGGCGGCGGCGGGAAGCAGGCCGACAAGAACGGGGCGATCAGTACGGTGGCCGCGCTGCCGTTCGGGGCCGTGCTCTTATGGATCATGGTCGTCGGGTTCGCCGCGCTGGCCCTGTGGCAGGCGTCCGAGGCGATCTTCGGCGCCCACAAGCTCAAGGACCGGGTCGAGCCGGCCAGCCGGACCGTGGTCTACGTGGTCATCTGCGCCGCACTGCTGACCATGCTGCTGACCGGCAAGACCGGGTCCGATGACAAGCGGTCACAGGACCTGACGGGCAAGCTGCTCGCGCTGCCGGCCGGGCAGATCATCGTGGGCCTGATCGGGCTCGGCATCGTCGCGCTCGGCGTCTACTGGGTGCGGTACGGCATCAAGAAGGAGTTCCGCAAGCAGCTCAGGCCGATGCCGCCGCGAGCCGGCGCGGTGATGGACCGGCTGGGGCTCGCCGGGTACATCGCGCGCGGCCTGATCGCCGGCCTGGCCGGGGTCTTCGTGATCCAGGCGGCCATCACCTTCGACCCCGACAAGGCCGGGGGCATCGACGCGACGCTCAGGGCGTTCGCCGACACCCCGGCGGGGCCCTGGCTGCTGGCGGTGGTGGCGCTGGGGCTGCTGCTGTTCGCCGTGTACTGCTTGGGAGAGGCCCGCTGGCGGCGTACCTGAGCCGTCGCTTCCTACGGTGCACCGGGCGGCGCGCGCCCGGTGCGCCGTGGCGAGCGAGCCGGACGTAGGTCGATCCGCCACGACGGCGTGCCCTGTGATTGGCTGATCGGCATGGAAGCACCTTCTCTGAGCACGTCCACCGACTCGTTGCGTCACGTGACCGAGCTGCTGCGCGAGCACCCGCTGATCGACGGGCACAACGATCTGCCCTGGGCGGCGCGCCAGCTCGTCGGCTACGACTTCGACCGGCTCGAGATCAGCGGTGACACCTCCGATAGGACCCATACCGACCTGCCCCGGCTGGCGGCCGGGATGGTCGGCGGGCAGTTCTGGTCGGTTTTCGTGCCGTGCGGGCTGCCCGGTGGGCAGGCGGTCACCGCGACCTTGGAGCAGATCGACTGCGTACGAGCCATGGTCCGGCGCTACCCCGACCAGCTGGCCCTGGCGACCACGGCCGACGAGGTGGAGCGCGTCTTCGCCGGTGGGCGGATCGCGTCGCTGATGGGCGCCGAGGGCGGTCATTCGATCGACTGCTCGCTGGGGACGCTGCGGATGCTGTACGCCCTCGGCGTCCGCTACATGACGCTGACTCACAACGACAACACCCCCTGGGCCGACTCCGCGACCGACGAGCCGGTGCACCACGGGCTGTCCGCGTTCGGGGAGGAGGTCGTACGGGAGATGAACAGGCTGGGCATGCTGGTCGACCTGTCCCACGTGTCGGCCGACACGATGCGGCACGCCCTGCGCGTGACGCGGGCGCCGGTGATCTTCTCCCATTCGTCGGCGCGCGCGATCTGTTCCGCGCCGCGCAACGTACCGGATGACGTGCTGGAGACGCTGGCGGGCAACGGCGGGGTGTGCATGGCCGTGTTCGTGCCCTCCTTCGTGTCGCAGGCCAACTGGGAATGGCGGCAGGCGGGCACCGACGCCGCCCGCACGGCCGGGGTGAACACCCATGACTACGAGGCGACCCACGAGTTCCTGGCCACCTGGGAGAAGTCGCACCCCAAGCCCGCCGTCACGCTCGACGACGTGGTGGCGCACCTCGAGCACATCCGCGAAGTGGCCGGTATCAACCATCTCGGCATCGGCGGCGACTACGACGGGTGCGACGGGCTGCCCGTCGGCCTGGAAGACGTGCGCGGCTACCCTCGGCTCTTCGCGGCCCTGGCCGACCGGGGCTGGTCCGACGACGATCTGGCGAAGGTGGCCGGGCGCAACGTGCTGCGGGCGCTGCGCGGCGCCGAGGCCACCGCCGCCGACCTGCGGGATCGCGAGCAGCCGAGCACGGTACGGTTCAGCGCGGCCGCCGGCTCATAACGACTACCCGTCCCAGATCTCGTCTGAGCGCCCGTCCGGTGGCAGGCAGACCGTGAGGGCGCCCGGGACGGCCTTCGCCTTGAGGCGGGTGGTGGCCTCGCGGTCGCCGCCGTCGAGCTCGTACGTCAGCGGAGCGCCGAACCGGGCGGACACCTTCCTGGCGCGGGTGATCCGGACGAACGGCGAGTCGTCGGAGCGTCCCGTGGCCATCCTGCCGATCACCCGGGCCCATTGGACCGGCCCCTGGGCGGTGGAGACCCCGACGTCCAGCCAGCCGTCGTCCGGCTGGGCGTCGTCGAACGCCTCGATGCCGCCGGCGATCGTGCTCACGTTGCCCAGCAGCAGGCAACTCGCCTCCCCGTCGAACCAGGTCGTCCCATCGATCTTGATCTCCATCGGCACCAGCGGCCCGCCGACGTGCCGGACGGCCGCCTTGACGTAGCTGAGCCTGCCGAGCCGCTCCTTGGCCTGCCTGTCGGCGTCGGCGATCATCTCGGCCTCGAACCCGGCCCCCGCCATCACCGCGAAGTGCTCGCCGTTCAGCACTCCCAGGTCCAGCTTCTCCCGGCGGCCATGGAAGCCGATGCGTACCGCCTCTTCGAGGTCGATGGGGATGCCGACGTTGTTGGCGAACAGGTTCCCGGTCCCCGCCGGGAGGACCGCCATCGGCACCCCGGAGCCGGCCATCACGTCGGCGCACCGTTGCACCATGCCGTCGCCGCCCCAGACGAACACCAGGTCGGCGCCCTTCTTGAGCGCCTCGCGGACCTTCTTGCGCGCCTTCTTGCTCTTGGGCACCTCGTACCAGAGGAGCTCGCCGACGTCCTCTTCGGTGATGAGCACGCGCAGCCTGTCCAGGCCTGCGCCGAGAGTCTTCTTGCGGTGCGCGACGACCGCCACGGTGGGGGACATGGTCACCGGACTACCCTCGGCACCGGTTTTCAGGCAGGAATCAATGGCCGCTGTCTGGGTAGCCGAGCGCGAATGCCGAACGAGGGAGGATCAGGACAGTGAGCCGCCAATGGGTCAAAGCTCGCGTCGATCCTGACCGCAGTCTGGGGCTGCGGCTGACGATCGCCAGCCTCGCGGTGGCGCTCATCATGGTCCCGTTCAGCCTGTTGCTCGTCGTGGCCAAGATGCCGGTCAACGGGCTGGACAAGCACGTCGCCGATGATCTGCACGCGTACGCGATCACCCATCCAGGCGTGACCAGGGTGCTCATCGTGTGGACGGATCTGTTCGGCCCGTGGCCGTGGCGGATCGCGGTCATCGTGTTCGCCGCCTGGCTGTGGCACAAGGGCGCGCGACGGCTGGCCGTCTGGGCCATCGCCACCATCACCGTGGGCGGGCTGCTCGGCCTGGCACTCAAGATCATTACTGCCCGCGCCAGACCGCACCTGCCGGATCCCGTCGCGCTCGCGCCCGGCGACTCCTTCCCGTCGGGCCACGCGGTCAACGTGACGCTCGGCGCGGGAGTGGTCGTCCTGCTCCTCCTGCCCATGCTGCCCCGGTGGGGGCGGCGCCTGACCTGGGCCGTCGCCTGGTTTTTGGTGCTGTCGGTCGGCTACACCCGGATCGCGCTCGGCGTGCACTGGGTGAGCGACGTGGTCGCCGGGATCATCCTGGGCGTGGCCGTGGTCGCCGCCACCGCGGCGGGATTCGAGACGTGGCGGCGCGAGCAGGGCCGCAGGCCCAACTCGCCGCTGGCCGAAGGAGTGGAACCCGAGTCAGAGAAGGTGACCCATGACCAAAGCTGAGCACGTGAAGTATTACGCGCTGACGATCTTATTGCCGATGCTGCTGATGGCCGCGGTGACGTTCGGCGTGGGCAAGCTGATCGTCGCCTGGCCCACCGGCGAGGCGGAGGTGAGCCGGAGCCTGGCCGCCGGCCGCACCCCGCTGTGGAACACGCTCACCGACTTCGGCACCAGCCTCTCGGACACTCCCTACATCGTGGCACTCACCGCGATAGCCGCGATCGTCTTCAGAATCGTGTACAAGCGCTGGCGGGAATCGATCTTCCTGATCGCGGCCGTCTGGAGCCAGTCGCTCATCTTCCTGGCCACCACCACGCCCGTCGGCCGGCACCGGCCGCCGGTACAGCACATCGACCCGGCCCCGCCCACCTCCAGCTTCCCGTCGGGGCACGTCAGCGCCGCCGTCGGGTTCTACTGCTCGGTCGCGCTCATCCTGAGCATGCACGTCCGCAACAGGGCGCTCCAGGTGGTGATCTGGGTGCTCGGCGTCGCCGCCCCGCTCATCGTCGCCTTCTCCCGCCTGTACCGGGGCATGCACTTCCTCACCGACATCACCTGGGGCCTGCTGCTCGGCATCGGCTGCGTGGTGATGGCCGCTCGGGCGATCTTGTACCGGCGTGACAGGCAGCGTGGGCATCAGGCGCCGGAGCTCGTCCGACCGGCGTAGATGGCTCCTATTTGAGAACGTGGCCGACGAGCTTCCCACCGTTCCCGGCGACGGCCAGGCAGTACGCCGTCCTGCTCTTCGGCCAGTCCTGCTCCGCTGGGACGATCTCGATGAAGCCGACCTCCTCCCTCCTCGATGCCACGTACCGCAGCCTGGGCGCGCAGCCGTTCTCGGCCAGCCGTCGCATCTCGGCCATGCCCGGCCATGGGCCGTCGGCGATGACGTACATGGCCCCGTACTCCGCCGAGTGCGGCACCGTGCAAGGCACCACGGTCACCATGAAGCTCTCGGGCATGGGCTCGATGCAGTCGCCGGGGCGTAGTTCGGTGGCGTGATACTGCACCCCGGCTGCCGGGCTCGCCGCCCCGCTGGAAGATTCGGCGGACGGGGCGGGCTGCGCCGATACGGCTGGAGGCGTCGCTACGGCGGGGGGCGTGGCGCTGCAGCCCAAGAGTGCGGCCAGCAGGCACACGCTCGCGAGTAAGGGACGGGTCATGGGACCGGATGATGGCAGGTGAAGATCACGCGGCAGTTTCGTGGGACGTTTGCGAGCCGGCCTCGGGGTAGCGAGTTGAGTTCATGAGCGACCTGGAGACTGGCACCATCACCACCAAGGTGCCCGCGAGACTCGATCGGCTGCACTGGTCACGCTGGCACTGGATGATCGTCATCGGCCTCGGCACCGTCTGGATCCTGGACGGGCTCGAAGTGACCATCGTGGGCAACCTCTCGGCCCAGCTCGCCAAACCCGGAAGCGGCCTGGACATCACGCAGGCGCAGGTCGCCGGCCTGGCCGCCGCGCTGTACGTCGCGGGTGCCTGCTCGGGGGCGCTGTTCTTCGGCTGGCTGACCGACCGGTTCGGCAGGAAGAAGCTGTTCCTGATCACGCTGGTCGTCTACCTGGTCGCGACCCTGATGACCGCGTTGTCGTTCGACGCGTGGTGGTTCTTCCTGTTCAGGTTCATGACGGGCTTCGGCATCGGCGGGGAGTACGCGGCGATCAACTCGGCCATCGACGAGCTGATCCCGAGCGCCCACCGGGGGCGGATCGACATCATCATCAACGGCAGCTACTGGCTCGGGGCGGCGGGCGGCGCCCTGCTGACCGTGCCGCTGCTGAACGACCTGCCGGTCAACATCGGCTGGCGCGTCGCCTTCGGGCTGGGCGTGGTGCTTGGTCTGGCCATTCTGCTCGTACGGCGCCACGTACCGGAAAGCCCGCGCTGGCTGTTCATCCACGGCCGTGGCCAGGAGGCCGAGGAGATCGTCGACGACATCGAGCGCCAGGTGGGCGGGGACCTGCCGGAGCCGGCGCAGTCGATGACGATCCATCAGCGCAAGTCCATCGGGTTCGTCCGGATCGCGCACACCATGGTGGCGCTCTATCCCAAGCGGACGGTGCTCGGCCTGTCGCTCTTCATCGGCCAGGCGTTCCTGTACAACGCGATCACCTTCGGGTATGCGCAGATCCTGTCCACGTTCTTCAAGATCGACACCCATACCGGCTACTACTTCGCGGTCATCGCGGTCGGCAACTTCCTGGGCCCGCTGCTGCTCGGGCGGCTCTTCGACACGGTCGGCCGGATCCCGATGATCTCCGCCACGTACATCGGATCGGGGCTGTTGCTGCTCGGCACGGCCTGGCTCTTCAACCAGGGGATGCTCACGGCGGTGACGCTGACGGCCTGCTGGTCGGTGGTACTGTTCGTGGCCTCGGCGGGAGCCAGTTCGGCGTATCTGACGGTCAGCGAGATCTTCCCGATGGAGACGCGGGCGATGGCCATCGCGTTCTTCTTCGCCATCGGCACGGCGGCGGGCGGCATCGCGGGCCCGCTCGTCTTCGCCCACCTGGTCGAGACGGGTGTGCCGGGCGACACGGCGCTGGCCTTCTCGATCGGGGCCATCATCATGATCCTGGCGGGGCTGGTGGAGCTCTTCCTGGGCGTCAAGGCCGAACGCAAGGGCCTGGAGGAGATCGCCACTCCCCTGACGGCCGCCGAGACAGGCCAGGCGGCTTGACCCGAGCCTGAACACGCGTCACTCGGCCGTGTGCGCGAGGATGGCGGCGGCCAGCTCCTCGTGCACCTCAGGCGGCAGTGTGTGGCCCATCCCCGCCACGATCATCAGCCGCGCCCCTGGGATCTGCTCGGCGATGATCGCGCTGTGGCCCGGTTTGGCCGGCTCGTGGCTGCCCTCGATGACCAGGGTGGGTGCCTTCACCTGATGGAGTACGCCCACCGGCTCGAAGTCGGGCTTGGCCATGGCGGCCAGCCGGTGGTTGGCCACCGCCGACAGGTCGCGGGCCCGGTCGTAGATCCGTTCCTGCAGCCGCCGCGCCGCGTCCTCGTCGAACGGCAACCCGGTGCCGTGCAGCAGCCGCTGCTCAGCGATCATGCCGTCGATCCGCGCGCGCCGATCCGCCGGTGGCGGCGCGGCCATCAACCTACGGTAGAAGTCCACGAACTCCGGCGCCGGCTCCGGCAGGCTCCCCTCGGGCTGCGGCTGCCCCATCAGAGCCCGCATGATCACCTGGCCCTCGCCGCCGCCCAGCGGGGAGGAGCCGATGACGGTCAGCGACCGCACCCGCTCCGGCCGCTCCACCGCGGCGAACTGGCCGAGCAGGCCGCCCGCCGAGTGACAGACCAGGTGCGCGCTCGCCAGGCCGTGGTCGTCCATCACGCGGTAGACGTCGTTCTTGATGTCATCCCATGTGTACGGCTGCGCCGCGAAGTCGACGGTGCCCGACATGCCGGTGTCGCGGTGGTCGTACCGGATCACCCGGCGGCCCCCGGCGCTCAGCCGGCCGACGAACTCGTCCGGCCACAGGATGCCCTGCGACATCGAACCCATGATCAACAGGATCGGCGCATCCGTCTCGGCGCCGAACTCTTCGCTCCAGATGTTCACGTTTTGCATGCCTCAAAGCATGCCGTCCCCGGCTACGGGCGCCTTCTGTAGAACTACTAGTGGCGCCACATCCGTACGGGGAGGAAGAACGGCCGCGGCTCTGGACAATGTGCTGCCCACGTGATCTGACGGAGTAAGAGCGTCAACGATCACGAACAGGAGCACCTGGACATGAGCGACACGCTGCGACTCCACACCGCCGGCCCCGCCCTGCTGGAGCGAGCCCGTGACCTGCGCCCACTGATCGAGCGTGAGGCGGCCGCCGCCGAGGCGCAGGGCAGGCTCACCACGCCCGTCGTGGATGCCCTGCATGAGGCGGGACTTTTCGGTATATGGGTGCCTACGCCGCTGGGCGGCGCCGAGTTGTCCCCCAGGGAGCTGCTCGCCGTCTTCGAGGAGCTGTCGTACGCCGACCCCTCGACCGGCTGGGTGGTCATGGCCACCACTCTGGCAAACGGCACGGCCGGCGCCTACCTGGGTGACGAGGCCGTCGCGCGGATCTTCACGGGCCCGCGGATGCCGGTCATCGCGGGCCAGGGCACCCGGCCGGGCACCGCCATACGCGAAGACGGCGGTTTCCGTCTCAGCGGCCAGTGGGGTTTCGCCTCGGGCATGCCGCACGCCCAGTACGCCCACAGCCTGGGCGCCGTCGAGGGCACCGACGAGGCCCGGATCTTCATCACCCCGATCGAAGACGTCAAGATGCTCGGCAACTGGGACGTCCTGGGCCTGCGCGCCACAGGCAGCATCGACTACGCCATCGACGGCGCCTTCGTACCGGAGTCGCAGACGCATATCGTCACGCACAACGAACCGCTGCGCGGCGGCGCGATCTTCCGGCTCGGCGTCCTCGACCAGGCGATGATCTGTCACTCCGGCTGGGCGCTCGGTGTCGGCCGCCGGCTGCTCGACGAGCTGAGCCGGCACGCCGGGGCGCGGGCCGGGCGGCCCGGCCAGATCGCCGCCAGCGATGCCTTCCACGCCGACTTCGCCCGCGCCGAGGCGGCGTTCCGTGCGGCCAAGGCCCTAGTGCAGGAGACCTGGGACGACACCGAACGCACCCTGGACGCGGGCCGGACGCTCGACGTACGCCAGGAGACGATGGTGCGGCTCGCGCTCAACCACATCACGTCGACGATCGCCGAGGTTGCCCGGTTCGTCTACGCGTCGGGCGGCACCTCGGCACTGCGCGACGGGCTGATCCAGCGGCTGTTCAGGGACGTCCACGCCGGCACCGCGCACATCACCTCGGGCCCGCAGGTGCTTCAGGAGTGCGGCCGGGAACTGGCCGGGCTGGCGCCGGGCCAGTCCTGGATGCTCTTCGCCCTGGAGGCGTGAGGCGCCCTGGAGGCGTGAGGGGCACCCGAACCCAGGGCTCGGGTCGTCGCTCGGGAGCGGTGACAGCTCGCCCGGGCGCCAACGAGTCGACCTCGGCCAGGACGTCGATGGCGGTCTCGCAGGCGCGAGCGGCCCACGCGGTGTCGATACCGGTCCCGGTGCGGTCGCGGGGGCCCATGGGCGCGACCGCTTGCGACAGCAGTCGGAGGGTGGTCTCGCTCGGGTTGGCGAACGCGATGAGGACCATCTCAGCCAGGGTACGGGGGGCGCCTTCGGGCCACAGTGGTCTCTGGTGAGATCCGGGGTGCGCGTCCCGGCCTCGGCGATGGACGCCATGATCCACCCGTACCCGGGACTCAGGCCAGGCCATCCCCTTGAGTGCCAGAACCTTCGGGGAGAAGCTTGCATCCAATAGCCCGTGGACATCACGCGGCACGGCGGCGGAGTTGAGGCGGCGCACCAGCGCCGGATCCTGTTGCGACGCGCACGAGCCGCCCGGGTGGTGTATATGTCACATCGTAGGTCCGTACAGCGAACGGTGTTCCCGTGCCCAATATGCTCGATCTCCTCAAGCCGCCGCACGGTCCCAAGGAAGAAACGCAGCTGTCGATCGTCAAGGCGCTCATGGCGCGGCCGTATCTGAGAGCAGACCTGGCAAGGCCGACCGGTCGGGTGGCCAACACGATCAGCACTGCGATCGACGAGCTGCGCGGCCGCAACATCATCGCGCCGGCGAAGCGTGGCAGCAGGGAGGACATCCGGCTCATGCCGCTCACCGGCGTCGCGGTCGGCGTCGAGCTGGGATACCAGCACATGGTGGTCGCCGCGCGCCTGGCGCACCAGTCCTTCGACGAGGCCGAGACCGAGTTCCTGGAGAACGGCGCGGCGCAGGGCCGGGAAAGCTGGCTGCCCGCCCTGGTGAGCGCGATCCGCAAGGTGGTCATCAAGGTCGGCGGCGGGCCCAACGAGCTGGCCACCATCGGCATGGGCATCCCGAGGGTGGTCGATCCGCAGCAGCAGACCCTCGTGCCGCCGGTGCTGCCACCCTGGCAGGAGGGCGAGAATCCCGCCGCGGCGCTGACGAAGCAGCTGGCCCGGGCCAAGGACATGAGCGTGCCGGCCAACCTGCGCGTACGGCTGGACAACGACGCCAATCTCGGCGCGTACGCCGAACACGTCTACACCCACCCGCACCTGGAGACACTGATCTACATCAAGGCGTCCACCGGGGTGGGCGCGGGGATCATCATCGGCGGAAAGCTCTTCCGCGGAGCCAAGGGGTGCGCGGGGGAGATCGGCCACACCATGGTCCAGCCGGACGGCCGCTTCTGCCTGTGCGGCGGGCGCGGCTGCCTGGAGACGTTAGTGGGCGCGGACGCGATGCTGCGCGACGCCCAGGCCATGCTGGGCGACAAGATCTTCACCAGGCCTTTCAGCGTCAACCAGCTCGTCGATCAGGCGGAGGCCGGAAATCCGATCTGCCGGCGCATAGTGCGCGACGCCGCGACTCTGCTCGGCCAGAGCATCGGCAACGTGTGCAACCTGCTCAACCCAAACGTGATCGTCCTCGGCGGGGTTTTCGGCCGGGCGGGGGACCTCGCCATCAAGGCGTGCAACGAAGGGATCAGCAGGACCGCCATGGCCGCCGCCCAGTCGGAGAGGCCGTTGGTCGTCGCCACCGAGTCGCCCCGCGCGACCGCGCACGGCGCGCTTCTGCTGGGAATCGACGGCGAAGGCCGAGCATGAATTGTGGCTTTCGGGACCTCGTCGACCCGATAATGACCTCAAATTGAGCAAAAGCCTCGCGGCTTTCTCATATACGGCGGCGGTACTATCATTGGCTTCAATACCGCCAGCGCGATTGGATGGGACCATGCCCGACGCCGACGAGCCGGAATCCCCATATCTCCCGCCCGCGGTCCTCGATTTCGGCAGCGTACGAGAGCTCACCAAGGGAAGCTCGGGCAATGGCTCAGCGGACGCCAACTCCCAGTATTACTGGGCCTGAGTTACCGGCACGCGTCCCCGGCCTGATCGCCACGCTTGCCGAGGGCGAGGCGGCTCTCCGCCCCTACGGCGCCTGGCACGCTTCAGAGGTGACCGAGATCGATCGGCTCCTGGTCGTCGGTCACTGCCTCGCCGACCGGCGCTCGATCGCGGCCGCGCTCGAGCGTGACGATCTCGGTGCGCTCACGCGCCTGCCCGGGTCGTACGCATGGGTGCTGGCCAGGCAGGGCGAGCTCATCGCGTACACCGATCTCGCCGGCCAGTTTCCCCTCTACCTGTCGCGGCTCGGCGGGCGGACCGCGCTCGCCTCGCACCCCGGGGTCCTGTCCGACCTGCACGAGAGGTCCGTCGATCCGGTCACCTTCGCGGTCGCGATCGCCTGCCCGAGCGTGTTGCCGCTGTGGGAGCATCGCTCGCCGTACCAGGGCGTGAGCCGCCTTCCAGGCGGCCGCCTGATCCACGTGGGACAGAGCACGATCCGGTACGGCACGGCCGGCCCGGCACCCGATCTCCGCGCCGCGCTGACCGAGGCCGTGGCGACCAGATGTTCCGCGGCGCCGATCTCCGCGGACTTCAGTGGCGGGCTCGACTCCACCTCGCTGGCTTTCCTCGCCGCCCGGCACACCAAGGTCAAGGGGATCGTCTACCACCACCCGGACCTCCCGACCACCGACCTGGCCCACGCGAGCAGCCTGGCCGGACACGGCATGGACCTGACCGCCGTGGCAGGAGATCAGAGCACCCTTCCCTATGCCGAGCTGACCTACCCGCTCGACGGCGAACCCGTTCGCGGCAATCTCGCCTGGCGGCGTTCCCTGCTACGCCTCGCGGAGGCGGCGCCCATGCATGTCACCGGGGAGGGCGGGGACGCTCTCTTCGGCGCCGCCCCGTCCTACCTCGCGGAACTCGCGCGTCCGGGGGAGCTGCGCGAGCTGGCCAGGCACTGCGCCCATAACGCGGCTCTCAAGCATGCCTCGCCGCTCGGCCTCGCCACCCGTGCCTGGCGGGTCTCGCGTACGAGCCCGCGCCAGGCCCTGATCCGGCTCGCACGCCGCCTCCTGGATCCAGATGCCGGGAGCCCGACCTCGCATGGTGCCTGGAGGTCGAGTCGGCCGGGTGCCGGGAGTCTGACCTGGCTCGATGCCGTCGCCTGGTGGCCGGTCGACGGCACGGTCCTGGGCTGGCTGACCCGGGCGATGCGGGCCGAACTCGCCATCCGCCTGGCCGACCCCGCACTGGCCGAGCGGGTAGATCCGGACCTGGGGCCGACTCACGTGGCGACCAGGGCCGAGCTGAGGCAGTCGGCCGACGCCCAACGCCAGCTACGTGAGCTCGGGGCTGTGCTGACCGGGACCCGGGTCCACGCGCCCTTCCTCGACGACGCCGTGGTCCGCGCCTGCCTCGCCGTGCCGGCCCACAGGCGCGTGGGTCCTACCGCCGGCAAGCCTCTGCTCGCCCGTGCGCTGCGCGACCTCGTGCCCGAGCGCGTGTTCGCGCGCCGGACCAAGGGCGACTACAGCGCCGAGGAGTACCACGGCGCCCGCGCCTCGGCGGAGCGGCTTCACCGGCTCATCGACGACTCCCGGCTCGCGGCACTCGGCGTCGTCGAGCCCGGGCCCGTGCGTGCCTGCCTCGACTGGCTGCTCGCCGGAGCGCCTGCGCCGCTGGGCGCGATGGCCCAGTTCGTGGCGACCGAATGCTGGCTGCGAGGCTCCCGGCCGGGCCCATGCTGAAGGTCAGGATTCCCCGCCATGTCCATTACCGGGCCTACGAACACGGCGGAGTCGTCCTCATCAACACCGCCACGGGCCACTGGCACGCACTCAACCCGACCGCCGGCAGGCTCTGGGCGAGCTGGGCCCAGGGAGCGGACTTCGAGCGCAGCGTGGCGGAGATCTCCGCCCGGCATCCGGGCGTGGCCCCGGAGCAAATCCATGAGGACGCCGTCAACCTCCTCCACGACCTGCTACGACGTGGTCTCGTGGGAACCGGGGCGCGCGGAAGCACCCGCCCCCGGTCCGCCCCTTCGCGCGAGGCCGCGGACGCGACGACGTCCCTCGATCACGATCTCCGGCCAGGTTGGGGTGCGGCGCTGCTGGCCTGGTGCTGCCTCGTGCTGGCCGTGCTCCTGCTCGTGCTCCCGTTCCGTGTCACGGCCGCCGTGGTCGGCTGGATCCGCGGGGTGGCCAGGAGACGTGACATGAGCACCGCGTCGGCCGAGGCCGCCGCGCATGCCGTACGGCGTGCCGCCCGGCGCTATCCGGGACGCGCCGCCTGCCTGGAGACCTCGCTGGCCACCGTGCTGTTCGCGGCGGCCTCGTTGCGGCATCTCGACTGGTGTCTGGGCGCGGCCACCGACCCCTATCGCTTCCACGCCTGGGTCGAACTCGGCGGACACCCCATCGCCGCCGACTCCGCCTACCTCCGGGTGCTCACAATCTGACGCAAATTGCGACCGTGCGTGGCAGGGGAAACTCGCCCGACATATCAATTTGCGAAAAAGCCGTGCGGCCGGTCATTTATTGCGGAAATCGGGTGGCGTAACTCTAAAACTGCGTTTTTCTAATTCGTGGCCATTGCCGACTGCGTGGATTACCGTCGAAGCATAGGAAAGGAGGACACCATGTTCCACTCCCGCATCAAGCTCAAGCTCCAGTTCGAGGGAAAGAGGCGGTCCAATCAGATGTTCCGGGTGATCATCGCTCTCGCATTCATCGCGATCATCGTCGTCGCCGCCGGCGACCTCAGCCTGATCAAGCTGGTCTTCCCTTGATTCTCCACAGCCGAGTCGCGTTGACCGTCCGGCCGCGGCTCATCCCTCCGACCTCCGGGCGAAGAGCATGAACTCCCCGCCCGGCCTGTCCGGCGCGTCGCGCACTTCCTGTACGGCGTAGTCGTGCGCGACCAGCGCCGCACGCCGGCACGGATCGAGACCGAAGCCGAGGCCGGCCACCTGCCGATCGAGGCCGGCACCCTCAGGCAGGAACAGGCCCCCACCGCAGGCAACACCGCCGACCGCATCTAGAGCGCCGACGGAACCTGGAACGACCGTCGGCTGGACGCTCGAAGACGTCACCTTCCCCTGGCAGCGCTCGTTCGAGATCGACTTCACGCTGACCCGGCAGGACTCCTAGATGCGGTGCGTGGTCCAGAACGACGACAGGTCGACCGTCGTCGCGGCCTGGGCGGCGGCCTTGAAGTCGGCCACCGTGGAGATGCCGTACCAGTGTGAAGCGGCGTAGTCGTGCAGGAGCGTCTGCATGGCCGTGGTGCCGATCAGGCGGCGCAGGTCGTGCAGGGCGCACTTGCCGTAGGTGTAGACGACCGTGCCGTAGCGGCTGGAGTGGGCGTCCCAGTAGGCCATCGAGTTGCTGATCTTCTCGGCCGACGACTGCCAGGAGACGCTGTTCCAGCAGTTGGTGCCGCTGATGCCCTGATACAGGTCGGTGGCGTAGTCGGCGAAGGACTCGTCCAGCCACGGGGTGTTGTACTCGTCGTCGCCGACGATGCCGTACCACCACTGGTGGGCCAGCTCATGGGCGAGCGCGGTGGAGCTGACCAGGTCGAGCACGAACCCCGGATACTCCATGCCGCCGAACCAGAAGTTGTTGTCCAGGACGACGTCGACCTCGCCGTAGGGATAGGCGCCGAAGCGGCCGGCGTGGGCGACGAGCGAGTTCTTGGCGGTGTTCATCATCGAGGTGGCGCTGGCGGAGCTGATGCCGCTGACGCGGTAGACGTTCACGGTGACGCCCGTGGTGGTCGTGCCGGTGGTCTTGGTGAACGCGCCGGCCCCCCAGGCGAACTCGCGGACGTGACTGGCGGTCGCGGTGGTGATCGTCCGGCCGGAGGTGCCGGGGGTGTCCACGGAGGTGCCGGTCGCGGGGACGAGCAGCGAGCTGGGGTGGTCCAGGGTGACCCGGTAGTCGCTGGCGAGCTGGTAGAAGGACTCGCCGTTGTTGGTGTAGGGGTCCAGGTGCCACCCGGCGCCGTCGCGTACGGCCAGGACGGGGAGGGCGTTGCCGATGAAGTTGTACGCGCCGTCGTGGCCGAACCGGTCGGCGCCGCTGGGCACGACGATGCTCAGGTCGAAGCCGACCGAGCCGTTCTGCCCCTGGGCCAGCGGCGCGGGGAGAGTGATCTTCAGCGCCGTGCAGGCGACGGTCAGCGAGCCGGCCGTACCACCGGTGACGTTCGTGACCGTGATCGGGGTGGACGGGCAGCTGCCGTGGTAGTTGTCCCACAGGCGCAGGTAGACCTCGGTCAGGGGGTCGGCCGACGGGTTCGTGAAGCTGACGCTCTCGTGGCCGGTCCAGGTGGTGCCCGAGGCGTTGCTGGTGAGGTTCACGGTGTAGGAGGCCGAGCCCGGCGTCCGGGTCGCGTCGACCGCCCAGGCCGGAGCGGGGAGTCCGGCGGCTAACGCGATGGCGATCGTGCAGAATGTCAGCATTCTTCGGATCATGGGCTGGCTCCTTGTGTGACGCTCGGGCCCCCGATCTGCCGACGAAACGTAACTTCCTCCGTCAGGGCCGTCAATATCCCCGGCAGGTGGACTTCCCGGTACGGCGTCGCCGCCGTACCGGGAAAGCGGGTCAAGCGACGAGCTGCTTGTCGGCTGCCCGCTGGATCAGGTCCTTGTCGGTGATGACCACCGCGTCGGGGATCGCGTCGGGCAGGTCGTCCTCCAGGAACCGGACCGGCCGGTAGCGGTAGGCGGCCAGACCGATCAGCACGGTCACCGCGCCCGCGACGAGGGTGAGCAGGGCGATCCCCCTGCCCTGCGCGGCGCCGGCGATCGGGTCGAAGACCCGCTCGACCAGCGGCCCGGCCAGCAGGAACCCGACCGGGACCATGGCCCAGCTGAGCATCAGGTTCGTGGCGATGACCCGGCCCTGCAGGTCGAGTCCGACCTTCTGCTGCACGATGGCGAACCAGTGCGCGTTCAGCAGCGCGGTGAACAGCCCGATGAAGAACAGCCCGATCGCGGGCAGCACCGGATGGGGCGCGATTCCGATGACGGCGAAGGAGACGCCCAGGGCCATGAAGCAGCCGAGGATGCCGTACGTGCGGCGGGCCAGGCCCCCGGTCACCGTCATGATCACGCTGCCCACCAGGAGCCCGATGCCGGTCATCGAGAGCGCTATGCCCAGGCCGCGGGTGTCGGTGAGGCTGAGCAGCAGCGGCGTGGACAGGACCTCGACCATGGCGAAGGGGAAGTTCAGGAACGAGGTGAACAGGATGATCGCCAGGAGCCCGTGCCTGCGGGTGATGTAGCGCCAGCCGCCGGTCATCTCCTGCCAGAACGACTCCTCCCGCTTCTTGAACAGCGTGTTCGGGAAGCGGACCGCCAGGGTCACGGTGACGGCGAAGGCGAAGGTGGACAGGTCGATCACGACGATGCCGTGCAGCCCGATGGCGGCCACGAGCGCGCCGCCCAGCAGCGGCGCCAATACGGTCCCCGCCGCCTGCCCCAGCTGGGCCAGGCCGCTGGCTCTGCCGTAATAGCGTTTGGGCACCAGCTGGGCCACGGCCGCCATGTAGGCGGGCTGGTGGAAGGCCGTCGACACCGCGCCGACGGCGACGATGAGGTAGACGTGCCAGAGCTGGAGCCCGCCCGTCCACAGCAGGGCGGCCAGCGAGGCGGAGGAGACCCCGGCCGCCGAGTCGGCGGTGATCATGACAAGCCGGCGGTTCCAGCGGTCCGCCACGGCTCCGGCGACCGGCGCCAGCACGACGGCGGGCAGCAGCGCCATGACCGAGACGATGGCGAACATCGAGATCGACCGCGTCTGCTGGTAGACCCACAGCCCCAGGCCGAACGTGGTCAGCCCGGTGCCGATCAGCGACACCAGCTGGCCGAAGGCCACCAGGAAGAACGTCTTCAGGCTGGCCTGCTGGTAGCGGGGCGGCAGCGGCGCCGGTGACCGGTCCCCGCCATCGAGGATCTCGGCCAGCTCGGGCGCCTGGTGCTTCTGGAAGTAGTGCCCGGCCTTGGGGATCACCTCCAGCGACACCTCGTCGGAGAAGGCCTCCCACTCGCGGAAGCGCTCCTCGTACAGCTCGGTGGCGCGGTCGCTCTCGCCGACCACGCAGACCAGCGGTGCGGACAGCTTCTTGATGGGCGCCTTGTAGAGCTCGGTGTAGTAGTCCTCGCCCTCCTGGGTGTCGTGGAGGAAGACGCCCATGATGAAGTCGCGCTCGGCGGGGTCCAGCGCTTCGGTGAAGAAGCCCATCGCCCGCAGGAACTCCAGCGCCTGCCGCTTGGAGGTCCACCGCTCCATCGGGAAGACCTTGCGGAACCAGGCGAAGGTCTTGCCCGGCAGGCGGGGCGCGGGCAGGTGCCCGCCGATGACCACCTTCTCCAGGACGACGCCTTCCTCCTCCAGCCGGCGCGCCAGCTCGACGGTGAGCGCGCCGCCCATGCAGTGGCCGTACAGGGCGAGGGGGCCGTCGACCTTCTCCTTGATCTCCTTGACGCAGCCCTCGACGAGCTCGTGGAAGGGCAGCACGGGCTCGCCGGGGTTGCCGGTCTCGTGGCCCGGCGGCTGCAGCGCGAGCATGGTGATGTGCGCGGGCAGGGCCGAGGCCAGCGGCTGGTACGTGATCGCGCCGCCGCCCGCGAACGGCACGCAGACCAGGGTCAGCGAGGCCGCGGGTCGTGGCGGCGTCAGTTCATGCAATAACCCGATATTTCGGGATGATCCGTCGAGTGTGGCGAAGGTGCGGATGGTGGGGTTCTTGAAGAGGTCCAGCACGGTCGCCTGGATCCCCGAGTCCCGTACGGCGCGTACGGCCTTGAAGGAGTCGCCGCCCAGCGCGAAGAAGTCGTCGTCGATCCCGATCCCCTTCACACCCAGGATCGCCGACCAGAGCTCGACCAGCTTGACCTCGGCCGGCGTGCGCGGTGCCGTGCCCTCGGCGCGTACCTGGGCGACCGGCTCGGGCAACGCCTTGCGGTCCACCTTGCCGTTCGGGGTGAGTGGCAGGGCGTCCAGCAGCACAAAGGCCGAGGGGATCATGTAGTCGGGCAGCTTGCGCCGCAGATATTCGCGCCAGTCGTGCTCGGCGTCGGCGGCCAGATAGGCGGCGATGCTCTTGTCATCGTCCGAGCCACGCACCACCACGGCCCCCTCGCGGACCGCGGGATGCGCCAGCAGCAGCGACTCGATCTCGCCCAGCTCGATCCGGTAGCCGCGGACCTTCACCTGGCCGTCGGCCCGGCCGAGGAACTCGATGGAGCCGTCGGCCCGGCGGCGCGCCTGGTCACCGGTCCGGTAGAGCCGGCGCCCGTCGCGCCAGGTGATGAAGCGTTCGGCCGTCAGTTCGGGCTGGCCGAGGTAGTCGCGGGCCAGGCCCGCCCCGCCGATGTAGAGCTCGCCGACCACACCGGTGGGCACCAGCTGCATCGCGGCGTCCAGCAGGTGGATCTGCGTGTTGGCGATCGGGTGGCCGATGGTGATCGGCCCGTCGGTGACCCGGGTGAGGGTGGACCAGATGGTGGTCTCGGTCGGGCCGTACATGTTCCACAGCTCGGCCACCCGGCCGCGCAGGTCGGCGGCCAGGTCGGCGGGCAGCGCCTCGCCACCGCACAGGGCCTTCAGGTCCGGCTTGCCCGCCCAGCCCGACGACAGCAGCAGCCGCCAGGTCGCCGGAGTGGCCTGCATGACCGTCGCGCCGTCCAGCAGGGCGGCCAGCCGCAGCGGATCGTAGGCCGCCTCGCGGCTCGCGATCAGCACGTGGCCGCCGACCGTGAGCGGCAGGAACAGCTCGAGCACCGAGATGTCGAAGGCGGTCGTCGTGACGGCCAGGAGGGTGTCCTGGCCGGTCAGGCCGGGCTCGCGGCTCATGGAGGTGAGGAAGTTGACCACCGAGGAGTGCTGGACGCGCACGCCCTTGGGCCGCCCGGTGGAGCCGGAAGTGTACAGGACGTAGCAGGGGTTCTCCTGGGTGGCCAGGGCGGGCAGCCGTTCCGGGCTCTCACCGGAGAAGCCACCGTCGGTCAGGATGAGCTCCCCCTTGTAGCCGGTGTAGCGCCCGGCGAGCTCGCGCTCGGTGACCAGGACGCCGATGCCGGAGTGGTCCAGGATGTAGTCCTGACGGTCCTGCGGGTACATCGGGTCGAGCGGCACGTACGCGCCGCCCGCCTTCAGCACGCCGAGCAGGGTGACCAGCATCGTGGCCGAGCGCTCCATCGCCACGCCCACCAGCGTCTCGGGCCCCACACCCGCCGCGCGCAGCCGCCAGGCGACCTGGTTGGCCTGCCCGTCCAGCTCCCGGTACGTCAGTGAGTCGCCCTCGAAGGTGACGGCCACGGCGTCGGGCGTCCGGTCGGCCTGGGCCTCCACCAGCTCGTGGACGCACAGGTCGGGCACCTCGACGTCCTGGCTGTCCAGCTGCTCGGCCAGCTCCTCGCCGGTGAGGAAGTCCAGCTCGGACAGCGTGGTCTCGGGCGCCGCGACGATCGCGGACAGCAGGGCCTCGTAGTGCCGGAGCAACCGCTGGACGGTGCCGGGGTCATAGAGCGCGGTGTTGTACTCCAGCCGGCACTCCAGCTCGTCGTCCTGCTCGTTGACGTAGAACACCAGGTCCACCTGGGCGGTGCCGACCTCCACGGCCAGCTCCCCGACGGCCAGCCCGGCCATGTCCAGGTCGCTCTTGGGCAGGTTGAGCAGGTTGAACAGCACCTGGAAGAGTGGATTGCGCGACAGGTCCCTGGGCGGGTTGAGCTCCTCCACCAGCCGTTCGAACGGCACGTCCTGATGGGCGTACGCGCCCAGCGCGTATTCGCGTACCTGCGCCAGGAGTTCGGTGTATCGCAGGCCGCCGTCCATCTGGGCCCGCATGACCAGGGTGTTGATGAAGCAGCCCGCGATGCCTTCGAGCTCGGGGCGGGTGCGCCCGGCCACCGGCGAGCCGACGCAGATGTCCTCCTGGCCGCTGTAGCGGTACAGCAGCGTGTGGAGCGCGGTCAGCAGGGCCATGTAGAGCGTGGCGCCGCGTTCCTGGCTCAGCTTCCGCAGTCCTCGGGCCAGCTCCGCGGGCAGCACGTGGGTGGCGACCGCCCCCTCGAAGGTCTGCATCGGCGGGCGCGGCCGGTCCGTGGGCAGGTCCAGGCTGTGCGGGATGCCGCGCAACCGCTCCTTCCAGAAGCCGAGGTCGGCGACCTGCTCCCGCTGCCAGCGCGCGTAGTCGCGGTATCTGACCTGCGGCTCGGGCAGCGTCTCGCCGTTGTACAGCGCGACCAGCTCGCTCCTCAGCAAGGTGATCGACCAGCCGTCCACGACGATGTGGTGGAAGTTGAGCGACAGAACATGGTGATCCGAGGCGAGCCGCAGCAACCGGGCGCGGAACAGAGGCCCGTGCGCCAGGTCGAACGGCTCGGTCGCGGCCGCGCTCAGCGCCCGCTCGGCGTCGTCGCAGTCCTCGACCGGCAGCGGCGTCTCCCCCGCGGGCAGCACCACCGGCACCGGCTCGCCGTCCGGGGCGCGGAAGACGGTCCGCAGCGACTCGTGCCGCCGCACCAGCTCACGCAGGGCTTCGTGCAGCCGCGCCACATCCAGCTCGCCCCGCAGGTCCAGCGCCGTGGCCACGGCGTAGGCGGCCGAGCCGTGCACCTGGTCGATGAACCACATGCGCCGCTGGATGAACGAGACGGGCGCGGGCTCCTCACCGACCGGGATCACCTCACGGAGACCCGCCGAGGCGACGACCGGCGTCACCCCAGGTTGGCCCGCCGAGGCGACGACCGACGTCCCCTCACGGAGGGCCGCCGTGACGGCCGGCGTCACCTCGCGGAGGCCCGCCGCGACGGCCGGGATCGCTTCACGGGAGGCCGCCGAGTCGACGAGCGCCCGCTGGCCGCCCAGCGTGGGGTGGTCGAAGACCGCCTCGATGGGCAGGCCGAGGCGGGAGGCGAGCTGGGTGGCCACGAGGGAGTCGCCGCCCAGGTCGAAGAAGTCGTCCTGCGGGCTGGTGGGCGCGAGGCCGAGCACGTCCCGCCAGACTGCGGCGACCACGTCGAGCTCTTGGACCGCCTCCGCCACCGGCGCGGCCGCGACCTCGAAGCGCCGGGTGCGCGGCCCGATCCAGTAGCGGCGCCGCTCGAACGGATACGTGGGCAGCGGCACCCGCCTGCCCGATGGTCCGAACGCCGTCCAGTCGACGTCGGCGCCGTGCACCCACAGCCGCCCGACGGCCTCCAGCAGGGCGGTCCGCCCGCTCTCCGGCCCGGCGAGGTCGGGGGCGGGGGCGAGGGCGAGGGTGGCGACCGTCGCCTGGCCGCCCTGGCGGCGTACCAGGGTGGTCAGGGTACGGCCCGGCCCCGCCTCCACCACCGCGGCGTCGGCCGCCACGAGGGCGCGGGCGCAGTCGGCGAACCGCACGGTCTCCCGCAGATGGCGCACCCAGTAGGCGGGGTCCTTGGTCTCGGCGCCGGACGCCCAGCCGCCGGTGACGTTGGACAGGTACGGCAGCTCGGGCGTGCCCAGCTGCACCGAGGCGACCTCGGTGGCGAAGGCGTCGAGCACCGGGTCCAGCATGGCGGAGTGGAAGGCGTGGGAGGTGCGCAGCGTGCGGCAGGCGACATCCTGCCGCTCCAGCCGCCGCTTCACCTCCGCGATGGCCCCCTCCGGCCCGGCCAGAACGCACATTTCGGCGGTGTTGACCGCCGCCAGCGAGACGTCCGCGCCGAGCAGGTCACCCACCTCGGACTCGGGCAGCGGCACGGCCAGCATCGAGCCGGGGGGCAGGCTCTGCACCAGGCGGCCGCGCGCGGCGACCAGGCGCAGGGCGTCCTCCAGGGTGAAGACTCCGGCCAGGCAGGCGGCGACGTACTCGCCGATGCTGTGCCCGGCCATCATCGCCGGGCGGACGCCGCGCTCGATCAGCGCGCGGGCGAAGGCGTACTCCGTGACGAAGAGCGCGGGCTGGGTCAGCCAGGTCTGGTCGAGGTCACCGGCCTCGCCGTACAGGACTTCGCGCAGGTCGAGGCCGAGGTACGGCTCAAGGATGCCGGAGCAGGCGTCGACGGTGGCGCGGAAGACGCTCTCCGATCGGTACAGGCCCGCGCCCATCCCCCGGCGCTGAGCGCCCTGGCCGGGGAAGACGAAGGCGACCTCGCGGGGGCGCGATTCGCCCGTGACGAACTCGGCGTCCAGCGCCGAGTCGTGGTCCTCGGCGACCAGGATGCCGCGATGCCGCAGCTGACGGCGGCCGTGCCGGAGCGTGGCGGCGACGTCGCCCAGGTCCGTGTCCGGACGCGCGCGTAGGTGGGCGCGGAGTCGCGTGGCCATCTCCCCCAGCGCCGGGTCACTGGCCGCCGACAGGATGAGCAGGTGCGGGCCGCTCACCGATGGGGCGAGGGGCTCCGGGGAGGCGAGCGGCTGTGCGGCGGGGAGCTGCGAGGCAGGGAGTTGCGGGACGGGGAGCTGTGCGGGTGCTTCCTCCAGCACGACGTGGGCGTTGGTGCCGCCCATCCCGAAGGCGCTGACGCCCGCCCTGCGCGGCCCCGGCCCCTGCGGCCACTCCGCGCTGGCGGTGGGCACGTAGAACGGACTGAAGTCGATGCGCGGGTTGGGCGTCGCGAAGTTGACCGTGGGCGGCAGCGTGCGGTGCTTGAGCGCCAGTACGGTCTTGATCAGCCCGGCCATCCCGGCGGCGGCGTCGGCGTGGCCGATGTTGGACTTGATCGAGCCCAGGGCGATCCGCCGATCGCCGGTGAAGACCTGGGAGAGCGCCGCGACCTCGATGGGATCGCCGAGCGCGGTGCCGGTGCCGTGCGCCTCGATGTAGCCGATCGTGCCGGGGTCGACGCCGGCCGAGGCGAGCGCCGCGGTGATGACCTCGGCCTGGCCGTCCACGGCCGGCGCGGTGTAGCCGACCTTCCTGGTGCCGTCGTTGTTGACCGCGGAGCCGCGAACGACGGCGTGGATGGTGTCGCCCGCGGCGATGGCGTCTTCCAGCCGCTTGAGCACGATGACGCCGACGCCGCTGGCGCCGATCGTGCCCCGGGCCTCGGCGTCGAAGGGCCGGCAGTGGCCGTCGGGCGACCCGATCCCGCCGCTCTGGTAGACGTAGCCGCGCCGGGTCCAGGCGTTGACCCGCACCGCCCCGGCCAGCGCGATGTCGCAGTCTCCCGCGATCAGGCTCTGCCTGGCCAGGTGGAGCGCGACCAGCGAGGTGGAGCAGGCGGTGTTGACGCTGATGCTCGGCCCGCGCAGGTCGAGCTTGTAGGAGGTCCGGGTCGGCAGGGAGTCCTTGTCGTTGCCGAGCATGACCTGGTAGTCGCCGACCGCTTTGAGCACGTCGGGCGCGGCCAGCAGGTTCTCGATGAGGTAGCTGCTCATCGCCGAGCCGGCGAAGACGCCGATCTGGCCCGGGTGGCGGGCGGGGTCGCAGCCCGCGTCCTCCAGCGCCTCCCAGGCGCTCTCCAGGAACAGCCGCTGCTGCGGGTCGAGGATCTCGGCCTCGCGCGGGGTGAACTCGAACAGCGTGGCGTCGAACAGGTCGATGCCGTCCAGGACCGTACCCGACCTGACGTAGGCGGGGTCCGAAAGCCGGTCGGGGTCCTCGCCGTCGGCGAGCAGTTCCTCGTCGGTGAAGTCCTGGACGGCTTCCACGCCGTCGCGGATCGCCGCCCATAACTCCTCGGGCCCGGTGGCGCCGGGGAAGCGGCAGGCCATGCCGACGATGGCGAGCGCGCCGTCGGCGGCGGGCGCGGTGGTCGAGACCGCCGCCGGGGCCGGGCCGTCGGCGCTCAGGTAGGCCGTCAGTGAGGCGATCGTCGGGTACCTGAACAGGTCGGTGACCGTCAGGCTGAACCGCTTGCGCAGTCGCTCGTGCACCTCGAGGACCAGCAGCGAATGGCCGCCCACCTCGAAGAAGTTGGTGTCGGGGCCGAAGGCGTCGGTGCCCAGCGCCTCGCGCCAGGCTCGGGTGACGAGCTGGGAGATCTCGCGGCGCGGCAGCTCCCTCGGCCTCTCCTCCCCGCTCATCGCCCCGGCCAGCACCTGCTGGAGGTCGGCGACCAGCCCGCGGATCGTGCCGGCGTGGAACAGGTCCGTGTTGTACTCCACGAGCCCGTCCAGCGTCTCGCGGACGCCCACGGTCAGGTCGAACTTGGCCGTGTGCTCGGGGATGTCGACGGAGGTGACCGTCAGACCGGCCAGGTCCAACGCCGCCGTGGCCTCGGGCAGCATGTTGAACATCGTCTGGAACACCGGGGTACGGTCCAGGCGGCGCTCCGGGTTGAGCTCCTCCACCAGCCGCTCGAACGGCATCCCCTGGTGGTCGTGGGCGTCGAGCACCGCCTCCTTGACCCGCTCGACCACCTCGGCGAACGACGGCTCGCCCGACAGGTCGGCGCGGATGGCCAGGGTGTTGGTGAAGAACCCGATCAGGCCCTCGTACTCGATCCGGTCCCGGTTGGCGATGGGCGTGCCCACCACCAGGTCCCGCTGGCCGGAGCGGCGCGAGAGCACCACCAGGTAGGCCGCGAACAGCACCATGTACGGCGTGGCGCCCAGGCCGCGGCAGTAGGCCGCGAACTCCTCGCGCGGAAGGTCGAGGGAGAAGGGCAGCTCGGCGCCCGCGTACGTCTGGACGGCCGGCCGCGGCAGGTCCGTCCGTAACTCGGTGAACGGCGGCGCGCCCGCCAGCCGCTCGCGCCAGTAGGCCAGATCCCCGCTGTAGTCCTTCTCTCGCTGCCAGATCGCGTAGTCGGGGTACTGCCGCGACAGCGCCGGCGGCTCCTGGCCGTTGTAGAACGCGCTCAGCTCCCGGCGCAGAACGTCCAGCGACCACGCGTCGGCGACGATGTGGTGCAGCAACAGGTGCAGGACGTGCCGCTCCGCGCCCTCGCGCACGAGGTGGGCGCGGATAAGCGGGCCGGTGGTCAGGTCCATCGGCGTGCCGTCTTCGGCGTCCGCCAGGTCGACCGTGAGCGAGTCGGCCACGATCTGGTACGGGCCGTCCTCGTCCATGGCGAACGTGGTGCGCAGGCTCTCGTGCCTGGCCACCAGGGCGTTCAGCGCGCGGTGCAGCGCTTCGCGATCGAGCGGGCCCTCGACGCGGAAGGCGAGCGGGATGAGATAGTGCGCGGCACCCGGCGCCATCTTGTCCAGATACCAGGCGCGCAGCTGGGTGAAGGACATCGGCAGCCGGTCGGGCCTGGGCCGTTCGGTCTGTTGCCGCTGTTTCTTCTTGCGTAACGCTTCCAGGAGCTGACGCTGCTGGGCTGACAGGCTCATTGATTACCTTCCATCGAGCGCAGCAGGGCCTCGGCCTCTTCGTCCGAATACGCGGCGACCATCAGATAGAGCTCCGCGGCCGCCTCCACGTCCGGCGACGTGAGCTGCGCCCCCAGCTCGGCGACGGTCGGGTGGGCGAAGAGCGTCCGCAGCGGCACCTGCACCTCCAGCGCCTCGCGCAGCCGGGAGGCGATCTGGGTGGCGTTGAGCGAGTTGCCGCCCAGCTCGAACAGGTTGTCGTGCCGCCCGACCGGCCCGCCCAGCACCTCCTGCCAGATGGCGGCGATGGCCTGCTCCACCGGGGTGGCCGGGGCCGTGACGACCCGCGCGCTCCGGCCCGGCTCCGGCAGGGCCTGCCGGTCCACCTTGCCCGCGGGGCTCACCGGCAAGGAGTCGAGCGTGACGAATGTGCTCGGCACCATGTACTCGGGCAGCCGTTCGGCCAGGTAAGGGCGTAGCTCGGGGCTGCCGTCGGCGACCACGTAGGCCACCAGGGCGCCGTCCCGGACCATGACGAACGCCTCACGGACGGCGGGGTGCCCGGCCAGCACCGCGGCGATCTCGCCGGGCTCGACCCGGTACCCGCGGATCTTGACCTGGTCGTCCGCGCGTCCCAGGAACTCGATCTCGCCCGCCTCGTCGCGGCGGGCCAGGTCCCCGGTCCGATAGAGCCGGCGCCCGTCCCGCCAGGTGATGAACCGTTCCTGGGTCAGCTCGGGCTGGTTGTAGTAGCCCCTGGCCAGGCAGGCGCCGCCGAGGTGCAGTTCGCCGGGGACGCCGTCGGGCGCCTCGTGGCCCAGGCGGTTCAGGATCGGCGTCTGGATGCCGGTGACCGGCCTGCCGATGGGCGGCAGCCGTGGCCAGCTCTCCGGAGGGCCGGTGAGCGTGTGGGCGATGTCGATGATCGCGCCCTCGGTGGGGCCGTACTGGTTGTGCAGCGTCATCCACGGCTTGATGAACCGTTCCAGCTGCGGGGTGACCTGGAGCTGCTCGCCGGCGGTGATCACCTCGCGCAGCGTGGCGGGCGGCTCGATCCCGGCGCCGGCCAGCGACTGCAGCGCCACGAAGGGGAGGAAGATCCGCTCCACCCGGGTCCTGGCGATGTGGTCGAGCAGGGCGGCCGGGTCGCGCCGCACCTCGTCGCTGACCATGACCAGCGTCCCGCCGTACGCCCAGGTGCTGAAGATCTCCTGCACCGAGACGTCGAAGCCGAGCGCGGTGAACTGCAGGCTCCGGTACGTACCGCTGTGCCAGGCCATGAGGTTGGCGACCGGGCGGTGCGGCATCGCCACGCCCTTGGGCTGACCGGTCGAGCCCGAGGTGAACAGGATGTAGGCCAGGTCGTCGGGCGTGACGCCGCTGTCCGGCCGGTGTTCCGGCCGGCCGTCGAGGTCGGTGTCGACGTGGATGGGCCGCTCGTGCGGCAGTGCGCCGGCCAGGGCCTGGTGCGTCACCAGGACCGGGGTGTCGACCCGGCCGAGCACCTGGGTGAGGCGTCCCTCGGGGTAGGAGGGGTCGAGCGGTACGTACGCGCCGCCCGACTTCAGGATGCCGAGGATCGCCACGGGCAGGTCGAGCGAGCGCCGTACGTGCAGGGCGACCGGCACCTCCGGGCCCACCCCCTGCTCGCGCAGCAGGTGGGCCAGCCTGTTGGCCCGCCGGTCGAGCTCGGCGTAAGTGAGGGCGGTGCCCTCGAACTCGACGGCGACCGCGTCGGGCGTTCTGTCCGCCTGCTGTTCGAAGAGCTGATGAAGGCGCTGGTCGGGACCGCGACCGGCGGGCTCGTGCCGCCGGGCGAGCAGCGTGGAGATCGGCGCGGCCGGGTCGGCCGTAGCCTGCTCCAGGACGCGCAGGTAATGTCCCAGCAGGCGCTCCGCGGTGGCGCGCTCGAACAGGTCGGCGGCGAACTCCAGGCTCATCTCCCGCCCTTCGGCGTAGAGCACCAGGTCGGCCTTGGCGCCGCCGTTCTCCACCTCCTCGAGCATCCGGAAGGTCACGCCGTCGCCCCGCTTGACGTCCGGCGGCTCCTGCATCGCGAACATCACGTCGAAGGGCGGCCGGCCGTCGGGGCAGAGCTCCCGGACGATGTCCTCAAGCGGCACGTCCGTGGGCGTGGCCAGGACCGTCGCCCGCACCTGTGCCAGCAGACGCTCGAAGGAGGGGTCGTCCGACAGGCCGGTCCTGATCGGCAGCGTCTCCACGAAAAAGCCGATCACGGAGTGCGCGCCCGGTGCCTCCCTGCCGGAGAACGGCACGCCCGTCACGAGGTCGTCCTGGCCGCTGTAGCGGTACAGCAACGCCTGGAAGGCCGCGAACAGCACCATGAACGGGCTGGCCCCGGCGCTCCTGCCCAGCGACTCCACCTCGGCGAGCAGCCCGTCCGGCAACGTCGCCCGGACCCGGCCGCCGGGCCGGAGCGGCCCCGTCGATCCCGGGCGATCGGCGGGCAGCCCCAGCCGCTCGGGCACGGACTCCAGGACCTTCCGCCAGTACGGCAGGCCGTCGAGGCCCTGCCCGCGCCGGTACGGTCCGGCCGGCGTGGGCAGGGTCTCCCCCGCGTAGAGCCGGGCCAGCTCGTCCAGGAAGACCCCGGCCGACCAGCCGTCGAAGGCGATGTGGTGCACGGTCACCAGCAGCCGGTGCCGGTCGTCGGCGAGCCGGAGCAGCAGCGCCCGCAGCACGGGACCGTTCAGCAGGTCGAAGGGGTCGCGGGCGGCGTGCTGGGCCAGCGCGGTCGCGCCACGCGGGGTGGCGTCCATGACCTTCATCGTGATGAGCGCGTCGGCCGGCTCGACGACGATGGGCACCGGCTCGCTGTCGCGCTCTTCGTAACGGGTGCGCAGGGATGGATGCCGGCGCACGATCTCGTTGATCGCGTTCTGCAGGCGGCCGGTGTCGAGGGGGCCGTCCAGGGCGTACAGGATGGGCACGTTGTACTGCGCGCCGGGCGCCACCTGGTCGATGTACCAAAGGCGGCGCTGTGCGGGCGTGAGCCCGTCCTCGGCGGCGGTCACCGCCGTGGCCTGCGGCAGGTCGTCGATCGCGCGGGCCAGCGCGGCGAGCGTGGGATGTTCGAAGAGCATCCGGGGCTCGACCGGCTTGTTCAGCCGCTCGCAGACGCGGGCGGCGATGCGCATCGCCAGCAGCGACTGGCCGCCCAGCGCCAGGAAGTCGTCGTCGACACCGATCGGCCCGGCGCCGAGGACGTCCTGCCAGATCTCGGCGAGCAGCTGTTCGGTGGCGGTGCCGGGCGGCGTGATGGAGCGGGGCTCGCGGACCGGGTCGGGCAGCGCGGCGCGATCCACCTTGCCGTTATGGGTCAGCGGAAGCTCGTCCAGGAAGACCCAGGCAGTGGGGATCATGTAGTCGGGCAGGTACCTGCGCAGGTGGGCGCGCGCCTCCTGCTCGCTCGCGGTGCCCACGAGGTAGGCGACCAGTTCGTGGCCGCGGACGGCGGTGGTGGCGGCCCGGACCCCTTCGTGCCGGCCGAGCACGGTCTCGATCTCGCCGAGCTCCACCCGGTTGCCGCGGATCTTGACCTGGTCGTCCGCGCGGCCCAGGAACTCGATCTGGCCGGCCTGGTCACGGCGGGCCAAGTCGCCGGTGCGATACAGGAGTTGTCCGTCCTGGTCGTGGACGAAGCGCTCGGCCGTGAGGTCGGGCCGGTCGAGGTAGCCCAGGCCGACGCACACGCCGCCGAGGTAGATCTCGCCCTCCTCGACCGGCCGCATCGCCTCGTCCAGCAGGTGGACGGTGACGCCGGGCAGTGGCGAGCCGAGCGCGGGCGGGCGGGTCTGGCCGTCGGCGACCGGCACCTCGCCGGCGATCGCGTTGACGGCGCACTCCGCCGGGCCGTAGAGGTTGATCAGCCGGAAGGGCAGCTCGGGTCTCGGATACGTGGTGAGCCGGTCGCCGCCGGTGCTCAGCGTCGCCAGCGTGGTCTTCTCCGGCCAGGACAGGCCGAGCAGCCCTTCAGCGATGGGCGTGGGCGCGTAGCAGGTGGTCAGCTCCTGATCCACGATCCAGTCGCGTAACGCGGGCAGGGAGAGCCTGGTCCGCTCGCTGGGGATGACCATCGTGGTGCCCGCGGTCAGGTACGTCCAGATCTCCCAGACCGACGGGTCGAAGTTGGGGCTGGTGAGCAGCGGGGCCCGGCCGCCGGTCCCGAAGGTCTCGTGCGACCAGCTGATCAGGTTGGTCAGCGCGCGGTGCGGGACGAGCACGCCCTTGGGAGTCCCCGTCGAGCCGGAGGTGTGGATGACGTACGCGAGATCGCCGGGCTTGACGTCCGGCAGGGGTAACGCGTCCGACACGTCGGGCGTGTCGATCACCGGGATGCCGTCGGGGACCAGAGCTCTCCACTCCGGCGCCGTGACCACGGCCGCGGCTCCCGCCAGCATGGCGCCGATCCGCTCGGCGGGCGTGGCGGGGTCGATCGGCGCGAAGGCGAGACCCGCCTTCATCGCACCGAGCTGGCCCGCGACCAGCCGGATCGACCGGCTCGCGAGCACGGCCACCCAGGGCTGCCCGGTCATCGTGAGACGAAGCAGCTGAGCGGCGATGCCGTTCGCGAGGCGATCTAACTCTCGGTAGGTGAGATGTTCTTGACCGGCCGAAACAGCGACCCTTTCTGAGGCCCTGGACAGCTGGTCCTGATAAAGCTGCAGAACAGATGCTAAGGGTGATGCATCTGACGTCATTGTCGCGCCTGCCGATTGTTGAGTTTTGCGAGTTTCTGGGCACGCCGCGGATCAGGATGACCTGGTCGCCAGATTCGTGTCAACCCTAATTGGATCATGCAGCTGAGGAGCGGCGGAGGCCGGGGCTCACGGCCGGACGGCTGCCGCCCCACCGGTCAGCAGCCGCCTGGCCTCCGCCCGGTGACCGGCGAGTTCGAGGAGGGTGTCCCCGACCGCCCGGACGATGGCGGGTCGTGCGCCGGCGCCGCTCCGGAGCGCGCGGGTCGTCGCCTTGAGCAGGCCGGGCAGGGCGAGCGTCTCACGCGGGTCGCGGATCCGGGAGTAGACGTCGAGGACGCGTCGGACGCCGTCCGGCCGGTCGGTCAGCGCGCGGAGCAGCTCGAACTGTACGTGCGCCAGGCCGTCACCGCGGCCGAGCAGGTTCGTCCAGTGGTAGGTGTCCACGCACTGCGCGTCGCGGGTGCGTTCCCACGCGCGGGTGGCCCGGTCGAGCGCGGCGGGGTCGTCCAGCACGGGCGCGACGCCCTCGCCCAGCAGCCGCCCGAACCGTACGGCATCGCGGATGCCCTGGGCTGTGACGGGATCCTTGAAGTGTCCCGCGTCGCCCGCCAGAACCCAGCCGGGGCCCGCCGAGCGGCGGAAGTACGACGGGTGTTCGGCGGAGCTGACGATCCTCGTGCTCCGGCGGCAACCCGCCAGGCGCGCGGCCAGCCCCGGGATGAGACCCACGGTCCGATCGAACTCCGCCTCCAGACCCCCCCGGAAGTCCGCGACGCGCTCGACCGGCGGCATCAGCAGCACCAGTGACAACCCTCCGTCGCAGGGGAAGGCGTTGCCCAGCTCGCGGCCGGTCAGCCACATCGCGGCGGTGGAGCGCCAGTCCGGGTGCGGGTCCTCGTAGTAGGCGTAGTAACAGGCCCGGCCGTTGGCGTGGGCGATACGCGGACGCTCGGCTTCGACCAGGCGCGCGACGGTCGAGCGGCGCCCATCCGCGCCGACGACGAGATCGGCGCGGATCTCGTACTCCCGACCGCCCTCATCGGATCCACGAGCGCTCCGGTGGGACCCGCGCCCGCTCTGGTCGCGAACGCGCACGCCCACCGCGCGGCCGTCCCGCCAGATGATGTCGGTGACGCGATGCCCGTGCCTGATCTCCGCGCCGGCCTCGCGGGCGGTTTCGGCGAGGGCCGTGTCGAGGGGCGCGCGCCGTACGCACAGGCCGTAGTCGATCCCGTCGATCGGCGTGTAGGAACCGTCGGCCGCGTGGCCGGGGCCGCCGATGAAGGCGCGCGAGAGTCGCGGCGCGCCGATCTTCTCGACCCGGTCCAGCGCGCCGATGCGGGCCAGCTCCGCGACGCCCCCGGCGAAGAGCAGGTGAGTGGAGACCGTCGTGGCGGGGAACCGGACCGGGTCCACCACGATCACCCGGCGCCCCGCCCGGGCGAGGGCGGTGGCCACGGCCGAGCCCGCGCAGCGTGCCCCGGCGATGACGACGTCGGCCTGCTCGGCCATCGGGCCTCCTCGCGGACAGTCCGCTAACCGACTAGGGTGTCGGTTAATTGGACGGTAAGCGGCCCGAAGTCCGGAGTCAACGGCCGGTCGGACGGTAGTGTGCACGGCATGGCGAGCAAGGAGCTGAGGAAGCGCATGCCGGGCTCGGCCCGCCGGGCCCGCATCGTCGAGGCGGCTCTGGAGGTCTTCGCCGGCCGGGGCTACCACGCCACGGCGATGGAGGAGATCGCCATCGCGGCGGGGGTGACACGGTCGGTCCTGTACGACCATTTCCCGTCCAAGCGGGTGCTGCTGATCACGGTGCTGCAGGAGCAGAACGCCCTGCTCGTCGAGCATGTCGGCGCCCGGATCACCGGCTCGGGCTCGCCCAACCGGCGGCTGCGGGCCACGCTGAACGCCTACTTCAGTTTCGCCGAGGCCAACTCCGCCGCGCGCCGCCTGCTGTTCGACCACACCGACGAGGACGATCCCGAGATCAAGGCCGTGCGCTGGGGCATCAGGGAGACCCGCACGCGTTCGGTGGCCGTGATGCTCGGGCGTGACCTGCGCCGTCTCGGCCTCGACCCCGAGACCGAGGCCGCCCAGGCGGTGGTGGAGTTGCTGATCTCGGGCACCGACGGCCTGGCCCAGTGGTGGGCGCGGCACCCCTCGGTGTCACGGGACGAACTCGTGGACGCCGCCATGCTCGTGGTGTGGAACGGGCTGTCGCAACTCCCCGGCACCGACACTCGCTGAGCCTTCACGTGCCCCGGAAATGACGCTCACGTTCACGTATTGACAGATGTGAGCCACGCGTTCATCGTTCGCCTAACTCAACCAACAGGTGTGTCGGTTAGGCGGGAGGTTCCGTCGTGGGCCAGCAAGAGAACCGGAACAAGATCGGGCGCCGGAGCTTCGTCACGGGCGCGATGGCCGCGGCGACCGGCCCCCTGTGGGGCACCTCGGCGGCCAAGGCGGCGGCGCCGTCCCTGGTGCGCGCCGCGGGCAAGAGCGTGGCCATCTTCGGCGCCGGCATGGGCGGGCTGAGCGCCGCGCACGAACTGGCCGAACGCGGATTCCAGGTCACCGTGTACGAGCGCAAGGCCCTGGGCGGCAAGTCCAGGAGCATCCCCGTCCCCGGAACCGGCGCCGGAGGCAGGCAGGACCTGCCCGGCGAGCACGGCTTCCGGTTCTTCCCCGGCTTCTACCAGAACCTGCCCGACACCATGAGCCGCATCCCGTACGGCACCGGCAGCGGGACCGTACGCGACAACCTGGTCCCGGCGAGCCTGGAGGTGATCGCGTACAAGGGGAAGGAGTTACGCGTCCCGGTGCCGGGCAACGTCGGCGGAGTCCTCACTCCCGACGCGATCAGGGACTACTTACGCAGCGCTCTCACGGCCGTGACGACGGTCCCGCTGACGCAGGTCGATTTCTTCGCCTCGAAGCTCGTCACCTTCGTCACCAGCGGTCCGCGCCGGCGGCTCGGCCAGTGGGAGAACATGGGCTTCGCCGACTTCATCAAGGCGAGCATCATGTCGCAGGAGTATCGGGATCTGCTGGTCAGGCTGTTCACCGCGTCGCTGGTCGCGGCCCAGCCGAACAAGGCCAACACCCGCACCATGGGCCTGATGTTCGAGGCGCTGGTCTACAGCGGGCTCGGCCTCGGCCCGTATGGCCCGCCCGACCGGGTGCTCGGCGGTCCATCCAACGATGTCTGGCTCACCCCCTGGATCGGCTACCTCACCAGCCTCGGCGTGCAGTTCAAGGTCGGCTGGAGTGCCACCGGGTTCGACTACTCCGGCGGCCGGATCACCGGCGCGCGGGTGAGTGATCCCAGCGGGGCCGCCGGCACCGTCACCGCCGACCACTACGTGGCCGCCCTCCCCGTCGAGCGCCTGCGCCCCCTGCTGACCTCCGCCATGAAGGCGGCCGACCCCGCCCTGGCCCGGCTGGATCATCTGGAGACGGACTGGATGAACGGGGTCATGATCTACCTCAAGGAGCCCCGCCCGATCGCCAACGGCCACCTCATCTACGCGGGCACGCCGTGGGCGCTCACCTCGATCAGCCAGGCACAGTTCTGGCGCGGCGACTTCGCGACCAGCTACGGGGACGGCACGGTCACCGACTGCCTGTCCCTCGACCTCTCGGACTGGAGCACTCCCGGTGTCCTGTTCGGCAAGACCGCCCGGCAGTGCACCCGGCCGGAGATCGTCCAGGAGGTCCTGGCCCAGGTCCGTTCGGCCCTGCCCGGTGGTGCGGCGCTGCTGCCCGACTCGATCGTACGGTCCTGGTTCGTGGATCCGGCGATCACCGGCGAGGCCACCTCGGCGGTGGCCAACGACGAGCCGCTGCTCATCAACACGCCCGCGTCCTGGACCAACCGCCCCACGGCCACGACGCAGATCCCCAACCTGTTCCTGGCCGCCGACTTCGTCCGCAACAGCATCAACCTCGCCACCATGGAGGGCGGCAACGAGGCCGGGCGCATGGCGGCCAACGGGATCCTCGACGCCGTCGGTTCCTCCGCGTCCCGGGCCCGGCTCTTCAGCCTCTATCTGCCACGCGAGTTCAAACTGCTCTACGACACCGACGACGCACGCTACCTGCTCGGCCTGCCGAACCAGTTCGACCTGCTCAGCCCGTACTGGCCGGGACGATAGCGGTCATTTCCCCACTACTGCTCAGAGCCATCGAGCCCGATGAGCCGGGCCAGGACGGCGACCTGGTCGGCGAAGTGCGCGATGAACTCCGGCGAGGTCGGATCGGTGCCGCAGACGCCTTCGATGACATGCGGCAGCGTGGTGGTCGCCATGGCGGCGGCCATCAGCATGACCAGCAGACTGGCCGGGTCCACCTCGGCCGGCAGCCGGCCGGCAGCCTGCAGCGCGCGCAGCTCGTCGACGCTCTCGGCGAGCATCCGGGTGCGCGGCGCGTGGTCGGGGTCGTCGTCCGGACCTGTGTACTGCAGGCCGTTCCAGGCGAGCAGGCGGGTGCCCTCCGGGTTGTGCAACGCCTCCATCGCGTATCGGCGCAGTTGCTCGGGCAGCGGCGTGCCCGGTGGTGCCAGCTCGCGGCGCCGCTGCTGCCACTGCTGCGACGCGGCCTCGTACAGGCCCTCTTTGCCGTCGAAATAGTACGAGATCAGCTGCACGTTGACGCCCGCTCTGGCGGCGATCGCGCTGATCCGGGCGCCCGCGTAGCCGTGCGCGCCGAACTCCGCCGATGCCGCGTCCAGGATCCGCTTGCGGGTGCGTTCGGGATCGCGCTGCCGCTCCTGCGGCTTGGGCGACCTACGGGGACTCGACGACGGAGACACACGCAGGACTATACATACGCCTGGCAATATCAAGCACTCCTATGACTTAATCAAATGAACGCTTGACAGAGTCCTTCGGACGTTTGACGATGGCGAGGACAGCCCTTGGACAGCGAAGGACAATGACATGCCAGATTCACCACGGATCCTCATCGCGGGCGCCGGCGTCGGCGGGCTGGCGCTCGCGCAGGCGTTGCGTCACGGCGGCCTGGACGTCGCCGTGTACGAGCGGGACTCCACACCGAAGATCCGCAGTCAGGGCTACCGCATCCACATCGACCCGGACGGCAACTCCGCGCTGCGGACCTGCCTGCCGGCGCGGACACTCGACCTGGTCCGCCGCACCAGCGGGGTCAACGACGACGTGGTGGCCGGCTACACCCACCAGTTGCGGCAGGTGACGACGCGGACCTTCCCGGGAATCACCGACGACCTGATCACCAACGTGGACCGCGAGACCTTCCGGGAGGGCCTGCTCACCGGCCTGGCCGACACCGTCCGCTTCGGGCGCACGCTGACCGGCTATCGGATCACCGATTCCGGCCGGGTACGGGTGGAGTTCGCCGAGGGCGGCGACGACGAGGGCGATCTGCTGGTCGGCGCGGAGGGCGTCGGTTCGCCGGTACGCCGCCAATTGCTCCCGAACGCCACCGTGAAAGACCTCGGCCTCCGATGCGTCTACGGGCGGATGACGATCAACGAGACCACCGAGGCTCTCATCCCGGAAGCCATCAGACGCGGTTTCTCCTGGGTTTACGACGAGAGCGGGTGCGGCGCCGGGTTCGCGCCGGTGCGGTTCCGCTCCCGGCCGGAGGGCGCGTCGGACTACCTGATGACCACCCTGCTCGCCACTTCCGAGCGGCTCGGCTCGCCGGACGAGGAGCTGTTCGAGCTCTCGCCGGAGGCCCTGTGGAAGCTCACTCTCGAGGTGACCGCCGGCTGGCATCCGGCGCTCCGGGAGCTGTTCGCGTACGCAGACTCGGACAGGTTCTTCTCGATCACGATCCGGGCCGGTGAGCGGGTCGACCCGTGGACGTCCGGCCCGGTCACGCTCCTCGGCGACGCCATCCACACCATGCCGCCGACGGGCGGCGTCGGCGCGAACACCGCGCTGCAAGACGCCGCGACACTGGCCGGCGAACTGCTCGCCGCCGCACGCGGCGACAAGTCACTCATCGACGCGGTCGCCGCGTACGAACGCGTCATGATCCCGCGCGGTTTCGACACCGTCGACGCCTCGCTCCGGATGGCCGCCCAGATGTTCGGCACGTCCGGCTGACGCGCGCCGAAATTGTCCTTGCCCTCCGCCATGATGGCCCCGCTCGTGTCCACGTACGTGATCTCGAAGGGGCTGTCATGACCGCCAAGGAAAGCGCAGATTGGTCAGATTTCGGGTGGAATTCCTGGGAGGACCTCGCTCTGGTCCGCGCCAAACTTGACGCGGGCGCCGACCCGAACGAAGGGGTCTACATCTTCGAGCGGCCGCTGCACGCCGCGGCGGAGCGCGGTTCTCCGGAGGTGGTCGCCGAGCTGGCAGGCCGGGTCGATGACGTCGACGCGGAGTGCGAGGGCCGCACCGCGCTCTGGGGTGCGGTCTTCAGCGACCGGCCCGAGAACGCCCTCGCCCTGGTCGCCGCCGGAGCGGACCCGTGGCGGCCCATGATGGCCGGCTGGTCGCCCGGCCGGCTCAGCCTGGCGGGCCCCACGCCTGGCCTGTTCTTCCCGTTCCCGCCGGGTCATGCCAGGCTGACCGAGGCCGAGACCGCCGCTGTGACGGAGGCCGACCGCCTGATCGGCGCGCTGGACGGCATCGTGAACGACGGTTTCAGCCTTGCGTGTGTACGCGGCATCAGCGCCGCCGAGGCGGCACAGCGCTTAGCCGCCACACCCGTCGGCGAGGAAGAGCTGGAAGAGGCCATGGAAGACCCGTTCGAGGAGGAGGCCATGCAGTTCATCGGCTTCACCGACGTACCCGGCGGCTGCCTCGTCAGCCAGCAATGGGGCTACATGGCCTCGACTCCCGTCGTCATGCAGGTGCTGTCGGCGGGCACGGTCGCCTACGGCATGTACGCCAACCCCAAGAGCGGCAACCAGGGCTGCGTCTACCGCGACGGCGAGGTCATGGAGTGGGACACCCACCCGGGCGGTGGCAGCGTGTCCGGCGATGACTCGGCCCAGGAGATCCTGCTCAAATACCTGTACGTGGGCCACGCCGAGGCCTACTGCTTCGCCGGCGCGGACCTGCGCCCGACCAGTGCCCGCGCGATCAGCGGTCCGGACATGCACCTGCGGCTGCCCGAACGGGACTACTGGCACTGACCAAGGCGGTCAGGCGGTGTCGCCGCCGTCGGCGAGCAGCGTGCTGCCCGTCATGAAGGTCGACAGGTCCGACGCGCAGAACAGGACGACGCGCGCGATGTCATCAGGCACGCCGACCCGCCCGATCGGACCGTTCAACATGAGGTCGGTCGGCGGGATCTCGGTCGGCGGGATCGGGAGGTCGGTCGGCGGGACGGCGTCGGTCATCACAGCGGCGGCGGCCATCATGTTGCCTTCGGTGGGGACGAAGCTCGGTGCGACCCCGAGCACGCGGATGCCGAGCGGAGCGAGTTCGAGGGCCAGCTCGCGCGTGACACCGCGCACGGCGTGCTTCGATCCGACGTAGGCGGCCAGGCCGGGCGCGCTGCCGCGGAAACCGGCGGTCGAGACGATGTTCACGATGACACCGCCCGTGCCCGCGGCCGCCATCCGCCGCGCCGCCTCACGCGCGCCGACGAAGACGCCGCGCGCGTTCACCGCGAACACCGTGTCCCACGTCTCCTCGGTCATCTCCAGCAGGGGGACGGCCGGGAAGATTCCGGCGTTGTTCACCCAGATGTCCAGGCCGCCGAGATCGGCGACCGCGCGGTCGGCCGTAGCGGCGACGGACGCCGCGTCGGTGACGTCCATGGCGGCGCCGATCACGCGTACACCGTGGCGTTGCGCCAGCTGCTCGGCAGCGGTCAAGGCGAGCTCTTCGTCAATGTCGCCGATCAGCAGGTCGGCGCCCGCCTCGGCCAGGCGTGACGCGATCGCCTTGCCCAGTCCGCGACCGCCTCCGGTCACGACCGCGCGGCGGCCCGTCAGGGAAACGAGCTCGGCCAGGGACCTGCTCGACACATCAGCGGTGGACATAGTGCTCTCCTTCGGGGGAAAACGTGCGCGTGTAAGACCTGAGCGGTCCAGAGGCTGACGGGTCCGTCGGCCTCATCTGTAAGACCGGAACGGTCCAGAGGCCGACGGGTCCGTCGGCCTCATCTCCGTCCGCCCTCGTTGATGCGGTAATGCGCGTTCAGGAGCGGCCAGATCGCCTCGGCCATCTCGGCAGGGGTGCGGGTACATCCGCCTTCGAGCCAGTCGACGGCCACACCGAGGAGCGCCCCGGCGGTGAACGCGGCCGTCACGTCATGCGGAACCAGCTCCGGCCACTGCCCGGCGTCGGCCGCGACCAGGTGATCACGGATGACCGTGGCCATGCGGTGGCGAATGTGGCCGACGACGCGCGCACTGCCCTCCAGCCCCAGCAACGCGCGATACAACCCCGCGTGTTCGGCGAGGCTGGCGAAGAACGCCGCCAGCGACCGGATCGCCTCTTGCACCAGGTCCGGCGAATCGAGCTCGGGAGCGGGCAAGGACTCGATCAAGCCGTCGATCATCGCGGTGCAGGCGTCCTCGGCCAGCTCGTGGACGTCGCGGTAATGGTCGTAGAAGGCCGAGCGGCTCACGCCGGCGCCTTCGGCGACGTCGGAGACGCTGATCCGGGACAGGTCCTGCTCCTCGACCAGCTGAATCAGCGCACGTGCCAGCGCTGTCCGGGTACGGCGCACGCGCCGGTCACCTGATGAGGCCTTGCTCTCTCTGGCGGTGTCCACAGTCGCCATCCTATCGAACGCCTACAGGTGCAAGTTTCCTTGCAGCTGTAGGCTAATGTGTGACCGGGACGACGAAGGGATCTCGACTTATGTGCATAAGTGCAGCTCAGGCCCTCGCCCCGGGCAGCGCCTCGTGACCTCGCCCGGACACGTACTGATCGTCGGCGCGTCGGCCGCCGGGCTCAGCACCGCGGAGGCACTGCGACGGCTCGGCCACGAGGGCCGGCTGACCCTGGTGGACGCCGAGCCCCACCTCCCCTACGATCGGCCGCCGCTGTCGAAGCAGGTCCTGGCCGGTGTCTGGGAGCCGGCCCGCGCTCAGCTCCGTACCGCGGTCCAGCTCGACGCCCTGGCCGCCGAGTTCGTCCGGGGCGAGCCCGCCGTTGCGCTGGATGCGGCGGAGCGGACGGTCACCACTGCCGCCGGCCGCGTGCTGCGGGCCGATGCCGTGGTCGTGGCCACTGGTCTGACGCCGTACCGGCTGCCTGGCCAGGACGGGCTGACGGGCGTACACGTGCTGCGCGGCCTCGACGACGCGCTCGCCCTGCGCGCTCGCCTGACCCCCGGCACCCGGCTCGTGGTCGTCGGTGAGGGCGTACTGGGCGCCGAGCTCGCCGCCACCGCCCGCGCCATGGGCCTGGAGGTCACCCTGGTCGGCATGGGGCAGACGCTGCTGCGCGAGCAGCTCGGCGACATGGTCGGCGGCCTGCTCAGCCGCGCCCACTCCGAGCGCGGGGTCCGGCTGCGGCTCGGCGTCGCGGTCTCCGAACTGACCGGCACCCGCGACCAGCCCGGCGTCGCGGTCGACGAGCTGACCGGCGCCGGCGGCCGGGTCACCGGCGTGCGGCTGGCCACCGGCGAGCTGCTGCCCGCCGACGCGGTCGTGGTCGCCATCGGGTCCCGCCCGTCGACCGGCTGGCTGACCGGCAGTGGCCTCACCCTGGGCGACGGGGTGGAATGCGACGCGCGCTGCCGCGCCGCCGAGGGCGTGTACGCCGTCGGCGACGTGGCCTCCTTCGAGCACGCCGGGCTCGGCAGGCGCCTCCGGCTGGAGAACCGGACCAACGCCACCGAGCAGGCCCAGGTGGTGGCGGCCAACCTCCTCGGCGCCGACCGCCCGTACACGCCGATCCCGTACTTCTGGACCGACCAGTACGACATCAAGATCCAGGCCCACGGCCTGCCCTCGCCGGCGGCCGAGGTCACCATCGCCGAGGGCGACCCGGAGCAGCACCGTTTCGCCGCCGTCTACCGCGAGGGCGGCCAGGTCACCGGCGTACTCGGCTGGAACATGCCCAAGCAGGCCCGCCTCCTACGGCAGCGACTCTTGGGCACCTGGCAGCCCACCCCACCACTCACGCCCGCGTGAGAACCCGCACGACCAGAAGACCACCACTATCCCTCCACGAGGAGATGTCCGTTGAGCGTCAACGAGCAGGTTCTGAGCTATCCGATCCCCAACGACGCGGCGCTGGAGCCGCCCGCGGAGTGGGCCGAGCTACGCGGCAAGTGCCCGGTGGCGCACGTGAAGCTGCCCAGCGGCGACCAGGCGACGCTGCTGACCCGCTATGAGGACGTCAAGGAAGTGCTGGCCGACCCGCGCTTCACCCGGCTGCTGAACGCCCCCGACGCGGCCCGGCTGTCGGCCACGGACGACGGCGGGCTGTTCAACAGCGACATGGCGGCGATCATCCCCGACAGCGGGGAGGAGCACCTGCACTGGCGGCGCCTGGTCGGCAAGTGGTTCACCGCCAAGCGCATGAACGCCCTGCGGCCCCAGATGGCGCAGATCGCCGAGGGCTTGATCGACGACATGGTCGAGCGCGGCGCCCCCGGCGACCTCAGGGCGGGCCTGGGCTTCCCGCTGCCGGTGTACGTCATCTGCGACATGCTCGGCGTGCCCGCCGAGGACCGGGACCGGTTCTCGTACTGGTCCGACACGCTGCTCAACCTCACCCGCTACAGCAAGGAGGAGATCGAGGCCGCCCAGGCCGAGTTCTTCCAGTACATGTCCGACCATCTCGCCGCCAAGCGCACCGAGCCGGGCGACGACCTGCTGAGCGAGCTGATCGCGGCCGGCGGCCCCGAAGACGGCGGCCTGGCCGAGATCCAGATCCTCGTCACCGGCATGGCGCTGCTGGTCGCCGGTCACGAGACCACCGCCAACATGATCGGCAAGATGGTCTCCATGCTCCTGGCCGACCGCACCCGGTGGGAGCGCCTGCTGGCCGAGCCCTCGCTGATCCGCTCCACGGTGGAGGAGACGCTGCGCCTCGACGCCAACTCCGGCTTCGGGCTGCCGCGCTACCTCAAGGAGGAGACCGAGGTCAGCGGCACCGTACTGCCCAAGGGCACCACCGTGATCTGCAGCATGGCCGCCGCCAACCGGGACGAGAGCGCCTTCGAGGCCGCCGACCAGATGGACCTGACCCGCAGCCCCAACCCCCACCTGGCCTTCGGCTCCGGCGCGCACTCCTGCCTCGGTCAGGCGCTGGCCCGCACCGAGCTGCAGGTCGTCCTGGAGGTGCTGCTGCGCAAGCTGCCCACGCTGGAGCTGGCGGTGCCGGTGGAGGAGCTGGAGCGCGTGGAAGGGCTGGCGGTGGGCGGTCTGCGTACGGTGCCGGTCCGTTGGTGATCTTGATCGACAAGGAGGAGTACCCAAGATGAAAGTCATCGTGGACGAGGTCAAGTGCTGCGGCGCCGGGCAGTGCGTACTGATCGCGCCGGAGGTGTTCGACCAGCGCGACGAGGACGGCATCGTCATCCTGCTCGAACCCGAACCCGCGGCCGACCAGCACAGCGCGGTCCGAGAGGCCGCCGCCGTCTGCCCCGGCGCCGCCATCGAGGTAACCGAGCAGGCGTAAGCACGAAACGCTCCATACTCCCCGTCACTGTGCATTACGCGATGGAATGCCGGGGCAACCCCCACATGAACGTCCCCGGAATGAGATCCGGGGGCGTTCCACGAAATGGCGCAATTCGCGAAGTCCTGTCGTCCATTCGACGCCTCGGCGAGTCGCGGCTATGAACTCCAGCGGCAGACGCTTCATTCCTGCCGACTCCAATGGCTGACCATCAGCAAAATACGGCGCAAGCCTTTTGCTTGTTGGATCGCGCCATTACGATCTTGTAGGCGCATCGCACGGGGTCTATACGGGGATGGAATCGCTCTGCGGTGGCACGGCCAAACCCGGTCCGTCGCGGAGGGATTCGACATGTCCAACCCATACGAGCAGCAGCAGCATGCGCCGAACATGGCGCACCATCAGGCGTACGGTACGCCGCCTCCAGGCTACGGAATGATGCCTCCAGGGCCCGCCTACCACCATCAGCAGATGCGCAATGGGCTAGGCGTCGCCGCGCTGGTCATCGGCATCATCGGGGCACTGGTCGGCTTGATCCCGGTGCTGTTCTTCATCGCCGGCACTCTCGGCCTGCTGGCTGTGATCTTCGGCTTCGTCGGCCGTGCCCGCGCGGGCCGTGGCGCCGCCTCCAACGGCGGGACGGCACTCTCGGGAGCCATACTCGGCCTGATCTCCATGGCACTCGCCACCTGGGGGCTGGTCATCACGGTGAACGCCGTGGGCGATGCGGCGACGAAGATCGACCAGATCGTCGCCTCCGCCACCGCGTCCGCAGAGCCGGGCGATCCCAGCCCGTCGAAGAGCCAGGCGCCCAAACCCCTCGCGCTTGGCGCCGTCGCCAAAGAGCCGCCATTCTCGTTGAAGGTCCTGTCCGTCAGCCGCGAGCAGACCGTGAGCAGCTCGATCGACAGCCATAAGGCCCAGGGTTCCTACGTGGTCGTGCGGGTCCTGGTGAAAAACACCGGCAACAGCCCTGCCGCGTTCGATGGCACCGACTCGGGCATCCTGGATAGCGACGGCAAGCAGTACAACGTCGACTCCGACGCCACTATCAGCCAGAACCTGGAGGGCGGCCAGGGCCTTTACGACGAGATCAATCCCGCCCAGAAGGTCACGAGGGTGCTGGTGTTCGATCTGCCGAAGAAAGCCAAGCCCGTCGTAATCGCCATGTTCGGCGCCGAAGGCTCGGATGGGACGTTCATGTATCTGGTCAAGGACAGTGAGCTGGCGTCCCCGGCCTGACGATCGGCACCGAATCGACCGTCGTCACATCAGCACCGAGCTCGGCCATCTCGATTATCACGTAGTCAATCGAGCCCGTCGGCTTTGAAGGATGCTCATTCTTTTCACTTCACGTTGCCTGCTCGCCGTGGAGATCGCGTCAGCGGATGGGGCAGCCCCCGGAGCGGTTGTCTCGGGGGCCGCGATGACAGATGACGTCCGGGGCTATGGCGCCGGGATTTCGCGCACGAGCTGGGAACTCCAGGGGCACCAGACAAGGCCCGGCAGGAACGCCCCGCCGGCCTCGTCCAGGTGATCCTCGACGTACGGGATGGTCGCGTCGCAGACCTCGATGGCGAAGTCGAAGAAGTCGACCGTTTCGGGCCTCAGGTGGTAACTCCAGCGCCAGTTGTAGGGAGCGGGTCTCTTGTCGATGCGTCCGATGACGTGTGGTTCGCTCGCGGTGGCGCCGCTGAGCAGGTCGCGGGCGTGCTGGATCTTGCCGGGGTCGGTGAGTTTGACGACGAACTCCGCGCGGGTGACGTCGGTCATCACGAAGTAGGCCGAGTCGGCCGCCTGGGCGGGTGCAGGGGCGACGACTCCGATTGTCGCGATGGTGGTGCCAACCGTGAGGATCTTGGTCAGGATGCGGCGCATGGAGACCCTTTCACTACGCGTGATTACTTTGAGTTGCTGTCGCATACGCTAAGTAATCACGCGAGGATGAGAACAACCCCTAACGTCACGGTGATAACGCAGTCACCGCCTGCACCCAGGCTTCCCTGAGGCGCCCCCTTTCAGCGGTCGGCGGTGCAGCGGGGTGACGTTCGGGTCGGCAAACTCCAGCCGCGCGCAACTCCTGGTTCTCTGCGTGGACGGCCCGGACCAGCGCGGGGACGTCCTCCCTTTCGAACGCCCACTTCTGGGTCTGCACCATCGACCAGGACGAGCTCGCCGCGAGCTTCGCCGCCCGCCACGACTTCGACCGCGGCTACGGCCCCGCGACGAACCGGATGCTCCGGCTGGTGCGTGAGGGCGGCGACTGGCGGACGCTTTCGGCGGAGCTGTTCGACGGCATGGGCTCGTGGGGCAACGGTGCCGCGATGCGCGTGGCACCGCTCGGCGCCTGGCTCGCCGACGACCTGACCCACGTCGTACGACAGGCCGCCCTGTCGGCCCAGGTGACCCACACCCATCCCGAAGCGGTGGCCGGCGCCATAGCCGTCGCCGTGGCCACCGCCGTCACCGTAAAAGAGCCCGACTTGTCCGCCGGGCATTTCCTCGATCGGGTCAGCGAACACGTGCCCGCGAGCATGGTCCGCGACGGCATCGCCGAGGCCCGGCAGCTCCTCACCATCAGCGACCCCACGCTGGCCGCCCGGATGCTCGGCAACGGCCGGCAGGTCAGCGCGCACGACACGGTCCCGTTCACCCTCTGGGTGGCGGCTCGCGAACGCCACGACTTCGCAACGGCCATGTGGACCACGGCGGCGGCCGGCGGGGACGTCGACACCACGTGCGCCATCGTCGGCGGGATCATCGCGGCCGCCGAGAGCACTCAACTGCCGCCACAGTGGAGAAGCAGCTGCGAACCGCTGCCGGACTGGTCAGGCGCCCCACGTGAGTCCGCGCGTTAGGCTGATTCCCGGACGACTCGGACGGAGGCGCGAACGCAGATGAGCGAGGCCGATCCGCACATCCACGTCGAGCAGAAGGTGATGCAGGCCGGTGCCGCCTACCGCAATGCGATCGTGTCGATGCTGGGCCGCGTGCCCGACGCACCGAGCGTCGTCACCACCGGTTGCGGACTCCAGGTGCCCTATGCGATGACCTCGCCGCGTCCGGAGAGCGTCACCTGCCTCACCTGCCGCGAGCACGCTCACCAGGAGCACCTGCGCTACGCCGAGCAGGTGGAGCGCCTGAGCCGGATGCCCGGCGCGCCCTTCACCGGCGACCAGGCGGCCGAGGCCGCGCAATGGGCGCGGGACGTCGCGAAGAGGTTCGCCGGCTGAAGCGGCACGTGCGGGCGGTTGAACAAGCGGCACGTGAGGGCGGTTGAACAAGCGGCCGGGCTCATACGGCGACGGGGAGATCCGTCCGCCGGTGCAGGGATTCGGCGGCACTGATCAGCATGCTCGTCGCGTGGCTGAGCAGCGGGTTCGGGTCGGTGGCGCGGCACACGGTGAAGACCCGGCGAATGTGGGAGGCGTCGCCGAGCCGGAACACGCACACGTCGTGCGACTCGATCATCGCCAGCTCCGGCACGATCGCCACCCCCAGCCCTTTGCGTACGAGCTCGAACGGCAGGTTGTAGTCGTTGGTCCGGAACAGCACATCGGGGTCGAAGCCGCTGGCCGCGCAGATGTGTGACAGGTTGAGCGAGGCGTCCATCCCCTCGGTGTAGGAGATCCAGCGTTCGGCCGACAGCTCGCCGAACTGGATGCGCTTGCGGGCGGCCAGCCGATGGCCGGTCGGCACGAGCACGTACAGCGGCTCCTCCATGATCAACGTCATGTTGAGGTCCTTCGGCCAGGTGTGCGGCACCATGCCGTACTCGAAGACCACGGCCAGGTCGAGCCGCCCCTCGTTCACGGCGGGAATGGTCCGGTGCGGATCGCCTTCCTCGTAGCGGATGTCCACGTTGGGGTGGTCGCGGAGGAACTCGGCCAGTACGGCGGGCGCCAGCCGGAATCCGGCCGACCAGAAGCTGCCGAGCCGCAGTCTGCCCCGGTGGGCAGCGGCGAAAGACCGCATCTCCTCCTCCGCCGCCTCGAGATCGGCCAGCAGCCTGGCCGCCTTGCGGGCCAGCTCGGCCCCCGCCGCCGTGGGCCGGATGCTGCGCGGCAGACGCTCGAACAGCTGGACCCCCAGGCTCCGTTCCAGCGAGGAGACCTGCTGCGAGATGGCCGACGGGGTGAATCCGAGGCGTTTGGCGGCAGTCCTGAGCGAACCGGTGGCGACCACTTCACGGATGGCCTGCAACTGGCCCGGGGTAAGCATCGGGCCAACTTAACAGTCCGGCGACTAGCATCACCAGACCACTAGCCGACAAGAGGCGATGCGACCGGCCGCCTGGGTCGGCTGGCTGGTCGAGCCGGGTAAAAGGATAAGCAAGGCTGAACAGCCTGTGCACCAATGCGAATGCTCGCTCACCTTGTCGTTTCCAAACGGACCCCCAATATTGGTGTTTACGGAACGTCGTACTACGCCTGAGAGGGGGTGTCCTGCTCCATGCGGTTCACCCGAACAGCCGCCGCATTCGGCCTGGTGGGACTCCTGTCCCTGACAGCTTGTTCTGGAAGCGGCACGTCCCAGGCGGCCGCGCCAGCGCAGCAGAAGAATCAGGAGCTCCACGAGCTTCTGCCCGACAAGATCAAGAAGAGTGGCACGCTCAACGTCGCGGCGGGCCACAACTACCCGCCCCTGGTCTATCTCGACACCGACAACAAGACGGTCATCGGCCTCGAACCCGAGCTGATGAAGGCCATCGGCCAGGTGCTCGGCGTCGAGGTCACCTTCAACCAGGCCAGCTTCGACAGCCTCATCGCCGGCGTGCAGGCCCGCCGCTACGACCTGGCCGTCCAGGCGATGCTCGACAAGCCGGAACGCCGCGAGAAGGTCACCTTCGTCGACTACTTCAAGACCAGCAGCTCGCTCCTGGTCCAGGAGAAGGACGCTCAGGCGATCAAGTCCCTCGAAGACCTCTGCGGGAAGACGGCGGCCGTCGAGCAGGGCACCGCCCAGGCCGACGACGCCGAGCAGCAGAACACGAAGTGCACGGGCGCGGGCAAGCCGGCGGTCAAGGTGCTGGTGTTCCCCGACACGGCCGGCTGTCTGCAGGCCGTCTCCACCGGCCGGGCCAACGCCTTCATCGGCGGCACACCCACCATCACCTACCAGGCCGCCCAGTCCAGTGGCCGGATGAAGCAGGTGGGTCAGCCGTACCGCTTCCTCCCGTACGGGATCCTCGTCAACAAAGAGGACCAGAACCTGTCCAAGGCCGTACAGCAGGCGCTGCAGAAGCTGATGGACAACGGCTCCTACGCCAAGATCCTCGCCAAGTGGGAGATGGCGTCGGGCGCCCTCGACAAAGCGGTGATCAACGGCGGCGAGTCGTGACCACGACCCGGCAGACGGCGGGCCCGGATTCGCAGGTGCGGATCCAGGCCGTCCCGCTCCGTCATCCGGGGCGTTGGGTGGGCGCGGGCGTCCTCGGCTTCCTGGCGATCTTCCTGCTGCAGGGCTGGGTGGCCAACCCGCGCATGGAGTGGAAGGTGGTCGGGGAGTACCTCTTCTCCCCGGCGGTACTGACCGGGCTCGGCACCACGCTGCTGCTCACGGTGCTCGCCATGGTCGTCGGCGTCGCGGGCGGCATCGTCCTCGCGGTGCTGCGCATGTCGCCCAACCCCTTGTTGGCGGCGCTGAGCGCGTTCTACATCTGGGTCTTCCGCGGCGTGCCACTGCTGGTGCAGCTGTTGTTCTGGTACTTCCTGTCCGCGGTGGTGCCGACGATCGGGCTCGGCGTGCCCTGGGGACCGACGTTCGTCGAGTTCGACACCAACATGATCATCACCCAGCTCACCGCGGCGGTGCTGGGCCTCGGCCTGCACGAGGCGGCCTACATGGGGGAGATCGTCCGGGCCGGCATCACCTCCGTCGACCCCGGCCAGACGGAGGCGGCCCACGCCCTGGGGCTGACCCGCTTCCAGACCCTGCGCAAGATCATTCTTCCGCAGGCCATGCGGGTCATCATCCCGCCGACGGGCAACCAGGTGGTATCCATGCTCAAGACCACCTCACTCGTCTTCGCCATCGCCGTACCAGAGCTCCTGACCTCGATCCAGGGCATCTACTCCAGGAACTTCCAGCAGGTGGCCCTGCTCACGGTGGCCTGCTTCTGGTACCTCGTGGCCACGACCGTCCTGAACGCCGGGCAGCACTACATCGAACGCAGGTTCAGCCGATGAAGACCCTCGTCCGCGCTGAAGGCGTGTACAAGCGTTACGGAACGGTCGACGTGCTCAAAGGCATCGACCTGGAGGTCGCGGAAGGAGAGGTGCTGGCCGTGATCGGCCCCTCGGGGTCCGGCAAGTCCACCTTCCTGCGCTGCGTCAACCACCTCGAACGCATCGACGCCGGCCGCCTCTACTTCCGCGAGCGCCTGATCGGCTACGAGGAGCGTGAGGGCAAGGTCTACGAGCTGCCCGACAAGGCGATCGCCGCCCAGCGGGTGGACATCGGGATGGTCTTCCAGCGCTTCAACCTCTTCCCGCACATGACCGCGCTCGAGAACATCATGACGGCGCCGATCATGGTCAAGAAGGAGCCGAAGGCCGAGGTACGCGAGCGCGCCCACGCCCTGCTGACCAGGGTGGGACTGGCCGACAAGGCGCACAGCCGCCCCGACCAGCTGTCCGGCGGCCAGCAGCAGCGCGTCGCCATCGCCCGCGCCCTGGCGATGCGGCCCCGGCTCATGCTGTTCGACGAGCCGACCTCGGCCCTCGACCCCGAGCTCGTGGGCGAGGTCCTGGACGTCATGCGCGACCTGGTGAAAGAGGACGGCATGACGATGATCATCGTCACCCACGAGATGGGCTTCGCCCGCGAGGTGTGCGACACCATCGTCTTCATGGACGACGGGGTCGTCGTCGAATCCGGGCCGCCCAGCGCCGTGCTCGGCGAGCCCCGGCACGAGCGCACCCGGGCATTCCTCAGCAAGGTCCTCTGACCCGAAGACCTCGAAGACTCTCGAAGACCTCGAAGAGACCCTGAAGCCCCCGAAGACTCCGAAGGAAAGATATCCACGTGTCCCGCGTCATCGTTCTCGGTGCCGGAGTGCTCGGTGCCTCCGTCGCCTACCATCTGGCCGTCGCAGGGGCCCAGGTCGTCGTCATCGAGGCCGGCGGCCCAGCCGCGGGCACCTCCAGCGCGACCTTCTCCATGGACGTCACCCATCTGAAGACCCCGCGCACCTACTACGACCTGAACCGGGCCAGCTCCGCCCTGCACACCACGCTGGCCGAGGAGCTCGGGGGCCCGTCGTGGCGGCATCCCATGCCCGCCATCCAGTGGGGTGACAGCGAGGAGAGCCGGCGGAGCCTCAGGGAGCGGGCCGTCCGCCTCATGTCCTGGGGGCATGCCTGCCGCATCGCCGACCCGTCCGAGCTGCGCGAACTCGCCCCCGACGTCGATCCCGCGGCGTGCACGGCGAGCGAACTCGTCGTGCACGACCAGAGCGCGTGGTACGACGCCCCGCTCTTCGTTGAGCGCCTGCTCGATCGTGCCGCCACGCTCGGCGCCGACATCAGGTACGGCCTGCGGGCAGAGGCGCTGATCCGCAGCGGCGACGCCGTCACCGGCGTCGAGACCGGTACGCGACGCTGGGCGGCCGACTGGGTGGTCAACTGCACCGGCCCGGACGCCGACCGCGTCGCGGCGCTCGCCGGCACCGACCTCCCCATGACCCGGATCCCCGGCCTGGTCGGAGAGAGCACCCCCATCCCCGGCCTTCGGCTCGGCGCGATCCTGGCCACGCCCCAGGTGGACCTGCGCCCCGCACCCGGTGACCGGATCTGCTCCATCTCCTGGCCCGTGGACGCGCTCCTGCCCGGCCAGGGCGACGACGCCCTGGCCGAACGGCTGCACGCCAGTGGCCAGCGGATCCTGCCCGCGCTGCGCACCGCCCGGCTGGCCGGGGTCCGCCTCGGCGTCCGGCCGGTGCCGACGGACGGCTTGCCGCTGGCGGGTACGCACCCCGGCGTCCCCGGCCTCTATCACCTGGTCACCCACAGCGGCGTCAACCTCGCCCCCGAGCTCGGCCGCCTCGTGGCCGCGGAGATCACCAACGGCGGCGGCCCCGACCTGGCCCCGTACCGCGTCACCCGCGACATCACGGCATCCGTGAAGGACGAAAGCCTCACCCTCATGACCACGTCCTGACGAGTCATCCGATGGATTGCCGCGTTCCAACGGCCATACCACCTTGACCGCGATCATTGCTGATGTAATCCTCCGATGTGTGCCTGAGCCTTTCACGCTGAGCCGCCGAGCATTGATCGGCGGCGTCGCCGCCGTACCGGCGCTCCCCCTGTCCCCCGCCAAGGCGGAGACCCGAGCCCCACAGGGCGACACGTCGGCGGCGCTGCTGGAGGAGTGGGCGGCGGCGGAAGGCGGGCACCCGCTGGTGCCCGACATCGCGCGGGCCGGCTACCGGCTCGGGGCCCGGCCACCGCGACCTCGGGTGGTGGCGAAGGTTACCGATTTCGGCGCCCGCGCGGACGGGACGACCGACTGTGCCGCCGCCTTCAACGCGGCCGTCCGCGCCGCCGGTGAACGGGGCGGCGGCGCGGTGCTGGTGCCGGGCGGGACCTACCTTCTGTCGTCGCCGGTGTTCATGCACTGGTCGAACGTGGTCCTGCGCGGCGCCGGGCGCGACTCCACCATCCTGCGCTTCACCCGCACTCTGGACGACGGCTACCGGCCGGCCAGGCAGTCCAACGGCAACAGCCGCTGGTCGTGGACCGGCGGCCAGGTCTGGTTCATCGCGGCCGAGCGGCGCGCCCGCTCCGAGTCCGAGGACTACGCGGGCACCGAGGGCTGGCTGCTCGGCGACACGCTCGCCGAGGTCGGCGCGGCCTCGCGCGGCCAGCGGACCCTGCTGGTGTCCGACACGAGCAAGCTGCGCGCGGGCGACCTGGTCGTGCTCGAATGCGACAACCCGCCGGACGCGACGTTGCTGAAGCACCTGGCGGGCGACATTCCGGGCACTCGGTCGTACGACTGGCCGAGCCGCGCGCCCCAGCTCGTTACCGGATCAGGCGGTCAGTACATCCAGTACGCGCTCCTCCAATGGCCGGTGCGGATCGAGGCCGTTCTGGGCACCCGCCTCGTCAGGCTGGCCCAGCCGATCAGGTACGACCTGCGCCCCGGCTGGCCCGCCCGGCTGCGCGCCCTCGGCCCCACCGTGCACGACAGCGGCGTCGAGGACCTGACGATCCGCAACGACCTGGTCCCGATGACCGCCCACAACAAGCACCCCGGCTCGAACGGCGTGTGCTTCCAGGCCGTCCACGACTGCTGGGCCAGGGACGTACGCGTGGAGAACTGCGACCTCGGCTTCGGCTTCACCACCGCCAAGTCCAACACCCTCACCCGCGTCGCCGTCGGCGGCCGTTCCGCGCACCACAGCTTCGCCTGCCGGATGCAGTCGCACGACAATCTCGTGGACGACTTCGAGATCGAGGCGTTCACCGTGCCCGTCCCCGCAGGGGCCGTCCACCACGGCCTCAACCTGGAGGGACTGTCATCCGGGAACGTCTGGCGGCGGGGCACGATGGCGGAGGGCACGTTCGACTCGCACCGGGCGCTGCCGTTCGAGAACGCGCGGACCAACATCACCCTGGTCAACAACGGCCGGGTCGGCGGTTCGGCGGCCTCGGGCCCGCTGTTCGGGGCGCGGATCGCGCACTGGAACATCCGCGTCACCAGTGGCAGCCCGTACGCGATCACGATCGCGGACGTCGCCCCGCGCAGCCTCACCGTCGGGGTGCAGGGCACCACGGGGACGGCCGGCGAGCTGGCTCCCGACTTCACCGGAGACCTGGAGAACCTGCTCGCCGACCATGGCACCCGCCCCCGGGTCACCGACCTGTACACGGCCCAGCGCGACCGCCTCAACCTGGGCTGAGAGCGGCCGGCTGCGGCTTTTTAAGGTCTCAGCAGGGGGTCTCGTTGAACACCGCGTACGACCCGCGCCTGCCCACCCACTCCTCGTCCCCGACGCAGTTCTCGTACTTGACCCCCACCAGCGTGGTGTGGGCGGAGTCGCTGTAGTAGTACGTCTCGCAGTGGTAGTCGATCATGCAGGCGCGGGCGTGCGCGGGTGAGCTGATGACGGTGAGGGCGCCGAGGGCGACCAGGACGGCCAGCGATGCGCGGCGAATCATGAAGATCCTTCCTGAGGTGCGGAAGCGCTACTGCCCTCGATGATCGTTCGTCGAAGTGAATAGATCAATAAGGTCAATCCCAGTACTCAAAGGGTCAAAACGACTGTCAGAGTGAGAGTGCCGTCTCGGCGCCTTGACGGGTACGACGAGATCGTTAACACTCCCACCGAGCACGCAACCACCAGGGTGCTCGGCCAGAAATGTTAGCGCTACCATCCATCGGACCCGAGCATGGACAGGACAGTGCGATGTCGAACATGATGCCCAGGCGAGAGGCCCTGCGACTGGCGGTGCTGGCGGCCGTCACCCCCTCCGCGCTCGCCTCACTCCCCCTCGGCACCGCCCAGGCGGCTCGTACGCCACTGGCCCCGCCGCCGCAACACGACCCGCCGGTGCCCGGCGCCTGGATCGTGAAACCGTTCGCCAACAGCCAGGTCACCTTGGGCGAGAGCCTGTTCAGCGTCAACCGGGACCGGATCCTGAACTTCCTGCGGGCCTATCCCGCCGACCGGATGCTGGCCAACTTCCGGGCCAACGCCGGGCTGGACACGCTGGGCGCCCAACCGCCCGGCAGCTGGGACGACGCCACGGGCAACCTGCGCGGCCACTACAGCGGGCACTTCCTCAGCGCGCTGGCCCTGGCCTACGCGGGCTCCGGCGACACCTTCTTCAAGGACAAGGTCGACTACATGGTCAAGGCGCTCGGCGAGTGCCAGGACGCGCTGGCCGCCCGGGTCGGGCAGCCCGCGCCGGCTCCGGACCCGGTCGTCAGGGTGGCGGGGAAGTTCGGCAAGGCGGCGAAACTCGACGGCCCCCAGTACGTGTCGCTGCCCGCCGACATCGTGAGCGGCCTCGACGACTTCACCATCGCCGTCTGGCTGAACCCGGCCGCGATCTCCACCTGGTCGCGGATCTTCGATTTCGGCACCGGTACGAGCCGCACGATGTTCCTGACCGTGAGCGCGGGCGCCGCGCCGAGATTCGCCATCACCACCAGCGGCGGCAGCGGCGAGCAGCGCATCAACGGAACGGCCCAGTTACCCACCGGCCAATGGACCCACCTGGCGGTAACCCTGTCCGGCGGCACCGGGACCCTCTACGTGAACGGCGCACCGGTCGGCACGAACACCGCCATGACCCTCAAACCATCCAGCCTCGGCCCGACCGGAAACAACTGGATCGGGAAGTCGCAGTACGGCGACGCGTACCTGAAGGGCTCGGTGGACGAGTTCCAGATCTACGGCCGCGCGCTGACCGAGGCGGAGATCGTGGCCCTGACGACCAGCGCGGACGGCGGGCTGGGCGGCGGCGACGTCGCGTGGTACCGCTTCGACGAGGAGAGCGGCGAGAGCGCGGGCGACTCCTCGGGCAAGGGGAAGGACGCCCGGCTGGTCTCCGAGCCCACCGGCCATCCCGGACCGAGCTACCCCGGCTTCCTGGCCGCCTACCCCGAGACGCAGTTCATCCTGCTGGAGCAGTACGCCACCTATCCCACCATCTGGGCGCCCTACTACACCTGCCACATGATCATGCGTGGACTGCTCGACGCCTACCAGTACGCGGGCAACGAGCAGGCGCGCACCATCGTGATGAAGATGGGCGACTGGGTGCACAGCCGGCTGGGCTCGCTTCCCCGGGAGCAACTCAACCGCATGTGGAGCATCTACATCGCGGGCGAGTACAACGGCATGAACACCGTCATGGCCGACCTCTACGCCCTCGGTGGCAAGGCGGAACACCTGACGACGGCCAAGTGCTTCGACAACACCGCGCTCCTCACGGCCACGGTCAACAACGAGGACACGCTGAACAGGAAGCACGCCAACCAGCACATCCCCCAGTTCATCGGCTACCTGTCCATTTTCGAGCGCGACCAGGAACGCCACTACTTCGACGCCGCCGTGAACTTCTGGGACATGGTCGTACCCCATCGCACCTTCACCGACGGCGGCACGGCCGGACCGACCGACAACGGCGAGCTCTTCGGCGCCCGCGACGTCATCGTCGGCACCCTGGGCACCAACAACGCCGAGACCTGTCCCGTCTACAACATGCTGAAACTGAGCAGGGGCCTGTTCTTCCACACGGCGAACCCGAAGTACATGCAGTACTACGAGCGGGCCCTCTACGGCCAGATCCTCGCCTCGCGCCGGAACATCGACAGCACCACGGATCCGCTCCTGACCTACTTCATCCCGATGCGGCCGGGCGCCGCCCGCAGTTACGGCAACCTCGGCACCTGCTGCGGCGGCACCGGGCTGGAGAGCCACACCAAGTTCCAGGACTCGATCTACTTCCGGTCGGCGGACGACTCGGCGCTCTACGTGAACCTCTACCTGGCCTCGGAACTGCGCTGGCCGGAGAAGGGCTTCACGATCAAACAGGCCACGAACTACCCGACCGACCCGGCGGGGGTGACGACACTCACGGTGGAGGGCACGGGCCGCCTGGCCGTGAAGCTACGCATGCCCTACTGGGTGGAGAAGGGCTTCACGGTCCGGATCAACGGTGCCGACCAGAAGGTCAATGCCAAGCCCGGCGAGTACGTGACGCTCAACCGGAACTGGCGGCGCGGCGACAAGATCAGGGTGTCGATGCCGTTCTCCCTGCGGGTGGAGAAGGCGCTGGACGTCCCGACCACCCAGAGCATCGCGTACGGCCCGGTGCCGATGGTCGCCAAGAGCGACGAGACCACCTTCCGCGACTTCTCCTTCTTCAAGGACTTCACACTGTCCGGCGATCTCGCGCAGACCATGACGTCCACCGCCCCGATGACCTTCACCACGCACGGCCTGCCGCTGGTGCCGTTCTACAGCGGCGACACCGACCGCTACCACGCCTACTTCCACCGCGTCGAGCCGAAGATCGTCTTCGGCAAGGTGGACTCGGGCGTGCCGAACTACGCGCGAGCGGATTCGGCGACCTTCCTGGACGCACTCTGGGCCCTGGCCCCCTTCGACAACCAGGGCTGCTTCGTGTCGGCGGTGACCCGTACCGCGGACGACTGGATCCGGGCCGGGCTGATGACCACCGCCGAGAAGAACGCGGTGGTCTCCGCTGCCACCAAGGCCAGGCTCCGCAGATAGCTCCCCGACCTAGGAGCAGGTGATGTTGGTCGGGCCGGGTGTCGATGGGCCGTTGGCCTGGAAGCCGAAGGTGGCCGACGCGCCCGGTGCCAGGGTCGTGGCCCAGCTCGGGGCCTTGATCGTCCAGGTGGTACCCGACGGCGTGATGGTGGAGTTCCAGGCGCTGGTCAGGGTCACGCCGGACGGCATGGTCCACGTGACCGTCCAGTTGTTCCAGGTCGTGGCGCCCGTGTTCCGTACGGTGACGTTGGTCGTGAAGCCGCCCTGCCAGGCGTTGGGGACCTGGTAGTCCACGCCGCACGAGACACCGGTGCCGCCCGTGGGAGTCGGCGTGGGGGTGGGGGTCGGGGTGGGCGTGGAGGTCGAGCCGGTTGAGGTGGTGTAGCCGACCTTGGTGTACGGGGTGCCGCACGGGTTGCAGGTGGACGGAAGCGTGAAACTGTACACGCGCCCGCCGTTGATCAGTGTGTCCGTGACGTCGCGCACCCGGATCTGGTACTGGTTGCCGCCCGAGGTGGTCCCGCCGATGATGTACGACTGGCCCATGTCGCCGTTCATCTGGGCCGTCTGCCACGCCCCATTGGCGAAGTACTCGACGCCGTGAATGCCGTTGGCCAGGTGCGAGACGGAGATGGCGGGCCACCAGACCTGGGCGGACTGCAGGAAACCGATGTTGATGTCGCCGCTGTAGTTGGGCGCGGGGACGAACGACCAGGTGACGTGCCGGTTGTTCCAATGGCTGGGATACATGTCCCCGATCGGGGCGCCGTTCTTCACGAACCGGTTGAGCGAGTCCTTGGACAGGTCCAGATGGTACGGATCGTCGCGGCACCAGGCGTTGGAGTCGCCGCAGCTGTCGGCGACCAGCATGGTCAGCTTCGCGCCCTTGTACGCGTCGGCGACCCAGGAGCCGTTGCGGCAGAACGCCTGGTTCTGCGCGCCGTCGTTGGTGCCCGTGCAGTAGTCGCCGATCTCTACCTGCACGTAGCGGCCGCAGTTCAAGCCGTTGTTCCACAGCCCGGCCTTGCTGAGGTTGGCCCCGGTCAACGGCCGGGGGTAGAAGGAGTAGTCGCCGGGCGTGTTGTAGACGTTGAGCGCGACGAAGTCCGGTGAGTCGATGTTCGCCTGGGGCAGGCCGCAGCCACCGTAGGGCATGCCGAGTCCGTCGAAGTAGGTGGCGTTGCCCGTCACCGGGCCGGGCGGGTCGCTGACCGCGCTGGCGGACTGTTCCGTGAAGGGCGCCAAGGAGCCCAGCGCGACCAGGAAAGCGGAGAGCAGAATGGCGAGCAACCGGCGACGGGGGTGACTCATCGGACTCCCAACTCAGAAGGTTCGACACGAACGTCCTCGCAGAGCGGCGGCTGGTCAAGCCGAGATGCGCCTGAGCTGGGGAAACTCGCCAAAAATGGTGAAACTTTCATCGAGTCCCCGAAAATCGCGGCGGAGAAGCGACGCTGCCGACACCTTGATCGACAGCGCTTATCGTGATCTCATTCAGGCGAATGGCTTCGCGTTCGCTCTGGCCCGAAAATCGGCTGATCTGGAGGAACCTGCATGAAAATGAAGCGCGGCGTTTTAGTGGTGGCGCTGGCTCTCAGCGCCCTCGCCCTCGGCTCCACCCCGGCCCAGGCCATTCCCCCTCCCCCGCCGGGGGGCGACCTCCTCCTCGTCATCAGCTACTTCGTGGGCGACCAGATCGTCGGACAGCGCTGGTCCGGATGCTCTCAGCCGCCCGGCCAGTGGGGGACGACGGACGGCCAGGCGAAGTACTACTTCACCCCCTGCTGAGCGCCACCCCTGCCCCCTGCTGAGCCGGCGTTCCCGGACCCGGCTTGAGCTCGGCGAAGAGACGTTCCTCCGCGACATCGAGTGCGCAGCGCACGGCGCCGATCGCGGAGGAATGGTCGCCCAGCACCGAGCAGACCACCTTGGGCGGGAAGTCCGTCTCGCGTTCGACGCGGGCGCGTACCGGCTCGCGGATGGCCTCGCCGGCGGCCGAGATGCCGCCCCCGATGATCACCAGCTCGGGGTCGATCGTCACCATCACCGGCGCCAAACCCTCCACCAGCAGGTCGGCGAACCCGTCTATGCCTGCCTGGGCGGCCGCGTCGCCCGCCTTGGCCGCCTCGAAGATGGCCTGGATCGCGTCCTCGTGGTCCGTGCTTCGCCCCGGTGCCAGATCCAGCAGCCGTTCGTACGCGTGCGCCCACGGCAACCCGCGCCACAGACCGATCTCGGCCGCCGCGCCGTGCCGACCGGCGTGCGGCCTGCCCGCGACCAGCAGGCCGGTGCCCATGCGGCGGCCGACATGGACGTACACCACGTCGGAGGCGTCACGGGCCACGCCCTTCCAGTGTTCGGCCAGCGCGGCCATCCGCATGTCATTGAAGACCTGGGTCGGGATGCCGAACCGATTCCGTACGTGCCCGCCCAGGTCGACACCGGCCCATTCGGGGATGGCCGGGGCGTGCGCGACCTTGCCGTCCGGGCCGACGACGCCGGGGGTGGCGATCGCCGCGCACGAGATGTCGGCGGCGGACAGGCCCGCCGCCTCCAGCGCCGCGTTGATCGCCTCGTTCATGATCGTCAGACGCCTGGACCGTGGGGAGGTCGGGCGCAGGCTCTCGCGGCGTTCGGCGACGATCTCCCCGGACAGGTCGCTGACCAGCACCAGCACCTTGTGACCGCCGATGTCGACCCCGAGCACGTGGCCCGCGCCCGGACGGAACTCGAAGCGCTGTGCCGGCCGTCCCCGCCCGTCCTTCTTCTCGACCTTGTCGATGACCTGGTCGGCGGTCTGGATCCAGCCCGCGGCGAGCAGGTCGGAGATCGCCTGGGTCGTGGTCGGGCGCGAGATGCCGGCGGCCGCCGCGATCGAGGCGATCGTGTGGCTGCCGCCGCCGTAGAGCACGCGCAGCACAGAGCGCAGGTTGAGCGTCCGCAGGGCGGAGGTGTCACCGCCGAGCTGCGTGCTCGTGCTCGGCCGAACCCTGGAGGAGGTCATCCGTTCGCTTTCTGCTCTGTTTCCCACTCGGCGTTGCCTACAGCTTGCCCGTCAAGCGCCGGTTGTGCCGCGATCTCGATGAGCATGGCGGTCTCGGGCCGTAGCGTGGGCAGCCGTACCCCGACCGTGCCGAGCGTCGCGCCGCTGAGCAGGCCCGGCGCGTCCAGCCAGCCGGGCCGGGGGCCGAGGTCGTCCCGGTTCGGGCCGACGAGCCGCACCGCGTACCGCAGGGCCGGGTCGAGTCCGGGGAAGGTCATCCGCCCCGCGGGCTCCTCGTCGGAGCGGCGCACCGCCGCCACCGAGTACAGCGCCAGGCGCGGCGTCACCACGCCGGTCAGCCAGCGGCCCGTGCTCGGGTGTTCGTCGCGGACCAGTGTGCCGGAGTGCAGCAGCGCCCGGTAGCGCTTGTAGATCCCGATCCACTCGGCCAGCTCCGCGGTCTCGGCGTCGTCCAGCCTGGTCAGGTCGAGTTCCAGCCCGAAGTGCGCGAACAGCGAGGTGATCGCCCGGAAGGCGAGGTCGTGCCGGCGGCCGGTGGTGTGCGAGACGGTGGAGGCGACGTGGCCGCCGATGAGTTCGAGCGGGATGAGCTGGCTGGTCCAGCGCTGGATGGTCTGCCGTTCGAGCGGGTCGATGCAGTCGGAGGCCCACACCCGGTCGGTGTGCTCCAGGACGCCGAGGTCGACGCGGGCGCCCCCGGACGAACACGACTCGATCTCCAGGCCGGGGAAGGTGGCGCGCAACTCGTCCATCAGCCGGTAGGCGGCCAGCGTCTGCCGGTGAACGTGGGGCGCTTCGATCAGGTCGCGGTTGTGGTCCCATTTGAGGTAGCCGACGCCGTACTCCGCGATGACCTCGGACATGCGGGTGAGCACGTGCTCGTACGCCTCCGGGTGCGCCAGGTCGAGCACCTGCTGCCAGCGCGAGGCCGGCGGCAGCTGGGGACGGGCCCGCATGATCCATTCCGGGTGCTTGACGGCGAGCTCCGAGAGCGGGCTGACCATCTCCGGCTCGAACCACAGCCCGAACGTCATGCCGAGCTCCTTGACCCGGTCGACCAGCGGATGCAGCCCGTCCGGCCAGGTCTGGTCGTCCACGAACCAATCACCAAGCCCCCGGTCGGAGGCGTTCCTGCGGTGGAACCAGCCGTCGTCCAGCACGAACCGCTCCACCCCGATCGCGGCTCCCCGCTCGGCCAGGGCGAGGAGTTTGCCGAGGTCATGGTCGAAGTACACGGCCTCCCACACGTTGAGGTTGACCGGCCGGGGGGAATCGGGATGGTTCGGCCGTTCCCTGAGGTGCCGGTGGAAGCGGGCGGCCAGCTCGTCGAGCCCGTCCGCGTACCCGAAGAACAGCTCGGGCGACTCGTAGCTCTCCCCCGGCCGCAACACGATCTCACCGGGCAGCAGCGACTCGCCGCCGCCCAGCGTCCTGAAGCCCTCGCCCGTACGCTCGGCCCAGGTGCGGTGGTTGCCGCTCCAGGCCGTGTGCACCGCCCACACCTCCCCCGACCGGAACCCGAATCCGGGCACCCCGGCCACCACCACGGTCGCGGCGTCGGCCCCGGTCCGGCCGCGCCGCCCCTCGCGCAGGTGCACGCCCACGTTGAACGCTCCCCGCTGCGGCTGCCGCTCCCGCGACCAGCGCCCGGCCAGGTCGAACAGCTCCGCCGCCCGCTCGGGCACCGGCAGGACGGCCGACACCGCGTCCACCCGATAGTCGTCATCACCGTCATTGCGTACGGACGTGCGCAACCGGACCAACCCGCTGCCGGTCAGCTCGATGACGAGGCACAGCCCGAGCGCGGTGCCCGGATCGGCCGCCTCGACGGTGAGCCGCCCCTCCTCCTGGACGGCCTTGCTCACGGTGAAGCGGGACGCCCACGCCGCACCCGAGCGGGAGCCGGACAGACCGGGAATGCCGAACCACCCGGTGTGGCCTTCGGGCAGCACCGAGTGCGAGACGGGTCCGTCGATGAGGTTGATGACGTGCGGCGCGATGGCGGCCTCGGCCATCGCGTCCAGCTCGGCCTGGTCGCACGGGCCCGGATCGGCACCCCAGTGGACGACGGTGGGCAGCCCGGCGGACCGGAGGTCGAGGATCAGGGCCACGCCGGCGGCTCGGAGCTGAACAACGTGCCGCGCGACGTCGGAGGTCTTCGTCATCCTGACCTTTCTTCGCTATGTCATCGGACGTCTCCAGCACCCACAAGGAGCGGACTCACCGGCACAAGTCTCAGGATGTGAGACCTTTCACCTTGCTGGAGTCCAGGCATTGTGCCTAGAGTCACCCCATCTTAATATGCAGAAGCCTTGCATAAATAGAGGCAGGCTCACAGAAACATCGGATGGGTGCGCGAACGAATGAACGTGACCGTGTGGAACGAGTTCTATGAGGAGCGGACGTATCCCAGCGTCTCGTCGGTGTATCCCGACGGGCTGCACGTCGTGCTCGGGCAGGCGCTGGCCGAACACCTCGGCCCCGAGGCACATGTACGGGTCGCGCTCCAGGAGGAGCCCGAGCACGGTCTGACCCAGGCCGTACTGGACGAGACCGACGTCCTGCTCTGGTGGGGCCACCTCAAGCACGACGAGGTCAGTGACGAGGTCGTCGAGCGGGTGAGGCGGCGGGTGCTCGGCGGCATGGGCCTGCTCATCCTGCATTCCGCCATCGAGTCGAAGGTCGCCCAGGCCCTGCTGGGCACCTCCTGCAAGATCGCCAGCTGGCGGCACGACGACAGTGAGCTGCTCTGGACGATCCTGCCCGGCCACGACATCGTCCGCGGCGTCCCCAACCCGGTCGTCATCCCCAAGGGCGAGATGTACGGCGAACCGATGGACATCCCCGAGCCGGACGAGCTCGTCTTCATCAGCTCCTACGAGGGCGGCGAGGTGCTGCGCAGCGGCTGCGCGTGGCAGCGGGGCAAGGGCCGGATCTTCTTCTTCGCCCCCGGCCACGAGGAGTCCCCGATCTACTTCCAGCCCGAGATCAGGCGCGTGCTGGCCAACGCGGTCCAGTGGGCGACGCCGCCCGTCCAGCCCCAGCCGAAGATCACCAGGAAGGGCGAATGGCCGCGGAACTGGTGGGCCGAGGCATGACCGACCTGATCCAGATCGGCCTCGGCCCCTGGGGGCTCGACTGGGCCGCGAACATCCTCCCGCGGCTCCCCGACGTCCAGGTGACCGGCTGGGTGGACGCCTCCCCCGAGGCACGGGCCGCGTTCACCGCCAAGACCGGCGACGACAACGTGTTCGCCACCGTAGAGGAGGCGCTGGCGGCCACCGGCGCCGTGGCCGCCATCGCGCCGGTCGCGATCGGCGCGCACGCGGCCGTCGCCCGGCAGGTCCTGGAGGCCGGCGCGCATCTGCTGCTGGAGAAGCCGTTCACCCTGGACGCCGCGACCGCCAGGGAGCTCGCCGGCCTCGCGGAACGGAAGGGCCTGGTCTTCGGCATCGACCAGAACTACCGGATCTTCCCCGGCGCCCCGGTCGTCCGCGACCTGCTCGAGCGGCGAGCCGTCGGCGCCGTCCGCCGGGTCTCGCTCGAATGGCACCGCGACCACGCCGGGGTCCGGGACGCCAACTCACTGATCGAGCTGGCCATCCACCACTTCGACCTGATGCGTTACCTGTTCGGGCGGGAGGGGATGGCGATCACCTGCGTACCGGTCACGCCCATACGCTCGGCCCAGGATCACACCCCCGGAGCCAGCCTCATCGTCGAGCTGGACGGCGGGCTCACGATCGACTACGTCCTGTCCAGCCAGGGGGTCGGCCCGCAGACGCCGTGGCCCGGCGTGTGGCGGATCTCCGGTGACGAGGGGCTGCTGACCTGGGGGGCCGCGCCGGACGACCACCGGGCCGTGTCGATCACCGACGCGGCCGGGGACGTACGCGCGGTCGAGGTGCCCGAGTTGCCGTTGTTCGAGCGGGCCGGGGTGCTGCGGGCATTCGTCGACGCCGTGGCGGGCACCGGTGAGCCGACCTCGCCCGCCGCCGACAACGCGCACAGCGTCGCGATGCTGGAGGCCGCGCTGACCTCGGCCCGAACCGGGGAGCGGACGAAGGTCGAACAATGGTGACCTCCGCCCGTACTTGGGCAGCGGACGAGGGTCGAGCGACGGTCTTCACCTCCGCTCGTGCTGGGCAGCGGACGAGGGCCGGGCGATGGTGACGGCCGCCGCCGACCGGGTCGCGGCGCGCAGAGCGCGGCAGCGGGCGGGCAGCACGCTGTTCGGCCCCAAGACGATGCTGTTCCTGCTGCCGGGCGCGATCTATCTCGCGGTGCTGTCGGTCTATCCGCTCATCGACCTGTTCCGTACGGCGTTCTCCGACGTGACCGCCGAGAACCTGCTGGGCGAGCGGCCGTTCAACGGACTGGACAACATGTGGCGGGTGATCGAGGACCCGTCGTTCGGTCACGTGGTGCTCCAGACGCTGGCCATCGTCGTGATCGTGCTGGTCGTCGGGCTGGCCGGCGGGTTCGCCGCCGCGCTGGTCCTGCGGCCGCGCACCCGGCTGAGCGGCGTGACGCTGGGCGCGATGGTGTTCGTGTGGACGCTGCCGGCGGTCGTCGCCGGAAATCTGTGGAAATTTCTGCTTGAATCCGGCGGGCCGGTCAACTCAGTGCTGCTCTGGCTGCACCTGATCCAGCAGCCGATCCCCTGGCTGGCCAACGGCACGCTGGCGATCGTCGTGCTCGGGCTGGTCAACGCCTGGATGGTGGTGCCGTTCTGCGCGCTCGTACTGCGCGCGGCGCTGCTCGACGTCTCCCAGGAGTTGCTGGAGGCCGCCGCGCTCGACGGCGCGGCCGGCTGGAAGGTGACCAGGCACATCGTGCTGCCGCTGCTGCGCCCGGTCATCTCCATCCTCGGCGTGCTCGTCGTGATCAACGCCTTCCGCTCGTTCGACCTCATCTTCGTGATGACCAGCGGCGGGCCCGGCACCTCCACGACCACGCTGCCGTACCTGGGCTACCAGCAGGCGTTCAAGTTCTACGAGTTCGGCCAGGGCTCGTTCACCGCGACGTTGTCGCTGGTCATCGTGCTCTTCCTGAGCGCCGTCTACCTGCGGATGAACCGGCGGGAGCAGGCATGACCGACGCCAAGCGCAACACGCCGGTCACCGTGCTCGGCTGCGTCGTCCTGCTGGCGATCTACGCGCTGCCGCTGTACTGGCTGCTGGCCACCTCGTTCAAGAGCCTCAAGGACGTGTTCGCCGGATCGGCGGCGGTCATCTTCAAGCCCACCCTCCAGGCCTACATCGACGTGTGGAACGGCGGCTTCGCCACCTCCGCCGTCAACTCCGTGATCATCGCCGTGTCCACCACGGTCATCGTGCTCGTCGTCGCCGTGCCCACCTCGTACGGACTGGCCCGGCTCAACGGCGCCATCGTGACCGGCGGGCTGGCCGCGCTGATCATCCTGCAGATGGTGCCGGCCACCTCGACCCTCATCCCCCTGAACCGGCTGCTGGCCCAGTGGGGGCTGACCGGCAACCTGTACGGCGTCGCGCTCGCCATCGCCGCGACCAACCTGCCCTTCAGCATGCTGCTGCTGCGGCCGTTCTTCACCGGCGTGCCGATCGCCATCGAGGAGGCCGCCGCCAGCGACGGCGCGAGCAGGTGGCAGCGGTTCGTCAAGATCGTGCTGCCGATCACCCGCAATGGGATCGCCACCGTGGCCACCCTCACCTTCATCGGCGCGTGGGGCGAGTTCCTGTACGCGATCACCTTTCTCAACGACCCGGGCCAATACCCGGTGAGCGCGCTGCTGGCGCAGCAAATGTCCTCCTACGGGGTGAACTGGCCGGGTCTCATGGCGGTCTCCGTCCTGGTCTCGGTCCCGACTGTATTGATCTATCTGTTCGGGCAGCGCCTGCTGGTCGGCGGTATCACGATGGGAAGCGTCCGTTGATCTCTGCAAGACTCCGCGTCGTCGCCGCCGCGGCGGCCCTGTGCGCCCTCGCCGCGTGCGGCACCTCCGGCTCCGGCGGCTCGGGCGACGCCAACAAGGTCACGTTCTGGCACTACTACGCCCAGGGCATCCCCGCCACCGCGAAGTTCACCAAGGACCTGAACGACATCTACGCCAAGGCCAAGCTGTCCAAGCCACTGAACAGCGTGTACGTACCCGGCGAGCAGCTCACCCAGAAGGTGATCGCCACGGCGGCCACCAAGCAGGGCCCCGACGTCTTCGTCCAGGGCGGCGCCGACCTGCTCCAGCTCATCAAGGCCGGCGCGATCGCCGACATCACCCCCCAGTTCGACAAGTTCCCCGACAAAGCGCAGATCCCCGACGCGAACGTCATCAAGAAGGACGGCAAGGTCTACGGCGTCCAGGGCTTCAACAACACGACCGCCCTCTGGTACAACAAGACGATCCTCGACGAGCTGGGCATCACGCCGCCCACGACGATGGACGAGCTGAGCGCCGCCCTGGAGAAGATCGGCAAGAAGTACATCGGCATCGGCCTGCCCGGCCAGGGCGACCAGGACGTCAACGCCTTCTCCTTCATCACCGCGTACGGCTTCGACTACGCCAAGCCCGACGCCGCCGCTCTGGAGACCTCGCTCAAGCTGGTCGGCGGCTGGGCCGAGAAGGGCTACGTGCCCAGAGACGCCGCCACCTGGACCCCTGACGTCGCCTTCCAGAAGTTCACCGCCGGTGGCATGGCCTTCGTGCTCGGCGGCAACTGGCAGTACGGCAACGCCAAGAAGGCCGCCTCCTTCAAGTACGGCGTCGTGCCCGTGCCCAACGGGAGCGCCCCGGCCAAGGTCTACCAGTTCGGCGACAACGTGCACGTCAGCGCGTTCACCAAGGACAAGGACGCCGCTTTCAACGCCGTGGCCGCCATGTTCCTCAGCAAGGAGGGCGAGCTCGCCGCTCTGGAGGCGGGCAGTATGCCGGTGCGCAAGGACCTGGCCGACACCGAGGGCATGAAGGACCCGATCTACACCCAGTTCAACAAGGCACTGGAGAACGGCGTGCCGTACCTGCTGCCCGGGTTCGGCACCGAGCTGACGCAGATGCGCAAGCCGGTGGCCGAGGCGTGGAGCGCCGTGCTCGCCGGACAGTCCTCCCCGGGCGACGCCGCCACCACCGCGGTCGCCGCCATCCAGCGCGTCGCCAAGTAGGGAGACATTCGTATGCGCCTGCGCGCCATCCTCGCCCTCGCGATGCTGGTCGGTCTGCTCACCGCCGTACCGGCCCACGCCGAAGTCGTCCATCCTCGCCAGCAGTGGTTACGCGACTCCACCGCGGGCCTGTTCCTGCACTGGGGCATGTTCACCGCGCCCCGGCACCTGGACTGCGCCTCGTGGGAACGCGACGTCACCGACGGCGGCTGGACCCCTGACTACTGGATCGACCAGGCCCGCGACCTCGGCGCCTCCTACATCGTCCTGGCCACCTTCCACAGCGCGCTGGGCTACGCCCGCCCCTGGCCGTCCGCGATCCCGGGCAGCTGCGCCACCCGCCGCGACTTCCTCGGCGAACTGGTGAACGCCGGGAAGGCGAAGGGCGTGCGGGTCATGCTCTACATGACCGACGACCCGCAATGGCACAACAACACGGGCGTCGAGATGCTCGACTCGGCCGCCTACTCCGCCTACAAGGGCCGGCAGGTCGACATCACCACCCGACCCGGCTTCGGGATGTACAGCCAGGATCTTTTCCTGGAGGTCATGGAGAAATATCCGGACCTGGCGGGGTTCTGGATCGACAACGAGAACGAGTACTGGCAGCAGAACGGCCTGTACGACAAGGTCCGTGAACGGCGCCCGGACTGGCTGCTGAGCAACAACAACACCGACACCCCGATCATGGACACGGTCAGCAACGAGCAGAAGACCGGCATGACCCCCGCCTACGACTACCCGCAGGCGGCGTGGACCCCGATGCCGCGCCTGGTCGAGGCGGACTACAAGCTGCCCACGGTCGGCGACTGGTGGTACGACGGCGCCGACCACCCCGTGGACGCCCGCCTGTCCACCGGCCGGTACATCACCAACGCCGGCTCGTCGATGAAGTCGCTCATGGCGGAGACCGCGATGGTGAACGGCAAGTTCCCGCCGCAGCAGGAGGCCTTCAACTCCTTCATGTCCACGTGGGTCCCGCCGATCAAGGAGTCACTGCACGCCACCGAGGGCGGCGGCTACATGTACGGCGGCCTGCAGCCCGGCTTCTGGAACGACGGCGCGCACGGCGTGATCACCGTCCGGCGCGACGACGGCGGGAAGGTCCAGTACGTCCACGTGCTGACCAAGCCCAGCACCGACCGCGTACGGCTGCGCGACAACGGCTATCGCATCACCGGGGTGAGCGACCTGCGTACGGGCGAGCGGATGCGGTTCACCCAGTCCGGCGGCTCCCTGACGATCCTCGGCATCACGCGGTGGGACGACTACGACACGGTGTTCAAGGTCGAGACGGCCGGCCGCCAGGGCTTCCTCACCGGGGTCAAGGCCACGGCGTCCGCCGAGCAGACCGAGCATCCCGCCGCCGCCCTAGTGGACGGTGATTTCACGAAATATTGGGACTCAGACGGCAACCTGCCGGTGTCGGTGACGCTGGATCTCGGCAAGCGGAAGAAGGTGGCCTATCTGGCGGTCAACCAGCGCGAATGGTCGCCTGTCCTGGCCAGGGTGACGTTCGGGCGGCCCGAGGACTCCGCCCGGATCAAGGACTACCGCGTCTACGTCAGCGACGACGGCCGCCGCTGGGACAAGCCGGTGCGGGCCGGTGCGATGCGCAGCGCCCGCGGCACGCAGGTCCTCGACCTGGGCGAGCAGCACGGCCGCTACGTGAAGCTGGAGGTGCTCAACACCTGGGCGGGCGCGCAGGCGCCACGCTTCCACCGCAAGCTCCGGATCGACGAGATCCAGGTCGCCGACTCGTACCCGGTCTCGCGCGACAGCCTGCCGCTTGAGGCGGAGCGGCAGCAGCGGACGGGCCGGGCCCGCGTCGAGTCCTGCGCCGCCTGCTCGGGCGGGGCCCAGGTGATCGGGCTGCGGGACGGCACGCTCACCTACCGCGACGTGAGCGTCCCGGCGGCGGGCGAGTACCGCCTGCAGATCGACCACACCTCCGCCACACCCGCGACGCTGTCGGTCGCCGTCAACGGCGCGGCGCCGCTCCAGGTGCGGGTGCCGGGCGACAGCAAGGGCGTCCCCGCCTCCAGCGCCCTGCCCGTCACCCTGAAGGCGGGCACCAACACGATCACCCTGTCCGGGGACGCGGGGGTGGACCGCCTGGCCGTCGCCCCGATGCCACCCGCCTCGTACACCCCCAAGACCACCATGACCGTCGACCCGGCCGGCCTGCAGTGGGTCAGTCCCGGCCGGCAGTCGCTGCGGGTCTCGGCCACGCTGCGCCTGGACAGCGAGGACGTGCTCGACCAGGTCGCGTTCGCCCCGGCCGTCCCGGCGGGCTGGACCGTCGAGGGCGAGACGATCAAGGCGTCGGCCGTCCGGCTCGGGCAGACGCTGGCGGGCTCGTGGACGCTCACCTCACCCCCCGGAAAGGACGTGACCGCGACAGACATCCCGATCACCGCCACCTTCCAGTCGCTCGGCCGCCCCTACACGGTCACGAACCAGGTCGGAGTACGTCCGCGTCCCGCCGACCGGGTGTTCATGCGGGAGGCCGAGGACTCACGCAACAAGATCGGCGAAGCCGGGATCACCGCCTGCGCGGCGTGCTCCGGCGGTCAGAAGGTCCGCAACATCGGCGGCGGACCGGACCAGGGCAGCGAGCCGAACGCCTATGTGCTGTTCGAGGACGTCACGGTCCCCGAGGCACGGGCGTACACGCTGTACATCGACTTCACGGTGAACGGCCCCAAGTCGTACTCCGTGACGGTCAACGGCGGCACGCCGACCGAGGTGAAGGTGAACGGGGCGGGCAACAACACCCTCTACACCGTCAGCGTCCCCGTCACGCTGAAGGCCGGCCCGAACACCATCAAGCTCCACAACGACACGACCCCGGCCCCGGACCTGGACCGCATCTCTCTCGGGTGATCTCGGGCTATCTCGGGTGATCTCTGGCGAGAAGGCGTGACCCCGGCCGGATCTTCCGCGCCGGGGTCCATGCCCGGAAGCAACGGCGGCCGGAGCCGCGGCTAGCCGTATGACTTGCCGACGCTGTCGAGCAGGTGCTCAAGGGTGTCGTAGGAGGGGATGTCCACGACGTCGATGAGGTCGGTCGCGACGCTTACCTGGTGATCCGCGGCGACCTTGGCGAAGTCGGCGGCGTCCGCCGACCGGAACCCGTGCTCGGCGGCGAGCCGCTGCAGCTGCGAGTCGGTGCTGAGCAGGCGTCCGACGCGGTCGCCTGATGCGTTGAGCGGCACCAGCGTGTGCTTGGACATCACCGTCGGGGATGGGTACATCAGCACCATCCCCGGCTTGATCTGCCCTCGCGTGACCGCGTCGACGAACTGCGCCTCGTAGATCCAGACCATCGGCGACGGGCCCATGCCCACCGTGAGGTATTCGTTGAACGGACCCTCGGAGGTGTTGTCGGTGTAGCCCTGGCTGGTGAAGAGCTGGGTCACCAAGGGCAGCACGTTCTTCTCGGCGGTGGCGCCGTGCACGACCTTGCTGCCGTTCGCGACATAGCTGGTGATCGCCAGGTACATGGCCGCGGAGTTCGAGGTGCGCGGGTCCGTCGTGGAGATCAGGACGTTCTTGTCGACGCGGTAGTCGGAGTTGCCCGTGAGCTGGTCCCACTTCGTGTCCGTGGTGACCAGTTCGAGGTAGCGGCCGATGTTGAAGGTCGGCACGGGGCCCTGCTTCACCACACCCGCCTTGGTGAGCAGGTCCGCGATCGGCTGGAACGTCGCGATCGCCATGGGCGAGGAGAACGGCGTGTACTTCGTACTGACCTTGCGCTTGCGCTGGATGAACTCACCCGCCGGCGCACTCGACGGGAACGCGAAGTCGAAGCGACTGAGGTCTACCGAGGTGGCGATCTGACGGGAACCGGCCGATTCGATCTCGACCTTCACCCCCTTGTCGGCGAAGGCCCGCACCACCTGCGGATCCTCGAAGAACGCCGTCTTCTCGGAGCCGATCACGCCACGCACGACCGTGAGCGGCGGAGGCGGGGGCGGGGCCTCCGGCTTCCCGAGGTTCACGACCACCACAGCGGCGACCACGACGACCGCGACCCCGAGACCGATCGGGAGCAGCACCTTGCGGCTGGGCATTCTCGCCAGCACCGCGGCCGGTTGGGCGACTGCGGTGGTCGTCTCGGGCCGAACGTCCGCGGGCTTGCCTGACGGCGCCGCGTCCGTGGGCGCCGCGGCCTTCGCAGGCGCAGCCTCGGCGGGCGCGGGTTTGGCGGGCGCGGACTCGGCGGGCGCGGACTCGGTGGGCGCGGACTCGGTGGGCGCGGGCGCCTCCACCCGTGCCGTCAGCTCACCGCGAGCGATGCGTTCGACCATGACGGGGACGAAGTCACGGACGGGAAGGCCGTCGAAGCGGCGATAAGCCGCCTGCATCACACTCTCGACGTGCTCGGCGGAATGGGTGCCGGCGAAGACCTGCACCAGGTGGTCGGTGGTCCGGCGGATCGCCTGTTCCTCGCGGAGGGTATCGCCGCTCACCAATAACTCCCCGACCTATTAATTATCAGTTATCGCAGCGAGCCGCCATGCCCGCCCGATCATGCGAGACCCCACCATATAGGGGGTTTCGGCCGCGTTGATAACCACGTCGGCTGTTATTTAAAACCCGCAGGTAAGGGCAATACGACCGACCCCCGGAAATCATCTGTTCATATTCGACGGGCTCATTCGTCAAGCGAAATACACAAATGTTTTATGTCCGTTCATCACCGGGCGGGGGCGGTGGCGCCGAGAAGGGCCAGGCAGTTCGTCCACAGAGCGTCGAGGCGCTGGGTGTTGTTGTAGAGCTTGGCGAAGAGCACCTGACCTTCGAGCTGAGCGACGACGGATCGCGCCGCCTCGTGGGCGTCGGCGACCGTGACCTCGCCGCGCTCCCGGGCTTCGGTGACGACCTTCTCCACCATGTCGACCTGGGACTCGAAGATCTGCGCCAACGTCCCCTCCGTGCCGGCCTCGCTGACGAAGGGCGGCCTGCAGTCCGCCACCAAGTCCCTGGCCATCGAGTACGCGACCCGTGGCGTCCGCGTCAACGCCGTCTCACCGGGCACGATCAAGACCCACCAGACCCTCGCCGCGCTGCACCCGGTCGGGCGGATGGGCGAGGTGAGCGACATCGCCGACGCGGTGGTCTACCTCGAGACGGCCCCGTTCGTCACCGGCGAGATCCTGCACGTCGACGGAGGTATGAGCGCCGGCCATTGACGGCCGCACAGGATCGGCATGCGTGATGGCCGCGTGGTGCTTCTCAGGTCACCAGGCCCCTGCGGTAGGCGTAGACCACAGCCTGCACGCGGTCACGCAGGTCGAGCTTGGTGAGGATGCGCGACACGTACGTCTTGACGGTCTCCTGGCTGATCACCAAGGTCGCGGCGATCTCGCTGTTGGACAGGCCGTCGGCGATGAGGCGCAGGACCTCCAGTTCGCGCGGGGTCAGCGCGATGCCGTCCGGCTTGTCCTCGGCGGGACGGATCCGGGACGCGTACCTGCCGACCAGCCGCCGCGTCACCTCGGGTGCCAGTAGCGCGGCACCCGTCGCGACGGTGCGGATGCCGTTCAGCAGCTGCGCCGGTGGGGCGTCCTTCAGCAGGAACCCGCTCGCGCCCGCGCGCAGCGCCTCGTAGACGTACTCGTCCAGGTTGAACGTCGTCACCACGAGCACCTTGATCGGATCCGCCACCCCGGCACCGGCCAGCAGGCGGGTCGCCTCGATCCCGTCGAGCACCGGCATCCGTACATCCATCACCACCATGTCCGGCTTCAGCCGGCGGGCGAGGTCGACCGCGGCGCGCCCGTCCCCGCACTCCCCCACCACCTCGAGGTCGGGCTGCGCACCGATGATCGTCGCGAACCCGGTACGGATCAGCGCTTGGTCGTCGCAGATCAGGACCCGAACAACCGGAGCGCTCACGACGGGCTCCCCGCGGGGACCCGTGCCCGCACGACGAAGCCGCCGCCCGTGGGCCGGTCCGCGCTGAACTCGCCCCCCAAGGCGTCGACCCGCTCCCGGAGCCCGGCGAGACCCCGCCCGCTCCCACCAGGAGAGTCCCTCCGTGCGCCGGAACCATCGGTGCTGACCTCCACGCTGATCTCCTTCCGGCCATAGCGCACACGGACCACGGTGCGGCTGCCGTGGGCGTACTTGAGGGCGTTCGTCAGAGCCTCCTGCACGACCCGGTAGGTCACGAATTCGGCGCTGCCGGCCGACTCCGCCGGCCGGCCCTCCTCGGTGAACTCCACCGGCTGCCCGGCCTGACGTGTCTGCTCCACGAGCGTGTGAAGCTCGCCGACGGACGGCGTTCTGACGTCGGTGTCGTGGCCGGGGTTGAGCAGGTCGAGCAGGTGTCGCAAGTCGGCGATGGCCCGCCGGCCGGTGTCGGTGACGGCGCTCAGCGTCTCGTCGAGGCGATCGGGTACGGCGGTCAGGTAGCGGGCCGCCTCGGACTGCACGACCATCGCCGTCACGTGGTGGGTCACGACGTCGTGGAGCTCGCGGGCGATGCGGGTGCGTTCGGCGGTGCGAGTGGCCTCGGCGACGTGGCGGCGGAGTTCGGCCTCGGCGGCCCGGGTGGAGCGCAGCCAAGCCCCCATGCCCCAAGCGAGCACCAGCGCCAGGTAGAACAGCACGAATCCTTCCGGCCTCTCGGGCCCGCCGGGCCGGTCCAGCGCGACCGCCAGCGGCACGTACGCCACGGAGAGGAGGACCACGATGACGCGACGGTGACGCTCCAGATGGGCGCCCGCGCTCATCAGCGCGATGGGCAGCCCGGTGCCCGCCAACGCGTGGTAGCCGCGTAGCTGGTCGAGTGCGAAGCCGAGCGACACCAGGATGAGACAGACGGCCGGCCACCGCCGGCGCACGGCGAGCGGGAGGCTCTGAAGGGCGACCGCCACGACGGCCAGCGCGTCGTAGGGGCGGAGCGGCATGTCGCCCACCTGCGTCCCGGCGCTCTGCAATCCCGGCAGGAACGACGCGACGGCCAACAGCAGCGCGAGCGGAGAATCCCGGACCGTGACGTCACACCGCCGCCACAGATCCGGGACCCGATGGAGACCGATCACTGGGAGAGCGTAACGGTCGTGCCGGGCCGGGCGGCGCGCCGGCGAGGGACCAGGTTGCCGCGACGGCGGGCCAGCCACATGAACGCGATCGTCGCCAGCACGCAGAAGACCACCGAGTACGGGCTGCCCTCCGGCCCGAAGTCGCCACCGGTGAGCAGTGCCGGACCTGACGTCACCCCGTGCAGCAGCCCTTCCGTCGCGCCGTTGCCGGAGACCTCGGTGCTGAAGATGCCGGCCGCGGCGAAGTTCCAGCCGAAGTGCAGGCCGATCGGCACCCACAGGGTGCGGGTGGCGACGTACGCCGCGGCGAGCATGCCACCGCCCTCGATCGCGATGGCGAGCGCGCCCCACAGGCTGGCGTGCTGGTTGAACAGGTGCGCCATGCCGAACACCAGACCCGTCAGCGTCAGCGCTATCCACGTACCGGTGCGTTCCTCGACGATCCGGAACAGAACGCCGCGAAACAGCAGCTCCTCCGTCACGGCGGCGGCGGCCATGAACCCGACCAGCCCGATAGCGCCCGCCAGCGAGCCGCCGCCGTCGACGCGGTAGCCGCCCATGAAGGCGATGTTCACGATGACGGCCGTGAACAACCCGATGCCGATCAGAACCCCTCGGCCGACGGCGGTGGCGGCGCCTTTCGCGGCCACCTCCACCGGCTCGCGGCGTTCGGACCACCGCACCACCCGGGCGTACACGAACACCGCGAGCACGGCCGTCGCCACACCGAGAACCAGGGTGAGAAACGCGTTCCCCTGTACCGCGCCCACACCCAGGCTGCCGACGAAGGCGACCACCGCGACGGCCACGAGCTGCTTCAACAGCCGCATGACGACTCCTCTGCGAGATTCCACGAGCTTCCGCGACCGGAGCGCCGCGGCTACGCCGAGAACGCTAGGGATGTGCCGACCGGGAATCGTCACCGCGCGGTGGACACTCGCGGGTAGCTCGCACGGGGGACAAGCGCGCCGCGCACGACCTCAGCCGGGACGCCGGGGCGCGATCCGGGCCGCGATGGCATCCAGCAGTGCGGCCAGGCCGCCTTCGACGCCGCCGAGGTCCCCAAATTGATGAAGGTCCTCGCCGACTTCGACGTCACGCTCGTCCCGCCGATCAACTACTTCGACGCCTGGGTCTACGACAAGCGGGGACTCCGGTCGGCCGACAACGCGGGCGTCAAGCGCGCCCTCGGCCTGCCCGCCTCCGGCCCCGGCCCCAACCCGCAGGGCCCCAACCCCCGGAGCGGCGAGATGGAAGGCCCTGACGACTGACCGCCTGTACAGTCGCGGCAGATGTGCCCAAACCACAACGGCGGGGTGCCAGCGGCGGCAATTCGCCACTCGTATCCTGCCGATTCGCAGAAAGGCCGCGCTGTGACCATCGTGACCGCAGACCTCTACGACGAGCGGGGCGACGAGCTCGACTCCTGCGACCTTCAGCTCTCCCAATACGGCGGCCGCCGGGCCTTCGCCGGCACGGTCGTCACCGTCCGCTGCCACGAGGACAACGCGCTGCTCAAGTCCGTCCTGGGAGAGCCCGGCGAGGGACGCGTCCTGGTGGTCGATGGCGGCGGCTCGCTGCACACCGCCCTCATGGGTGACATCATCGCCGGCCTGGCCGTCGCCAGCGGATGGGCCGGCGTGGTCATCAACGGTGCGGTACGAGATGTCGCCGCCCTGCGTGAACTGGACCTGGGCGTCAAGGCGCTGGGCGCCAATCCTCGTAAGAGCGGCAAGGAGGGCACTGGCCAGCGTGACGTCCCGGTCGCTTTCGGCGGTGTCACCTTCCATCCAGGGGCCGAGCTGTTCAGTGATGACGACGGCATCCTCGTGACGCGCGCCTCGATCTCCTGAGCGCGTGTCACGATGACCGTGCGTTCGCCCCCCGGATTGCGGGTACGTGAGCCCGGGGGGCTCGAGCATCCATGACGACCAGGGGGACGTCTCATGACTGAGCACATTCTGGAGCCGGCGGCACAGGAGATCGCGGACGCGACCTCGAAGCCCCCGTTCCTGTACGAACTGGGCCCCGAGGGCGCCCGGAAGGTCCTGGACGACATCCAGGCCGCCCCGATCGACAAGCTCGACGTCGAGGAGAAGTGGATCACCGTACCGGCCGAGGTCGGGGACGTACGGGTCCGCATCATCAAGCCTCCGGGCGCCACCGGCGCGCTGCCCGTCATTCTGTACGTCCACGGCGGCGGCTGGATCCTCGGCAACGCCGGCACGCACGACCGGCTCGTCCGCGAGCTGGCCGTCGGGGCGAAGGCCGCCGTGGTCTTCGTCGAGTACGAGCGCTCGCCGGAGGTGCGCTACCCGGTGGCGATCGAGCAGGCGTACGCCACGGCCCGCTGGATCACCCGGGACGGTGCCGCCGAAGGGCTCGACGCCGCCCGCCTCGCGGTCGCGGGCGACTCCGTCGGCGGCAACATGACGGCCGCCCTGGCCATCCTGGCCAAGCAGCGCGGCGACGTGAGGTTCGTCCACCAGTCGCTCTACTACCCGGTCACGGACGCCGCCCAGGACACCGACAGCTACCGGGAGTTCGCCAACGGGCCCTTCCTGACCGCGAAGGCCATGGCCTGGTTCTGGGATGCGTACCTGCCGGACCACGACCGGCGTGCGGAGATCACCGCCTCGCCGCTGCGGGCGACCCTGGAGGAGCTCACCGGTTTGCCCGAGGCGTTCGTGATCGTGGACGAGAACGACGTGCTGCGGGACGAGGGCGAGGCGTACGCGCGCAAGCTCACGGCAGCCGGGGTGCGCACGACGAGCCTGCGCTACAACGGCATCCTGCACGACTTCATGATGCTCAACCCGCTCCGGCAGACCGCCGCCACCACCGGCGCCGTCGAACAGGCCATCCATGTCCTGCGCAAGGCCCTCGGCACGACCTGACACCCGCCCCCGGGCCGCTCCCCCCGAGCTGCGGACGCGTCGCTACTACTCACTGCGAAAGCGTAGCGAGACGGTTGACAACCTCAAGCGCCTAACCGGAACACTAGTTCACATCATCACCGTGAGGATCAAACCGACATGACCGCACTTGCGGCGCACTTCAGCGAGGAGCACTCCGCCGAGATCGTCGCCGCGACCTTCGCCGACACTCCGGACCCGCGCTTGCGCGCCATCATGACCTCGCTCGTACGGCACCTGCACGCGTTCGTCAAGGACGTCGAGCCCACGGTCGAGGAGTGGACGGCGGCGATCGGCTTCCTCACCGAGGTGGGCGCGACCTGTACGCCGGTCCGGCAGGAGTTCATCCTGCTGTCCGACGTTCTCGGCGTGTCCATGCTGGTGGAGACCATGAACAACCGTGCGGGCGAGGCCACGGAGTCGACCGTGGAGGGGCCGTTCCACGTCGTCGAGTCGCCGCCGCGTGAGCTCGGCGCCGACATCGCGCTGGACGGGAAGGGCGAGCCGTGCCTGGTCACCGGTACGGTCAGGGCGACGGACGGCACTCCCGTGCCCGGCGCCGCCGTGGACGTGTGGCAGGCCAACGCGGACGGTTTCTACGACGTACAGCAGCCCGAGCGGCAACCCGAGCGCAACCTGCGCGGGCTGTTCACCACCGACGACGAGGGACGCTTCTGGTTACGGTCGATCGTGCCCCGGCACTACCCGATCCCCTCCGACGGGCCCGTCGGCCGGCTGCTCCAGGCGACCGGGCGCCACCCGAACCGGCCCGCGCATGTGCACTTCGACGTCCGGGCCACCGGCTTCCGGCCCCTGGTCACCCACCTGTTCGTCGCGGACACGCCCTACATCGACTCCGACGCGGTCTTCGGCGTGAAGGACAGCCTCGTACGCGAGTTCCCCACCATCGACGACCCCGCCCGGGCGGCAGAGGCCGGCCTGCCCAACCCGTTCCGTACCGTCCACTTCGACGTGGTGCTCCGACCTGAGGAGCCCCGGCCGTGACCCCGTTCATCTACCGGGATGTGGGCCAGTGCTCCGGCGTTTACGTCGGGGGTGAAGGCCCACGCGGGAAGGCGCTCCAGCGCCTGAGCGTGCCTTAAACCGGTCGGCTTTGCTGCTCGATGTACTGGCGCAGAACCGAGATCGGGGCTCCGCCCACCGATCCGGTGTGGGTGGTCTTCGGCGTCGGCGCCGTGAAGTCGCTGCCCCAGGAGATCGAACGCCTGGGACACCGGCGGGCGCTGGTCCTCTGCGGCCCCGAGCAGGAGTCCACCGGGCGGATGATCGCCGACGCGCTCGGAGACCGCTCGGCGGGTCTCCTGGCCGAAGCCCGCATGCACGTCCCGCTGGAGATCGCCGACCTCGCCAGGGACCGAGCCCGAGCGCTGGAGGCCGACTGCTGTGTCGCCGTCGGCGGCGGCTCGGCGATCGGCCTGGGCAAGGCGGTCGCCCTGGCCCACGGACTGCCGGTCCTCGCCGTCCCCACCACCTACGCCGGTTCGGAGATGACGCCCATCTGGGGGCTGACCGAGAACGGACGCAAGCGCACCGGCCGGGACCCGCGCGTCCTGCCGGTCAGCGTGCTCTACGACGCTGAACCTTCCCCACGCCCCCACGCACACGGTCGTCCTCCCCCACGTTCTCGCCTACAACCAGCCGGGCGCGCCACAGGCCGTGGCCGCGCTGCGCCGCGCGCTCGGCGACATCCCGACCCGACGCGCCGCTTGTGGGAACTCGCCGGCGAGCTCGGCGCCCCGCGGTCGCTGCGGCAGCTGGGAATGGCGGAGACGGACATCCCCCGGATCGTCGACGAGGTGCTCGCCAACCCGTACGCCAACCCGGTCGAGGTCACCGCGGAAGGTCTGACCGGACTCCTGCGTACGGCATGGGCGGGCGAGCCTCCCAATCTCGATCACTCAGGCTGAGCCACTGGCTCCTCTTGACCAATTCTGTTGACCGACGTATGTACATTCCTATGCACGCACTTTGGTCAACCAGGTCCCACTGCCCTCACTGAACGCGTCAGCCCGCCTCTGCTCGACGGCCACCTGACCATGCGTGAATAGTGGAGTGGAAATCCCCCCATGTCTCACTCGCCGGTTTCTCCCGACGCGTTCACCTCCGCCTCCGGATCGATGTCACGCCCGTCCCGCCGGGCCGTCTTGGTGGGCGCCGGTGCCGCCCTGCTTGCCCCGGCCGCACCGGCGAGGGCAGGCGTAGCGGAGAACGCCGGCAAGACAGCCGTCGTCTCCGGCACCGACTACGCCGTCGCGCCCTCCCCCGACGGCCGCCTGCTCGCCCTCGACCTGCTCGGTGTCCTGTGGGTCTGCTCCGCTTCCGGGGGCACCGCCCGCAGGCTCACCAGCGATCTGTACGACATCGCCCAGCCCGACTGGTCCCCGGACGGCGGCACCATCGTGTTCCAGTCGTACCGCGACGGCGTCTTCAACCTGTGGACGATCCGGCCCGACGGGTCCGCGATCACCCAGTTGACCACCGGCCCGTTCGATCACCGCGAGCCCCGCTACAGCCCGGACGGGCGCACCATCGCCTACTCCTCCGACGCCGGAGGCAGCTACGGGATCCACCTGCTCGACGTCGCCACCGGAGCGACCCGCGTCCTGACCGACACCCCCGTCGAGGAGTACGAGCCGGCCTGGTCACCCGACGGGAGCAAGATCGCGTTCGTCGTGGCCGACACCAGGATCGACGTCATCGAGGTCGCCACCGGCACGCGCGCCACCGCGGTCACGGTCCCCGCCGGTCAGGTCATTCACCAGCCGTCCTGGCTGCCGAACGGCACCGACCTCGCCTACCACCTCTTCCACTCGGGCGCCAATGATCTGGCCGGCACCGCGGGCACCCTCGTCACCGGCGAGGAAGTCTTCCCGTTCCGTGCCCGGTTCGCCCCGGACGGACGCTATTACTACACCTCAGCGGGCACCATCAAGGTCCGCCGCCTCAACTCCGCGTCCGTCGGCACCATCGGCTTCACCGCCGCCCTGACGACGACGACTCCGAAGTACAAGAAGAAGGTCCGCGTATTCGACGAGCCCGGGTCATTCCCCGTCGTCGGAATCGGCAGCCCGGCCGTGTCCCCGGACGGGTCCGCCATCGCCTTCCGCGCGCTCAACGACATTTATCTGATGCGCGGCGGTGGCACGCCGGAACCGCTTTTCCGTGACCACTGGTGGAAAGCCGACCCGGATTTCTCCCCGGACGGGCGGCAACTGGCATTCGTCACCGACCGCACCGGCACCCTCAACATCTGGGTCCGCGACCTGAGCACCGGCGCCGACCGGCAGATCACCCATCTGACCGACTCGGCCGCCCTGTCGGTCCGGTGGTCACCCGACGGGAGGGAGATCGCCTACCTGGACCAGGACGGCGCCCTGTGGACGGTGAACGTCTCCACCGGCGACCTCCAGAAGATCTTCGACGCCACCTTCGAACCAGGCCGCCCGACCTGGTCACCCGACGGCAAGACTCTCGCGCTGGCCGCGGTGGTGCCGTACTCACGACGCTACCGTGAGGGACTGTCCAAGATCCTGCTCGTCGACCGGGCCACGGGCGCCGGCACGTACATCGACCCCGCGCCACACCGGTCCTTGCAGACCCGTGGCGACGACGGCCCCGTCTGGTCCCCTGACGGCACCATGCTCGCCTTCGCCATGGAATCGCTCCTGTGGGTCCTGCCCGTCGACAAGAACGGACGGCCCACCGGCAGCGCCCGTCAGGTCACCCGGGACGTCTCAAGAGCGTGCGCCTCGACGGCAAGCCCGCCCGGTCGATTCCGATGAAGCTGACCTGGCGCAACGACACCGGCCCCGATCAGGTCGTCATTCACGCCGGGCGCATGTGGGACGGCGTCTCCAAGAGCGTCGTCCGCGACGTCGACATCATCGTACGAGGCCAGCGCATCACCGCGATCGAACCGCACCGGGACGGCAGGCCCGGCGCCCGGATCGACGCCCGCGACAGGTTCGTCATGCCCGGCCTCATCGACATCCACCATCACCGTGAGATGCAGGGCTACGCGTACGGATCGCGACAGGGTCCGCTGTGGCTCGCCCTGGGCGTCACCACGACGCGCTCACCTGGCTCACCGGCGTACCACATGGTCGAGGAGCGCGAGTCGGTGCAGTCCGGCGCCCGGCTCGCACCGCGCTACCTGGGCACGGGCGAGGCCATCGACGGCCCGCGCATCTACTACAACTTCATGCGCCCGACGTACTCCCACGACCAGTTGCTGCTCGAACTGCGGCGGGCCGCCGCCCTCGACTACGACATGATGAAGTGCTACGTACGGCTGCCGGTCGTCTGGCACAGGGAGGTCATCGACTGGGCCCACCGCCAGGGCAAGCCGGTCAGCTCGCACTACCACTATCCGGCGATCGCCATGGGCGGCGACCAGACCGAGCACGTCGGCGCCACCAACCGGTTCGGCTACTCACGCACCGTCACGAACGTCGGCTCCGCCTACTCGGACGTCATCGCCATGTTCAACGCCTCGAAGATGGCCAGAACCCCCACGCTGTTCAACTCCTCGACCCTCTACCGGGACGACACCTCGCTGGTCACCGACGAACGAGTCCGCCGGCTCTACCCGAACTGGCGGATGGCCGCGCTGCGGGCGACGGTCACCACGGCCCAGACCGCCGACCCGACGGCGGTCCAGGTGATCCGGACGAACCTCGCCAACCAGGTCGCGCAGCTCACGGCGATGATCCGCGGCGGCGGCGTGGTCACCGCAGGCACCGACGCACCGATCGATCACCTCGGGATCAGCCTGCACATGAACCTACGCGCCATGGTCAAGTACGGCCTGACCCCGCGGGAAACGCTCACCTCAGCGACCAGCACGTCCGGGGCCTACCTCGGCCTCCCGCTGGGCAGGATCGCCAAGGGCATGTACGCCGACCTGGCCATCATCGACGGCGACCCACTGTCCCGCATCGAGGACGCCGCCAACGTCACCGCCGTCGTCGTCGGCGGGAGGCACCACACCGTCGAGCAGCTCCTCGCGCCTTATCCGTCCTCCTCCACCACTCAGGCGACACCCGCGGCCGCCGCACCTTCCGGCAAGGTCAAAAACCGCGTCCCCGTCCACCAGAGCGCGGCGAGCCACTGGTGGAACGACCCCGCCGAACTCGAGGCAGCCCGGGTCGCCTGCTGCCACGACCACTGAGCGCGCGCATCACACGCCTGCGACCCTGTGCGGCGGTCAGTGCTTGTAGGCGGCGACGACCTCCACTTCGACGAGCCAGCCCGCGACCGGGAGATTGGCGATCTCGATCGTCACGCGGGCCGGGCGGGCCGGGTTGACCTCCATGGGCGAGGCGGGGGGCGCGGTGCCGAGGGGGACGGGTACGGGCTGGCCGGTGGCCAGGTCCGTGTTGGCGAAGAACTGACGGTAGGCGCGGTTCCAGCCGGTGAAGTCGGCCGACTCGGCTCCGGGAGGCTTCTCCAGATAGGCGCGCATGGAGACGACGTCGGCCAGGCCCAGCCCAGCGGCGGAGAGGTTCGCCTTGATGCGCTTGAGCACGTTGAGTGCCTGGGCCTCGGTGATGGTGACGCCAGGGGGCAAGGTAGCCCCGGGGAAGTCGATGTAGCGCTCGGGAGAGTCGGCGGGAGCCCCGGTGTTGGCCGCCGCCGGGCCCAGGCCGCTGGCGGTGTAGGAGGCCACCTGCTTGCCGAGCGCCACACCGTCGGCGATCGAGGGGTTGGTGGTGCCGGCCGGGAGGAAGGGCTTGACCTCCTGCGGCCGGGGCGACCAGGTGGGGTTGGCGGCGGCCGTACCGGTGCCGAGGACGAGGACGACGGCCACGGAGAGGGCGATGGTGCGGATCTTCATGCGGAGGTGTCCTCTCAGGAGGTGCTCATGACGCGCTGGTGCAGCTCGGTGACGACCTTGCGGGCGGACTCCAGGGCACCCGCCTGCCAGGCGATCATGTAGCTCAGCCAGTCCCCCGCGAAGTGCACGTGCCCGGCCGGTCTGTTGAGGAGCTGGTACGCGCCCTGCCGGGACGGCCAGCCCACCCAGGCGCCCTCGATGTGCGGCTGGAGTTTCCAGGCGATGGACACCGACGATGCCAGCTCGTCGCGGTATTTCGCGCCGTGGATCTTCATGCCCTGCTCGATCGCGCGGCGCTCGCGGTCCGCGTGCTTCAGCGCGGCGTACGCGTCGGCCTGGGCGCCGAAGTTGTAGTAGCCGACGACCATGCCGCGCGAGGTGCCGTACCCGTAGGAGGGGTACCAGATCGTGGCTAGGTCGAGGTCGGTGGCGGTGATGCCGCCGTAGATGTCCTCGTCGGTCTCCCACCAGCGGCGGCGGTACTCCAGGCCGATCTTGCCCGCGTTCGTGGCGGTCGGGGTGGCGAGGGCGGCCTGGACGTCCGGGCCGAGGTTGTGCGCGGTCTTGGCGAGGATGTGCGGGGGCATCGCCGCGACGCAAAGGTCCGCTTTGATCTTCTGCGAACGGCCGTGGCGGTCCTGGTACTCCACCTCCACGCCGTCCGGCAGATCGGTGATCTTGGTAACTTTGGCGCGCAGCCGGATCCGCTGCCGCCCGATCTTGCCGGCGAAGGCCCGCGGGATCGCGTCCATGCCGCCCACCGGCTGGAACATCAGCATCGCCTGCTCGTAGCCGAACTCGAACGAGAACCGCTGCCCGACGCCACTCGCCAGCACCTCCGACAGCGACGGCACCGGCTCGAGGAGCGTGCCCGGCTGTTCACCCGCGCCCGGGTTCACGCTGTGGCCGCGGCGGTCGCCTCCGGAGTACTTGAATCCGCTCGCCTTGTTCCCCACCGCCCCGAAGCTCGACAGGAAGGCGATCAGCCGCTCTTTGTCCTGCGCGGTGAGCGCGGCGTCCAGCGCCCCCGCGTCGGTCGCCCGCGACAGCAGCTCCGAGACGTACCCATATACGTCGGCCTTGGCGGTGCGCCAGCGGACGGGGGCCTGCATGTTCTGGTGGTAGATGTAGGCCTGGGCGTTGGAGTTGGTGAAGACCTCCAGGTCCACGCCGAGCTCGCGGCAGTAGTCCATGGTGACCATCCACTGCGCCAGCCGGGCCGGTCCCGCGTTGAGGTAGACACCGTCACTGAACTTCGCGACCTGTGAGGAGCCGTCCAGCTCGGTCACGCGATCACCGCCGCGGATGGTCCAGTTCCGGCCGCCCACCCGGTCGAGCGCCTCCAAGATTGTGCAGTCGTAGCCTGCCTTGCCCAACTCGTACGCCGTGGCAAGACCGGCTATCCCCGCGCCGAGGATCACCACCTTCTTCGCAGACCTCCCGGTGAGCGAGAAGTCGGACTGCTGCGGCGGGTCGAAAGTTTCCTTCGCGGCCGCCTCGGCGGTGGGCGCGAGGCCGAGCGCGCCCATGGTCGCGAAGAGCGCCCCTGCACCGCCGGAAACACCGACGGCGGACAGGAAATCGCGTCTGCTGTACCCCAACACGTACCTCCAAGATTTTGCTGTAGGTGAGTCTTGGGGGGTTCTGTTGCTGGTCGTCCTTTGTTGTGTTGTTTGTGTGTTTCAAGCTGATCATCGTGTTTATAGGGGAATGTGAGGTTTCTGGGTCTCGCGTTCCGCGTGAGCGTCAATGGATGCCCACAGGTTTGTCGGTGGGGCGATCTAGTGTCCCGGCCATGACCTCAACGACGCAGGCGTACACCTACGCCGCGCCCTCCTCCCTTGTCGACGGTCGTCTCGGATTGGCGACCTCCGGCGGCCGGGCCCTGTCCGGCCCGGCCGTGGCCCCCCGGTTCTTCAGCGGCGTGGTGACCCAGTCGGCCCCCGCCGCGGCGGCCCTGCTCGGCGTCGCCGATGTGGCGCTGGCCCGCTATCACCAGCCGCAGGCGCGGCCCGGCTGGGTGCGCGACCCGGTGGTGACGTGCAATGGAGACCGGTTGCGGTTCGAGTCGTTCTCGGCCTGTGGCGGCGTGTACGCCCGGCTTGACCTGCTGAGCGGCGCGCTCGACGGCGAGGTGTTCGACCGGGGCACCACCAACGTCGACGTGAACGCGCCGCTCCGGGAGGCCCTGGCGCGCATCGGCGCGCGGGACCCGCTGCACCTGGGGGTCGGGCTCGACGAGCTGGTCGTGACCACGATGGACGGCGCGGTGGTGGAGAAGAAGGTGCCGCTGCCCGAGCGCTGGTTACGCGGCTTCGCCGAGGTGCAGGTCATCGCCTCGGGCATGGACCAGCGCGGTGAGCTGACCGGCATGGCGGCGGTACGGTTCCTGCGCGGGCTGCCCAAGAGAGAGACGGTATGGGTGGCGCAGACGGGGCGTGAGCTGAAGGCCTCCGACCGTCAGGTTCCGGGCGCGGTCCAGCTCGCCGGCCCCAACCGGCTCGCCACCCTCCTGCCGCTGCTGCGCTTCGCGAAGTCCCTCCGGGTGTACGGTCCGGCCGAGGGAGCCTCCAGCGCCTGGGAGCTGGAGCTGCCGGGCATGCGCTACACGCTCACCCTCTCGCCCGAGCGCTGGCGCGGCTTCTCCGGCGAGGGCGCGGTGCTCGACGACCTGGCCACCGACGAGGCCGAGAACGACGCCGACGTGGTGGGCATGCTGCTCAACTTCGAGCCCGAGATCGAGATCGGCCTGCTGGCCGACCGCGCGGGCATCCCCGCCGATCGGGTGCGGGCCGCGCTGACACAGCTCGGCGTCGCCGGGCGGGTCGGCTACGACCTGTCGGAGGCCACCCACTTCCACCGTGAGCTGCCCTATGACAAGGACAACGTGCTCCTGCTCAACCCACGGCTGGCCAAGGCGCGCAAGCTCGTTGACGCGGGCGCCGTACGCCTCGAAGGCGAGCTGGCCACCGTCCACACCTCGGGTGGCGCGCGCCGGGTCTCTCTGACCGACGGCTCCTGCACCTGCGAGTGGTGGTGGGACCATCGTGGCTCCCGCGGGCCGTGCAAACACGTGCTGGCCGCCCGGATCGTCGCCCGCGCCGCCGTGGAGGTCTCCCGATGACCCTCTGGACGGAGATCTGCGACCTGGTCACTCGCAACCAGGTCACCCGCCTGACCGACCGGCTGGTCACGCTCACCGAGGAGGAGCGCGCCGAGCTGGGCGGGCGGTTGCCCGGCTTCGTCAAGGAGCTGCGCCGCGCCCGCACCGAGCAGGTGCGGGCGCAGTATCCCGACGACTTCGAGGAGGATGCCTCCTGGGAGGTCGGCGAACTGCTCGACAAACTGGCCGGCGCGCTGCTGCTGACCGGTGTCGGCGTCATCACCGGCCCGGCGGCCGCCGTGACGTGGATGACCAGCCGCGACGTCAACCGCCGCTGGGCCGAGGACCTCGACGTCGCCCAGGTTTGCCGGGTGGCGGCCACCCGCCCCTTGGAGTGGCGCCACGATGTCGCGGTCCGGCTGGCCCAGCGGGTACGCCGTCCCGCCGACCGCATCGCGCCGCTGGCCGTGGCACTGCTGCGCGAGTCCGGCGCCGTGCCACCCGACCACGACCCGCTGGTGGCCGCCTGGCTGGCCGCGCCGAACGTGGCCGATGACCCGCTGACCCCCGTACTACTGCCTCGTGTCTTCGACGCCGACGGCGCGGGCCGCGTCCTCCGCGACGAGCGGCTGGAGCCCCGGCCGACCCGCTGGCTGGCCGCCGCCGTGCGCGAGCTGCCCAGGGAGCAGCTGCTCGACGGTTGCGTGAGCCGCTTCCTGCGCGGTGGCGAGGCGCAGGACCTGCGGTTCTTCGTACGGCTGCACACGCTGCTCGACCCCACGCCCGAGGAGTCCGCGTCCCGCCTGCGCGACTACCTGCGGTTGCTGCCGTCGGCCCCGGGCACGGTCGCCGAGCTGGCCGCCGGGCAGGTACGCGGAGCCATGCCGATCGACCACGCCGACCTGGTCGAGGCGGTCGACGCGCTCACCTTCCGGGACGAGGCCAAGCTCGCCGCCACCGGTCTGCGCTGGCTCGACCGGGCGATCCGGGCCACGCCCGAGGCGGCCGCCGACTTCGTGACCGCGCTGACCACGGCGTACGCGCACAAGTCCTTCGACGTGCGCAACCGCGCGGCCGAGCTGACCCTGAAACACGCCGGCCTGTTCGCCGACCACGCCGAGGCGATCCTCGACGGCGTCCGCCACCTCCCCGCCGACCTGGGCGCGAAGCTGGCCGAGCGGTTCGGCGGGGAGACTCCGGTCGAGGAAGTGCTGGAGCGGAAGGAGTTCCCGCCGCTGCCCGAGCCGCCGGAGGCGCGACGGTTCCCCGAGCCGTCGGTCTCCCTTGACTACCACGAGCGTTGGATCGGCCAGGAGCACTGGCTGGCGGCCTTCGTCACCGGGATCGCCGACGACCGCGCGAAGCTGCGCCGCAAGCTCACGCCCCAAGTCGAGCAGGACCGGGGCCACTGGCGGTCCAGCGAGGTGCGCCTCGACCCCGACGACTGGCAGTCGGCGCTGTCCGCCGAGCTCGTGAACCCCGGCAGCGTGCCGGAGCTACCGCCGATCGGACCGAAGAAGTTCTGGGACGACGCAAGCTACTCCGTGAGAGTACGCGCCCTCACCCGTGACGAGGAGCCCGAGCCGGAGCCGTCGCCCCGGCGGATCGTGGTGGGCGGCGCCTGGCAGCCTGGCCGCTACCTCGACGACGACACCCCACTGCGCGCCGTATTCATCACCTGGACCAGCGACGACGGCCCGGCCGGGGCGGTGGCCCACGAGGGCGACCGGCAGATCCCCTTCGCCAAGGGCCGGATCCACCTGTACGACTCCCCCACCGACGACGGACCGCCGAATCACCTCCGTCCGGTGCGGAAGAGGCCCGGCGTCTTGTACGACGACTCCGAGGAGGCCATGCCGTCCTTTGTCCTCGACGACGTCTACGAGCGCATGGCCGAACTCGGCGTGGACCCCGCCCGGATCGCGGCGATGCGGGCGGAGGAGCAGGTACCCCCGCCAGGCCCGAACGAGCCGCTCGTGCAGGTGACCGTCGTCTTCATCCCGCCCCGGCTGCGTTCCTTCATGCCCGAGGCGCTGCCCGAGAACGACGAGTGGCGGCGGCGCAACCACCTGCCCGACCCCAATCACGTCTCCCCGCCCCACGACTTCCTGCTGCACCGCTACGCGGAACTCGCCGAGGCCCTTCGCGACGGCACCCTGCCGCCGGTGCTGCTGGCCACGCCGACCTGGATGAGCGGCCACCTCGACCCCGACGTACTGATCGACCGGCTGGAGACCTGCGCCGCCGCCGGCGTGGAGCCGCTCCCGGCCGATCTGGCGCAGGCGCTGCTGCGGTTGCCCCGGGGCAGCCACCAGGCCGCGGCCGACCGGGCCGCCAAGGTCGACTCGGAGGCTGCGCGCTCAGCCGCCCGCTGGCTCGCCGGTGACGGCATGGCCGATCCCGAGTGCGGCCACGTGTGGCGCCACATGGTCGGCGCGTCCATGGTCGAGTTCGGTGACGGCGAACCGGAACACTTCACCGAGGTCAGGCTGCAGCCCGTGCTGCGGATGACGGCCCCGACCGGCCATCGGCTGATCGACGAGGTGCTGCTGCGCCAGCCGTTCGATTGGACGCACAACAAGTTCGGCGGTTCGCTCAGGGCGTGGCCCGCCATGCTGCCCTCGCACCGCGAGGTCGTGGCCGTCAACTTCCTGCCCTTCATGCCACGCGGCGGCTGGGGCATGTGGCTGGCTCCGGCGGAGATCACCGGCCTGGAGATCGCCCAGGGCCCGATGGGCGAGTCCACGGCGGTGATCCTCGCCTTCCTCCTGGCCGACAACGTGCCCAGCATGATCCCGCTGGTCCTGAGCATGGCCGCCAGGGGCGAACTGCCCGCCGAGGCGATCGGCCGCCAGCTCGCACTGGTGCTGCGCCGCACCTGGCTGGAGACCCGCTCCGCCGTCGCGGCCCTGACCGAGCTGGCCGACGCCGGCGGCCACCACGAGGTGTGGCGCATCCTGCGCGCCCTGCTGCCCGGGATACTGCCGGGCGAGGGGCAGCGCATCACCGTGACCCACGCCGAACTCGTCGCCTTCGCCACCGACGTGGCCCGCTGGACCGGCGCGCGCGGGGAGATCCCGGTCGTCGCCGAGTTCGCGCGCAGCCGCCGGACGATCCGCTTCGTCCACGAGTGCAAGCGCCTGCACGCCCAGCTCACCGGAGCCACGTCATGACTTCTGACGACATCCGGACCGAGATCAGGAATCTCGTGCTGCACCACGACGCCGAGGGCCTGGCGTCGCGGCTGCCGAAGCTCACCGACGCCGAGCGGGCCACCGTCGCCGCCGAGTTGCCGAGCCTGCTCGCCGAGCTCCGCGAGGGCCCGCTGTCCGACTGGGACGCCTTCGACCAGGTCACCGGGCGGTCCGAGGTGCTGATGATGGTGGGCGCGGCGACCATTCCCGGCTCGGCCGGGGCGACCACCTGGCTGATGAAGCGCGACCTCAATCCCCGCTGGTCCGGCGCGCCGAGCCCGCACCGGCTGGTGAAGGCGCTCTCCGGTCGCCCGGTGGCCTGGCGGGCCGATCTGGCCGTACGGCTCGCGCGCCGCATCCGCCGCCCCGACGACCGGATCGTACCGCTGGCCTTGGCGCTGCTGCGCGACGGCGAGGCCACCCCACCCGACCACGAGCCGCTGGTGGCGGCCTGGTTGTCGGCGGTGGGCGTGGCCAAGGACCCGCTGACGCCCCATCTGCTTCCGAAGATCTTCGAGGCGGCCGGCGCGGGCCGGGCACTGGTCAACGAGACGCTCACCCCGAAGCCGTCCCGCTGGCTGGCCCTGGCCGCCCGCACGCTGCCGCGCGAGCAGATCATCACGGGCTGCGTGAGCCGCTTCCTGCTCGGCGGCGACGTACGGGACCTGCGCTTCTTCGTCCGGCTGCACACACTCGTGGCGCCCACGCCAGAGGAGTCGGCCGGGCGACTGCGCGACTACCTGCGTCTGCTGCCCGCCGCGCCGGGCCCGGTAGCCGAGCTGGCCTGGCAGCAGGTACGCCAAGCACGGCTCGACCCGGCGGACGTCGCCGAGGCCATCGAGGCGATGACCTTTCGCCAGGAGGCCAAGCTCGCGGTGAAGGGCCTGACCTGGCTCGACCGCGACCTCCGCCATCACCCGGAACGGGTGGCCGACCACGTCACCGCGCTGACCAATGCGTACGCGCACACCTCTCACGAGGTACGCGACCGCGCGGTCACCCTCACCCTCAAGCACGCCGGCCACCTCACCGACCCCGCGCCGATCCTGGAGGCGGCCGAACTGCTGCCCCCGGCCTCAGCCCGGCAACTCCTCGAGCGCTTCACCGAAGGCTGGACCGGCGATTTCACCCCCGGCCGTCTGCCGGAGGCCACCATCCCCGGCCCGTTCCCCACCTCCGGCCTGGAGAGCGGCCCGCCGGAGGAGATCGGCTGGATCGACATCGAGGCATGGCTGGCGGCGGTCACGCGAGAAGCGCATACGAACCCGGACTCCCTGAAGGAGACGCTGGCCCGGCGGTTCGGCGAACACCTGCGGCCGGTGCTCTACGACTGGCCGACGTGGCAGTCCCCGCGTGACTGGTGCACCGCGCTGGCCAGGGAACTCGTCAACCCCGGCGAAGATCCAGGGCCGCCCATGTCTCGTCCGCCGAGGCAGCGCCCGTCGTACCGAAAAACGATCTTCGAGGGGCAGAGCCTGTCCGGCGGTCTCGGGGAGGCCCTGTACGACAGCATGGTGAACGTCGCGGCCACGGCCTTCCAGCTGTTCCCCGGCCTCCGCACGGTCGTCCCGCTCCACGAGATGCCCGACTATTTCCAGGAGGTGCTGCGGACGGTCGACGTCCAGACCGACCTCTACGACCCGACGGGGCGACCCGCGCCCGCCCCCTGGAACCGCCTCCCCCGCCTGCGGGAGTGCGCCCGCCCCCACGCCTTCCTCCTGTCCCGCCTCGACGAACTCCTGCGCGCGGCGAAGGCCGGAGCCCTGCCCCCGGTCCTGCTGGCCACCCCCACCCGTGCCGACGGCCACCTCGATCCCGAGACCTTGCTCGACCGCCTGGCCATGTGCGCGCACTCCGGCGGCGAACCGCTCCCGCTCGATCTGGAACAGGCTCTGTTACGCCTCCCACCCGATCCCGCCCCCGACCTGGCCGTACGCGCGCAGGGCATCGGCTCGGCGGCCGCCGCGGTGGTGGCCCGCTGGTTCGAGCGGGGCGCGCCCCCACCCCCGGAGGTGGAGCTGACCTGGACCCTCGACCTCGGCTCCCACGTCGTGCCCTACGACGACCGTGTCCTCGACCAGCGCGGCATCGCCAACGTGAGCTGGCGACCAGTGGAGCCCACCGGTCTCGCCCACATTGACGCCCTGCTGACCGCCCCCGAGATGCGGCCTTTTCGGCGCCTGTCACGTGACTTCTGGCCCGGCATGACGCCCCACCACCGGGAGCTCGCGGCGGCCCATCTGGCGTTCGGCCTGATCGACCGTTTCGACCCGCCTGACATCGCGATCGACGACCTCCGCGACCTGACCCTGGCCGAAGGCGCGTCCGGACCGGCGACGGCCCTGGTGCTGGCCTACTTCCTCACCGTGGAGGGCGACGACGCGGTGCCCTCACTGCTTCAGCTGGCGGCCAAGGGCGCGCTCCCCGCCGCCGAGACGGGCCGCCTGCTGGGCCTGTTGGGCCGCCGCACCCGCTACGAGGCCGGCCCCGCGCTGCCCTCACTGGAACTGGCCGCCAAGCAGGGCGCGCACGCCGAGGTATGGACGATCTTGCGCCACTTCCTGGCCTCCTTCCTCCCGGGTGAGGGCGAGCGGGCCCAGCGTCCGCACACCGACGCCGTCGTGCTGGCCACCGACATCGCCATGTGGGCCGGCGCGCGGGGCGAGATCCCCGAGGTGGCGGCTCACGCCCGGAAACCCGGTTCGACCTCGCTGACCCGGGCCTGCCGGAGCCTCCACCAGTTCCTGACCCGGGAGACCTGATCGGCTCAGCGACGGCGGTGGCCGCTGGTGTCGCTCATCCAAGATCGGTGCCCCTCAGCGTCGGCTCATCGATGTCCGCGTCCGTGCACGATCGGAGAACGACGTCCCATGCCTCCGCCCCGGAGCGCGCGATGCTGTTGTCCCTGAAGCGAATGCCCTGGGTGCTCTTGGCGTCGAGTGCCGGAACGTCACGGAGCACGAAACGATTTCCTTCGACGACGACGCCACGGTGAACCGGGTATGCGGAGTCGGTCCGCGGATCGACGAAGATCGCCGGCCCACCCGGATCGACGAACTCGTTTCCGCGGACGATCAGATCGCGTACCGGCCCGGACTCCCACCATTCGGCGGCGTCGCCCGAGACGTAGACCGCGGCCATTCCCGGGCGTTCGAACCGGTTGTCCTCGATGACCACCGGACGCCGCGTGGTCACGAGCACGGCGCGCGTGGGCACGTTTCGGAAGACGTTGCGGGCGATGTGTACGGCCGGCGTCCGGGTCACGTTCTCCACCGCGGCCCGCCCGGTGAGGTCGCCGGGCAGCTCGGAGCCGACGGTCAGGACGATGCCCCTGAGCGGGTGGGCGCGGTCCCGCCCGCTCGGCTGCCGTACGCGCTCCACCGTCGCGGTCGCGATCGGCTGGAGCGTCTCCCGCTCGACGATCTCGACCAGGTCGCCGGGCGAGGACTGCGGGAGCCCGGCCGTCTCCGGATGCGCGTACTCGAGCACCAGCGTGCGGCGGTCAGGCTGAGCGGCGACGCGGAGGTAGGTGCCGTGCACATTGATCGGGTCGTCGTGCGGCCCGTCAAAGAGGCAGTCGCGAACGGCCGCCACTCCCGAGCATCCGGCGAACTGGACGAAGTCGGCGAAACCCGCCGTGTGCCGCCCGCTGCCCGGTGGGCTTCTGAACTCGCAGCCCTCGATCGTGACGTCACGGCTGGCCTGTGCCACGACGCCGAAGCCGTGCAGGAACCGGAAACGCAGCCCGGACAACCTCACGCCGGAGCTGTCGAGCACGAGCGCGCCGGGATGATCACGTGTCGTCAGGCGCATCTCGTAGACGACACCGAGGTCGGCCGGTTCCTCGCCGCGGTCGTAGTCGATGCGGATCTCGCGGTCCCCCACCGCCTTGATCGACCGGACGTCGTCGAAGAGCGGGTTCGGGCCGCGCCGCGTCCTGTGGGCGGACGGATCATGGATCTGCGTGTACTCGAGCGCGTCACGACCCTCCCAGGCGACGGCGCCCGAGCCGAGCGCCTCACCGTGCCAGCGGATCGAGCGCCCTTCGACGGAGAACAGCGTGACCTCGGGCACCCGGATCACCCGGTACGCCCGCCCCGCCTCGACGCCCGCGTCCACAACTGTGGCGTCGACGACCGTCGGCACCGCGAAATCGAACTCGAGTCCCTCGACGCGCACCCGCCGCGAGTCGATGACGGCGAAGGTCGTCTGGAGCCCATGAAGCAGGATGCGGGCGCCCTCCCCCGAGATGACGAGATCGTCCATCCCCTCGACGAGTACGGCGATCGTCTTCTCGCGGTACCGCGGATCGTCCCCGACCGTGTTGGAGACGTACAGCTCGCGTCGTTGAGCGCCGTCCGGCCAGAAGTGATAGTCGCCCGGAGGGAATCGGAGGACCACCGGCCCCGCCACGGCACTGGCGGCCCGGAGCGCGGCCGCGACCGCGGGCGCGGCATCGGAGCGGCTGCCGGGAGCCGCCCCGAAGTCGGTGACGTCCAGCGTCGCCGGCACCGAGCTAGACCCCCTCGCCGACGAAATCGAGCACCAGCCGTGCGTGCGGCCTGACTCCCGGCCCGCAGGTCGCCTCCGTCATGTCGAGGGCATCGAACGGGCCCGGCGCAACCGGGCGAGCCCGCCGGAGGGAATGGCCAGCGCGTGGGGTCCGGCGGCCAGAACGATGTCCCCGTCGACGACCCGCCGCCCCCTGGCGTCCCAGATCTCCAGGCCGGCGCTGACCTCGTCCCCCTCGTTCAGCAGGATCGGGGAGCTGTCGTCGGCGTTCGCGACCAGCAGTTCCGTCCAGTCGCCGGCCGGAATCTGGATGGCGTGCGGCGCGTACCTCGCGACGAAGTGCCGCCCGCCGTCGTGAACGCGGGCCACCGGGTACATCAGTTCGGGGCGCTCGGGCACCAGCCGGCCGTGCAGCAGCAGGTCGCGGTGCTCCCGCCAGACACTGAGCCAGAACGTGAGCGCCTCGGACTGGCCATCGGGAAGCCGCGTCAGGTCCACGGAGACCTGCGGTACGCCCAGCAGTGAGTTGATCAGATGATGGGCGACCCGCTCCGGGCTGTCGCCCTCGGCCCACATGATCGGGTCGCTGTGGATCGGCGTGCCGGGCCGGCTCAGGCGCAGGTCGAGGATGCCGACGCGGTTCTGGACGGCGTTCAGCGGGCAGTCGCCGACGCGGATCATCGAGGCGTACCGGGCTGGCTCCGGATGAATGTACGGCTCCCGGAACTCGATCAACGGCTCGGCTCCGAGCCCTCGTAGCCTGTCGACGATCTCGGACACGGTGTCGACGGCCGCGGCCACGGACCCCGGCGCCCCCTGGTCCTGGAACTCCTCCAGGAAGTCGAGCTTCAGGCCGTCGGCCCCCGTCCGCGCGATGATCTCTTCCATCCGCCCGACCAGGTAGGCGCGGGTGAGGGGGTCTCGCGGGTCGAGGACCTCCGCCTCCAGTTCGGGTTTGTCGCGCAGCGTCGAAAGCCCCAGGTCGCGGGCCTTCGCCCGATAGCCCAGGAACGGTGTGCCGATCCACCACACGGTACGCAGCCCTCGAGCGCGCAACGCTTCGACCAGGCCGGCCGCATCGGGGAACTTGTCCTCCGCGACCTCCCAGTCGCCGCACGATCCGTATCCGCGTCCGTGCGAGTTCGTCTGCCAGCCGTCATCGACGATCACGGTGCCGAACCCCATCGCGGCCGCGCGATCGGCCTGCGCGAGTACGGTGCCGGCCGTGACGTGCTGGTGCGCGAAATACCAGGTGCACAGGACCGGGTCCTCGGCCCCCGGCGCCACGCGATGGCCCTCCTCCCCCTGGAGCCAGCGCCCCGCATCGGGAACGGCTCGCGCGAAGGTGCCGCCGGACACGTCCAGGAGAAGCCGCACGTCGCCCGGCGTACCAGAGCCGCCGACAGCGATCTTGATCACGAAGTCGGCGGTCTCCTCCACCAGGCCGGCCAGCACCTGTGTCTCGCTATGCCCGGTGTCGACCGCGTAGACCAGACGGGTGACGTCGCGCGAGCCGAGCAGAGCCCCGAGCGGAAGGCCCCGCAGGGCGGTCGCGTCGATCGGCGCCCCCCACGACGGCGGGATCGTCGCGTGCGGCTCGGTGCTGCCCGGACGCCACCACGCGCCCGCGTCGGTCGCGGGGATCGTCACGGTAAGACTGAGCGGCTCGCCCAGCGTGCGGAACACGACCTCGAAGACTCCGCCCCGCAGTTCGCGCACGTCACCCGGCCGCGTCGCCCGCAGCAGGAGCCCCGCGCCGGAGTGATCGGCGCCCAGCGGGACAGGCGCCTCAGGCTCCGAGTGGGTCCACCCCGGTAGCCAGGAGGCACCCGTGGCAGGCGTTTCGATTTCCGTCATTTGATCCCCGTGAATGATATTCCGCCGATGATGTGACGCTGCGCGAAGAAGAAAAGAAGAACGCAGGGAAAGGTGACCACCAGGGTGGTGGCCATCAGCAGTGGAGTGTTCGTGCCGTGTACGGACTGGAAACCCGCCAGGGCGAGCGGCAGCGTCTTCCACCGCTCCGTCGAAAGATAGATCGCGGCCTGGAAGAAGTTGTTCCAGTAGGACATGAACTGCAACACCGCGGTCGCGATGACGATGGGCCGGGAAAGCGGCAGGTAAATCGAGAACCAGATGCGGAACCAGCCCGCGCCGTCAATGAGGGCGGCATCCGTCAGCGCGTCCGGCAATCGCAGATAGAACTGCCGGTAGAGGAAGATGAAGAACGAGGAGCCGAAAAAGGTCGGGACGATGATCGGCCACAGCGTATCGATCATGTCGAGATTCTTGAAAAGAATGAACTGCGGGACGATCGTCACCTCTCCGGGAAGCAACATCGTCGACAGCACGATCGCGAACAGCACCCCGGAGCCCCGGACCCGGATCCGCGCGAACGCGAACCCGATGAGCGAGGACGAGAAGACCACCGCGACGACCGGGACGAGCGTGCTCAGCACCGAGTTGCGCAGGTAGGTCCAGAAGGGAAACGAGCCGAGGCCGTCGGAGAAGTTGGACCACTGCCACTGGATGGGCCAGAGCGACACCCCGCCCTGCGACACGCCCGCCTGCGTCCGCAGCGCGGTCGCGATCATCCAGAGGAAGGGGTAGACGAAGACGACGGACCCGACCACGAGCAGGGTGACCGCGAAGACCTTGGGCCCGAGCGGCCGAGGTCGCGCCCCCTCCGCGCTAGCTGACATGGACACGCCGCCTCCGCTCCCTCGGCCGTTGCGATTCGTAGTAGACCCAGAAAGCGCTCCCCCGGAACACCAGCGCCGTGAGCACCATGATCATGGCGAACAGGATCCAGGCCAGGGCGGAGGCGTATCCCATCTGGAAGAAGGAGAACGCGTTCTGGTACAGGTACAGGACGTAGAAAAGGAGCGAGTCGGACGGGCCGCCCCCGTTGTGCGTGACCACGTAGCCCTGGGTGAAGGTCTGCATCGCACCGATGAGACCCGTGACCACGTTGAAGAAGATGACGGGGCTCACCTGGGGAAGCGTGATGTGCCACAACGAGTGCCGGCGCCCGGCGCCGTCGATCGAGGCCGCCTCATAGAGGCTCTTCGGCACATCTTGCAGGCCGGCGAGATAGATGATCATGTTCCCGCCGACCGTCCAGAGGCTCATGAGAATCACCGCGGGCAGGGCCCAGTCGGCGTCGAAGAGCCACTTGGGTCCGTCGACGCCGAACAGGCGGAGCACCCCGTTGACGAGGCCGTAACTGGGGTGGAAGACCCAGATGAACAGCACCGCCTGGGCCACTCCCGTCACGAGCGAGGGCAGGTACCAGATGGTCCGGAACACGTTGACCCCGCGGACCCGGACGTTCATCAGGAGCGCGACACCCAGGGAGAGCAGCGTCTGCAGGGGAACGCTCACGACGGCGTACGTCAGGGTGACCTTGATCGCCTGACCGAGCGCGGGGTCCGAGAGCGCTTCCTTGTAGTTGGCGAGCCCGGTGAACTTCGCCGGATCGATCAGGTCCCAGTCCATGAAGGACAGGACCAGGGAGTACACCATCGGCCCACCCGTGAAGATCACGAAGCCGACGATCCACGGGGAGACGAAGAGCCAGAACGCGGCGGTGTTCCGCGAGATCCAGCGCGCCCGGAGGGCGCCCCACAGGCCGGCGCCGATGAGGCCGAACACGATGGCCAAGATGATGACCAGGGAGAGGATGGGCCTGAGCCCCTCGTCGACGCGCAGCCGTTCGAGGAATCCCGACAGCCCATCCACGATGCCTGACATGCCGCGATCCCCCTCTACGCGATCCGCTCGGTGACCGTCACTGCGCCGCGTCCAGCAACTTCTGGCATTCGGCCTGAAGCTGCGGCAGTACGACGGCCGGATCCTCGGTGCCGGACCCGATCGCGGTGCGTGAGTTCAGGTCACCTGAGAAGGCGCTCTCGATCCGCACCTTGTCCTTGACGGCGGGCGTGGTGACCGCGTTCTTGACGGCGTCGATGAAGGCCTGCAGGTTCACCTTCGGGGCGATGGATTTGAAGGCGTCGAGCGATCCCTCGATGACGGGGATGCCGAGCGCGGACTTCGTCGTCGCCAGGAGGTTCTGCGCGTCGGGGCTCGAGCTCATGAACTTCGTGAAGGTCTTCGCCGCGGCGGTCTCCGCCTCGCTCGCGTCCTTCGCGATGCCCAGGCTGTCGACCTCCATGGGCTCGCCCTTGCCGGGCAACGGCACGATGAGGAACTTCGAGGAGTCCAACGCGGCGATCTTGGCGATGTTCCACGGGCCGAAGTCGGGCAGCATCGCGACCTTGCCGTCGGCGAGCCACTGGAACATGTCCTGCCCCTGGGCGTCGGCCTGGTTGGGCGCGAAGCCGTCGGTCTTCACGGCGTTCACCACGGTCTGGGCGGCGCGGATCCCGTCGGCGTTGCCCATGGTGCACTGCTTGCCGTCCGCGCTGTAGTACGAGCCGCCCTCCGCGATCAGCCAGCCGTCGTACCAAAGGGGCGCGGAGCCATAGACCTTCTTCGCGCCCGATCCCGACGTCAACTTCTTGGCCGCGGACACGAAGTCCGCGGTCGTCATCGGCGTCGTCCCGGACGGGACGGCGACGCCGGCCTTGTCGAAGGCGTCTTTGCCGAGGGCCAAGACCTTGCTCTTCGCGACGAAGGGCACCGCGTAGTCGGCCCCGCCGAACGTCCCCGCCCTCTGGACGGCCGGGGAGTAGTAGACGCTCTTGTCGACCTCGACCTGCTTGAAGGCGTTGGCGAAGCTCGGCAGCGAGGTATCTGAGATCTCCGCCACGGTCGGGGCGTCGCCCCCGGCGATCGACGTCTGGAGCTTCTGCTCGTAGTCGCTCTGGATCCAGTTGGGCTCGACCTTGATCGTCGGGTTGGCCTTCTCGAACGCCGCGATCATCGCCTTCATGGTGGCGGCCTCGTCGGTGGTCCCCCAGAAGGCGTAACTGATCGTGGTGGTCCCGGCCGAGCCTCCTCCACCACTGGTCTCACTGCTACAAGCGGCGAGCGCGAGGAACGAGGCGGCGGTGACGGCAGCGAGTGCCTTTCGGTGCAAGGGGGGTCTCCTTTGTCAGTGATCTATCGCTGCCCGCGAAGCACGACGACGCTGCCGTCGGCAGCCGCGCGTACGCGTGAACCGTTCGGCACGTCGACCGTGGTGACGTGCCCGTCGTCCCAGGTGGAGGTCCAGGTCACGCCTGGTCCGCCGGTCACCTCGAACTCGGTGGCTTCCCTGGCCTCGTGCCGCAGCCCGACGACGGAACCACCGACCGGAACATCTCCGACCTCGATCCACTCCCCGGCCGGCAGATGCGAGCGGGTGTGGACGACGCCCTCCTGGGCGCCCGGCTCCAGCCCGGTCAGGCCGACCGCGACATGGGCGACGTGCGTGAAGGGGACCTCGGGATAGTCCGCCCTGGAGTCCGCGAGGTATCGCATCCAGCGCAACGCCTCGTCGTCCCATCCGTACCGGAAGAACGCCTCCGGAAGGTACGTGAATGCCTCGATATTGGTCGGCGGCGTCGCCGCGAGGCCGGATCGCAGGAAGTCGAGATGCGCGCTCGAGCGCTGGTCGTCGCGCATGATCCCCTTGAGTGCGGGGAACCAGGTGCTCTCCAGCCGGAACCCGCCGGTCGGTCCGTCGGCGGTGAAGCCCGCGGTGTAGTGCTGGTCGCCGGGCAACCACCACGATGTCGAGAAGTGCTCGGCCAACTGCTCGGCCCGCGCACGATTCCACGCGGCGAACTCTTCGTCGAAGGTGACGGAGCCGAGCGCCAGGTGCGCCGCCCATTGGCTGGCGATCCCGTCGGCGGCGACCAGGAGGTGCGGTGGCCGCTCCCCCTCGTTGTAGGTCGCCGTTCCGCGGAAGATGTCCCCGCTGCCGCCTTCGCCGGCGACACCCGTCCCGAGGGGATCATGGGCGTCGACGAACGACGTCATCGTGCTGCGTACGAACGCCGCGATCTCCGGAGTGAGCAGGAATCGGTCGTCCGCCGTCCAGCGATATTGCTCGACCGCCTTCTCGACGAGTTCGAATGGCGCCGGGATCTCTCGTACGAAGTCGTCATCCGAGTGGTAGTCGATGGCGGCCGGCGTGCCGTCGAACTCGAAGGCCCACAACGGATACCAGCCGCGGGCGCCGTTCGACGATCCGGCGAAATGCCGGAGCATCGAAAGGTTCTCCACGTCCAGTCCCAGCAGATGCGCGCCGAGCATTTGGTGGGCGAGGTCTCTCGAATAGAACATCGGCCGGTCCGTCAAACCGGCCCAGTAACTCGGGAGATATCTCGGGTCCCGTCCGGTCTGAACCCACTCACGCGAACGACGTGACGCCCAAATGAAAGATTCGACAAGATCGTGCATGCTCGAATCAACCCGAAGGTGCCATGGTGGGTGATTTTGGCCAGACCGTGTGGCATGCGCCGCAGGTGGTGACTGCTTCGTCATGAAAAGGGAGTGTTACATACACGTCATAAACACGTCAACAGTAGGGCAACGCAGTGCGTTACAGGACGGCCACACGCTCAAGGAGCCCGCGCCCCGGGCGACAGCCCATCGTGGGGTCGGCAGGAGTCACACAGCCCGCCGTAGCGGCAGGCAGCCCCCATCGGCCGGGCAGCCATCAGCGGAGGACACACCCCGTGAGCAGGTACGAGCGCCGATGCCGTCACACTGGCGACATCGGACGAATGGGGCGGCGACGGTGAATTAGGCCATCAGCGAGCGGCAGCGGTCAGCCTGCTGTGCCGCGATCGATCGGCGACTATCTATGCGCGTGGGGCGGCCGTCGAGCCGCGAATGATCAGCTCGGGGTCGAACATCAGCTCCCCCGCCGGCACCGGCCGCCTGTTGACCAGATGCACCATGGTGGCGGAGATCGCCTGCGCGATCCGCTCGATCGGCTGCCGGACCGTCGTCAGGGGCGGATCGACGAATCCCATGATCTGGGAGTCGTCGTAGCCGACGACGGACACGTCGCCTGGCACGGACAGACCGCGGCGCCCCGCCGTACGAATCGCACCCAAAGCCATGTAGTCGCTCGCGGCGACGATCGCGGTCGCACCCTGGTCGAGCAGGGTCTCGGCGGCCGACATTCCGCCCTCGACGCTGTAGACCTGGCGCGCGACGAGTCGCCGCGGGTCATCCACGCCACGTGAGCTCATCGCCTCGACGAAACCGTCGAGGCGCCGCTCGCTGGGCCGGTTGCCCACCGGGCCGACGATCATGCCGATGTCGCGGTGGCCGAGGTTCCACAGGTGCTCGACGGCCAGCGCCGCCGCCACTTTGTCATTCGTGGAGAAGCTGGGGGCCGGGAGGCCCTCGATCGCGCCGTTCATCGAGACGAACGGGATCTGGCGTTCCTGCAGCAGCCGGTATGGCGCCGGGTCCACGCCGATCAGGGTGTTACTCGCCGAGGCGAAGACCGCGCCCGCGATGCCCAGATCCATGGTGGAGGTGATGAAGTCGATCTCCTGCAACCCGCCCACCGTCGTGGAGCACACGACGGCCTTGAACCCCTGGGGCGCCAACGCCGATTCGATCAGCTCGCAGAGCCGTCCGAAGAAGGGCTGGGCGAGGCCCGGAGTCAGGACGATGACGAGCTGACTCTGTCCGCCGCGGTCGTATCCCAGCTCGCGGATCGCGTCCTCCACGACACGGCGCGTGCCGGCGGCGACCACGCCCCGACGGTTGAGCACACGGCTGACGGTCGCTTCGCTGACCCCGGCACGAGCGGCGACGTCACTGATTCCGACCTTGGCCATAGCTCCCTTTTGATCGATACGGACGACGCGTGATGTCACTATACGGCCAGACCTGCCGCGCGGGCAGTTGAGTAACACCGCGGCGATGGTGTCGGTCCTGGACCTGCCGTGACGGGGTGGTGGCCGACCAGACGGACGTCGGCCCGGCTGGGCGCCAGCCTGCTTCGGGGGACATGTCGAGAGTGCGGGCGCCTGGCGCTTCCGTGTGGGTCGTCGCTGTTCCGGCCGTGATCGCCATGGTTCTCGGCCTGTGGCGGATCAATGGTCCCTCTTACTGGGCCGATGAGGCCGTAGCGGTGTCGATCGCCAGCCGTCCCCTGACAGACTTGCCCACAGTTCTACGCCACATGGACCTGGCGCATGGCCTCTATTACGTGATGCTCCACATGGTCTCCGCACTCGCGGGCACGGGCGAGACCGCGATGCGGTTTCCGTTCGTCTTGCCCGCCCACGCGGTCATGCTGCTTTGCCGCCACCCGCGCGCCGTGTGGTCGCGCTGGATCGTCTCGGCAACCGTCACGTGTGCGCTGGTGGCGCCCCTGGCGCTGGTGGCCCGGACACAGTTCGCCGGCTAGGACTCGTAGAGCTCCGTCTCGCTCAGGACCGGGTTGCCGCCGTCGTCGGAGCGTCCCAACCGGGCCGCGGAACCGAACATGGGTCCGCGAGCGCGCCTGATTCCGGCGAACCGGCCAAACCCGAGCGGCTTGGGAACGTCGTCGTAGACGGCCTCCATGCCACCCCTGACCGAGTACGTCTCGTGCCAGAAACCGGTGCCGCCCGAGTCCCGCAGGAAGTCCAGCCACCACTCCCGATGCGGCTCGGACCGGGCGAAGGCGAGCAGCGACGGCAGGTCCCGCCAGTACTGGCGCATCCCCATGTTCATCGGGAAGAACGAGTAGTACACGGGCTCGTGCAGCAGCAGCCCGTCCGGCTTGCCCGCGACCGACCCGCTGATCTTCCTGCCGAAGCTGAAGAAGGTCCGGATCCCGTACAGGCGATTCACTCGCATACCGAGGTAAAGGACGATGAGGTCTGGATAGGCGGACAGATCGACGGTCTGCCGGTTCACGCGGGTTGGCATTTGATGCTCCTTAAGGGCGCAGGTTGCGCATGGGCTGGTCGTCGGTTCAATGGAGGTCAGGACGGGCGATGGACATGTCAGTCGCCGGTGAGCGCCACGTGTACGGAGGAGACCGCGCTCGCGCCGTCGCCGACGGCCGTGGCCACTCGTTTCGTCGAGCCCGAGCGGAGGTCGCCGACCGCGAAGACCCGGGGAGCGCTCGTCTGGAACGGAAGCCGCGGGCCGGACGAGCCGGTGGGAAGCCGACTGTCCGTGAGGACGAAGCCGTCGTCGGCCTTGGCGACGCCGGACAGCCAGCCCGACACGGGGTCGGCTCCGATGAAGCAGAACAACGCGTGACAAGCCAGCCGTTCCGGCCGCTCGCCCGGCCTCTCGACGACAATCGACGTGAGGGTGCCATCTCCGGCCAGTTCGCGGACCGTGCTATCAGCGTGGGTGCGGATCCGCGAATGGGCACGGACTCGGTCGGTCAGGTAGGCAGACATCCCAGCCTCGAGATCGGCGCCACGCACGATCAAATCCACCGTCGCGCCGTGGGCGGCGAGGGACAGGGCTGCCTGCCCGGCCGAGTTGGCGCCTCCGACGACCGCCACCGGGTGATGCTCGTACTCGCGGACGTCCAGCTCGGTCGCCGCATACCGGATGCAGCCGGACTTCTCGAACCTCGCCCACTGGGGAATGTCGAGACGACGGTAATGGGCTCCGGTCGCCGCGATCACCGCGCGGCACGGAATGCGTACGCCGTCCTCCAGCAGGACGGTCGGCCGTCGATCGTCGGAGAGATCGAGACCGGTCACCGCGCACGGCGAGTGGATCCGTACACCAAACTTGAGTGCCTGAATCATCGCCAGGCGGGTCAGGTTCGCACCGCTGACACCGTGAGGAAAGCCCAGGTAGTTCTCGATCCGGGCGCTCTTGGCGGCCTGGCCGCCGAGCCCGCTTCGATCCAGCAGCACGGTGACGAGGCCTTCGGACGCCCCGTACACGGCGGCGGCCAGCCCCGCCGGGCCGGCGCCCACCACGACGAGATCGACCGGATATTCGTCGGCCCGGTAGATGAGGCCGAGCAGCTCCGCGAGCGTTCTTGACGTCGCGCGCCGCAGCACCGAACCACCGACGATCGCCGCCGGAAGGTCGTCTGCCGTGAGCCCGGCCGCTGTCATCAGCGAACGTCCTGGGTGCGAGGTCGCGCTGCGCCAGGTGTGGGGCAGGAGCAGCTGCGTCGCGTAGGTGCGCAGTTCCAAAGTCGCCGCGGTTTCCGGCTGACCGACGATCTCCAGGACGTCGCCGGCGGCCGAGCGGATGACCTCGCGCCGTTCCCGGAACGCCGCCAGCACGAGGTCGGCGATGTCATCCTGTTCGGCGAGGGCCCGGCGCAGCTTCGCCGCCCCGATCCGCACGACTGTCCCGGCGGACACCACCCGAGCGGTCAGGTAGACGTGCTGACCGGTCAGCAGGTTGAGCTCGCCGAGAAAGTCGCCGGGGCCACCGTGGAAGATCAGACGTTCCGGCTCGATCGCCGTCGCGTCCCGGACGATGTCCACGGTCGCCGTCAGGAGCAGGAAGAAGTCGTAGGAGTCGTCGCCGGACACGTACAGATCCCGACCGGCCTCGGCGTGTTCCACCTCCCCGTACGCGGCGAGCCGGCGGAACTGCTCGTCGTTCAGGACCGGCCCGCGCCGCGCCGTACCGTCGTTCATGTAGTTCCTCCGTCGTACCGGGCCGGAACAGTAGGACACGCCAAATCACTGGGACCGGCCGCCGGCTCGAACGTCGCCGTCCCCTTGAGACGTCAGCGCGCGGCGCTCTTGATGAGGTCGGCGGCCATGGAGGGCTGCGAGATCATCGCGACGTGCGAGGCGCCGACCTCGTGGGCCCGTGCCCCGGCCCGCCGCGCCATGAACCGCTGGGCCGCGACGGGGAGCACTTGATCGTTCCTGGCGATCAGGTAATAGGAGGGAATGGTCTTCCACGCCGGGGCGCCGGACGGCTCTCCGAGCGTGCGCGTGTCAGCGGGCCGCTGGCCGGCCTGCATCAGGTTGGTGGTCGCCCTCGGCACGTCCCCGGCGAAGACGTCGTGGAATACCTCTTTCTTGATGTATCCCTCGACGAGCCCATCACCATAAGGACGGAAGTCCAGCGCCGCCTCATTGAGCTTGCTTCCCGGATACTTGTTCTGCAGATCCAGCAGCGATTCACCCTGGTCAGGGGCGAACGCGGCCACGTAGACCAGCGCTTTCACGTTCGGGTTAGCAGTCGCGGCGTTCGTGATGACGATTCCGCCATAAGAGTGCGCGGCCAGGACGATCGGGCCGCTGAGCGTGGCGAGAAGGGAGGCCAAGTAGGCGGAGTCGGCGGCCACGCTACGCAGCGGGTTCGCCGGGGCGATCACCGGATAGTTCTCGCGGATGAGCCTGGCGCTGACGTCGTTCCAGCCGGAGGAATCGGCGAACGCGCCGTGCACGAGCACCACGGTGGGTTTGGGCTTGGCTCCCGGCCGGGGCTGCGCCTGCGCCTCGGATGTCCCCAGCAGGGCACCGGTCGCGACCGCGGCGGATCCGGCCAGCACCGCTCGGCGGGTCGTCGTCATAGCGTGGTCCTTTCAAAGGTTTGCGATTGGCACCTCGATTGCAGGTCAGAGTAGATCTCGAATAGTTGACGATCGCTGAACCCGGTAGGTCAGTCTTCGGGAAGTACGCCTCAGTCTTTGACAAGTACGTCGATCTAGCCTGCGGGCATGAACACACAGAAGAGCGAGACGGCCAGGAAGTGGGGTCTACGGATTCACCTGGCTCTTTATGTCCTGTCCAATCTGACCCAGGTCGTGGTGTGGTTTCGCTACGACTCGAGAAGCCACTTCTGGCCGGTGTGGTCGATAGTCGTTTGGGGCATCGGGCTGGGCTTTCACACCTGGAGCGTCTACTCGCCGCCCCGGCCGAATACCGCGAGGAACTTCTCGGCACGGCGGGCGAACAGGTGAGACCCGCGTTCATGGGACCGGTCGCGGGCCTTTTCCGCAGCGGCTCGTACGACGTCCGCGGGCTCGCCGCGGGCGTGGAGCAGGCGCGCCCGCAGCAGCAGGACAAGTCCTTCGGCGTAGCGTTGACCGTAGGCGTCGAGGGCCTGGTCCGCTCGATCGAGGGCGATGCCCGCCTCGTCCGGCATCCCCGCGGCCAGCCACATCTCGGCGATCAGCGCGTGATGGTAGGCGACGCCCCACCGCGGCGGGTCGACCATCGTCCCGGCCAGGAGCTGGTCGGCCTCCGCCGCGATGACGGCCGGGTCATCGCCGACGAGGGCACGGGCCCAGTACCAGTTCAGCCGTATGTAGTGCTCCTGCTGGATGGCCGCGCGGCCGGTGCCCACGGCCATCCACCGCTCGATCGTGCGCATCACCCAGCCCGCGTCACCGGCCATCGAAGCGATGATCGTGGTGTAGTAGGCCCAGGTCGCGACCGCGTACGAGTCGTCGGGGCCGTTCCACTTGTCGATGATGGTCTCCGCCGTCCCGACGTCACCATGTAATGCCGTCACGACGGCGTGCCAGCCGGGCCACTCACCCGAGACGTCACGCCGGATCGGGGTATCGCTGTGCGCGGAGACGACCCCGTCGAGCAGGGCGGGGTTGTTCTCGCTTAGGCATCGGTATGCCGCGCCGATGTCGCCGATGTCCCACTGGTGCAGGCCCCAGGCTTGCCGGCCGTACACACGGATGACCGGATCGGCGGACGCCTCCCCTTGCTCGTACAGCCGGCGGACCAGCCGAACGCGGTCCCACTCCAGGAAGGTGTAGGCCCCGAACAGGCGAGCGAAGAGGAGGCCGGCGGCGTCCACATCCCGGCCGAGTTGGCGGGCCAGGTGCTCCGCACGCTCCAGCAGATCGAACGTCGTGCCGCCGAACCCGGCTTGCCGGCGCGGGGCGATCGCGAGCAGCGAGAGGGCGGAGAGCTCGAGTTCGGGAAGCTTGGCGGTCCGCGCGATCTGGGCGGCCGATTCCAGGTGCCGATCGGCGGCGGCGAACGCGAGCTTGGTCGCCGCGCGACGACCGGCGCGTTTCAGCGCTTCCACGGTACGAACCGGGTCGGCGAGGGGGCCGGCGGCCGACAGGTGGAAGGCGAGGCGTTCGGTGATGGACTCGTCCTCCGCCTGGCTTTCTTCGAGCGCGTCCGCGACACGCAGGTGCAGCCGGACGGCCCGCAGTTGTTCCGTTGTCTCCGTGATCGATTCGCGAACCAGGTCGTGCGCGAAGCGCCACGAGAACGGGTTCTCCGGCCCCGTTTCGAGCAGGCCGAGCGCGCGCAGCGGTTCGAGGCGTTCGAGGCAGTCGGCGACGTCGACTCCGGCGGCGCGGGCGAGGAGACCGAGGTCGACCTCGCGGCCGATCAGCGCGGCGACGCGCAGCAGGTGGCGGGCGCCGTCGTCGAGGCTCGCCATCCGATCGCGGACGACGTCTCGTACGGTGGACGGCACCCCGGCCCGGGCCGATGCGTCGTCGTCGCTGAGCGCGCCACGATCGCTGAGCGCGCCGCTATCGCTGAGGAGCCGCGAGAGTTCGCGGACGAAGAAAGGATTGCCGGCGGTGCGAACGTGGATGTTGCGGGCGATGTCCGCGCCGGGTTCGTGGCCGGTCTCGCGGCGGATGAGTTCGGCCACGTCGGTCAGGCTGAGCGGGCCGAGTTGGATCCTGCGGTGGCTGGGCAACCGGCTGGCGGCGGCCAGTGCCCGCGAAAGGTCGGGGCCGGGTGTGGGTGCGCGGTCGCGAAGGGCGCAGATGATCGCGGTGCCGGTGGGTAGCCGGGCCGCCAGATGGCTGAACAACTGGAGCGAAGTGGCATCGATCCATTGAAGATCATCCATCACGAGCAGCATCGGCCGTTCTGCCGAGGCCTGGCCGATGAAGGTGACGACCTGCTCGTACAGGCGGAACTGGGCGCGGCCGCCCGAAACCGGCGGCGCGGCGTCATCGTCTCGAGATTCGAGGAGGCGCCCGAGTTCACTGGCCAGCCACTTCTCGCGCGCCAACACGGGCAGGCTGTCGAGGACGACGGCGAGCGCCTGCTCCCATGGCCACATCGACGGTGTTCCGTCGCCTTCCAAACAGGAAGCCCTGACGACGAGCGCGCCACGCCGGTCCGCGCCGGCAGCGGCCTCTTCCAGCACGCGCGTCTTACCCGAGCCCGGTTCGCCCTCGACGATGACAAGCCCGGTGCGGCCGGTGAGCGCCGCCTCGATGGCATGCCGCAGCACGCCGAGTTCCTCGTCCCGGCCGACCAGGCCGCCCGTCTGCCTCGCCGGTGCGCGGTCGCCCTCGCTCTCCGTGCTCGTCACCACCGGCGATGTCGGACTCTGCGTCAGCACGCGCAGGTGCGCGGCCTGCAACGCCGAACCGGGGTCGATGCCGAGTTCCTCGGCGAGGCGGTCACGGACCGCGTGGAACGCTGACAGCGCCTCCGCCTGCCGCCCAGCGGCGCCGAGGGTGGTGACGAGGCCGGCATGTACGGGTTCGTGAAACGGTGCCATCGACGCGGCCAGCTGCAACGGCGGGATCACCCGCTCCGGTCGGCATAACGACACCGCCAGTTCGGCCGCTGCCACGCAGGCGGCGTAGAACTCGTCGTCGAGGGCGGCGAAGATCGGCATCGCGGTCAATCCATAGGACAATCCATCCCCCGCGGGGCCACGCCAGAGGCCGAGCGCCTTGACGTAGTCGTCGAGCGCCACTTCGCGAGCTTGCTGGGCGTGGGCGGCCTGGGCGCCGTTGAGGAGTTCCCGGAACGTGACGAGATCCAGCGTGCCGGAGCCGGCGCTGAACACGTACGCGTTGCCGCGGCGGTGCAGGTACGTACCGGCTGCCCGGGCAGGGACAGCGGGCTCGAGCACCCGCCGCAACGCCCCGATGTACTTCTGGATGAGATTGAGCGCGCTGGCGGGGGCGTCATCGGCCCACATCAGGTCGATCAATTCTCTCGTACTGACCGGATGGCCCACGCGCGCCAGGAGCAGAGCCAGCAGCTGCGCCTGCTGTCGGGGGCCGGTGTCCAGTTCGGCGCCATCGCGCCACAGCCGCAGCGAACCGAGGATCTGCAGTCGCAGCGAACCAGCACCGGTCGGCGGACCTTCACCGTCGTGCCGAACGGGATGGGCTGGCCCGGTCACGTCGACTCCCGGATGGACATGACAAATTTGTCAGCTTACGACCCGTTTCGCACCGCAGCGTGCACCGATTATATGGGCCCGGGATCGGCCGCAGAAGGGGCGACCGACCTTCGAGCTCGCCGGCTGATCAACCAGCCGAACCCGGTCGCCGTGAAGAACATGACAATGCCGTACACCGCGCCCGGAATGGCGATCTCGGCGCTGTTCAGCAGCGTCGGGCTCAGCGCGACCGTGATGGCGAGCCCGGTGTTGTGGATGCCGATCTCAAACCCGGTCGCGGTCGCCGCACGGTGATCGACACCCGCCAGGCGCGGCACGCTGTAGCCGATCAGCAGGCTCACGATGTTGAAAACCAACGCGGCCAACCCGACCGAGACGAAATAGTCGACGAGGTTCGCCCGCTCCGCGTACAACACGGCGTAGATGACCCCGACCAGCACCACGACCGACAGCACCCGAACGGGGAGGTTGAGCCGCCGCGCCACCTCAGGCGCCCACGCGCGTAGGAGCATCCCGATCGCGACCGGTACGAGCACCATCAAGAAGACCTGCGACATCTTGTCGAACTGCAGCCCGAGGGCGGCCCCGCCGGAGTCGGTCAAGAAATACCCGGCCGAGAGGTTCACCACGATCGGCAGGGCGATCACGGCCAGCACCGAGTTGATCGCGGTGAGCGTGACATTCAGCGCGACGTTCCCGCCGAACAGGTGGCTGAACAGATTGGCCGTGGGGCCACCGGGCGACGCCGCGACCAGCAGCATCCCGACCGCCAGTTCCGGCGGAAGCCCGGAGGCGAGCACCAGGCCGAAGCAGATCGCCGGCAGCAGCACGATTTGGCACAGCAACGCGACCGCGGCCGCCTTCGGATACTGGCCGACCCGCCGGAAGTCGTCCAGAGTCAGGCTGAGACCCAGGCCGAGCATGACGATGCCGATGGCGAAAGGCAGACTGGCCAAGATCAATGGGGAACCCATGGCGGACATTCTCGGGCATACCGACAAGCCCTGGTAGGGAGCAAAATCTGTCGTTGTTCCAGGCTGACTAATCCAGAAAGTGCGGGTCGACCGCCCGGTGTGCTGCCAACGACCCGGTCCCGCTCGAAAGCAGGGTGGGCAGCGAGGTTGCGTCACGTGATCACGTGGTGACCGTCAACGATCTTGACCGGATGCCGGATCTCTGGCTTGATCATGGCGTTCCCTTATGTGTTGTTCCTGCTCAGAGCGGAGTACACGTGCGCTTCTCACCCTCGAAACGGCCGGACGTCAGCCGGTCGGCCCGCCGATTAATCGCCCTCGTGGGCTCCATGACCATGACGGCCGGGCTCATCGTCGCCGCGGCGCCCACGGTCTCGGCTGCCGACTCGATGACCGACCTCGGCGTCAGCACCAGTGGCGCCGACCACAGTGAGGTGGCCGCGGGAGGAGGCAAGGTCTTCGTGACCGCCGGTGACCGCGTCGTGGTCACCGACACCGAAGGCGTGCTGATCGGCGCGGTCACCGGCCTCGCCGGTGTGGACGATGTCGTTGCGGCACCGGACGGCAGCCGCGCATACGCGACGCTGCCCGGCTCGAGCGAAGTCGTGGAGATCGACGCCACCGCCCTGGCGGTCACCCGGCGGTTCGACTTCACGGCGTACTCGTGCCTGAGCGACCTGGCACTGTCCGGGCAGACGTTGTGGACGGCCCACGGGTGTGACCTGTACACCGGCGGTGTCGTCACCCGTCTCGACGTGTCGTCCCCGGCCCCGCAACCGGTCACGGTCCTGACGGGGCAGTCCTATACGCCCACGATCGCCGTCGCAGGGAACACCCTGCTGTCCACCGCTCCTAACACATCCTCCGCCGATGTCCGGGTGTACGACGTGAGCACCGGTTCCGCCATTCTGCGCGGCGAGATCGACGGGGACGACCCGGCCACGAGCACCCAGCCGCGCCTCGACATCACCCCGGACGGCTCCACCGCCGTCCTTGCGTTCCCGCGCGGGCTGGAGTCCTGGGACCTCGCGAGCCTGACGAAGCTACGGGACTACGGCAAGAACCCGGCGGTCCGGGGCTCGGTGGCCGGCACCGCCGTCAGCCCGGATGGCGGCCACCTCGCAAGCGGCTGGTCGTGGGGCGATCGAGGCGTCGAACTGTATGACGTGGCCACGGGCGCGCTTACGTACTCGCAGAAGATCCCCAGCGGATGGCCGACCCCCAGAATCCTCACCATGACCATCGCCGGCAACGACGTCTTCAGCGTCCTTTACACCTCCGGCACCACCAACCTGCGTCTGTGGCGGCTGGAGGACGCCACCCTGCTGCCGTCGGCCGTGACCCTGTCGGCCCCGCAAAAGGCGACGGCGCTGGAGCCTGTCACGCTGACCGGCCGGCTCACCCTGCCCGAAGGCGTGACCCCGAGGCCGCGGAGGCTGGAGGTGACCCGCCGTCTCCCGGACGGGACCAGCACGACGCTCCGCCACAGAAAGACGAAGGCGGACGGCACGTTCTCCATCACCGACACCCCACCGGTGGCCGGAACGGTCGGCTACGACGTGAGCTGGCACGGCTCCGCCACTGTGCGCGGCAGCAAGGCGTCGGTGTCCGTCGATGTCGCCCGTAAGCCGGCGTCGCTCACTCTGTCCGGCCGCACAGTCCTGGACCTCGGGGAGAGATTCGACTTCTTGGGCACCTTGAAGTTCGGCGACCAGGCGCCGCCCACCCGTCCGTCGGTGCTGGTGATTCGCGCGAACCCCGACGGCACCAGTACGGACCTCGGCACGGTGCAGGTCTCCGCAGCCGGTGGCTTCAAGATCAGCGATCTGCCCGATCAGGAAGGCGAGTACATCTACACCGTGATGTTCATGGGCGACGATGTCGCTACCGGCGCAGATGACGCCCTATTCGTCACGGTGCGGGCCGGGAACGTCTAGCCGGGTCGAGAGTGAGCGCCACCTTCTCTTCGGCCATGTGGGCGAGCACCGATCCTGGTTGGGCCGCTGGGATCGGCCTGTAACGGGAGCACGCCATACCCGCCCCACCGGTCAAGGTCACGGACAGTGGCTCGCACCCTGGCTGGCCACAAGGATGCCTTCCGTCCGTCCACTCGGCAGATGCCGTGGATGAACTCGATCATGGAGCGGTGGGCGCAGTCGTGCCGCCGCGAACTGCTCGACCGCCGCCTGCTCGGGAACGAACGTCACCTGCGGCACGCCTTGCGCAAGTACGAACGGTTCTACAACCAGTGGAACCGCATCGGGCCTAGGCAGCGACGAGCTGGCGGGTGATGCTGGGATCGCTGATCCTGGTGTCGTCCGCCAGCAGGAACGCCTTCGACAAGATGACCGACAACATTCCGCCGTCCTCCTCGAACGGCAGGAACACCGATGAGGCGGAGCGGTCGCGGCCCGGGACGATGCACAGGTAGGCGTCGTTCGGCTCCATCAGGATGTTGCCCGACCCCAGATGAATCCGGTAGGTGCGCAGTTGCCCCCGCACACGCAGGAACCGGTCGGTCAGCTCCACCCGGTCGGCGATCTTCAGCCGGGGCAGCAACCGGGCCAGCGCGTCACGCCGCGTGCGAGCGGTCTCGCTCAGCTCGCCGAACCCGTACGACTGCCAGTAGCCGTCGTACCCGGCCGCCGCCTGCTGGTCGAGCCCCAGGGACCCGACCCCCACGGCGAGGTCGGCGTCGCGCAGCAGTTCCGACAACACCAGCGGCGGCACTTCGGTGAGCGGCGCGTCGCCGGGAAGATCCGCGTGGCGGAACCGGATCGCGTCGGTGGCGGCACAGGAGGCCGTGCCCCAGTCATCCTGCGCGGGGTCGGAGGCGACCTGCATGCCCCAGCTCACCTGCCAGCCGGCGAGCGTCTTGACGGCCGCCCCTATGTCGCCGCCGCACTCGTAGTCCCAGTGACCGATCGACAGCTTGCTCCAGCCGCGCTGCTCCAGCAGCGCCTTGGCCTGCCCGTAGCGCACGAAGTGACCCTTGAAACGGTCGGAGTGGGTACGGGTGCGCTCCTCGGCAGGGGTGAGCAGGTAGACCTCGCGGAACGCCTGCTTGAACGGCTGCCTGATCCCCCGCTCCAGCAGGTGGTCGCGCCAGCCGCGCACCCCCTCGGCGCTCTCCAGGATCGGGTGCCACAACCGGACGGGCGTGTCGGCGCCCGGACGCACGGATTCGCCGCTCACGCCGGCCAGTGCCCAGCCGCCGCCATCCCTGGCCGGCAGCCCGGCGAACCCGTCGGGGAGCCGCCAGATGAGGGCGCGGGTGTAGGGGCCGGTGACCGGATGGTCGAAGAAGTACTGCTCGACCTCCTGCCAGGACAGCTCGCGTTCGACGATGAGCATCTGCTCCAGGCGTAGCCGCTCAGCGGCCTGCGTGCGTTTGAGGTCTTTCAGCGTGGCCTTGAGATCGGCGAGCACTGGATCCTCGCGGATGGACTGGGGTGCCGACTTGACGACGCGCCCGGACGCGTTGACGAACCGCAGCACCGGCCCGTCGACGTCAAGCCGGACGACGCAGTCGCCGGCCTGCTCCTCCCGGACCCCGTCGGGGCCGAGCCCGAAGGCCGGGACCGTCCGGTCGACGAGTTGTTCGTGGCTCAGCCCCTCTTGTACGGCCACCGCGTCGAGGGCATCGGACGCCTTCGCCAGCAGGGCCGGTCTGCGCAGCCTGGCTCGCACGCGCGCGAGTACGCCCACCGTGTCGAGGCCGCCCCGCTTGGCCAGCACGTTCAGTGCGGCGTTGGCCAGTCTCTCGTTACGGCAGACGGCGGCGCCCCCGGTGCCGTTGCGCCCGATGCCGCAGTTCGTGGCGACGTCGCCGAGCAGCGTGGACACCCAGGGCGCGTCGATCACCTCGCAGGTCCACAGCATGCCGCGCAGCGGGAGGGCCGTGCGGCGAGCGAGGAAGACCCTGCCGCCGGGCTCGCGGCTCTCGCGGTGGGTGGCCACACGGGAGAGGATCTCGCGCAGCACTGCCACGCCGTCGTCGGTGAGCAGCGTGCGGACCTTGGCGAGCCAGGGCTCGCTGGGCCTGTTGGCCTTGGCCTTGCGCCAGTGTTTCAGCAGCGGCAGCACGGCGGGGTCGGTCAGCCGGACGGCGTACTTTCCTGCCATGGCACGGGCGATGGGGTCGCCGTCCCAGACCAGGCTGCGCACGACCCCGGCCGGCCCGTGCTCCGGGGGTTCGGTCAGGACGCGCTCCAGGTCCTTGCGTAACGCGGCCCGGCCCGGGCTGCGGTAGGCCGGGTGCCACGGCGGCACGTCATCAAGGATCTGACGGCGCTCGGGGTATCCGAGGGTCGCGATGGCGGCCAGCGGAATCCGGTACAGCTCGGCGTGGCCGGTGTGACCGCAACTCGACAGCGCGTCGGCGATCTCCCACAGGAGGCGCGTGTCCTCGAACGTCCAGGAAATGTCGCCATCGGCCACCTCACGCACCAGCTGGAGCACCTCCTCGGGGTACTCGCGGCCGCCCTTGTCACCCAGGCTGAGCCGCAGTTGCGCCCACATCCCGAACGCCCTCCGTCCGGCCTCGTCGGCGCCAGGCCGCCCGCCCGCGTCGTACAAAGCGAACAGCTCACGCGGCAGCCCCTCTATGCGGTAGTTGAGCAGGTAGCCCTGGGACTTGGGAAAACTGTCGAGGACGCCCATGTCAGGCTCCGACCCGCGGCACGAGGCGGACGGGCTCGCGCGCCGGGCTCACGTCGGGCCGAGCGGGAAGGGGGATCTCGGCTGAGCACCTGCCGGTAGCGCTCTCGTCTCTGAAGGTGGCCGTGGCCATGGGGGGCTCCATCGTCGTCGGTCGGTCAACGTGATGGGCCATAGTTATCAACGGGCACCGACATTTAGCCTCACTCGTGGAGCTGACCAAGGCACGCTTGGCAGTTTCGCGGAGTGTCCGGGTGGGTCCTTCAGTACGGCTTGCTTACCGACCGGGAGCCCTTGCCGGCAAAGGTCACGACTGCGGCGATCTGGCCACCGCTGGGAAGCCGGCCAACTTTCCGGCGGAGCAGAGGCTGATGGAGGAACTGCGGGAACTGGTGCGCCGCTGACATCGGCCGAGCGGGCTGCCCTACCTGCCTGGACGCGGACGCGGCTCGATGAGCGCCGACTTTCCGCGCGCCGCCCTCAGACGGACAGCGAAGGCGTGCGAATACGGCCGTAGTTCAGCACTGGGGTTTCAAGAAGGAAGAGTCCACCCAGCCGTGTCTCCCGTCGGTAGCGGTGATCTCCCAGTGACCCGCTCTGTTCTGCTTTCCCAGGTACGTGACGTCGAGGTCATGGGGCAACTGCTCGACCGTTTCACCATATTGGTCGCGCAACCACAGATCCTGTGCAGCGATGCGATAATGATTGCAGCCGGTCGCGGTCGACCGTGCATCTGAATGGTTGCCCAATGGTACGCCATTCAATGTCGCGATCATTCCCAGGAGCCCTAAGGCGCCTATCAACGCCCCGGAAACGCCGATGATGATCGCGTGTCGGCGGAGGAATTCACGGACCCTGTGCGGTGGCTTCGGATCCGATATCTCAGCCGGGCGCAGCGCCACGATCTCGGCTTTGAGGACCTCCCCGATGGCCTGGAGCTCGGCTTTCTTGAACTCCCGGGCACCGCTCTCGCTACGAGACAACGTGGAAACGGACATTTCCACATCCATCCGCGCAAGCTCGCGCACGATGTCCGTTTGAGTCATATTTGCGGCTTCTCGCGCTCTTCTTACCTCCTCTCCTGTCTGCCTGTTTGCGATCGCCGGAGCGGTGCCGGTTTCGTGAAAATTGTCCATTTCAAGCCTCTCGGCCAAGCGGTGACCCCCGACGAGAGCCCCCAGGCTAGGTGGCTTTTCAGCGATTTGCACACGCTTTCTGAATTTTTCTCATGGAAAACGCTCGCCAATACGATGGAGATCCGTAAAGAATTCGGAGCGTCACACAAGGCCGATCCGGAACTTTATTCCGACACAACTCCCCTCGACAAAGGAGCAAGATCTTGCGTCAGAAAATCGCCACCCGCTTCCCGCGTAAGAGCGCTCTGATCCTCGGTATCGCTCTGGCCGCGCAACTCGGCACGCCGGCAGTGGCCGCCACGGCAGCGGACACGCACTACACCCACCGCACGACCCTGAAGAGCAACTGCGCGATTCACGAGAACTACCCGAAGCCGGATGTCCTCGATCGGGCTTGGGGCAAGGGCAGCGGCCAGGCCGTGGGGGTGCGCTACACCTACAACGAGTACGCGATGGTCCTCGACTACGCCAAGCAGGACAACCCCAACTGGGGTTTCATCGCCAAATCCTGTCTCGCCGACCCGTCCGCGCGCAGCCAGGGCGACAGTGGCGCGCCACTGCCTGATCTGCAGGCCATCGGCGGCAACAACCAGGTCAAGGCCGTTCCGATCAGCGCGGCGCACACCGGATCGCCGACCGGCACACCGATCCACCTCGGCTCCGTCGGCTCCTTCCGCAGCGAGCCGAGGTCATTCGTGATCGGCAACCTGCGCGCCGGCGACTCGCTCTACATCACCACCGCGGCCTGCGGCCACCACGGTCCGGAAGAGTGGATCCTCGGGTACGCGCCGGCCGCCGGCCGCTGGGGGTACGTCGAGGCCATGCACCTTCCGGCCTGCCGCTGACCTCCGACCGGCAAGGAGACATCCCATGCGAATGTGGCTCGCGACACCGCTCCTGATCCTCGCCATCGCCAGCCCCGCCTCGGCCGATCCCGCGCCGAGGAAGGTTGACAGCGACTACACGCTCCTGCGCAGTGCACCGGGCAGCTTCGTGATCGGCACCGCGTACAAGCCCTGGTCCGTACGTATCGACGGAGGCCGGCAGACCTACACCTGGGCCCGCGTAGGCGGCAACCTGAACCGATGCTTCTGGATCTTCTACAACGCGACCACCGCAGGTGGGCACACCATGTCCAAGGCATGCGGCCCCGCTCGCGAGTATCCGAGCGGTGAGGAGTTCAAGCGGCGCTTCACCAACGGCATGATCGGCTCCAACGCGCAAGGCAATGACGGCCAACCGATCAAGCTCCGCCCCCATGGCGCGTGCGTAGCGCAGAACGGGAAGATCGACGGCTGGGGCAACGTCGAACCCTGGAGGACAGTGTCCAGACCTTCCCACACGCTCGCGGGAGCCCTCACCCTCGGGGTCGACGACGCGGCGACAAACAGCCGCAACACCGTCAAATGGCGATACGTCACCCGCGACGGAGCATACGCCTTGATCCACGCGACCAAGTACGGGAAAAGCAACGGCAAGGACCACCAAGCCTGGTTCTTCATCCGGCGGGACTGCCTGCCGATCTAACCCGGTTGGCTCAGCGACGAGGCAAGCCCCCTGCTCACGCTCCTCGTCCAGCAGTCAAGCGAATTCTCTCGCTGATGTCGCACCGCAGTTCGTCTATCCGCCATGACCGCGCCCCAGACCAGCGGTTGGGACGGAATGGGTGCGGACCAGCCACAGGTTGAGCGGGCTGCCAGCCCGCTCAACCTGCACGATTATGCAGCGAGCCTCCTGCTGACGTGGTGTCCAGGGCCACCGGCCAGGTCCAAGCGACATCGCTCGGCGGCGCCCTCACCCTTGGAGGGGCTTACCAGATAGGGTCACTGATGATCACGGCTGGCCGAGGCGTGCCGGCCCAGTTGACGTCCATGGCGACTCCGCTGCCTAGCTCGAACACTGCCATCATCGCGGTGATATCGAACCGCTTTCCCTCCTCCGCACAGACCTCCTGCAGGAATTGGATGTCCTCGTCGATCGGGTCATGTGCGAGTGGCCGGTCGGTGATACGGAAGGTGTTCCACATCATGAGGATCTCGCCGTCGAAGGCGTAGATCATCTCGTGTTGCTCCAAGACGACTCTCAAAGCCCAGACCCGACATCCGTCCAAACTCAGTTCACGGATAAGGCTCTCGTCGTAGAGGTCTGTGTCCGAGAAGAGGAAGTAGCCTTTCTGCTGAAGGTCGACCGACACGGCCAGTCGGCCGTCATACTCTGCCCACCCCTCTCGGGGGTCCATCTCCATGTCGACATCACAGACGCCTAACTTGGACAAGCGTGCTCCGATGGAGTCGACGCTTCCGGGTGCTGGTCCGAGAGTTTGGACAACCAGCCAGTTCATGCTCTCGTCCATCCACTGGTGTTCATCGAGAATGCGCTCATAGCGAGCCAGAGGTTCGTACGTCACGCAAACACCTCTCGGCTGCTCTGGTTGAGGTCAGTGTGTGCAGTTGCGGTGGAAGGCAGGAGACAAACGCTACCCCCACCCTCCACCGCAGGCCAGGGCTAGCTCAGTTCGCCCACCGCAGGTACTTCGCATAGCTGTTCTCGTGTCGGGTTTGGGTTATTCATGGTGGTGTCAAACCTGTTGGTGAACGAGTCACCAGCCAGAACGCGATCGGCTCGGTAGGCCTGATCGAGGTAGTTGCCCGCATCCCCATTGTGGGATGCCGTAATTGGGCAGAGAGACAGATTCAGGTGATTGTCCTTAAGCGCGTTTGTCCGTTCGCGAGTCGATGCGAACAGGAACTCGTCGCACTGCTTTCCGCTGTCCGAATATCTCGGCCACATCCGGTTGCACTTAGTGTTTGGGGCGCCTTGGTTCGTCTTTCCCTGGGCTTTGAATTCCCGGTGCAGGTATATCTCTGAGCCCTTACCGTTGGTCACATCACAACCCTTTAGATCCTTGTCGCGATGGTCTGGATAGGTGTCGTCGGGGTCGGTGCAGGCATTCCAGCAGAACACGAGCCTTAGCTGCTCGTCGTACCTTCCGAGCGGCCGCGCCTCGGCAGTGGTGGATCCGGGCCCGCGCCTACGCGTGGGGCAGCATTTCGCCCCGCTCCGCCTCACCAGACCGATGGAGCAAGTTGCGATGCCCATGAGGCCCATCCCCGCGGCTCCCCAGTCGTCCGATCGCGAGTCCCGGCGAAAGGAGGGTCGCGGTGGCGATCGCCCTGACATCGTCTACTCCGCCGTCATACACCTGCCGGCCTACGCCATCCTTGACAGCACCTGATCCCATCGAACTCCGGGCCGGTACGGCGCCCGGCCACGGCAACGGCATCCGCACCACCGTGTTCCAGCCCAAGGAATCAGGACAGGCGGGGTAACTCATGACGAGCATAGCTCGCGGAAGTGAAGCCCACGTTCCAGTCATGCAGGCACTGCCCGTAGAGGTCGCTCGCAGTGCTCGACACGCGCTCTAACCCATACACCACTCCCGTGGACGCAACCCCTTCGCCGCGCTGCGGTTGCTGCCATGAGTGATCGGGACAAGGACATGGAGATTCTCGTTCTGCGTCACCAGATCGCGTCCTTGAACGCCAGCTCGGCGTTGACACGAGAGTGCGATTCGCGCCCGAGGACCGGGCCTTCCTCGCCGCGCTCCTGACCTCACTGCCGCGTGACGTTCTGCGCCAGCTGCGGCTTCTCGTCCGGCCGAACACCGTCCTGCGCTGGCACCGCGACCTGATGAAACGTCGTCACGCCCGTATCTGCCAGCCCAAGCGGCCCGGGCGCCCACCCACGGTCCGCTCCATCCGCGCCCTCATTCTGCGCCTGGTTCGGGAGAACCCGAGCTGGGGCGACCGGCGGATCCACGGAGAGCTCACCACGCTCGGCATCAAGGTTGCGCCGTCCACCGTCTGGGAGATCCTCAAACAGGCAGGCCTCGACCAGGCACCCGAACGGGCTTCCACCACGTGGGCCGACTTCCTGCGCTCGCCAGCCGACGCCCTACTGGCCTGCGACTTCATCGAGACCGTCACTCTCAGCGGACAACGCCAGTACGTCCTGGCGGTCATGGAGCACGCCACCAGACGCGTACGCGTGCTCGGCACCACCGCTCACCCGAGCTCGAACTGGGTCACCCAGGCGATCAAAAACCTGGTGATGGACCTGGACGATGCAGGCTGCAGAGCGCGCTTTCTGCTCCGAGATCGGGATGGAAAGTTCCCGGCCCTCATGGACGAGGTCCTCGCCGAGGCGGACATCACGACAGTGCTCACCGGCATTCGGATGCCGCGGATGAATTCGATCATGGAACGGTGGGTGCAATCCTGCCGCCACGAGCTTCTCGACTGCTGCCTCGTCTGGAACGAACGCCATCTTCGGCACGCCCTGCGCGAGTACGAACGCTTCTACAACCAGTACCGAGCACATCAGGCCCTGAACCAAGCAGCCCCGCTGCGTCCCGTCCCCGATTCGATCACAGATCCCGAGCGAATCATCAACCTGAACATACGCCGGCGAGACCGACTCGGCGGCCTCCTCCACGAATACTCACATGCCGCTTAGCCAGCACGGATGTAATTTTCGGCAGGCGCAATGTCTCCGACCAATTCCTCTGGCTGGCCTACCTGGCCGGGCTACCGCCCGTCCGACTGCATGACCTGCGCCATGGCGCGGCCTCGCTGATGCTGGCGGCCGGGGTGGAGATGAAGGTGGTGCAGGAAACGCTGGGACACACCTCCAGCGCCTTCACCGCCGACACCTACACCTCTGTCTACCCGCAGGTGGCCTCGGCTGCGGCCGAGCAGACCGCGGCCTTGCTGTCCGGCGAGGACGACCAGGCCACGCCCGGGAAACTCATCTCGCTGAGGAGTTGACAGTCGGATTAAGCATCCGGCCCCGCATTCGCCGCCTGCTCGTGGCGAGGCGGGGCCGCTGCTCTTCCCGCAGCAGCCGGAGACAGTGAATGGATCACGGTGTGTGCGGGGTTGAAGCGCGCGAGCACGCACGGAGCACGCAACCGCTAGACGAAAATTCTAGAATGCATCCGATCTCACAGAACCGCAGGTCAGACCATGATCAAAGCGCGCCCTGCAGGATTCGAACCTGCGACCGTCGGATTAGAAGTCCGATGCTCTATCCAGCTGAGCTAAGGGCGCTCGAATTCGGCCTCTGACCAGCATGTCAGCCGACCAGGAGAGACGGTAGCATAATCATACGCCGATCGAACAGTATCGGATTTGGAGGGGCCATGGCACGATCCCGAAGACAGATGCCCCCTTCGCCTCCCCTGCTCGACATGGTGCCCTCCTGGGAATTGTCCCTTCAGGCGGCTGACAAGTCACCCGGAACGATCCGGAGCTACCTCGACAGCGTACGCGTCCTGGCCCGGTTTCTCTCCGAGCGCGGGTTGCCCGTGGAGGTGGAGGCGGTCGACGCCGCGAACGTGCGCGCGTTTCTCGATGCCAGTACTGCCGCGACCAGTTCCGGGAACGCGCGCAAGCATTTTCGCAACCTGCGGGTGTTCTTCAACTGGCTGATCGCGGAAGAGGAGCGGATCTCGGGGACGCCCATGGACGGGATCGATCCGCCGAAGGGGGCCGGTCGGACGGTCGAGTTGCTGGCTGATCGGGAGCTTGAGGCACTGCTGGAGGTGTGTTCCGGGGGGTCTTGGGTGGATCGTCGGGATACCGCGATCGTGCGGGTGCTCATGGACAACGGGATGCGACTGTCCTGGCTGGCCGGGCTCCGGCACGGTCCTACCGGTGATCAGCGGGACAATACTCAAGCCGGGCGGACCGGGGATGTGTGGTTGGATCGGCGGCTGCTGCGGATCGTCCGTAAGGGTGACGACGCGCATCTGGTGCCGATCGGGCCGAAGGCCGCCGCGGCGATCGATCGGTATCTGCGGGCCCGTACGCGGCATCCGCACGCGGCCTCGCCCTGGCTCTGGCTTCCGGTACGCGGTATCACGGCCGAGGGTGGGCAGCGGCGGCTGACCGCGACGGGCATACAGCAGATGCTGGAACGGCGGGGTCGGGAGGCGGGGATCCCTGGGCGGCTGCATCCGCACCGGTTCCGGCAGACGATGGCCGACGACTACCTGGACAAGGGCGGCGATCCGCTCGATCTGATGCGGATCACCGGGTGGAAGAGCGTGGAGATGGTACGCCGATACCTCAGCGCCGCCGCCGAACGCCACTAAACCTCAGTGCCGCCGAACGTCACCAAACCTCAGTGCCGCCGAACGTCACCAAACCTCGGTGCCGACTGCCCGTAGCGGACCACGAACAGCAGCACGTCAGTCAGTCCGTCAGGGCGATCACCAGCCACATGAACGCCGCCCCCGCCACCGTGGCCAGCAGCGTCGGACCCGCCGCGCGGCTGGTGGTGTGGGCCTCCGGCAGGATGTCCGACGTCGCCAAGTACAGCAGAAACCCGGCGAACATCCCCAGATACGCCCCCAGCACCCCCGCCGGAATCGCGATCAGTGACGTCAACGTAGCCCCCGTCACCGGCGCCAGAGCGTCCAGACCCAGCAGGATCAGCGCCCGGCGGCGCGCGTTCCCGTACAGGGAAGTGATCGTGTACGTGTTGAACCCGTCCGTGAAGTCGTGCGCGATGACGCCGATCGCGACCGCGACCGCGAGCGTGGTGTCGGTCTGGAAGGCGGCGCCGATCGCGGCGCCGTCGAGGAAGCTGTGGACGACGAGCGCGGCGCCGGCGACGAGGCCGACGCCCGCGTGCGAGTGGCGGTGTGAGGCGTAGTCGCCTTCGTGGGCGTCGTGCATGCCCATCGAGCGTTCGACGCTGTGAATGCCCAGGAACGCCAGCGCGAACATCAGCATCGGCACCGGCACCCCGCCCAGCTGAGCCGGGTCGCGGGAGAGCGCCTCCGGCAGCAGGTCGAACGCCACCACGCCGAGCATGACGCCGGCGGCGGCGCCGAGGACGAGGTGACGGCGTTCCCTGACGCGATGCGCGACCAGCCCGCCGAGCAGCGTCATCAGGAATGCCGCGAACGACAGCATGATCGGCATGAGGCTCCAGGCTAGGGGGCGCGTGCGCGTCACAGAGTCGCGACACGCTAAAACGCCAGGCGGGAGGGGTGTAAAAGGGTCTAAGCTTTCTCGGCATGGTCGCGACGCTCCTGCACGAGATCCCCTTGCAGGGCGGGGACGTGACAGACGGGGTGGTCCGGGTCGGTGACACCGTCCGCAGACCGGCGAGCCCGTCGACGCCCGCCGTGCACGCCCTGCTCCGCCACCTGGAAGCCGCCGGGTTCGAGGGCGCGCCGCGCGTCGTGGGCATGGACGAGCTCGGGCGCGAGATCCTCACCTATATTCCGGGGACGACCGGGCTCGGCCTGGTGACGGTCACCGACGAGGCGCTGGTACGGCTGGCCGAGCTGTTGCGCGACTTCCACGACGCGACGCGGGGCTTCCCGCTGACGCGCGGCGGATGGAAGGGCGGTTCGAACGACGACGCCGCCCCGGAGGTCATCGGCCACTGCGATTTAACCCTTCAAAACGTGATATTTCGCGACGGAAGGCCCCGGGCGCTGATCGACTTCGATCTGGCCCGGCCAACGACCCGGCTGTTCGACGTCGTCACGACGCTCAGGCACTGGGCGCCCATCGGCGACCCGGTCGACCTGGCGCCGCTCCAGCGCGGGCTGGACGTGGGGGCGCGGCTGCGCCTGTTCTGCGACGCGTACGGGGTGCCGCCGCGCGATCGCCGACGGCTGCTGGAGCTGGCCAGGCTCCGGTTCCAGCGCTCGTACACGGTCATGCGTGACCGGGCGGCGACGGGCGGGAGCTGGGCCAGGATGTGGGCAGGCGGCGCGGGCGAGCGCATCCGCCGGGCCGCCGCCTGGCTGGACAAGCACGAAGATAGGCTCCATGCGCATTTGGTCAGCTAAGTCCCACCCGGTCAACGACATCTCGCGGCCGGTGGGCATCGCGTTGGGAGTGGCGCTCGACGCCGTCATCGGTGACCCGCGCGCGGCCCACCCCGTCGCGCTGTTCGGCCGTGCCGCCACCCGGCTGGAGCAGGCCCTGTATGGCGACGCCAGGCCGAACGGCGTCGTACACGTCGCCCTCTGCGCGGGCGCGGCCACGGGCCTGGGCGTGCTCGCCGAACGCGTGGCGAACCCCGTCGCCCGTACGGCGTTGACGGCCGTCGCCACCTGGGCGGTGCTCGGCGGCACCACGCTGGCCCGCGAGGGCGCCTACCTGGCCGCGGCGCTGGAGGACGACGACCTGACCAGGGCCCGCGCCCGCCTCCCCCACCTGTGCGGCCGCGACCCCGCCGCGCTGGAGGCGCCCGAGATCGCCAGGGCCACCGTCGAGTCGCTGGCCGAGAACGCCTCCGACGCGGTCGTGGCCCCGCTCTTCTGGGGTGCCGTGGCGGGCGTGCCGGGGCTGCTGGCCTACCGGGCGATCAACACGCTGGACGCGATGATCGGCCACCACTCCCCCCGCTACGAACGTTTCGGGTGGGCGGCGGCCAGGCTCGACGACGTGGCCAATTACCTGCCGGCCCGGCTCACGGGGTTGATCACCGTACTCGTCGCCCCGAACCGGGCGCAGGCGCTGGCCGTACTGCGAAGAGATGGGCACCGCCATCCCAGCCCCAACGCGGGCAGGTGCGAGGCCGCATTCGCCGGGGCGCTCGACCTCACGCTGGGTGGCACGAACGTCTACGGCGGCAGAACCGAGCACCGGCCGACCATGGGCGACGGTCCCAAGCCCGAGCCGGCGGACGTCCGGCGCGCGGTGCGCCTCACCCGGGCGGTGAGCCTGACCGCCGCCGGAATCGCCGTGCTGGCCGCGTGGGGCCTGCGCCGCCGAGCCTGAAAGCCCCCGAGGCTATAATCTACTAAACCTACCGATTTAGTACCTAAATGTCAGGGATCCTCGTGACCAGCAAGATCGTCGGTGCGGCCCTCGCTCTCAGCCTAGCTCTCGCCGCCTGCGGCACCGGGTCGGGCGTCACCGCCAGCACCGCTCCACCAACCGCCGCGACCATCGAGATCGGCTCCCTCTACGAGCCGCAGAACCTCGACAACACCGCCGGCGGCGGCCAGGGCGTCACGGAGGCGTTCAACGGCAACGTCTACGAGGGCCTGTTCAAGCTGACCGACGACGGCAAGGTCGAGAACCTGCTCGCCGAGGGCCACAAGGTGAGCCCCGACGGCCTCACCTATACCTTCACGCTGCGCAAGGGTGTGAAGTTCCACTCCGGCAAGCCGCTGACCTCGGCCGATGTGAAATACAGCATCGAGAAGGTCACCGCGAAGGACTCGCAGTCGGCGCGCAAGAGCGGCTTCAAGCCGGTCAAGAGCATCGAGACCCCGGACGACGCGACCGTGGTGGTGAAGCTGGCGAGCCGGTCGATCTCGCTGGTCTACAACCTCAGCTACGTGTGGATCATCAATTCGGCGGCGAAGAACCTCACCACCTCCGAAGACGGCACCGGCCCGTACAAGCTGGGTGCCTGGAAGCGCGGCTCCACGCTGAGCCTCGACCGGTTCGACGGCTACTGGGGCGCCAAGCCGGCGAACAAGGGCGTCGTGTTCCACTACTTCACCGACGCGACCGCGCTGAACAACGCGCTGCTCACCAACGCCGTCGACATCGTCACCAGCGAGCAGAGCCCGGACGCCCTCGCGCAGTTCAAGGACAACAAGGATTACCGGGTCAGCGACGGTCATTCCACGACCAAGCTGCTGCTGGCCTTCAACGACCGGAAGGCGCCGTTCGACAAGCCGCTGGTGCGCAAGGCCGTCACCTCGGCCATCGACAATGCCAAGCTGCTGGAGTCGATCTGGGCGGGTTACGGCAGCCTGATCGGCTCGATGGTGCCGCCGACCGACCCATGGTACGAGGACCTGACCAAGGTCAACCCGTACGACGTGAACCTGGCGAAGAAGGAGCTGGCCGAGGCCGGTTACGCCAAGGGCTTCGCCTTCACGCTCGACACGCCCAACTACGACCCGCACCCCACGGCGGCGGCGTTCATCAAGAGCGAGCTGGCCAAGGTCGGCATCACCGTCACCATCAACGTCATCACCGCCGACGAGTGGTACTCGAAGGTGTACAAGAACCGCGACTTCGCCGCCACCCTCCAGGAGCACGTCAACGACAGGGATGTGGTCTGGTACGGCGACCCGGACTTCTACTGGGGCTACGACAACCCGCAGGTCACCAAGTGGGTCACTGAGGCCGAGCAGGCCGAGACCACCGAGGCGCAGACCGAACTGCTGAAGAAGGTCAACCGGCAGATCGCCGAGGACGCGGCGAGCGACTGGCTCTACCTCTATCCGCAGATCGTGGTGGCGTCGTCGGACCTGTCGGGCTACCCGATCAACGGCCTGAACTCGCAGTTCTACGTCTACGGCATCAAGAAGGGCTGATGGCGCGCTACCTGCTGCGCCGGACGGCCTTCCTGCTGGGCTCGCTGCTGCTGGCGGCGACGCTGCTGTTCCTGCTGCTCCGGCTGCTGCCCGGCGATCCGGCCAACTCGCTGCTGTCCGTCGGGGCCACGCCGGAGCAGATCGCGGCGGCCCGGCACCAGATCGGGTCGGACCGGCCGTTGCCCGAGCAGTTCGGCTCCTGGCTGGGCGGGCTGGCCCGGTTCGACCTGGGCACCTCGTTCGTCAGCACGCTGCCCGTGGGGCAGGAGATCGCCTCCCGGCTGGTGGTGACGGTGCCGCTGACACTGCTGTCGTTCCTGCTGGCGGTGGTGGTCGCGGTGCCGGTCGGCTTCCTGGCCGCCTACCGGGCGGACCGCTGGTACGGGCCGCTGCTGAACGGGGTGTCGCAGCTCGGCATCGCGGTGCCGGTCTTCTGGATCGGGATGCTGCTGGTCACGGTGTTCGCGTTGCGGCTGCGGGTGCTGCCGGCTGGTGGGTTCCCCCGGCACGAGTGGGAGGACCCGGCCGCCGCGCTGACCTCGCTGGCCCTGCCCGTGGTGACGATCGCGCTGGTCATGTCGGCCTCGCTGATCCGCTACGTCCGCTCGGCCACGGTGGACGTGCTCGGCGCCGACTATCTGCGTACGGCCAGGGCGCTCGGCTCGTCCTTCGTCGGCGCGATGTGGCGGCACGGGCTGCGCAACGCGGCCGTCCCGGTCATCTCGATCCTCGGCATCGAGCTGGCCACCACGTTCCTCGGCGCGGTGGTGGTGGAGAGTGTGTTCGCGCTGCCGGGGCTGGGCGGGATGCTGGTGAAGGGCATCGCCGAGCACGACTATCCGGTCATCCAGGGCGTTCTGGTGGTCAGCACCTTCGCGGTGCTGGTGATCGGGTTCGCCGCCGACCTGGTACAGCGGCTCGTCGATCCCCGGCTCCGCGCCCACCTCGCCGGAGGCAGGCCATGAGGAGCGGGAGACCGGCCGTGAGGAGCGGGGGCGGGGCGTGAAGAGGTCGCCGACGTTCCTGATCGGCTGTGTGCTGGTGGCGCTGGTGTGCGCGGTCGCCGTGGTCTCGCTGTTCTGGCTGCCGTACGACCCGTCCGACACCTCGGGCGGCCGGCTCGTCCCGCCCGGCGGCGCGCACTGGCTCGGCACCGACAAGCTCGGCCGCGACCTGCTCAGCCGGCTCATGGTCGGCGCGCGCATCGCGCTGACGGTCGGCTTCGGCTCCGTGCTGGTCGGCGGCGTGCTCGGGGTGGCCGCCGGGCTGCTGGCCGGGTTCGCGACCCGGTGGCTGGACGACACGATCTCCGCCGTGCTCGACATCCTCATCGCCTTCCCCACGCTGCTGCTGGCCATGCTGGTGGTCGCGGTACGCCAGGCGTCACTGGGCTCGGCCGTGCTGGCGATCGGGCTGGCGATGTCGGCGATCGTCGCGCGGCTGACGCGGGTGCTGGTCAAGCGGGTGCTCGCCCAGGACTACATCACGGCCTCCCGTACCTCGGGCACATCGTGGCCGCGCGTCGTGACCGAGCACGTGCTGCCGAACATCTGGCCGACGCTGCTGGTCAACCTGGCCCTGCAGCTCGGTCTGGCCGTACTGGCCGAGGCGTCCCTGTCCTATCTCGGCCTCGGCCCGCCGCCGCCGAACGCCTCATGGGGACGGCTGCTGCAGGAGGCTCAGGCCACCGTGCTCACCGCGCCGACCGGCGCCATCGCGCCGGGCGTGCTGCTCGTGGTGCTCGTCGTGGGCGTGAACCTGGTCGCCGACGGCTTCAGAGACCTGGCCGACCCGACCCGCCGGAGGAGCCGATGAGCCTGCTGGACGTCCATGACCTCACGGTACGGCGGGCGGACGGCCGCGAGCTGGTCACCGGCGTGTCCTTCACCGTGGGCACCGGCGACCGGCTCGGCCTGATCGGCGAGTCCGGCTCCGGCAAGTCGCTGACCGCGCTGGCCGTCATGGGCCTGCTCCCGGCCGGCATGACCGCGCACGGCAGTGCCGTACTGGACGGCACGGAGATCGTCGGCGCACGTGACGGCGAGCTCGACGGGGTACGCGGCCGGGCGGCGGCCGTCGTCTTCCAGGAGCCGCTCACGGCGCTCGATCCGCTGATGCGCGTCGGCCACCAGCTCGCCGAGCCGCTCCGCCGCCATCAGCGGCTACGCGGCGGCCCGCTGCGCGCCGCGGTCATGGCGGCCTTGGCCGAGGTACGGCTCGACGAGCGCGTGGCGCGGGCGTACCCGCACGAGATCTCCGGGGGCCAGCGGCAACGGGTGGCCATCGCCATGGCCCTGGCCTGCCGGCCGAAGCTGCTGATCGCCGACGAACCGACCACGGCCTTGGACGTCACCGTCCAGGCCGAGGTGCTGACGCTGCTCGACGGGCTGGTCGCGAGCCGGGGGATGGCGTTGCTGTTCATCAGTCACGACCTGGCCGTCGTGGCGGGGGTCACGGACCGGATCGTGGTGCTGAAGGAGGGGGTGGCGGTCGAGTCGGGCAGCGTGCGCGACATCGTGTACGAGCCTGGCCACGCGTACACCCGCTCGCTGGTGGCCAGCGCGTGGGAGCTGGAAGGCGAGCTGGATCGGATGGCGCCATGAACCCCGATGAAGCCGGATCCGGGGGCGGCGTAGTGCTGGAGGCGCGCGACGTGGGGTTCGCCTACCGGAAGGCGGCCCCCGTACTCAGCGACGTGTCGGTCGCCGTCTCCCCCGGGCGCAGCCTGGCCCTGGTCGGCGAGTCCGGCGCGGGCAAGACGACGCTGCTGCGGCTGCTGCTCGGCCTGGCCAGACCGAGCAGCGGCCGGATCCTGTTCGACGGCAGGGAGCCCACTGGCCGCGAGTTCCGGCGGAACGTGCAGCCCGTGTTCCAGGACCCGTACTCCTCCCTCGATCCCCGGCAGCGCGTGGGCCGGATCGTCTCCGAGCCGCTGCGCTCGCTGAGACTGCTCGGCTCACGCGACGAGGCGGGGGACCGGGTGGCCGAGGCGCTGCGGGCGGTCGGACTGCCCGCCGACGCGGCGCGCCGCTACCCGCACGAGTTCTCGGGCGGGCAGCGGCAGCGCATCGCGATCGCCAGGGCCATCGTCTGCGAGCCGAAGGTGCTGCTCGCCGACGAACCGGTCAGCGCGCTGGACGTCTCGACCCGGGTACGCGTCGTCGAACTGCTGGCCGAGCTGGGCGAGAGCCGGGGCATGGCCGTGGTGATGGTCTCGCACGACCTGACCGTGGTGGCGGCCCTCTGCCGGGACACGGCGGTGCTCGAACGCGGACGCGTCGTCGAGCAGGGCCCCACCCCGGCCGTACTCGGCTCCCCCGCCCACCCGTACACGCGCAAGCTCCTCGACAGCGTGCCCCGGCTCAGTCGCGCGGCAGGAGCAGGAGAAGGGCGGGCAGCCCGGCCAGAGCGGCCATGAGGACGGCGGTCAGCGTGAGGTTCCCGCCGGCCAGGAGCGGGGCCACGGCGGCGGCGCCGACCGGCGGTGTGGCCTGCATGAGCGTACGAAGCACGCTGAACGTGCGGCCGCGCAGAGCGGGCGGGATCAGCTCCATGCGCAGCGACTGGGCCCAGACGGTCATCACCACGCCCGCCGCCCCGATCAGCAGGAACCCGGCCGCGAGCACCCACCGGTCGGGTACGGCCAGCAGCGCCAGGAATCCGGCCGCCGCCACGAGCTGCGCCAGCCCGATCGCCCGCATCCGGCTGACGTTCGGCTTCCACGATCCGGCCAGGAACCCGCCCGCCAGCTCGCCCACCGACAGGGCGCTCAGCAGCAGCGCCAGCGTGGCCGGGCCGCCGGGCAACCGATCCTTGGCCAGCCACGGCCCGGCGACCAGCACCAGGGCGCCCTCGGCGATGTTGAACGCCATGAACGCCAGCGTCGTGCGCACCAGCGCCCGATCGCGCAGCAGGTGGCCGAGGCGCGGCCGGCCCGTCTCCGGCGTCACGTGCGGCCGCAGCGGCGTGCGGACCAGCAGCGCGGCCACGGCGAAGCACAGATAGCTGGCCGCGTCGAGAGCGAGGACGTTCGCCGCGCCGATGGCGTCGATCATCGTCCCGGCCAGGGCGTAGCCCACGATTCCGGACACGGCGTACGCCAGGGACTCCAGCGCGTTGGCCTGGTCGAGCGCGTCCGGCTCGACGAGATCCGGGATGGCGGCGGGCACACCGGCCATGGGCACCATCTTGAGCAGGCCGTGCAGGGCCGCCACGACGAACGGCAGCCACCCCGGCACGCCGCCCAGCGCGGCCGTCAGCGGCACGGTGGCCACCGCGACGCCCCTGATCAGGCTGTCGGCGGCCAGCACGTGCCGCTTGTCGAAGCGGTCGAGCAGCGGGCCCACCGCCAGCCCGCCGGCCAGCACCGGCGCGGTGTAGCAGGCGGCCAGCAGACTGAGCGCGCCGACGCCGCCCGGCCCGTTAAGCACCAGCCAGGACAGGGCCACGAGCGTCATGCCGTCGCCGACCAGCGAAATGGACGAGCCGATCCACAGCCTGCGGAAGTCCCGCGCGGCCAGAACGGTGAGTGTCATGCCGCGGCCCACAGGTGGTGCAGGGCGTAGGAGCGCCATGGGCGCCAGCTCGCGGGCGCCTGACGTACCTGCTGGGTGGGCAGGAAGACGTCGGGGTCGGCGAGCGCGCGCATGCGGATGTAGGCGGCGGTCCGCTCATCCACGCCGGGTACGGCGCGCAGCTGCCGCTCGGCCTCGTCCCGATCGGCGCCCGGATCGAGCGTGAGCCGCCCGGTGACCAGCGCCTCGGCGATCGGGACGACCTCGGTCAGCGCCGCCATCGGCGGGAACAGGTGGGTCACGGCCCCGGCCGGGCAGCTCAGCGGCTCGCCGAAGCGCTCGACCAGTTCCGCCAGCTCCTTCCCCGGCCCGCACACCGCGCGTACGGCCAGCTCAGCCGGGTCCACATGGCCCGGCGCGCGCAGCCCCGGACGGGTCGTGACCAGCGGGGCGAGCACCGGGTCCGCGCCGAGCACCTCCTCGATCTCGCGCGGGTCGGCGTCGAGGTCGAGCAATACCCGGCACCGCCGCACGGCGACGGCGAGGTCCCTGACGTCCGCCAGCAGCAGCTCGCACCGCATGTGATCGCCGCCGTCCGTCACGCCCACCACGGCTGTCCCGTACGGCAGGCGCAGCGACCTTCGGTAGAACCCGGCCCCGCCCTCCTCGACGCCGGGCACCGCCCGCGCGGCCAGGTAGGTGAACAGCGCCTCCGCGTCCAGCGGCGGCCGGTAGGCCAGTCGCACCTCGACCCGGACAGCCCGCGACCCTTCCACGAACCCACGCTCAGTCGCGGGGTGCCCGGAGGTGCGGGACCGCAGGTCGGTCGGGGTCAGCCCGTACAGCTGCCTGATCGTCTGGTTGAACTGCCTGATGCTCGCGAACCCCGCCGCGAACGCCACCTCCCCCGCCCCCAACCCCGTCGACTCCAGCAGGACCCGCGCGGTCTGCGCCCGCTGCGCTCTGGCCAGCGCCTGCGGCCCGGCGCCCAGCTCGGCCAGCAGGAGCCGGTGCAGCTGCCGCTCGCTGTAGCCGAGCCGGGCGGCCAGCCCCGAGACGCCCTCCCGGTCCACCAGCCCGTCGGCGATCAGCCGCATCGCCCGGCCGGCCACGTCGGCCCGCAGGTTCCAGTCGGGCGAGCCGGGCGCCGCGTCGGGACGGCAGCGCTTGCAGGCCCGGTGGCCCGCCTGCTGGGCGGCCGCGGCTGAGGGGTAGAGCCGCAGGTTCTCCGGCTTGGGCATGGCCGCCGGGCAGCTCGGCCGGCAGTAGACGCCCGTGGTGACGACCCCGACGAAGAACCGCCCGTCGAAGCGCCGATCGCGGCTCCTGAGCACCGCGTACAGATTGTCCGCATCCATCACCCGACCCACTGTGACGTGGCCCGGAGCGCGGCGGCTAGCCACGATCGGACGTCAACGACAGTGCTACAGAAGCCCGGTACGGCGGGCCAGGGCCGCCGCCTCGACCCGGGAGGCCACGCCGAGCTTGGCCATGATGTTGGACACATGCACGCCCGAGGTCCTGGCCGAGATGAACAGCCGCTCGGCGATCTGCCTGTTGCTCAGCCCCTCGGCCACCAGCTCCAGCACCTCCAGCTCCCGCGCCGACAGCCCCGGCTCGGCCGTCAGGCGTACCCGGCCGCTGGCCGCGGCCGCCTCGACCTCCTGCCGCAGTGGCGCCGAGCCCAGCCGCTCGGCGATGGCGGCGGCCTCACGCAGCAGCTCGCGTGCCGACTCCGGATCCTGCTCGGCCGCCCTGACCAGGGCTTGTCCCAGCGCGTACGGCTGGCCGACCGTCCGCCAGGCGGCCACGGCGGCCGCCCACGAGCCCCCGCACTCGGCCTCGAACGTCGCCCGGTACGCCTCCTGGACCCGCCCCGTCGTCTCCATGCCCGCGGGCGCCTGGCGCACCCGGCCCGTACGCGCGGCGATCACGAGCAGCGGCCAGGCGTAGCGGCGGCTGAGCGTCAGGTCGTGCGCGGACAGCACGTGGTCGGCCAGCCGCCCGGCCCGCTCCACGTCACCGGCGGCGACGGCGAGCCTGCCTTCGAGCAGATCGGGCTCCAGGCACGAGTCGTAGCCGCGCGAGCGCCCGCGCATCAGCGGCCTGGCCCGATCCAGAACGTCGGCCGCCTCCTCCAGCGCGCCCTCCCAGACCGCGACCGTACCGAGCACCATCAGCAGCCAGGCCCGGTGGATCGGCGGCGGGTCGAGCGCCAGGGCCGCGTCGATGACCTCGCGCGCCTCCTTCCAGCGGCCGAGGGAGGCCAGGGGTTCGGCCAGGTTCGCGGCGATGTGGGCGCCGCGCGAGCGGGCCATGCCCAGGCGCTTGGCCTGCGCCATGCCCCGGCGCGCGACCGCCTCCGCCTTGGCGTGCTCGCCCGCCGCCTCCAGCACGTCGGCCTCGCCGGCGTACGCGGCCAGCACCGTGTCGTCATCGGGAGCGGCGGCACGCGCCTCGGCGTGCAGTCGCGACGCGGCCGCCAGGTCGCCTTCGAGCGCGGTGAGCGCGGCCAGCGTGACCAGGGATCTGGAGTCGCCGAGCGCCAGCGCGTCCTCGGCATGGGCACGGGCCTCGGCGTCCTGGCCGTTCCAGGCCAGCGTGTTGGCCAGGGCGCCGATCAGCCGGGCCTCGCGCGGCGCCAGCCGGATCGCCTCACGCAGGTCCGCCAGCCCCTCCTCGCCGAGCAGATCGCGGATCGCCACGCGCAGCTCCAGCAGGTGGGCGGCCCGCAGCGGGTCGCGAACCTCGTCTAGCGCCCGGCTCGCGAGCTCCTCGGCCCGCTCGGCGTCACCCACGTGCAGCGCGTCCTTGGCGGCCAGCTCCAGCACCGCCGCGTGATCCATACCGCCGTCGGAACCGTCATCAGGTGAGTCGGACTGCTCCCACAGTTCCAGTACGCGCTCCCACCGGCCCGCCCGCCAGGCCGCCTCGAAGGCGCGGCGCCGGTCGCCCGCCGCGTACCAGTGGTCGGCGGCCAGCTCGGGCCGCGCCTCGGCGCAGCGGGTGTGCAGCCGGATACGCTCCCCCGGCAGCAGGTCGTCGTAGACGGCGTCCCGGATCAACGTGTGCCTGAACACGTAGCCGTCCCCGTCCACCAGCAGCAGCCGAGCCCGTACGACCGGCCGCAGCGCCTCGTCGAGCACCAGGTCGTCAAGTCCCGCCACGGCCCGCAGCACCTCGTGCGGCGTCCGGCTCCCCCCGTACGAGGGCGACACCGACGACGACACGGCGGCGATCCGCAGCACGTCCAGACTGGCCCGGCCGAGCCGCTCGGCTCCGGCGAGCAGCACCTCGCGCAGCGACGCGGGCGTGGTAGCGGTGCCCGCGTCGGCCAGCGCCTCCACGAACAGCGGGTTGCCCTCACTACGCGCCACGATCCGGTCGATGTCGGCCTGCTCACCCTCGCTGCCGCCGAGCATGCGCGCCACCTCGTCGCGGCCCAGTGGCGGGACCTTGAGAACCTCGGCCATGGGCAGGCGCAGCGGCTCGCGCGAGGTCGCGATCACCAGCACGCCGGGCCGCGTCAGGTTGCGCAGCAGGAACACCAGCAGGTCGCGGCTGGCCTGGTCGGCCCAGTGCAGATCTTCCAGTACGAGGACGACGGGCCGCCGCTCGGCCGCCCGCTCGACCAGCAACAGCACCTCCTCGAACAGTCGAGCCCGCCCCAGCTCCGGGTGTTCCTCCAGCTCGCCGAGCTCGGGCAGCAGCCGAGCCAGCCCCTTCCGACCACCGCCGGGAACGAGCCCGGCACCGTACTCCCGGACCAGACGGCGCAGCACCGGCACGAACACCGCATACGGCACACCGCCCTGAACGCCATGGACGCCCGCCTGAACGCCATGCACACCGGCCTGAACGCCGTGCGCCGCCGCCGTCTGAAGGGCCGTCCCCGGGTCGGCGCCGCCCTCGGCCACCAGCGCGTCGACGCCGCGCGTGAACTCGCGTACCAGGGCCGATTTGCCGATGCCCGCCTCTCCCACGACGAGCACCGCGCCCGGTGTGCGCTCCAGGGCGGCCGCCAATGCGGCGAGCTGCTTCTGACGTCCGACGAACACAGCACCATTATGAAGAGGGGGCTACGCATCATGCCGGATGTGCCTAGGACGCGACTCCGGCACCGTTGGCAGCATGCTGACCCGCCCCGCCCCTTCTGGCGCGCTGCTCACCCGCCCGCTGCTCATGACCATGGCCGCCGCGGCCGGTGGGCTGCTCGGGTTCTACCTGCTGTTCGCGACCATGCCGCTCTACGCCGCGTCAGGCGGCGCGGGCGAGTCCGGTGTGGGGTTTACGACCGGCGCCATGATGCTGTCCACGGTCCTGCTGGAGCTGGCCGTCCCGTGGCTGCTGTCGAGGTACGGCTACCGCGCCGTGCTGGCGCTCGGTCTGGTGCTGCTCGGCCTGCCCTCCTTGCTGCTCCCCCTCTCGGCGGGGTTGCCGTTGATCCTCACGGTGGCCCTGCTGCGCGGCGGCGGGCTCGGCATCCTGGTCGTCGCGGGCACCGCGCTAGCGGCCGAACTGGTGCCCACTGAACGGCGTGGCGAGGGACTCGGCCTGTACGGCGTGGCGGTGGGTGTCCCGTCGGTCATCGGGCTGCCACTGGGCCTATGGGCGGCCGGAGTGCTCGGCTTCACCCCGGTACTCGTCGTGGGCGGCCTGATCCCGCTGGCCGGACTGGTCGCGGTACTCGGACTGCCCGCCCTCAGACCCGCCGCAGAGACCGACGCAGCGCCCACCACCGGGCCTGGTGCCAAGCCCGCCGGGACGTTCGATCTGCGGAGCCAGGTGCGGCCCACGCTGATCTTCGCCGCCGTCACGCTGGCCGTCGGCGTGCTGGTGACGTTCCTGCCGCTGGCCGGGTCGCCGGAGCTGGCCTCGGGCGCGCTGCTCGCCCAGTCGCTCGGCACGCCGCTGGCGCGCTGGTGGGCGGGCAAGGTCGGGGACGGGCACGGCTCGGAGCGGCTGCTGGTGCCCGGCGTCCTCGTCACCGCCGTCGGCGTCGCCCTCCAGGTCTGGTCCGCCGAGCCGGTCGCGGTGGTGGCCGGGATGGCGCTGTTCGGCCTCGGGTTCGGGGTGCTGCAGAACGCCACGCTGGCGCTGATGCTCGAACGCGGCCCCGCCGGTCCGGTCAGTGCCCTGTGGAACCTCGCCTACGACGCGGGGATGGGTGTGGGCGCGATGGGGTTCGGCCTGTTCATCGGGCACACGGGCTACCCCGTGGGCTTCGCCGTGACCGCGGCGCTGGTCGCCGCCACCCTGCCACTGGCCCTGCGACGCACCCGCGCCACAACGCACCACTGAAGACTGCGGCAAACCCGCGCCACGACGCACCGCTGAAAACGCGGGTCAACCGGCCCGCTCGACGCCCACCGTGATCTCGTTGCCCAGCTTGTGCTCACCTACGAGGTCGAGTGAGTCGCCGCTCCAGAACCGGCCCGGGTCGTACCAGTTGGGCCGGCGCCCACCGGGCAGCAGCCCCATCTCCTCGTACGTGATCGCGACGATCTCGGCGCAGTAGGCGCTCTCCAGGGTGCTCTCCCCCAGCCGGCGCCGCAGCTGCGGGATCCGCCCCCTGGCCCAGCGGGCCGCCAATCTCGCGGTGGAGGGGAACGGGGTGCCGTCGAGCCGGGCCACCGCACGCAGGGCCGCGTCCTCCATCTCGGGGGTCGCCTCGGGTTCGAGCTGGCGGAGCCAGGCGCGCTGTCCGTACCTGTTGGCCCAGACGGTGACCGCGTCGCGCAGGTCGTGCAGCTGCACCCCACGCTGGTGGCTGCCCGACCAGAGGTCGGGCAGCGACCTGCCGAGCTCGGCGTGCCACATCATGGGCGGCAGGTCCTCGACGACGATCGCCATGCCGACGTGGTTGATCGGGCTGTTGGTCATCGTCTGGATGGCGCGGTCCGGCACCGAGCGCCCGCGGAAGACCCACAGATCACCGGTCCTGGTCAGGCTCACGGCCTCGTCGAGAGTCAGCACACCGTTAGCCTAGGCACATGCGCTGGTGGAAGGTACTCGGATTGGCCGGGGTCGCGGGAGTCGCGGCCACCGGGGTGGCGATCGCGCGGGCCGAACGACGCCGCCGCGCCTACACCCCCGAAGAGATCAAACAACGACTGCGGGACCGCGTCGAGGCGGGCGATCAAGACCACCTCACAAAGTGACAACGCTTTAGCCGGCCGGCCGCAGGTCGTAGACGAATACCACGTCGGGATAAGCCGGGTTGTCGTCATAGTTCTGGATGCCGCCAAGATAAGCCCGCTGGTAGTTGACCACCCACGGCAGCGCCCCGGCGACCTGCTGGTCCAATATGCGGCTAGTGGCCTGCGCGAAGCCTCGCTGGGCGGCGGCCTTGTCGGTCACCGTGAGCTCGGGCAGCGTGTCGAGCAGGGCGTCCGTCTTCTTGTCCTTCAGATAGGCCAGGTTGAAGACGGGCGGCTCGGCGCTGTGGAAGACGTTGCCGAACCACGAGTAGCCGTCGGCGTAGTCCGGCCACCAGTACATGACGAAGATGTCCTGGCCGCGCTTCTTGCCCTGCTCCCATTGGGCGTTCCACGGCATCGCCCGCGCGTCCAGCGTGACGTTGAGCGTCTTGAGCGTGGCCTGCAGCCGTGTGACGAGCAGTCGCTCGTCGTTGTCGCCCTCGGCGTAGGTGAGCCGCAGCCGCAGGGGGCGACCGGCGGGGCCGTAGCCCGCCAGCTGGAGCTGCCGCGCGGCCTCCACGAGGTCCTGTTTCGGCGCTCGTCCCGGGGTGTGGCCGGGCAGCCCTTCCGGCACGATGCCGCTGGTCGGTGAGGCGGCGCCCTTGAGCGCCTGGATGATGCCCTGGTAGTCGACGGCCTTCTGCACCGCGCGCCGTACCCGTACGTCGGCCATGGGGCCCGCGGCCGTGTTGAACAGCAGCATCATCGTCTGGAACGACGCCCGCTCGGACGTGCGCAGGCCCGGCGTGACCGACGCCCTGGCGTACAGGCGCGGGTTGAGCCGGTCCACGAAGCTCACGTCGCCGCGGAGCAGCATCTTCCAGGCCCGCTGGGGGTCGGGTATGACGCGGAACTCGACCGTGCGGTAGTGGGGCTGGCTCCAGCCGCCCCAGTAGCCGTCGTACGACTTGAGCGTGAGCTCCTTCTCCTTGCCCTTGCGCCAGCTCGCGACCGTGTACGGGCCCGAGCCCGCGTCCCGGCCCTCCTGGAACCACTTGCCGAGATCGGGCGCGGCCTGGGTGTCGTAGATGTAGGCGGCGTAGCCGGAGGAGGCGACCAGGTCCAGCGGGACCGGGTACTTGAGGGTGAACGTCACGGTCTCCGCGTCGTCGGCCCGGATGCCGGACACCGCGTCCCAGATGTAGGACGCCCCGGTCCCGCCCTTCATGGTCCGCTCGATCGACGCCTTCACCGCCGCGGCGTCCAGGGGCCGGCCGGTGTGGAAGGTGACTCCCGAACGCAGCGTGAACGTCCATGTCTTGCCGTCCGGCGACGAGCGCCACGCGGTGGCCAGCCGGGGGCTGGACTTCTTGGTCACCGGGTTCCAGACGGTCAGCGTCTCGTAGATGTTCTGCAGGGCGATGATCTCGTTGGAGTACGAGCGGCTGGGGTCCCAGTCGGTGATCACGTCCAGGTTCTGGACGTACACGAACGGCGACTCTCCGGCCGGTGCCTGCCGTACCTCTGTAGGGGTCGAACACGCGGCGATGGAGAGCACCAGCGCGGCGACCGCTGCGAGACGACGGCGCAACGCATCTCCCTCTGTGACGGATGTACGCCGAAACCTACTGCACGATGCCCGCCAAAAGTCCAAAAGTCCCGAAAAATTAGCCAATCCAGAGATCGAATTGCTATCCTCTGGGCTTGTCCCGTCCGGGGTTGCCAGCAGGGGACCGACCGGAATGAGGTGCCATGGGTCGTAGCCGAACGATCCGCATGAAGATCATCGGCCTACTGCTGGTTCCGCTTGCCTCGATGGTGGTGCTGTGGGGAGTCATCACCGCCGTCAGCGCGAGCCAGAGCTTGGAACTGCGCCAGTACAAGACGCTCTGGACCAACCTGCGGCTGCCCGCGTACAAGCTCATCAACGAGATCCAGCGCGAGCGCCTGGCCTCGGTGAAGCTGCTGCGTACGGGGAGTCCGGCCGACCGGTCGGCCACCGCGGCGCAGCGCACCAAGACCGACGTGGCCGACGCGGACTTCAAGAAGCTCTCCAGCCTGTCCATGAACTCCTCGGAGACGATCCGTACCCAGGTCGACTCCGTGCTCACGCAGATGGACCGGCTGGACGCGGTCAGGGCCGAGATCGACGCGGGCCTGTCCGACCGCCTGCGCGCGGTCGAGTCCTACAACGCGATGACCGACGCGCTCTTCGGCCTGCACCGGCGGGTGGCGTTCATCGACGACATCCCCATCTACGAGCAGTCGCGCATCGTCATCGACATGGGGTACGCCAAGGAGCTGCTCACCAGGGAGCAGGCCATCGCGGTCGGGCCGACCACGGTCGCCGAGCGCAGGCTGTTCACCCAGTGGGTCGGCAACCGGCGCTTCCTCATCGACCAGGCGCTCGACGAGCTCGACCCGCGCCTGCGCGACACGCAGGTGTCGCTGATCACCTCGGCCGCCTATCAGCGGATGCGGCTCATGGAGGACCAGATCATCGCGGGCGGCGCCCCGAAGTCCTGGCTGACCACGGCCGACACGCTGGCTAAGTCGTTCCAGGAAGCCCAGATGCAGGCGAGCACGATGCTCTCCGCGCGGGCGGAGCCGGTGGCGGACTCGGTGCTCTACCAGTCGTTCGTGCTGGCGGGGACGTGTTTCGTCCTGGTGATCGTGTCGATCGCCTTCTCGCTGCGGATGGGCACACGGCTGTCCAAGGAACTGCTCGGGCTCCGGCAGGCCGCGCTCGAAGTGGCCCAGGAACGGCTGCCGCAGGTGGTGGCCAAGCTGCGCAAGGGTGAGAAGGTCGAGGTGCCCGAGTTGTCGGTGGCGAGCACGACCGTCGAGATCGCCGACGTCGGCCAGGCGTTCTCCACCGTCCAGCAGACGGCCGTGGAGGCCGCGGTCGGGCAGTCGCAGCTGCGCGACGGTGTCGGCCACGTCTTCCGCAACCTGGCCAGGCGTAGCCAGACTCTGCTGCACCGCCAGCGGATCCAGCTCGAGGGCATGCAGCACCGTACGACGGACCCGCACGCCCTCGACGACCTGTTCCGCCTCGACCACCTGACCACCCGCATGCGCCGGCACGCCGAGGGCCTGATCATCCTGTCGGGCGCCACCCCCGGCCGCGGCTGGAGCAAGCCCGTGCCGCTGCTGGACGTGGCGCGTGGCGCGGCGGCCGAGGTCGAGGACTACCAGCGCGTCACCGTCGAGCCGATGCCCGGGCAGCGCTTGGCCGGTCCGGTCGTCGGAGATGTGATTCACTTGATCGCCGAGCTCATCGAGAACGCCACCGTCAGCTCCCCGCCGCACACCACGGTCGTCGTGCGCGGCGAGGCGGCGGCCCGCGGCTTCGTCTTCGAGGTTGAGGACCGCGGGCTCGGGATGAGCGAAGAGAAGCTGGCCGAGTGCAACGAGCGCCTGGCCAGCCCACCGGAGTTCGACCTGGCCGACAGTGACGAGCTCGGCCTTTTCGTCGTCTCCCGCCTGGCCGCCAGGCATGACATCCGCGTCACGTTACGCGGTTCACCATATGGAGGGACCACCGCGATCGTGTTGATCCCGGCAGAACACGTGAGCGACCCGCCGGCCGAGCCGGAGAGCCGCGCCAAGGAGCCCGCCGCCCGGCCCATGCGGGTGGTGCCCAGTGAATGACGAGCGGTGGCTGGACGAGGACGCTGGTCCTATCGTCCCCGCCTACTTACTGACCAGGGGCCGAACCGTCCCCGCGAGCAAGGCCATCGACCTCATCGCGGTGATCATTACGGCCGGCGGCCTGACGCCGCCCGCCGGGCTCGGCCCCGAGCATCTGATCATCATGCAGAAGTGCACGAAACCGACCCGGCTCGTGGACGTGGCCGCCGAGCTGAACCTGCCCATCGGTGTGGTCCGGGTGCTCGTCGGCGACCTGCACGCGCAGCAGCTCGTTCAGGTCGAGCCGCCGCGCCCCGCGCCCGACGCCACGGTGCTGCTGGAGGTGATCAGCGGCCTGAAGGCGCTCTGAGAGCGCCCCAGGCCGCACGGGCTGTCCTGTTCAGGCTGCCACGACTGTCACACGGCGGTTGAGCAGGCCGAACACGGCGGCGAAGGCCGCCGCCACCCCGCCCGCGACGGCGGCCACCCCGAAGACCCACTGATATCCGAGTACGCCCGGCTGAGCGGCCAGGACGGCGGCGATGACCGCGCCGGCGGTGCTGCCGCCCACGATGCGTACCAGCGCGTTGACCCCGGCGGCCAGCGCCGTCTTGTCCGGGGCGACGTGCTCGACCGCCATGGTGCCGAGAGCCGCGTAGCCCACCCCGAGCCCGATGCCCAGCAGCGACGTCGCCACGTAGATGTCACCCCCGGTCCGGTGCGCGAAGACCAGCCAGACCGCCGCGAGCGCGACGACCCCGGCACCGGCCGCCACCATCGACGAGGCCGAGAACCTGCGCATGAACCGCCCGGCGAACAGCGAGATCACCAGCATGAACAGCGTGCTGGGCAGCAGGTAGAACCCCACTTCCAAGGTGGAGGCCCCCAGCCCCGAGGCCGGCGCCTGGGTGAACCCCGAGATGCCCGTCATGACGGTGAAGAAGGCGAACCCGAGCAGCATCGAGGCCACCGTCGCGCCGACCGTGCCGCGCTGCACCAGCATCGACATCTGCACCAGCGGCTCGGCCACCCGCCGCTCGACCGCCACCCAGACCACCGCGACCACCACCGCGGCCGCGAACAGCCCGATCACCCCCGGCGAGCCCCAGCCCCACGATCCGCCCTCGCTGATGGCCAGGAGCAGCGCGACCAGCCACACGGTCAGCAGGAACGCCCCGGCCAGGTCCGGCCGCCCGCCGCGACCCGGAGCCTGGTCGCGCACCAGGAAGGCGACGATCACCGCGGCGACCACCGTGATCGCGGCGGTGATCCAGAACACGGCGTGGTAGTCACCCGAGGCGAGCCCCGCGAGGATCATCCCGCCCCCGCTGCCGAACCCCATCGTGGCGCTGAGCACCCCGATGCCGGTGGCCAGCTGCTGCCTGGGCAGCAGGTCACGGACCACCCCGATCGCCAGTGGCACCAGCGCCGCCACGAATCCCTGCAGGACCCGGCCCAGGAGCAGCCACGGCAACGAGGTGGCCAGTCCCCCGATGACAGAGCCGATCACCAGGAGGGCCAGCGCGCCGAGGATCATCGGCCGCCTGCCGTACATGTCGCCGAACCTGGACAGCAACGGCGTGGACACCGCGCCGACCAGCAGGCTCAGCGTGAGCGTCCAGCTCACGGCGGAGAGCGAGGTGTGCAGCTCGCGCTGGAGCACGGGAAGCAAGGGGACCACGGCCGTGTTCTGCAAGGCGGCGATGGAGGCCGCGAACGCGAGCGCGACCACCGCGGGCCACGGGCTCCGCTCGGACGTCTCAGGCGGCGCGGAAGCGACGATTGTCGCCATGTCGGCTCCTTAGATAACTTGGGTAAGTAACCGAGAGACGATGATACATACGTAAGTTAGGTAATCAAAGCGATGGGTGAAGATCTCAGCAAGACGGTGTCGGCCTTCAGGCGGTTGGTGACCACCCTCAACCGCGCCAAGACGCATGATCAGCTGACCCAGGCGGCCGGCGTCCGGCTCGACCGTCCTGACGTGCAGATCCTCGTCTATCTCCTCGACGCCGGTGAGCCGCGCAGGGTGGGCGCGATCGCCGAGGGCCTGCAGGTGGAGAGCCCGCACGTGACCCGGCACGTCTCGTCGCTGGAGCAGCGCGGGCTGCTGTCCCGGGTCAAGGACCCCGACGACGGCCGGGCCTGGCGGATCGCGCTCACCGATGAGGGCGCCGAGGCGGCCACCCGATGCCGCCGCATCACCGTCGACTGGTTCGACGCCGCGATCGCCGACTGGCCCGCGGAGGAGCGGGCCGAGTTGGAGCGACTGCTGTCCAAGCTCTCCGACGACCTGTGCACCCACCTCCAGGGCCGCTTCGCGGACAGCACGGCCAAGTAAGCGCCCTCAGCCCGGCCCAGCTGGGTGAGCGTGCTCAGCCCAGAACGTCTTCGGCGCGGTGGCAGGCCACCTGACGGCCGTCGACCTCCCTGAGCGCGGGCGCCGTCGCGCACTCCGGCACGGCCAGCGGACAGCGCAGCCGGAACGGGCAGCCCGTCTCCGCGGGCCGGGCCTCCGTCCTGCCCCTGGCCACGGGCGGCTCTCCCCCGAGCTTCGGTACGGCGTCCCGCAGCGCCAGCGTGTACGGATGCGCGGGCCTGGCCAGAATGTCGGCCGTCGGCCCCGACTCCACGACGCGACCCGCGAACAGGACGTGCGAGGTGCGGCAGAGCCGGCCGACCACGGCCAGGTTGTGCGTGATGAGCAGATGTTCCGTGTCGAGGCCGGCCAGCAGGTCGAGGATCCTGGCCTGGACGGTCACGTCGAGCGCGCTGGTGGGCTCGTCGAGGATGAGCAGCCGGGGGCCGACCGCGAGCGCCCTGGCGATGACCACGCGCTGGCGCTGGCCGCCCGAGAGCTGGTGCGGGCGCCTGGTGGCCAGGTCCGGGGAGAGGCCGACCTGGTCCAGGAGTTCGGGGACGCGGTGCCTGGCGTTCCTGGGGAGGGCTTCGGCTATGGAGGCGCCGACGCGCATCCTGGGGTTGAGGGCTTCGGCTTGGAAGACCGGTTGGACGTCTCTGCGAAACGCCCTCATGTCCGCTTTTTTCAGGGTTTGCTGGCCGTACCAGATATTTCCTGATGTGGGGGTTAGCAGGCCCAGGAAGGCCCGCGCCAGCGTGGTCTTGCCCGAGCCGCTCTCCCCGATCAGGCCGACGCCGCCGTCGGTGAGGTCGAGCGTGACGTCGTGCACGACCGGCGTCTTGCCGTACCCCAGCGTCACCCCCTCCGCCCTGAGCATCGTCACGGCAGCGCCTCCAGCAGCTCACGGGTGTACGGATGGGACGGCTCGGCGAGCACCTCGGCGGCCGGGCCGCTCTCCACGACCGCGCCGTCCTTCATGACCAGCACCCGATCGGCGATCGTGGAGACCAGCGCCAGGTCGTGGGAGACGAGCAACAGGGCCAGGCCGCGCTCGGTGCGTAGCCGCCGCAGCACGCCGACGACCTCGGCCTGCACGGTCACGTCGAGCGCGCTGGTGGGCTCGTCGGCCAGGATCACCTCGGCGCCGAGCGCGATGGCCAGCGCGATCGCGAACCGCTGCGCCTGACCGCCGGAGATCTCGTGCGGATAGCGGCGCAGGATGCCCGGATCGAGCATGACCGCCTCAACGGCCTCCACCATGATCCGGTCGGCGCTCAGGCCGTGCAGCTTCAGGGCGCGGCGCATCAGGGTGCCCAGGCGGGTCGTGGGGCTGAGCGCGGCCTGGGGTGACTGCATCACGAGCGCCACCCTGGCGCCCCTGATCTCACGGAGCCGCCGTTCCGGGGCTTGGAGCACCTCAACCCCACAGACCCGGATATTTCCGGACACGTGAGCGCCCTCGGTGAGGCCCAGCAGCGAGAGCAGCGTGGTCGACTTGCCCGACCCGCTCTCCCCCACGATCGCCACGCACTCCCCCGCGCGCACGTCCAGCTCCGGCACGTGGGCGACCAGCCGCTCTCCGTACCGCACCTGAAGATCCCTGACCTCGATCACTTCACGACCCTTCGCGGGTCCAGGGCGTTGCGCAGCCCCTCCCCCAGCACGTTGAAGGCGAACGCCGTCACCAGGATCGCCAGGCCGGGAAAGGTCACGACCCACCAGTTCGTGGTGAACAGCGTCTGACCCTGCTCCACCATCAGCCCCCACTCCGCCGTCGGCTCCTGCGCGCCGAGCCCCAGGTACGACAGCGCGGCGGCGGTCAGGATCACCCCGCCCGCGTCGAGGGAGATCTGGACCAGGACGGGGGTGAGGGAGTTCGGCAGGACGTGTCTCAGGACGATCATGGGCGCGGGCACGCCCAGGCAGCGGGCCGCGTCCACGTACCCACGCGTCGAGATGGAGGCCGCCACGGAGGCGGACAGCCGGGCGTACCAGGGCCACCAGGTCGCCGCGATGGCCACGATCGCGGTCGTCACGCTGGGCTGCAGCACCACGGCCAGCGCCAGCGACAGCAGCAGCGCGGGGAAGGCCAGGAAGACGTCGGTGACGCGCATGATGACGTCCCGCACCCAGCCGCCGGCGTAGCCCGCCACCACGCCCAGCGTGACGCCCACGACCGCCGACATCGCCAGCACGGCCACGGCGATGGTCAAAGAGGTCCGCCCGCCGTACAGGACCTGGGTGAGCACGTCGCGCCCGACCTTGTCGGTCCCGAACCAGTGCGCGCCGCTCGGCGGGAGCAGCGTGTTGACGAGATCGAGCCGGTCCACCGGGTACGGCGCGAGCCACGGCGCCAGGATCGTGGCCGTCAGGATGAGCACGATGAGCACCGCCCCGGCGGCGGCGAACCGGTCGGTGATCTTCGGCAGCGTCCGGCGCAACCGCACCGGCTCCGGAGCGTCCTCGGGACGCGGCTCCAAGCGGCCCTCCTGGCTCGTCAGCCCCTCGCTCATCGGGCCCTCGCTCTCGGGTCCACCACGCCCTGGAGGAGGTCCACGATCAGGTTGGCCAGCACATAGACCATCGCGACCAGCAGCGTGACGCCCGCGATGGCCGGGGTGTCGAGGCTGTGGATCGACTCGACGGCGTACCGGCCCAGTCCCGGCCAGTTGAACACCGCCTCGACCAGGAACCCGTTCACGATCGCGTACGCGAAGACCAGGGCGATCAGGGACAGCACCGGGTTCAACGCGGGCCGCAGCGCGAACCTGGTCAGGATCGACGTCTCCCCGAAGCCGAGCGCCCGCTCCAGCCGGGCGTGGTCCTGGCCGGACTCCTCGATGAGCGCCGCCCTGGTCATCTGCGCGATCACGCCCGCCGGGTAGGCCGCCACGACCAGCGCGGGGAGCACCAGGTGTTCAAGTGTGCTGGTGAAGATCGGCCAGTTGCCGGTGATGAGCGCGTCGACGACGGTGATGTTGGTCCAGAGCGTCAGCGGGCTGGTGGTGTCGAGCGTGGAGTCGTACTCTCCGGCGACCGGGAACCAGCCGAGGTTGCTGGCGAACACCGTCTGCAGGGTCAGAGCCAGCCAGAACACCGGGACCGAGACGGCCAGCATGCTCGCGACCCGCACCCCAAAGTCCGGAAATTTCGTCTTATAGCGGGCTGCGAGCACGCCGACCGGAATGCCCACCGCGATCGCGATAAGCAGCGCCGTACCGACCAGCTCCAGAGAGGCGGGGAAGGCGAGCAGCAGATCGTCGCGGACCGGCTGCCGAGTGCGCAGGCTGGTGCCCCAGTCGCCCGTGACCAGATCTCTGAGGTAGTTCCAGAGCTGCACCGGGATCGCGTCGTCCAGCCCGAACCGCAGCCGGGCCGAGGCGAGCTCCTCGGGCGTCGCCTTCGGCCCGGCGAACGCGACCGCCGGATCGCCGGGCACCAGCCGCATGATGGCGAACGTCAGCACGACCACCCCGGCCACGACCAGGACGGCCTGGCCGAGGCGGCGGGCCAGATAGCGCGGCACGGCTCAGCTTGCGGGCTTGAGATCGTAGAAGAAGACCACGTTGGGATAGGCCGGGTTGTCGACGTACCCCTGCACGTCCGCCGTCAGCGCGCGCTGGTAGGTCTGCACGTACGGCACCGCCACCGCGGCCTGGTCCTGGATGATCTGCTTCTGGATGGTCGCGTACGACTGCTCGGCGGCGAACTTGTCGGTGGCCGTGAGCTGCGGCAGCGCGTCGATCTCCTTGTCGATCTCGGCGTTCTTCAGGTAGGAGAGGTTGAACTGCGGCTTGTCCGCGCTCCTGAACACGTTGAGGAACCACGAGTAGGCGTCGGCGTAGTCGGGATACCAGTACATGACGAAGATGTCCTGGCCCTGCTTCTTGCCCTGGTCCCACTGCGCGTTCCAGGCCATCGGCTTGGCCTCCAGGCGCACGTTGAGCTGCTTCAGCGCCGAGCTGAGCAGTGTCACCAGGAGCTTCTGGTCCTCGTCGCCCTGGGCGTAGGTCATCTTCAGCTTCAGCTCGGGGAAGTCGGGGCCGTAGCCCGCCTCGGCCAGCAGCGCCTGCGCCTTGGGCAGGTCCTGCTTGGGCTCCATGTTGGCGGTGTAGCCGATGAGGCCCTGCGGCACCAGGCCGGTGCTCTTCTTGCCCGCGCCCTTCAGCGCCGCCACGAGGCCGTCGTAGTCGAGCGCGAGCTGGAGCGCCTGCCGGATCTTGACATCCTTCATCGGGCCGGTGGCGGTGTTGAACAGCAGCAGGAGGTTCTGGAAGGACGGCGTCTGCGAGGTCTGCACGCCCTGGGTCGCGCTCGCCTGCTCGAACAGCTGCGGGTTGAGGCGCTCGACGAAGTTCACCTCGCCCTTCTGCAGCAGTTGCCAGGCGGTGGTGATCTCGGGGGTGACCCGGAAGGCGATCTTCTTGTACTGCTCGGGCTTCCAGCCGCCCCAGTAGTCCTCGTACGCCTTCAGCGTGAGCTCGGTCTCCTTGCCCTTCTGCCAGGTGTCGATGGTGTACGGGCCGGTGCCGGCGTCGGTCTTGCCGTCCTTGAGCTTGTCGGCGGCGGCCGTGTCATAGATGTAGGCGGCGTAGCCGGAGGAGGCGATCAGGTCGAGCGGAGCCGCGTACTTGAGCTTGAACGTCAGCGTCGCCGGGTCGGGCGTCTCGATCGTCTTGACCGAGCCCCAGATGTAGGCGGCGCCCGCGTTCATCTTGATCGTGCGCTCGATGGCCTTCTTGGCCGCCTCGGCGTCCATGGGGGCACCGGTGTGGAACTTCACGCCCTGGCGCAGCTTGAACGTCCACTGCTTGCCCCCGTCGGCCGACGTCCACTCGGTGGCCAGCCGCGGCTCGGGCTTCTGCGACTGGGTGTTGTACCTGGTCAGGCCCTCGTAGATGTTGGACATGGCGATGATCTCGTTGGAGTACGAGGTCGCCGGGTCCCAGTCGGTGACCACGTCGAGGTTGGGCGCGTAGACGAAGGTGGCGTCGTTGGCCTTGGTGGCGGCGACGGCGGACTCGCTCGTCGTGGCGCTCGGCCTCGGTGTCCGGTCCGCACCGCGTACCTGGCCGCCCGCGCACGCGGTTGCGGTCATGGCCACGGCCCCGGTGACCCCGGCGACGAGCAGACGCTTGTGCCAGCGCATGGGTGGGGAGTCCTTTCGATCTGTCACCGGGACAGAGGTCCGGCGGCTTTGACGTGTACCCGCACCGCGGGTTCTGAGAGGTAGCTCAGCGGCACCTCGAGCAGGTCGACGATCTCCACCCTGGCCGGGTCCGCACCCGCCGCCACGGCACGAGCCGCCGCCTCCTCTTTGACTCTTTCGATCGCCTTTGCCCGGCTTTCGCCCGCAGGCAAGATCGTATCGACTCTGCCACTCGCGAGGGCGATAGCGGCACCAACGGCGTTGGCCACCTCGGCGTGCTCGGGACGGATGACACCGCTCACGCCGGGGATCTCGGCGGGCAGCAGAAAGGCGCCGCCACCCACCGCCACCAGCGGACGGTCGGCCCGGCCGAGCGCCATCCGGTCCACGGCGTCGATCACCATGGCGTCGGCGACGGCCAGCGCGCTTTGCAGAGTGTCGCGGAATGTTTCCGTCATGTCGGTGGCGGCTTCCAGCCGTTCGCGCCAGTCGGCGGCGTTCGCCGGGACGCGGCCGCCCGCCACGGCGGCGTCGGTGACCGTGGTCGTGGCGCCGCCGAAGACCAGCGCCTCCTCCGCGATCCGGTACCCCACCGAGTCCGGCCCCACCCGCGCTCCGCTCCCGCCCATCCGGACCACGGTGCCGCCGCCCAGGGCGATGGCCAGGATGTCCGGCATCCGGAAGTTCGTCAGCACCCCGCCGATCTCCACCGCCGCCGCCGACTCCCTAGGGAAGCCGCCGACCAGCACGCCCAGGTCCGTGGAGGTGCCGCCCACATCGGCCACGATCGCGTCACGTACCCCCGACAGGAACGCCGCCCCGCGCAGCGAGTTCGCCGGTCCGGAGCCGATCGTAGACACCGGCAGCCGCGCGGCGTGCGCCACCGTCATGAGCGTGCCGTCGTTCTGGGCGAGGTACGGCCGCGCCCCCAGCCCCCGTTCGGCCAGCGCCGTCACCAGGGCCTCGGTCACATGGGCCGCCACGCCGTACAGGGCGGCGTTGAGCACGGTCGCGTTCTCCCGCTCCAGCAGCCCGAGGGAGCCGATCTCATGGCTCACCGAGACGGGCAGCCCGTACTCGTCCCGGACCAGCTCCTCGACCGCCCGCTCGTGGTCGGCGCTGGCCGGGCTGAACACCCCGGTCACCGCCACGGCGTCGGCTCGTACACCGTCCAGGAACCGGCGGATCGCGCCGAGGTCGAGCGGGCCGATCTCCCGGCCGTCGACGTAGTGTCCCCCCGGCACGATGACCTCACCGGCGGACACGGCCTTGCGCAGGTCGTCCGGCCAGTCGGACAGCGGCGGTACGGCGGTGGTCGCGGGCGCGCCGAGCCGGAGCACGGCCACCCGGCCGAGGTTCCTGCGCTCCAGGATCGCGTTGGTCGCGTGCGTGGTGCCCAGCATGACCCGGGTGATCCGCTCCCACGCGGTCACGTCGGCCAGCACAGCGTCCAGGGCGGCCCGTAACCCCTCGGTCACGTCCGGGGTCGTCGGCCGCTTGGCCTTCGCCACCACCCGGTCGGCGGCGTCCAGCACGACGGCGTCCGTGTTCGTGCCACCGACGTCGATCCCGATCCGCAGCGCGCCCTCAGTCACGCGGCTCCCCCTTCGCCAGCTCCTCGATCGGCACGTACTCCAGGTCGTAGCCGAACGCGCGCGGCCCCGCCGTCTCCAGCCCCTTAGGCGTCCGCCAGAGCGGGTCGCACGGCCAGGCGAGCACCGTGACGCGCTGGCCGTAGCGCAGGCTTTCGGTCTGTACGGCGGCGGCCGTCTCGGTGTCGACCACGGTGATCAGGTCGGGCACCATGGCCCTGGGGCGGCCGTTCTCGAGGGCGACGAGGTTCTCGTTCTGGAGCTCCAGCGTGAGCGTGCGGCCCCGGTCGTCACCGGTGCCCTCGATCGTGGCCGTACCCCTGACGAACCCGCCGGTGGTGCGCCGTTCGACGTCCGTCAGTTTGCCGGTGATCAGCCGGGCCGCGCCGAGCCGTTCCGCCAGGGCGCGCAGCGGCTCCGCCGCGCCCTCGGTGGCCCGGCCGACGGCCAGCGCGCGGGTGACCGTACCCTCGATGACCGCGCCGCGCGCCTGTGCGGCGGTGAGCACGTAGTCGGCCATCAGCGCGTGCGAGCCCGCCGCCACGCAGACGGCGCGCGCCAGACGCTCGGACCAGAGGCCGTCGATGGGGCGGATCGTCACGATGTTCCCCACGATGTCGGACATGATGACGAGGTCGGCAGGCAGCCCCGCCACGTACATCGACACCATCTGCACCTCGGGAAACGCCCGCCCCATGCCGTCGGCGTCGAGCAGCGGCAGGCCGAGCTGGGCGGCCCAGGCGACGGGCGCGACACCGTTCGCCCCGCCGATCTCCGACGACATGACCGCGGCCGGCGGGCGGCCGAAGATCCGCTCGATCTCCTCCGCGATCCGCCTGGGCTCGTCCTCGCCGTGGATCATCTCGTGGCTGACGGTCGGCGCGCCGATGCCGGACAGCGGCACGACCAGCGCGTCCGCGGGCAGGTCCGCGAGCTCGATGAGCGGTACCGGGCCGTACGTCTGGATCGCCCGGATCGCCGCCAGCGACCCGGTACGCACGTCCCCGCCGCCTCCGGTGCCCAGCACGGCACATCCCCGGGCGAGGGCGGGAATGTCACTGATGTCGATGGTCATATGGCGACACAACCAAGCACATAGCCACTCATTGCGCCAGTCAGGTCGGCGTTACGAGGACCAACTCGGGCCTGTGAACCGTCGGCTCAGGTCGGCGAACCGGGGTTACGGAGGCCGACTCAAATCGGCGAACCGGCAAACCGAGTGCGTGATCCGATTGCGCGATCCAGCTCCGCGCGGCGAAGCTCGTGGCGGGCATACCTGCGGTGGTAGCGGCGGCATAGGTGCCGAGGTGGCGACGGCAAGGGTGCCGTGGTGGCGGCATGTGCGCCATGGTTGGCGGCATGGGTGCCATGGTGGTGGCGGTATGGGTGCCGTCCCGACATATCCGGAGAGGTGAGCGAGCATGCGGATTTCGGTGGCGACCGACAGCCTGGACGGCGTGGCCGAGCGCGTCGTGCAGCTGCTGCGTACGCGCGGGCACGAGGTGGTCACGCACGGCGCGCTCAACCCGGAGGAACGCGACGACTGGGCGTGGGCGTCCGAGCTCGCCGCGCGCGACGTGAGCGAGGGACGCGCCGACCAGGCGGTCGTGTGCTGCTGGACCGGCACGGGCGCCTCGATCGCGGCGAACAAGGTGCCGGGCGTACGGGCGGCGCTCTGCGTGGACGCCTACACGGCCGGCGGGGCCCGCAAGTGGAACGACGCCAACGTGCTGGCGCTGAGCCTGCGGCTGACGTCCGAGGTGGTGCTCGACGAGATCCTCGACGCCTGGCTGGCCGGTGTACCGAGCACGGACGCCACGGACCAGGCGAACGTCTCCCACCTCGACACAATCTGACGACGCCTCGCCGTACGGGAAATGACCTTGGGCGGAATCGCGGAAACGTCGGTGCCGCCCTTTAGGGTGCTGGGCATGACGGATGTGCTCCTCCACGGCGGGCGGCCGTGGGGTCACGAGGCGCCTGCCGACATCCTCGTCCGCGACGGTCGTATCGAGCGGGTCGCGGCCGGGATCGACGCGCCCGCGGCGCAATCGTTCGACGTCACCGGCGGCCTCGTGCTGCCCGGCCTCGTCGAGGCTCACTGCCATCTCGACAAGACCCTCTACGGAGGGCCCTGGGTGCCCCACTCGGCCGCTGACACGCTGGCCGGTCGCATCGGCAACGACCTGGGCCACCGCGCCGAGCTGGGCGTGCCGAGCGTCGAACGCGTCGCCGCGCTGCTGGCGCGGATGAGCGCCTACGGCACCACCCACGTCCGTACCCACACCGACATCGACCCGCTGGTCGGCCTGCGCGGTGTGGAGGCCGTGCGGGAGGCGGCGGCGGGCTCGCCCATCGACGTGCGCCAGGTCGCCTTCCCGCAGCACGGCGTGCTCACCAACCCCGGCACGGCCGACCTGCTCGAAGCGGCGCTCAAGAGCGGCGTCGAGGCGGTCGGCGGGCTCGACCCGGCGGGCATCGACCGCGACCCGGTGCGCCATCTCGACATCGTCTTCGGGCTGGCGGAGCGCTACGGCGCGCGGCTCGACATCCACCTCCACGACGGCGGCTCGCTCGGCGCCTGGGAGCTGGAGCTCATCACCGAGCGCACCAGGGTGCTCGGGCTGGCGGGCAGGGTGACGGTCAGCCACGCCTACGCGCTCGGCCAGGTCGACGAGGCCTACCAGGACCGCCTGGCCCGGGGCTTCGCCGAGGCCGGGGTGGCGCTGGCGACGGCCGCCGTCTACAGCTTCCCGGTGCCGCCGATCAAGAAGCTCCGGGCCGCGGGCGTCACGGTGGCGTGCGGTCATGACGGCATCCGCGACCTGTGGGGCCCCTACGGCAGCGGCGACATGCTCGAGCGCGCCATGCACGTGGCCTACCGCAGCACGTTCCGCCGGGACGAGGACATCGAGCTCGCGCTGGAGGCGGCCACCTACGGCGGCGCCCGCGTGCTCGGCCTCGACGCCTACGGGCTGGCTCCAGGCGACCGGGCCGACCTCGTCGTCGTCCCCGCGAGCGGCGCGGCCGAGGCCGTGATCACGCACCCGGCGCGCACTCTGGTCATGAAAGACGGCACCGTCCTGCACAATTGACCGGCGGGACCATCGAAAGGCAGGCAAGTGCTCTCTATTCACCAGCGGATCGCGGAAGAGCTCGGCGTACGCGACGGGCAGGTGCTGTCGGCCGTCGAGCTGCTCGACGGCGGCGCGACGGTGCCGTTCATCGCCCGCTACCGCAAGGAGGTCACCGGCGCCCTCGACGACGCCCAGTTGCGCACGCTCGAAGAGCGGCTGCGCTACCTGCGCGAGCTGGAGGAGCGCAGGACGGCGATCCTGGAGTCGATCGAGTCTCAGGGCAAGCTCGACGACGAGCTGCGCGCCCAGATCATGGCGGCCGACACCAAGGCCCGGCTCGAGGACATCTACCTCCCCTACAAGCCCAAGCGGCGCACCAAGGCGCAGATCGCCCGCGAGCTGGGTCTGGAGCCGCTGGCCGACCAGCTGCTCGCCGATCCCTCGCTCGACCCGGCCGCGCTGGCCGAGACGTTCGTCATCAATGGCGCCAACGAAGGCGTCGCCGACGGGGCCGCCGCGCTGGAAGGCGCGCGAGCGATCCTCATCGAGCGCTTCGCCGAGGACGCCGACCTCATCGGCGGCCTGCGCGAGCAGCTCTGGGGCCGGGGCCGGCTGATCTCCACGGTCCGTGAGGGCAAGGAGGAGGCCGGGGCGAAGTTCTCCGACTACTTCGAGTTCGGGGAGCCGTTCACCAAGCTGCCCTCGCATCGGATCCTGGCCATGTTCCGGGGCGAGAAGGAGGAGATCCTCTCCGTCACGCTGGAGCCCGACGACAGCCCCGACTACGAGATGCGCATCGCCTCCCGCTTCGGCATCTCCGACCAGGGCCGCCCGGCCGACCGCTGGCTCAACGAGACCGTACGCTGGGCCTGGCGCACCCGCATCCTCGTGCACCTGGGCATCGACATCCGGATGCGGCTGTGGCAGGCGGCCGAGGACGAGGCGGTCCGGGTGTTCGCCACCAACCTGCGCGACCTGCTGCTGGCCGCCCCCGCCGGCACCCGCACGACCATGGGCCTCGACCCGGGCCTGCGCACCGGCGTGAAGGTGGCCGTGGTCGACGCGACCGGCAAGGTCGTCGACACCGCCACCATCTACCCGCACGAGCCGAAGCGGCAGTGGGACCAGTCGCTGGCCGTCCTGGGCGCGCTGGCGCAGAAGCACGGCGTCGAGCTGATCGCCATCGGCAACGGCACCGCCTCCCGCGAGACCGACAAGCTGGCCGGTGAGCTGGTCAAGCACATGCCGTCGGTGACCAAGATCGTCGTATCGGAGGCGGGCGCCTCCGTCTACTCCGCCTCGGCCTACGCCTCCGCGGAGCTGCCCGACCTCGACGTGTCGCTGCGCGGCGCGGTCTCCATCGCCCGCCGCCTCCAGGACCCGCTGGCCGAGCTGGTCAAGATCGATCCCAAGTCGATCGGCGTCGGCCAATACCAGCACGACCTCGCCGAGACCAAGCTGTCCCGCTCGCTCGACGCGGTGGTCGAAGACTGCGTCAACGCTGTGGGCGTCGACGTCAACACCGCGTCGCCGCCGCTGCTCACCCGCGTGTCGGGCATCGGCGCCACCCTGGCCGAGAGCATCGTGCGCCACCGCGACTCCAACGGCCCCTTCAAGACCCGCGCGGCCCTGAAGGACGTGGCCCGGCTCGGGCCCAAGGCGTTCGAGCAGTGCGCGGGCTTCCTGCGCATCGCGGGCGGCGACGACCCGCTCGACGCCTCCAGCGTGCACCCCGAGGCCTACCCGGTGGTCCGGCGCATCCTCGGCTCGGTCCAGACCGACCTCAAGACGCTGATCGGCAACACGGCGACGCTGCGGGCGATCAAGCCGCAGGAGTTCACGGACGACACGTTCGGCCTGCCCACGGTCACCGACATCCTGCGCGAGCTGGAGAAGCCCGGCCGTGACCCGCGGCCGGCGTTCAAGACCGCGACTTTCAAGGAGGGCGTGGAGAAGATCTCCGATCTGCTGCCCGGGATGATCCTGGAGGGCGTGGTGACGAACGTGGCCGCCTTCGGCGCGTTCGTGGACGTCGGCGTACACCAGGACGGCCTGGTCCACGTCTCCGCCATGTCCCGAAATTACGTGAAGGATCCCCGCGACGTCGCCAAGCCCGGCGACATCGTCCGCGTCAAGGTCCTCGAGGTCGACATCCCCCGCAAGCGCATCTCCCTGACCTTGCGCCTGGACGACGAGACCACCTCCGAGGGCCGCACTTCCCGCGGCCAGGGCGGCGCGGGCCGCGGCTCGGCTGGAGACGGCGGACGCGGAGCAACGGCCGGCCGTGGCGACGGCGGACCCCGAGGCGGCACGCGGGGTGACGGCGGTCGCGGTGACGCGCCCGGCGGTCGTGAGGATGGCGGACGCGGGGACGGTGCGCGAGGTGGCGGGTCCGGCGGACGCGGGGACGGTGCGCGAGGTGGCGGGTCCGGCGGACGCGGGGACGGTGCGCGAGGTGGCGGGTCCGGCGGACGCGGGGACGGTGCGCG
>NZ_JBICTR010000003.1:306905-1020595 GCF_043197735.1 Nonomuraea sp. NPDC049028
CGAGGTGGCGGCGGTCGCGGTGACGGCGGGCAGCGCGGTGACGGCGGCCAGCGGGGTCGTGGAGAGGGCGGACAGCGCGGCGGTGGCGCACGCCGCCCGGCCCCCTCGGGCGCCATGGCCGAAGCCCTCCGCAAGGTCGGCCTGACCGGAGACGACCGCGGCTCGAAGTGACTTTCAGTCGCGCAGCTGTCGGATCCAACTGAGTCTGATCAGGTGCCGCGTGCCGGTCCGGTCCGTCACGTGATGCGGCGGCGGGTGAAGCCGAACAGCCCACCCGCCGCCAGCACCGCCGCGATCAGCACCAACACTGCGAGAGGGCTGACGGACAGCGCGGCGGCGGGCAGCTTCGGGACGTTGATGAATGGCGAGGCGTAGGCGATCGAGGGATTCATCCCCGGCACTTGCGCGATCAAGAAGACCAGGACGTTGAGCACGAGAATGGTCCAGGCGCCCGCGGTGGCGGCCCGTGGTGTCACGCCGTACAGAACACCGGTTATCCCGATCATGACCCAGACCGCGGGCGCGTAAGCCAGCGCGGCGGCCGGCATCCGCGCCAGCTCCCCCGGCACATCGCCGCTCGCCAGGCCGTAGGTGAGTCCGGTGGCCAGGCCCAGGACGGCGAGTAGGGCGGCCGAGCCCATGGCCGCGATGAGCAGATGGCCGCCCAGCCACCGAACGCGACCGACTGGGGCGGCCAGCATTGGTTCAGCCCGTCCGGACGCCTCCTCAGCGTGTGGCCGAAGCGCCGCCAGTACGCCGTAGGCTCCCGCGGCGAGCGCCAGGATGTACACGAAGAGGGCGAAGACGCCGTCCACCGGCCGGCCCTCGCCGCCAAGATAGGTGATCAGTTCCTGGAGCTGCTCGCTCTGGCCCGCTTGCTTCGTGACGCTCAGCGCGATACCGCCCAGGGCGAACCCGGCGCAGCAGAAGCCGACGGCCCAACCCGCAAGGCCGGTCCGATGCTGCCGCCAGGCGAGGGAGAACGGACCGCGCAGGCTGTCGGACGCGGTAGCCGGGCCCTCGCGGGACGCGATCAGACCTCCGCCGATGTCCCGGCGCGCTGACAGCGCGATGGCCACGCCGGCGAGGACCGCCGTGGCGATCACGGGGAGCAGCAGGACCCACCATCGTTCCCCGGCGAACGGCCGGACCCGGTGCGCCCAGCCGAACGGCGACAGCCAGGACAGAGGGGAGTCGCCGCCACCGGCATCACCGACCGCGCGCAACACGTACGCGACGGCCAGCACGATGAGAGCCATCCCGCGGGCGGAACCCGCGCCGACCGACAGCTGAGCGGTGACCGCGCCGACCCCGGCGAAGAACAGTCCCATGCTCGCGATGGCCCCTCCCAGCGCGAGCGCTCCGGCGAGCGGAAGACCGAGCCGGGCCAGCGCCACCGCCGTCAGCAGACCCGCCAGACAGCTTGCCGCCACGGTGACCAGCAGCGCCGCGGCCAGCTGAGCGTGGCGGCCGAACGGCGTGGAGCCGAGCAGCTCGCGGCGGCCGGTCTCCTCTTCGGTCCTGGTGTGCCTGATGACCATGAGCAGGCCGGCCAGCGCCGCGCCGAGCAGGCTTCGCACGCCGACCTGCCAGCTGATGATCGCGCCGCTGGTCGAGCCGAAGATCGGCCCGACCAGCGCGAGTTCCATCGGATTGCCCGCGACCCCGTCGGCCCACTCCTGCCGGTCGGCCGCCGAGGAGTACAACCCGATGACACCGGCCGCGGTGCTCGAAGTGATCGCGGCGAGACCGAGAATCCACACCGGGAGCAGGATCCGGTCCCTGCGCAGGATGAGCCGTACGGCGGACCACGTCCCGGCGAACGCGGATTCGGCGAAGGACGCGTGGCGGGGCACAAGGAGGGGGGCGGTGCTCATCGTGCCGCTCCAACCTGATCCGCCGGCCCGCCGGAGGAGCGGTCGTAGTGGCGCATGAACAGCTCCTCCAGCGTCGGAGGCGCGCAGGCGAGGGAGCGAATGCCGAACCGATGCAGGTATCCCATCGCATGGTCCAGTTCGGCGGTGTCGACGGCCAGGGTGGCCTTGGTTCCGTTCACCGACGGATCGTGCACACCGGGAAGGTCGGCCAGGCCGCTCAGCGGGGTGGCGGTCTCAACGGTGATGCTGGTCCGGGTCAGGTGGCGCAGTTCGGCCAGGGTGCCGTGTTCGACGGTCCGGCCAGCGCGCACGATGCTGACCCGGTCGCACAGGGCCTCCACCTCGGCCAGGATGTGGCTGGAGAGCAGGACCGTTTTGCCCGCCTGCTTGGCCTCCAGCACGCACTCCTGGAACACCGCCTCCATCAGCGGGTCCAGACCGGATGTGGGTTCGTCCATGATGTAGAGCGGCACGTCAGAAGCGAACGCGGCGATCAGCGCCACCTTCTGCCTGTTGCCCTTGGAGTAGGTGCGGCTCTTCTTCTTCGGATCGAGGCCGAACCGATCCAGCAGCTCGGCGCGGCGAGCCTGGTCGACACCGCCGCGCAGGCGGCCGAACAGGTCGATCACCTCACCACCGGTCAGGTTCGGCCACAGGTTCACATCGCCGGGAACGTAGGCCAGATTGCGGTGCAACGCCACCGCGCTCTCCCAGGGGTCGGCGCCGAACAGGCGAACGCCGCCGGAGTCGGCGCGCAGCAGGCCCAGCAGAACACGAACCGTGGTGGTCTTCCCGGCGCCGTTGGGGCCGAGGAAGCCGTGCACCTCGCCAGGCGCGACATTCAGCTCCAGCCCGTCCAGAACCGTTGCCCGGCCGAATCGCTTCACTAAGCCGGAAACCGCGATCACATTCGTCGTCATGACCGCTCTCCTCTGCGGTAGGCCTCCCAGCGACGGATCATCTCGTCGCCGTACTCCTTCTCCATGAAGCCGAGGAAGTCAGCGAACTCCTGCAGCCGTTCCTGTCGCGCCGGGTCACCGGAGACCAGCTTCATGCCACGCCGGGTCAAGTCCTTGCCGGTGGTCAGAAAGCCCAGCCGGGCCTGGGCGATCTGCAGCCAGCCGCCCTCTTTGAGCCGGTAGTGGTGCTGCCGCGATCCCGGAGCGGGCACCCGCTCGACGAAGCCGGCCTGCTGCATCTGGCGTACCACCGTGCTGATCGACGCCTTGCTGGCCTGCAACACGGTGGCCAGTTCGGTGATCGACCGCTCTGGGGGATCGCTGATCAGCAACCACCCGAACATCCGGCCTGCCGTACGGCTGCCGCCGGCGGTCTCGAAGAACAGGCCGAAGTGGTCCACGAACTCGAGCTCATCCTGTGTCGGCATCCTGCCTCCGTGGAAGTTTCGTACGTTCAGTTCATACTGAACGTACGTAACATATCAGAGTGGAACCGGCGCCTGTCCAGCCCTCGTGTCGAACCCGCGTGTGCGCTCCCGTCGCCAGGGGTCGCCCGCCGTCGGGGTGGGTCCGCTGCCAGCGCAACCTTGGCGAACCAGACGGACCCACTGGGGCGATACGGTCGGAGGGTGAGCACATCTGCGTACACCACGGCGATCACCCAGGCCCGCGACCTGCTCAGGTGGCGCTCACCACTGCGCACCGAGCTCTGGGCGGCCCGGCTCACGGCCACGCTGCGCCCGGCGGAGGTCCAGCCGCTCGTACGACAGCTCACCGAAGACGGCAGCCCGGAGGCGCGGCTCACCCTCGCCGCCCTGGCCACCGTGGAGCCCGCGGCTCTGGAAGCAGTGGAGACCGCCCCGGACGACGTCGAGACCGCGATTCTGGGCGATGAGGCGGAGCGAAGCGCCGCCGGACAGACGGCCGCGCGGGAGCCGGTAGGAGATAAGACGCTTCGGGAGACGCTGCGTGAGGCCGGGAGGGAGGCCGCGCGGGGACTGCCCGAGTGGGTCGGGCGAATGGGGCAGGTGGAGTGCGAGCAGGCGTGGTACGGCAAGGCCGACCGCTACGGCGAGCAGACCCTGGCCGCCCTGCGCTTCCGCTACCCCGACGACAAGGAACCGCACGTCCTGATCGTCGGCATCGACCAGGTCAACGGCGGGCTGGCGGTCGACGCGACAGTCGAGGAGCCGAAGTTTCTTGACGATCTGGACCTGCGACCGGCGGATCCGGCGGTGGTGGCGGGGCGGGTGCTGGACGCGTTCGAGATGACCGACCTCGTCATGGGGGCACCGATCGCCGAGAGCCTGCCCGCCGTCCGCCCACTGGCGCTCGCCCGTGCGCAGACCGTCCCCGATCCGGTACGGCAGGCGCCCGATGACACCTTGTCCCGGTTCCTGGATCTGCCAGACCTGCCGGGAGCGCAGGAGGCGTTCGAGCAACTGGTCGAGTTCGTGGGCGATCGGCCCCTGTGGTGGAGTCCGGCCCGGGTCTCACGGTTCCTCACCTCCTGGTTGCCGCGCGAGGCGATCCTGACGGACGCGGCTGTCTCCGCCATGCCCGAGGTGGTCCGCGCCTGGAGCCGCTTCCACGGCGCCGAGCCGGAGGTGCTCCAGCAGATCGAGGCCGACGCGCCGCGCCTGCCCGCGCTGATGGCCGACGAGTCACTGGCGGGCCTCCGCAAACGCATCGCCCAAAGCGAACGATGACGCCGGGCTACGGCCTGGGCTCATCATTTGGCTACTTTTCGCCGGCCAGGCTTAGCTGAATGGCCCGTAAATACGCGGAGGACAGGCAGCTTCAACGCGAGGCGAGTGCTCGTCGCGCTGCATTGATCACGTTGTGCGCGTCGGCACCGTACACCGCGGACTCCTGGAGCGTCTTCCAGATGCGCAGGTAGGTCTCGACGCTGCTCGCATCGTCGAGCCACAGTTCGGCATGCCATGTTTCGGTGACTACTTGGCGATCGTCGTAGATCCAGAAGCCGACTCCGGGCGGGATCTTCAGCGAGGCACTCAGTGGCACGATGCCCAGCTCTACGGTGTCCATACCGATGACACCCATGAGGCGGTCAAGCTGCATGGCGAGTACTGAAGGCGGGCAGATCAGGGCGCGAAGCACTGGTTCCCAGAGGATGATGTGATAACGCCTGCCTCCATTGTAGAGAAGCTCTTGTCGTTTCATCCGAGACCGGACGGCTTCCTCGGTATCCCGCGGCGATTTGTGCAGTTCGGCGAAGCGAGTGAGCACGGCGCGTGCATAGTCGGGCGTCTGAAGAATGCCGACAATCCATGAGGACTCCCACGCGCGCAGCACTGCGGCATTCGCCTGTGCCTCGTTGTGTACGTCCTGGACGGGCCTGTGACCTGCGGAGAGCTGGCGGCGCCAAGACCTGATATGCGACTCGAATCCTCGTAGTTTGGCGAGCAGTTCGTCATACGTCGCGGGCTGTCCACACGCGTCTACCCACACCCGCAGATCGTCGGGGGTGGGAGTCTGCTTGCCGTTCTCCAGCCGACTGACCTTGGACTTGTTCCATCCGTGCTTCTCGGCGAGTTGTGCACCGGTGAGCCGACCTCCAGGAGCTGAGAGCCTGATCTCCCGAAGCCGAGCGCCTAAGGCTTCGCGCGCTACCTGATAGTCGGTGCTCACTGGTGTTTCCGCTATTCCTTCGCGGTCATCCTCGCCGCGAACTCCTTGTAGGGAACCGCGTAGTGCTGTGCGATGTCACGCAGTCGGTTGTACTGATTGACGGCCGCCGGCTCGGTGATCAGTTCGGCGCCCGTGAGGTTGTCGCCGTCGTCGAAGAGGCACAGGGCGACGATGTGGGAGTCGAAGATCCAGAAATCTTCGTCCGGGAGGTACACGCGCTCGGCATCCGCGCGCCACATGTTGCGAACATCCTCGCCCAGGGCAGCGTTCTTCGCCGCGTGCGCGAGAAGGTACAGCTGTCCGATGGTGGGCGGGTTGTCGACGATGCGCACCCGGCCGACGGCCGCGCCGTCCTCGGTCTTCGCGCGGATGGTGGTGCTCCACGGGGTGGTGAGGTCCCAAGTGGGCGTCTCACCTCGTACGAACTGGGCGTAGGTCTCGGTGGCTTCGTCGGAGGCGTAGCGTGCGCGCACCTCCAGATGCCATGCGCTGTGCTGGAAGTTCTTGAAGAGACGGGCGAATCGCTCCGGGTCGAGGATGCGTGGCTGGGTGTCCCGGTCGCGCGGACCGAAATCGATCAGCGTGTTGCGCGGCACCACAATGGGGATCTCGTCCTCGTCGAGGTGCTGAAGCTGGGCGATGACGTCGGGGTCGGTAAGTCGCGGTCCGTGGACGATGATCTCGCCCGTATCGAGGTCTTCATGCACGGCGGGACAGCCGCCCTCACCGGAGCCGGAGCCATTGAAGCGCAGTCGACGTGCCATGACCCGTTCCTTTCGGCGGAGACTGATCTCTCAAGGTTCCGCGAGGCGGGTGCTCCGTGTCCGAGCTTCCATCGTCCTGCGTCAACAACATCGCTCAACTTCGCGGAGCCGTCAAGCAACTTCGCGCAACCTCCATGGTGGCTCCCGGGCGGCTCTTCCTACCGTTCCCGGCATGGACAGTCATGGGACCACGATTGCCGCCCGGGTACCGTACGTCGTCGCCTACAACAAGGAGACCGTCGCGCTCGACCTGGTCGTCATCCACGACGTGTGGGCGCTGAGCGGGCGGCGATTGTCCTACACCGATCCCCGGGCAGACGATTGGAACCTGTCCGTGCTGTGGGCCCGGCAGAAGTGCGATCGGCGTGGGAAGGTCAACTACCAGGAGATGCACACACTCCGGCAGCGGGCATGCATGCTGCACCGACTGTGCCAGGTGTGCGAAGGTCCCGCGCTGGATCCCGGTACCGGGCGCCTGTCCTGGGTTTTCCACGAGAAGACGCACGCCACGACCGGCCGCCTCAGCAAGCCACCGACATGCATGCGGTGCATCCCCGAGGCGCTGGACGCGTGCCCGCGTCTCCAGCACCAGGCCCACGTCTACACCTCGCCCGACTACAAACCATGGGGAGTGAAAGGAATCGTCGTCTCCCCTTCCGGTCCGCCGACTCTCCACGACGTTCCACTGACCGACCGCCACACGCTGGAATACACCCTCGCCAGAGCTCTGATCGTGCGCGTATCGGACCTGCGGCCCGAGATGGCCCAGAACGACCGGTAACCACATGCGGGCCGCGCCCTTCTCAGAGGGCGAGACAAACGGGTGCTGCCCAGCAAGTCCGCTACCTGCGGCAAGTCGCGGCAGTGACGACGAACATCACCATCTACAACTGGAGTAGTAGGTACGGGCGGCTATGCTGCGCACTGGACGTTTTACCGCCGCCCCCGCACGGGCGTCTCAAGGGAGATCAACGTAATGTACAAGGAGTTCGCCGCAGAGGCCGTGGTCTGGCTCGTCCCGGTCGTGGTCCTCATCGGCCTCGCTCTGATGGTCACCTCCTGACGGTCAGGGGCCGGACCGGGTGCGACCCCTGGCGTCCTGGTCAGCGGTAGTACTCGGAGTGCACGACCGTGGTGACGTCACGGTCGAAGCGGATCCCGCCGTCGAGCCACCGGTTCCACATGTTCGAGAGCGTACGGGTTCTGACGGTGCATGACCCCCAGCGGGTGCGTTTGGCACGGATGGTGCCGACGTAGTCGTAGCAGGACCCGACCTTCTTGCCGTTGACCTTGAGCCGGGCGTTCAGGCTGACGGCATAGAGGGTTTTGCGGGAGATGTTGGTGATCCGCACCTTGACCAGGCACGTGTCCTTGCATCGGCCAAAGTAGATCTTGTACTTGACCAGGTGCGGCTTGGCGGTGCTGGAGAGGGTGGCCGTCGGACCCGCGGCCACCCCGACAAAAGCGGAAGCCCCCGTGAAAGCGGCCACCCTCGTGAAGGCGGGTGCCGGAGAAGCGGCGTCCCCAGCGGCCGGTGCCACAAGCACCGCCACCACCGTGGCCGCTAAGAAGAAGACGACGAGACCCTTGACCATGTGCCCCCATAGCGTCAACATGCCGCCGCTTCCGCCCGTCGAAAACCGTCGAAAGCCATTGAAAGCGGCATCAGGGTCCCGATTAACCGTCAGGAAAATGACCGAGTCAATCGGCCTTCCGACCACACCCCTATTACCTCTCGTATTACCTCTCGTCACGAAGCCCAGGCGAGCAATGGACGCAGCTGTCGCAGGCGTTTCAGCGCCTGTTTCTCCAGTTGCCTGATGCGCTCTCTGGTGAGCCCGAGACGATCCGCGATTTCGGTATAGCTGCGGGCTTCATTGCCCGCCAGGCCGTACCTGAGTCTGAGGACGAATGCCTCTCGCGGCGGGAGCGAGGTGAGCACCTGGTGCAGTTCGGCGTTGAACGCGCGGCGCTCCGTGAACTCCTGCACCTGGAGACCGTCCTCGTCGGGGATCATGTCGCCGATGCTCCCCTCGCCGTTCTCGCCGACGGGCACGTCCAGGCTGACCGTCTCCTGGGCGAGCCGCCGTAGCACGGCGACGTGGCGGAGCGAGCGTTCCGCGGCCTTGGCGAGCTCCGCCTCCCGGGGCTCGCGCCCCAGGTCGGCGGCCAGTTGCCGGGCGATTCTGCTCAGTCGCGCCAGCTCTTCGGCGACGTGCGTGGGCAGCCGTACGGTGCGGCTCTTGTCGTGGATGCCGCGCTCGATGGCCTGGCGGATCCACCACATCCCATAGGTGGAGAACTTGTAGCCACGTTTGTAGTCGAACTTCTCCACGGCCCTGATCAACCCGAGATTGCCCTCCTGGATGACGTCGAGGAGTGGGAGCCCACGAAAGGCGTAGCGTCTGGCGGCGGCCACCACCAGCCGGAGATTGGACCTGATGAGCAGGTCCTTAGCACGCTGCCCGTCGCGGCGGACGTGTTCGAGCTCCGGTGTGCCCTCGCCACGGCTGATCAGGTAGCCCGAGTAGAGCCCCGCCTCGATCCGTCGTGCCAGGTCCACTTCGTCCGCGGCGGAGAGCAATGGTGTCTTTCCGATCTGCTCCAGATACATGCCGAGCAGGTCGGGCTCTTCGGCCGACATACCAATGCGACTACCCGGTAAACGGCGGCGAACTCCCCTGTTCATTGAGTTCCGCGATGGCGAGTTCGGCGGTGGTGCGGATGTCGAAGAACTTGTCGAGGGCGGTGATCGCGAAAAGGTGCTTACACCTGCCATTCAGCCCGGAAAGCAACAGCCGGCCGCCGGAGGCGGTCACCGCCTTGTGCAGATAAACGAGCACGGAAAGCCCGGAAGAATCGCAGACGCTGACCGCCTGCATGTCGATGACGAGTAAGGGTGGCTGGGTCAGGTCGAGCGCCTTGGTGACGCGATCACGCACCTCGGCCGCGGACCCGAAGTCGAAGTCTCCCGTGAGCCTGGCGATGACACACGGTCCCTGGAGCCCGAGGCTGATCGACAAGGCCTGCTCCGAAGTCACCCAGTTCCACCTACCCGCATTGCTCGCCCGATGCCACCACTTTACGAGAAGTAGCGTCTTGGGTTGGACACCAGCATCTGCTCGATCTGATCGCCGGTCACACCCGAGTCCAGCAGTGCGGCCAAGACCTCATCGTGGATGTGATCGTAGCGCCAGTTGGGCGCCATCGTGCGTAGTGCGTCATCCCAAGACTCCACAAAGTAGTCCATAAAGCAGGCGGTGTCGTGGCTGAGGACCATCCGATCAGCGTATCCCCGCTGGCAGAGGGCGGCGATGGTGGCCACCCGGTCGGACGTCGCATTGTAGACATCCAACCCGAATCTATCCATCCCCAGCGTGGCGCCCGTGTCGGCCAGACGCATCAGGTAGTCGAGATCGTTGGTGTCGCCCGCGTGCCCGACCACGACCTTCGTCAGGTCCACGCCCTCCTTGGCGAAGAGGTCGAGCGCGGTCAGCCCGCTTTGGGTGAAGGAGTTCGTGTGGACGGTGATCGGCGCGCCGGTACGCACGTGCGCCCGCGCGACGGCCCGGCCGATCCGCTCGACCCCGGGCGTCAGGCCCTTCTGCTCGACCACGCACTTGAGGAACGCCGCTTTGACCCCGGTGTCGGCGATGCCCTCGGTGAGGTCGCGTACGAAGTCGTCGATCATCGGATCGGGCATGTCCAGGAGCAGGCCGGGGCCGCGGTAGTCGTACTGGTGAGGCAGCTCTTCGAAGCTGTAGATGCCGGTCGCGGCGATGATGTGCAGATCCGGCACTTCGGCGGCGATGCGCTGGATGCGGGGGATGTACCGTCCGAGGCCCCACACCGTCGGGTCCACGATCGTCCGCACGCCCTTCGCCGCCACCGCCTTGAGCTTGCCGATGGCGTCCGTGACCCGGAACTCCTCGTCCCACCAAGCGCCTTTGCCGTAGTTGTCGAGAAACTCGGTAGAGAGAACGAAGATGTGCTCGTGCATCAGGGTCTGACCGAGCTCATCGACGTCGACGGGACCGCGAACGGTGTTGACGGTGGGCATGAGCGCCTCCATACCGGCTGGTCGGTGCCGCCAACCTAGGCCGCCCCCTACCCCCCGTCAACAATGGACGAGCGTCGCCAGCGAGGTCTCCCTGTCACCGGGCTCTTGCGGCCGCCGGCGGTCAGGTAGTCGTGCACGAAGATCTCGGTGGGCAGCGGCAGGCCCGCCGCGAGCAGCATCGCGGGCCAGTACACCGCGTGAAAGCGGATCACGCCCTTGCCCATCAGATGGACCTTGCGCGCCCGGCACGGGTATGCCCCAGCCGCGGGCCCGGTCCGCGGCGCGCGAGACGCTTACTCCGGCGTGGGCACCACCAGCACCGGCCGGCGCGCGTGGTGCAGCACGCGGTCGGACGTGCTCCCGAGCAGCAGTGACTTCACCCCGCCCTGCCCCCGCGTCCCGGTGACGATCAACGTGGCCTCGATCTCGTTCGCCACGTCCACGATGGACGACCACACGGACAACGCGTCCGGCTCACACCGCGGCGAAGCGTCGAACCCCGCCTGTCTGGCCAGCTCCGCGCCCTGCGACGCGAGCTCTCTCATGGCCTGTCCGACGGCCTCGTCCTCGACGGGCGAATCGTCGATGGTCATCATCAGCCCGGCCGACGCCCGCGCCGAGGCCAGCGCCAGGCGTTCCCACACGGTCAGTACGACGGCGCGCGCGCCGGGCATCAGCGGGCCCGCGAAGGCGATCGCTGCCTTGGCGTCGTCGGAGCCGTCGTACGCGATCAGAATGGTCTGCTCAGTTGCTTCCATAGGCGAGCTCTTTCCAGATCAGCCCGTTTCACGCTCTGGATCCGGGTAGCCAGCGGGTATGACTGTCACACAGTTCCGGGACCTGCCTCTCGCCGACCGCGACCGCGAATGGGACGCGGCGGCGGCCGACAAGCGGGTGCGTAAGTGGGCGGACGCCGAGAAGAAGCCCGACGAGAAGTACCGCCAGGCCTTCCTCTGGTACGACAGCGACGACGCCGACGAGTTCGGCGCCTACAAGCTGCCGATCGCCGACGTCGTCGGTGGTGAGCTGAAAGTCGTCCCACGGGCCGTGATCGCCGCCGCCGCGGTCGTGGACGGCGCCAGGGGCGGGGTCAAGATCCCGCAGGGCGACATCGAGAGGGTCAAGAAGAACCTGGCCAAGTACTACGCCAAGATGGGCGACACGCCACCCTGGGAGCGCTGAACCGAAGGCTTGAGCAGCGACATCCCGGCCAGGGCCAGCACCCCGATCTCGGTGAGGACCACGACCCGCTGGGTGAGCCCGGCGGGGATGTCGTCGTTGGACAACTCGATGCCGAACATCCGCACGACGTACGGGACCACGACGAGCAGCAGCGCGCCCAGCGCCACCGCGCTCAGGACCCGTACGGCCCTGGCGTAACGGACTCGCGCGTTGGCCAGCAGCATTCCCGCGGCCGGCATCACCAGGAAGGCGGCGAAGGCGGCATATCTATGGATGCCGCCCGACAGCGAAAGCGGCACCCCCGGCCGGTCCGTGGGGAAGGCACCGATCAGGAACATGCTCCCGCCCCACGCCAGCAGCAGCAGCACGACCCAGACGCTCGCGCCCGCCCGGCGCAGCGACTCGGCGATCAGTGCCGAGCCGACCGCGAACAGCGTCAGCGAGGTCGGCAGCAGCCATCCCAAGGGCTGAAAAGCGTACTCACTGATCACGCTGTGCATGGGGTCCAGCCCCGATTCCGCGTGCAAGGTGAGCATGGCGCCGGCGCCGGTTCCGATGGCCGCGAATCCGCTGACAAGCAATGCCTTCATGCTTCAAAGGTCGTGGAATACGGGCTTCCGGAGTATCGGAGATCGACCCGAACAGGCCCTGAAGCGCCCCTTAATACCTAGGTCGTAGCACTTCGGATACCGGCCCACTGACCTGCGGGAACCCACCCCTGGGTCTAGCCCGCCGCCTCAGGGTAGGTAGGGCCAGCTATACCACCGCGGGCAGGTCGAAGTAGACCCTGATCACGGTGGCGCCCGCTCGCGTGTGCACGCGGACCAGGTCGCTGAGCAGGTTGACGATCAGCAGGCCGCGCGAACCGGGAGTGCGCGGATCGACCGGCATCCGCCCGGCCAGCGGGTCGATGATGTGGCCCGAGTCGCTGACCTCGCACACCAGCCGGTCGGCTTCGGCCCAGACCCTGATCAGCCCGGCGCCGCCGCCGTGATCGAGGCTGTTGGCGCCCAGCTCGGCGACCGTCAGGCGGATGTCGTCGAGCCTGGCCCGGCTGAACCCCAGCTCGGCGGCCCGCCCGGCGGCCAGCCCGCGCGCGGCGGCCAGGTTGGTGTGGTCGAAGCGGAGCGAGAGGAAGTCGGCGGGCTCGTCCAGCGGCTGGTTGTGCCCGTCGACGACCTTCTGGGGCGCGTAGTCGCCGCTGTGCCACTCGCCGGAGCCGTCGCGCAGCACGGGATGGGTCTGCTCGGCCTCGCGGATGACCTCGGGGTCGAGCCCGTCGAGGTCGTAGGGGCACAGGATCGTGACATGGCGCCCGGCGAAGGCGTAGTTGATCAGGGCTTCGTGCTGGGCGCAGGCGGGATATTCCGTCACCGTGCGGCCCGGCCAGATGGGCTCGCCGATGATCCGTACGTGACCGACGGGGTGGCGGTCCGCGAACTCGCGGAGCACGGCGGGGATGATGCGTCCGGGATTGCGCCCGGCGCTGGTCATGTCGAGCAGGAGCACCTCGTCGGCGTCGCGCCCCAGACCGGCCTTGATCAGGGCGAGATTCCTGGGCGGAACCGCGACGGCGACGGGCTCTCCCGAATCTAGCCCTTCGCGGACGAAAGCCGTGGTAGCCGCCACATATTCCCGATCGCCTCGATAGAAGAGTGCCGGGTGTACGAAGGGATCCGCCGCCATCACACTTCAAGCTACCTCGCCATGAGGTCTTTACGGCAATCCGTTGGGTATCCATGTGTTATGAAGAGACTCCAGATCGTCCGGCCGACGAAGCCCTCCCCCCGGCCGCTCCCTCTCGATCTGCGTACGCCCTCCGGCCGACGCCTCCCGTTCTGAAGCAGGCGAACCTATGCTCGGAACATGTCGGATTTACAGATGCGCGTCTCAGATGCGGACCGTGAGCGAAGCGCGCGAAAGCTCCAAGACGCGTTCATGGAAGGCCGTCTCACCCAGTTGGAGCTTGAGGACCGGCTCGAACTGGCCCTCACCGCGCGAACCTACGGCGATCTGGCCGACCTGACCGCCGACCTACCGGCTGACGGGCCCGCGGTGGACGGGCCCGTGGCCGACGAGGTGGTGGAACTGGAGTCCAAGAACGGCCACATCAAGCGATCAGGCGACTGGGCGGTCCCCCGCCGGCTCAAGGTCGCCTCCAAGTACGGCAGCGTCGAACTCGACCTGTCGGAGGCCGTCATCTCCCATCCGGTCGTCGAGATCGACCTCGACCTCAAGTACGGTTCGGCCAAGATCGTGCTGCCCGACGGTGCCGCGGCCGACATCGACAGGTTCCGCACGGAGTGGGGCAACACCGCGACGTCGGAGGTGCCGGGCCGGCCCCAGCCGGGCGCCCTCTATGTGGTGGTGAGCGGCCAGGCGAAGTACGGGAACCTGGCGATCCGCTATCCGCGTAAGCGCTGGTTCACCCACTGATGGAAGATCGAGATGTGGTGCTCGCTCGGCACCAGCACCCCGCCCGCCCGGTAGGCGCGTGACGACATACCGGGCTGGGTCCGCTCGCAGGCCGCGAAATCCTGCTCGTTGACCCGGTGGAACAGCTCGACCGAGAGCGACAGGTCGGCGCCGGAGGCGACCACGTCGGGGTGGTAGAGCCAGTCGCACTCCACGATCGTCCGGTCGGCCGCCAGCGGCACCATGCGATGCAGGATCACGTGGTCGGGCACCAGGTTGACGAACACCTGCGGCTTGACGGTGATCGCGTAATAGCGCCGGTCCTGCTCGGCCGACACGTCAGGCAGTTTGCCGAACCCGGGGCTCCCGTCCACGGTGAACCCCTCGGCCCGCTCGGCGAACTCCGCCCCGTGGCCCACGTAATACTGCGCGGCGTAGCCGCCCGCGAACTCGGGCAGCACGGCCGTCAGCTCCGGGTGGATCGTGGCGCAGTGGTAGCACTCCATGAAGTTCTCGACGATGAGCTTCCAGTTGGCCTTGACGTCGTACACGATGCGGCGCCCGAGGTCGAGCTTGTCGACGTGGTAGTGCTCGATCGCCGCCGGATCACCCAGGCGCTCGGTGGCCGCGCTCGTCACCGTCTCCTCGAACGACGGCGGCTCGTCGGCCAGGCAGACCCAGGCGTAGCCGAGCCACTCACGCAGGCTCACCGGGATCAGCCCGTACTCCACCCGGTCGATGTCGGGCATCTTCGCCAGGTTGGGCGCGGCGGCGAGGCGGCCGTCCAGGTCGTACGACCAGGCGTGGTAGGCGCACCTGATCGTCCGCCTGACCTCGCCCGTCTCCTCCAGGCAGAGGCGGGCGCCGCGGTGCCGGCAGACGTTGAGGAAGGCGCGCAGCTCGCCGTCGCGGCCGCGGACCACGAGCACGCTCTCTCTTCCGACCTGGACCGTCCTGAACGTCCCCGGCCGGGTCAGTTCGCCGGACCGGACCGCGCAGAACCAGAGGCTCTCGAAGATCTTGGCCTGCTCTTCGGCGAAGGTCGCGGGGTCGGTATAGGCGTGGCCCGGCAGCGTGGAGATCAAGCTCGATGTGGTCAACCGGCACCCCTTGTTGCGTATTACGCACCGAGTTGCTCTATATGCGACATCGTCTGGTCGGCCTCAGAAGCTGTCAAGAGTTGGGCGCCCGCTTTACAACGACTTGATACTGATGGTGCTAGTGGGGTGCAAGCACCTGTCAAGGATTACTCCATAATGTCGATTCGTCGCTAAACGCAACGAAGGGCACGGAAATGACACCCCCTCGTCGTCGCATCGCCATCGCGATCGCGACGCTTTCTCTTGCCGGCCTCACCACCGCCTGTGGTGCCATCGGCAACGCTGTGGACTGCAACCAGATGGGCAGCGAAGTCACGAAGATCATGACTGACTTCAACGGAAGCATGACCTCGGCCGCGACCGATCCCAAGGCCTTCGAGAAGGCCGGCGATGAGGCCGCCGCCAAGGTGAAGACCCTGGCCGGCAAGTACGACGGCGACCTCGCCGCCGCGCTCAATGACCTTGCCACCGGGCTCGACGGCATCAAGATCGACGCCAAGGATCCCACCGGCTCGATGGACTCTGTCCAGAAGTTGCAGAGCTTCGTAACGAAGATCCAGAGCGCCTGCACCTGACGCTTGTGTCGGCATGCCGCACCGGCCGCGGGGGGCGGCTCGGCGCGGCGGCCTTGTCGCGTTCGCGGTCCAGGGGGAACTTTTCCGCGAACGCGATCAGGGGGAATCGGTCTACGCTTGCTGCCCGTGACGGGGGAAGCTCTGGCAGCGGGCGCTGCCCGTTGGACGGCCCGGATCACGCCGAACCGCCTGCGCGTCGGGCTGATCGCCGTGGTCTCGGCCGCCGTCTACGTCGTACTCGGCCTGGTCAAGCTGGCCACCTATCGCGCCAGCACGTTCGATCTGGTGATCGTGGACCAGGCCGTGCGCAACTACGCGCACTTCCGGCCGCCGTACATCCCGATGGTCGGCGCCTTCCACGACCGGGGGCTGGACTACCTCCAGCTCGCCGACCACTTCTCGCCCATCTACGCGCTGCTGGCGCCCTTCTACTGGATCCATGACGGCCCGGCCTCGCTGATCGTGGCGCAGGCGCTGCTGTTCGCCGCCGCGATCCCGTTCATCTGGCTGTTCACCAGGCGGATGCTGGGCACCGCCCCGGCCTACCTGGTCGCCGTGGCCTACGCGCTGTCGTGGCCCGTCGCGCAGGCGATCGCGTTCGACGCGCACGAGGTGATGTTCGTCCCGCTGCTCACCGCGATCATGATCGAGCGCTACCACGCGGGGCGGCTGCTGCCCGCCTTCGCGGCGATGGGCGCGCTCCTCCTGGTCAAGGAGGACATGGGCCTCACGGTGATCGGCTTCGGCCTCTACCTCTTCCTCACCGGCGACAGGTTCCGTGGGATGTGCTGCGCGGCGATCGGCCTCGGCGGGGTCATGCTCACCCGGGGCGCGCTCATTTCGCTGCTCGGCGGCCAGAGCCAGGACTTCTGGGCCTACGGCCACCTGGGGCCCGACGCGCCGAGCGCGATCCTGACGCTGCTGCGCGACCCGCTGAACGCCCTGCTGCTGCCGTTCAGCGAGGAGACCAAGGTCGACACGCTGTTCCTGCTGGCCTGGCCGACGCTGCTGCTCTGCCTGCTGTCGCCGCTGTCGCTGGTCGCGCTGCCGCACGTGCTCGAACGCATGCTGTCGGACCGCGAGCCGTGGTGGCGGGCCGACTTCCAGTACAACGCCTTCACCGTGGTGATCCTGCTCCTCGCGGGGGTCGACGGGCTGTCCAGGCTGCTGCACCGGGTCAAGCGCGCCGACGACCGCTCGCTCAAGCTGGCCTGGTCGGCGGGCGCGCTCGTGGTCGCGCTCACCCTGGTGCCGAAGTTCGCCCTGGACCAGCTCTACCATCCGGCCTTCTACAAGGCGGAGGAGATCAGGACCGAATCGGCCGCCGCGGCGGTGGCCGCGGTGCCCACGGGCGTCACCGTGGAGGCCGCCAACTCGCTCGGCCCGGCCCTGACCTCCCGCACCACCGTCCTCCTCTGGACCGGGCAGCCGCGCGGCGCCGCGTGGGTGGCGGCCGACACGGCCCGCTGGCAGTACCCGTTCGGCTCCCCTGACGATCAGCGCGCCCAGGTGGACCGGCTGGTGACCGAGGGATACACGAAGGTGTTCGACCGCGATGGTTATGTGGTGCTACGCCGTACATGACCCGGTCGGCTTATCCGATGGCCTCCGCGTACGCCCGGTCGAAGCCCGCCAGGACGGTCGGCCAGGTGCCCGCCGACGGAGGGACGGCGCGGTTGTGAGCGATCATGCGCTGCCGCAGCTCGGGATCCGTGGCCAGGCGGGCCACGGCGGCGGCCAGGTCGCCCAGACTGCGGCCGAGCAGCCCCTCCGTGCCGTGCCGGACGAAGTCGGCCACCCCGCTCTGCGCCCGCGCCACCACGGGAAGCCCGGCGGCGCGGGCCTCCAGCGCGGCGATCCCGAACGACTCGCGTGGCGCCGGCGCCACGAACACGTCGGCCGACTCCAGCACCTTGGCGATCTGCTCGCGGGTGTAGCGTCCCGGCAGCGAGACCCAGCCCGTCATGCCGTGCCTGGCCAGGTAACGCTCCATCTGGGCGCGCGCCGGGCCGTCGCCGATCACCGTGGCGCGCAGCGGAATGCCCGCGGGGACCCGGGAACGGACCATGTCGAGCAGCTTGAGCAGCCGGACCGGCTGCTTGCGCGGCGCCAGACGGCCCACGGCCACGATGTGCACCTCCTCGCGCGGCTCCGGCGGCGACCCGGAGAACAACCGCCAGCCCGACAGGTCGAGGCCGTTGGACACCACGTGCACGGGCACCCCCTCCCCCGCGACCGACCGGATCGGGGCCGCCGCCGCGTTGCTGACCGTGGTGGCCACCAGCCCCCAGCTCTGCCAGCCGTAGACCAGGCGCAGCAACCGGTAGACGCCGCGCGTGACGGGATCCCACATGCTGTGCACGGTCACGACGCAGGGAATCGCGGCCCGTTTCGCGGCCCGCACCCCCATCCAGGCGAACGGCGAGACCGCGCCCATGTGGACGTGCACCACGTCGGGCCGCGAGGAGGTCAGCCGCCGCGTGAGATGTCCCACTCCGAACGGGTGGACCGGCAGGTCGAAGGGCATTTTGGCGACGATCCTGTGTACACCGGGCAGCGCCTCTCCTTTGGTCGCGGTCGCCACATCGACGGCGTGGCCGGCCTCGCGCTGCGTACGCACGAGGTCGGCGACCTGAACCTCGATCCCCCCGAGTCGCGGCAGGTAACAGTCACTCACGTGAAAGATCCGCACCCCTCCCAGACTAATCTGGGCGTTGTGCCTCCACGTACCGCTGTGTTCTTCCACGCCCATCCCGACGACGAGGCCCTGCTGACGGCCGGCACGATGGCGATGCTCGCGGCCGAGGGACACCGCGTGGTCCTCGTGGTGGCGACCGCCGGCGAGCGCGGCCTGGCCGAGATGGGCCCGGGCGAGGAGTTGCGCGCGACCCGCCTGAAGGAGCTGTACGAGTCGGCGGCCCTGCTCGGCTGCGCCCGCGTCGAGTGCCTCGGCTACGGCGACTCGGGCCTGAGCCCGCAGGGCGGCAGCGCCGAAGAGCGGCCCGACGACGCCTTCATCGACGCAGACTCCGAGAAGGCCGCCGGAAAGCTGGCCGCCATCCTGGAGGAAGAGCAGGCGGACCTGCTGTCGATCTACGATCCGGCGGGCGGCTACGGCCATCCCGACCACGTCCAGGTGCACCGGGTGGGGCGGCGGGCGGCGGAGATCGCGGGCACGGCGGTCGTGCTGGAGGCGACGGTCAACCGCGACCCGCTGGTCAGGCTGCTGAAGCTGGCGGGGAAGTTCTACCGGTTCCCGCCCGAGTTCGACGTACGGACCTTCGAGAGCGCCTACTCGGCGAGTGAGACGATCACCCACCGGGTAAATGTCCGGAAATATGCGAAACAGAAGCGGGCGTCCATGTCCGCGCACGCCTCCCAGGCGACCGGCGGCGACAGCGACCGCACGCTGGCCGTGATGCTCAAGGTGCCCGGCCCGCTCTACCGGCTCGTCTTCGGCACCGAGTGGTACGTACGGCGTGATCTCCCACCCGGCACCCGCCTCAATCATCCTCTGGACCAATGGCCGAAATAAGTCCCCAGTATGATCCGGGCCGCCCCCGCGAGCGGCAGACTATACCCCGATGAAGAACAGATGGCTCCAGATCACGCTGTCGGCGCTCTCCCTGGCGCTGGCCCTGGCCCTCGTGGTCTACCTGCCGCAGATCGTCCACTCGCTGACCGGCAAGCCCGTGTCCTGGCGCGAGATCGGCGCGCTCTTCCACAGCCTCAGCTTCGGCACCATCGCCCTGATGACCGTGGTCTGGCTGCTGAGCCTGCTGGCCTACACCTTCGTGCTCACCAACTCGCTGCCGGGTCTCAACAACCTGCAGGCGCTCTCGCTCAACGCGGCGGGCAGCGCGGTGAGCAACCTGCTGCCGTTCGGCGGCGCGGCCGGGGTGGCGCTGACGTTCGCGATGACCAGGGGCTGGGGGTTCGCCAACCGCTCGATCGTGGTGATGACCCTGGTCAGCGGCATCTGGAACACTCTGTTCAGATTCATCCTGCCCGCCGTCGGCATCATCGCGCTGCTGGCGGCCGGCAAGGCGCCCAACCCGACGGTGGCCAAGGCCGGCTGGGTGGGCGCGGTGTCGATCCTGGCGCTCTGCCTGGTCGTGGCCGCCGCCCTCTACTGGGACCGCGCCGCCGCCCTCCTGGGCAAGGGCCTCGACTTCCTCGTACGCCTGCTCAGGCTGAAGTTCCACGCTTCCGAGGCGCTTGAGCGGCTGCGCAAGGACACCGCCGAGATCGTGAAGTCGCGCTCGATCGGCCTGTCGCTGGCCATGGTCTTCTTCCTGGGCTTCCAGTGGGCGATCATGGTCGTCTGCATGCACGCCACCGGCGCCTATCCGGGGCTGGCCCAGTCGATCGCCGTCTTCGCCCTGTCACGCGTGCTGACCAGCGCACTGGTCACCCCGAGCGGCGCGGGGATCATGGAAAGCGGCGTGGCCGCGCTGCTCTACGCCTTCGGCGTGGCACCCGCCCCGGCGACGGCGACCGCACTGCTTTTCGGCTTCTGGACTTACACTATCGAGATCCCGTTCGGCGGCCTCGCTCTAGGCGCGTGGGCGCTACTGCGCAGGCGCAACGCCAGGAACGCCGACGCGGAGCCCCCGTCCGCGATCTCGAAGGCCCCCTAGTGACAATCCCAAACCGAACAGGCGTTAATCAATCACGGCCCTTGTGCCTGATTCGGAAGCCCGCATAGCGTGGCGGCTGACATGGTGGCGTTCCGAGTTCTGGGGCCAGTCGAGGCGTACGAACACGACGACGAACTCGACCTCGGCGGGTTGCGGCAGCGGGCCGTCCTCGCCCGACTTCTCGTGGCCAGAGGTCAGGTCGTGCCGGTTGACACGCTCCTTTACGACTTGTGGGATGACGACACGGCCAAGGGAGCCCAGTCGGGGCTCCAGGTTTACATCTCCCGGCTGCGCCGGGTGCTGGAGCCGGGCCGTCCGCGTGGCGGGCCCAACCGCCTGCTGGTGACCGTCGCCTCCGGCTACGCGCTGCGGGTGGCGCCCGACCAGGTCGACGCGCTCAAGTTCGAGCAGTTGGTCAGGGCGGCGGGCGAACACCTCGAAGAGGGCGATCCGCAGTCCGCGCGCGCCCGCCTGGAGAAGGCGCTCGGCCTGTGGCGGGGCACCCCCTACTCCGACTTCGCCGACCAGCAGTGGGCGGAGGCCGAGGTCAACAGGCTGACCGAGCTGCGGCTGGTGGCGCGCGAGCGGCACGCCGACACCGGGCTGCGCCTCGGCCTGCCCGCCGAGACCGTGCCCGACCTGGAGGCGCTCACCACCGAGCACCCGCTGCGCGAGGAGGGCTGGCGGCTGCTCGGCCTCGGCCTCTACCGCTGCGGCCGGCAGGGCGACGCGCTGGCGGCGCTGCGCCGGGCCAGGGGCATCCTGGCCGACGAGCTGGGCATCGACCCGGGGCCGGCGCTGCGCAAGCTGGAGTCCGACATCCTGGCCCAGGCGCCCGAGCTGGAGCTGAGCGTCGCGCCACGGCCGTCCAGGCCCGTGCAGGCGCCCACCGACACCTGGCCGCCCCGGCCCGCCGCCCCGGTCGAGCCGCCGCCACTGGAGCCCGAGCCGTTCGTCGGCCGCGACGCCGAGCTGGCCAGGCTCACCACGGCCGCCGCGCGCACCGGCAGGTTCCAGGTGGCGATCGTCGCGGGCGTCGCGGGCGCGGGCAAGACCACGCTGCTGCGCCAGCTCGACGGCAAGCTCACCAATGACGGCTGGATCACCGCCTCCGGCGCCTGCCCCGACTCCAGCGCGACACCGCCGGGCTGGGCGTGGGTGGAGATTCTGCGCGCCCTGGTGGGGATGACCGGCGCGGGCGAATACGCCCAGCTGCTGGCGCCGCTGCTCGACGACGCCGACCCCGATCCCGACGACGACGAGGTGTCCGGCGGCTTCCGGCTGCACCGGGCGGTCGGCGGCTACCTCGCGGGGGTGGCGCGGCGCGCGCCGGTGCTGCTCACGCTCGAAGACCTCCACTGGGCCGACGACCAGACGCTGGCGCTACTGCGCGCGCTGCCCAGCCTGCTGGCCACCAGCCGGGTGCTGCTCGTGGTCACCTGCAGGGAGAGCGAGCTCGACGACCGCCAGTCCGACGTGCTGGCCGCGCTGGCCCGGCTCGGCCCGGTGCGGGTCGGGCTGTCCGGCCTCGACCCCAAGGCCGTGGGCGAGCTGGTCAGGGCCACCTGTGTGCGCGAGATCGACGAGGACGCGGTCGAGTCCATCGTCGAGCGCACCGGCGGCAACCCGTTCTTCGTGCGCGAGACCGTACGCCTGCTCGACTCCGAGGGCGCGGCCGACCGGGCCAGCGCGGTCGAGGTGCTGTCGCGGGTGCCCTCAGGGGTGCGCGACGTGCTGCGGCGGCGCATCTCCCGGCTGCCCGCCGGAGCCCAGCAGATCCTGTTGCAGGCGGCGGTGATCGGCCGCGACGTCGACGTCGACGTGCTGGTCGACGTGGCGGGCGACGAGGACGCCGTGGTGGAGGCGGTCGAGGCGGCGCTGCTGGCCGGGCTGGTGACCGAGCCGGGGCCCGGGCTGCTCAGGTTCGATCACGACCTGGTGCGCGACACGATCTACTCCGACGCCTCCCGGCTGCGCCGCACCCGTCTGCACGCGGCGGTCGCGTCGGTCATCGAGCGGCGCACACCGTCCGACGTGGCGGCGCTGGCGCACCACTACTTCCTCGCCGACGCCGCCGAGAAGGCCGTCCACTACGCCGGACTGGCCGCCGAGCAGGCCGAGCGCAGATTCGCCCACCGCGAGGCCGCCACGCTGTGGGAGCAGGCCATCGCGGCCTTCGACCGCACCGGCGGCGACACCAAGGACCGGCTGCAGCTCATGCTCCGCCAGATCAGGGCCCTGGCGCTGTGCGGCGACATGACCGCGGCGCGGCTGCTGCGCCGCCAGGCCATGGACTCCGCGCTGCCGCTGGGCGACCTGGAGATCACCGCACGGGTGGCGGCCTCGCTCGCCGTACCGCACAAGGGGATGGCCCGCGACTTCACCCGCACCGCGTGGGAGATCGTCGACGTCACCGAGAAGGCGCTGATGGAGCTCCCCGAAGGGGAGCAGACGCTGCGCGCGAGCCTGCTCACCACGCTGGCGCTGGAGCTGGAGGGCTCCTCCTCGCCCGAGCGGGGGCGGCAGGCGTCGCTGGAGGCGCTGGAGCTGGCCAGGCAGAGCGGCGACCCGACGCTGCTCGCGGCGGCCCTCAGCGGGCGGCTGCGGCAGTCCTACGACATCCCGGCGGTCGACACCCGCGAGAGCATCGGCCGCGAGCTGCTGGAGGTCGCCCAGCGCTCCGGGCAGATGGCCACGCAGGCGCTGGCCCACCTGGTGCTGCTCGAATGCGCGGCGGCCCGCGGTGAGTTCGCCATCGCCGACGAGCACGCCGCCGCGGCCGACCGGCTGGCCAGACAGTACGACCTGTCGGCGCCGGCGGCCGTCTGCGCCTGGTATTCCGGCCAGCGACTGATGATCGCCGGCGACTACCGCGGCGCCGAGCGGGCCTACGCCGACGCGGCCAGGATGACCGAGCGGGCGGGCATGCTGGAGGGCCGCCAGGACCTGCCGCTGATCACCACGTTCTGCCTGCACCTGGTCGACGGCCGGGCGGCCGAGACGGTCGGGCAGATCGCGGCGGCCCACCAGCGCGGCGCGAAGTGGACCCTCGACGCCTACGCGCTGGCGCTCGCCTCCGCGGGCCGGGTGGCCGACGCCAAGGCCGTGGCCGCCGTACGCCCGCCGGTGCGGCCCGACTTCCTGTACGAGCTGGCCATGACCTGGCGGGCGCTGGCCGGGATGCTGCTCGACGACCGCGAACGGATGATCGACTGCTACGACAAGCTCAAGCCGTTCGCCGACCGCATCGCGGGCGCCGGCACCGGGGTCGTGGCGCTCTGGCCGGTGGCCCTGACGCTCGGCGACCTGGCGGTGCGGCTGGGCCAGCCGGACGCGTCGCGGGCCCACTACGAGAAGGCGCTGGAGGTGGCCGAGCGGGTCGGCGTGCCGCGCTGGGTGGAGGCGGCGCGGCGGTCGGTCAGCAACTCACCTGGAAGCGGTCGCTCTTGATGGTCTTGGCGCCCTCGACGGTGAGCTCGATGCGATACCAGCCGGGGTTGTTCGTGATGCTGGGGTTCCAGCGCACGGTCTTCGTGTTACCGGCGAAGCCGTCGTAGTTGACGAAGTAGGAGTGCCAGGTGTTGGTGCCGGGGCTCCAGCGGGACAGCTCCCAGCCGTACAGGACGGTGTGGTCGGGCTCGGCGTTGATCACCACACTGCGGGCCACGAACGTCTTGACGCACCCGGCGTCGCCCGGCAGCGCGCTGACGCTGATCTTGCCCGGCTTGGCGGCCTGGGGCGTCCGGGCGGTGGTCGGGGAGATGATGGGCAGCTCGCGGGCCGACAGGGTGACCGTCTGCGCCGGGTGCGGCGCGGAGTTGGCGGTGTCGTAGGCCGAGAAGCCGACATAGGCTCCGGTGAAGGCGAGGGCCGCCACGAAGAGCTTGGCCGTGCTGGCCGTGCCGGAGGCCAGAACCGCGGTGCTTCTCGTTGCCATGATCAACACTCCTTCTTGCTCACTACAGTGGTACGCGAAGGTGGTTGAACCCTGGTTGTCGACGAGTTGCACCCTGCTGTGGCGACGACTTGCCCCTTGAACTAAGGTAAGGCTGACCTAAAGCACGCGACGGGGGGTGGGGTCCTTGATGCGACAGCTGGCGATCACCATCGAACCCGTGGGGCCGATCTGGCTGGGAGTCGTGCTGATCATCGCCCTGTTCGGCGCGTTCCAGGCGTACTACTGGATCGGCCGCAGGCTCGGCGAGAAGCTCTACGACTCGCGCATCGGCGTCCGGCTCGGTCGCGAGCGGATCGCGAAGGTCGAGCGGGTCGTGGAGAAGTGGGGCGCGTTCGCGGTCTACGGGTGCTTCTGGGTGCCCATGCTCCGGCACACGCTGCCGTGGGTCGCCGGGGCCCTGCGCGTCTCCTACCCCTGGTACCTCGTGGCCAGCGCGCTGGGCTGCCTGACCTGGGCGCCCATCTGGTGGTTCGGCCTGAGCGCGCTGGTCTGGGCCTGGCTCCAGGTCGCCGCGCGGTCGCCGATCACGGCGGCGGTCCTGGCGGTGCTGTTCGTCGGCGGAGTGGTCGGGTTCGTCGTGTGGCGCCGGAAGAAGCGGGCGGACAAGGTGCTGGCCGCCTGAGTGTCCTCAACTTGGGACAGAGTTCGGCATATTAAGCGTTGATCACCTGCGACCATGTCGGCATGCATATTGGGGGTTTCATCGGCGGCGCCGCACTCGCCGTGGTCGTGGGGATCTCGTCGCCCGCAGCGGCCGCGCAGGCGGCGGACCCGCCCGTTGTGGCGGCAAAATCAGCGTATGTGGTCGATTCAGCGGGAACGATCCACTTCAACAAGCGGGAGACGAGCCGCGTCCCAGTCGCCAGCCTCGTCAAGGTGATGACGGCGTACGTGGTGCTCCGCGAGGCCAAACTGGGCGACACCATCACCATCACCGCGGCTGACGTCAAGCACGCGACCAAGTACGGCGGCACCACCGCCTCGCTGAAGAAGGGCGAGCGGCTCACGGTCAGGGACCTGCTGTACGGGCTCATGCTCCCGTCGGGGGCCGACGCCGCCAACGCGCTGGCCAGGACGTACGGGCCGGGCAACGCGGCATTCGTCGCCAAGATGAACGCCGCGGCCAAGCAGCTGCGCCTGGCCGACACCCGCTACACCAACGCCGACGGCCTGCCCGTACCCAGCAACGGCGGTTACTCCACGGCCGTCGACCAGACCAAGCTGGCGCAGGCGGCGCTCCGCGACACGACGTTCAAGACGGTCGTCGGGCGCGAGGTGCACAAGGTGGCCAAGACATCCGCGCACCGGGCGCACACCTGGCGCAACTCCAACAAACTGCTCACGCAGGCTGACGGGGTGCTGGGGGTCAAGACCGGCTACACGAACGCGGCGGGCTACTGCCTGCTGTTCGCGGCGGAGCGCGGCGGCAGGCAGGTGGTGGGCGTGCTCCTCGGGGACCAGGACGCGCGCCGCTTCAGCACGGCCGAGAAGCTGCTCGACTACGCGGGCGAGCAGATCGCCGGCAGCTGATCCCACGGCCCGGCGACGACCTGCCCGGTCATCGCCGGGCCGCGACCGCTCGCCGAGGACGGGCGATTGCTGTTCGCGCACGAGCTGATCGTCCGCGGCTCGACCGCCGCGCCCGCTGTCTGACCCGACCTCGCGTACGACCGGGCGGCCCCCGCTCTCGGCGAGGCGGCCGGGACCGCGGGGCCGTGGGGCCGTGGGGCGGCGCCTCAGCCGCGGAGGAACCCCTGATAGTCCTTGGCAGCCACTTCACTGCATTTATCCCGATATACGCCGACACCGCCGACGTAAGGCATGAAGACCCGAGGCTTTCCGGGGATGTTCGCCCCCATGTACCAGGAGTTCGCCCGCGGAAACAGCGTCAGCGCCGCGATCTCGTTCACCTGCCCCACCCACGTGTCCTCGGCCTGCGGATCCGCGTCGATGACCTGCCCGTCCAGCCGCTCCAGGCACTCGGCGATCCAGTCCACGTGCTGCTCGATCGAGACGATCATGTTGCTCAGCACCGACGGACTCCCCGGCCCGGTGATCGTGAACAGGTTGGGGAAACCGGCGCTCATCAGCCCGAGATAGCTCCTGGGCCCCGCCCGCCATTTGTCCCGCAGCGACAGCCCGCCCTCGCCCCGGATGTCGATGGCCAGCAGCGGCCCGGTCATCGCGTCGAACCCGGTCGCGTACACGATCACGTCCACCGGATGCTCGCGCTCGGCCGTACGCACGCCGCCGGGGGTGAGCTCCCGGATGGGCGCGGTCCTGAGGTCGGCGAGGGTGACGTTCGGGCGGTTGTACGTGGCGTAGTAGCCCGTGTCCACGCAGAGCCGCTTGCTTCCTATGGGGTGGCCGCCGGGAAGGAGCAGCTCGGCCACGGCCGGGTCCTGGACCGTGGCCCAAATCTTGCCGTGGACGAAGCCGGCGGCCGTCCTGTTCGCCTCCTCGTTGGTCAGCAGGTCGGAGAACGAGCCGAGGAAGCCCAGGCCGCCCCGCTCCCAGCGCGCCTCGAACTCGTGCCGCCGCGCCTCGTCCGTCACCGCCAGGGCGGAATCGGGGTTGGGGCTGGTCAGGAGACCGCTGTGGGAGGTACGCAGCTGACGGCGGAGGTCCTGGTGGTTGGCCTTGAACCACTGGTCGTACTCCGGCGACAGCGGCCCGTTGTGCGCGGGGACGCTGAAGTTGGGCGTCCGCTGGAACACCGTCACGTGCTCGGCGCTCTCCGCGATGACCGGAATGGACTGGATGGCCGACGAGCCGGTGCCGATCACCGCCACCCGCCGCCCGGACAGGTCCACGCCCTCGGCCGGCCACCGTCCGGTGTGATAGCTCGGCCCCTCGAAGGAACCGGGCAGAGCGGGCAGGTTGGCCACAGACAGGCAGCCGACCGCGGTGACGAAGTAGCGGGCCGACAGACGCTCGCCGTCGCCGGTCTCGACGCTCCAGACTCCGGGCGCCTGCCAGGAGGCGGCCGTGACGCGGGTGTCCAGTTGGATGTCGGGGCGCAGGTCGAAGCGGTCGGCGACGTAATCGAGGTAGCGGAGGATCTCGGGCTGGGCGGCGTACCGCTCGGTCCAGGTCCACTCACGCTGAAGGTCCTCGGCGAAGGAGTAGGAGTACTGCAGGCTCTCGACGTCGCAGCGGGCTCCGGGGTAGCGGTTCCAGTACCAGGTGCCGCCGACGCCACTGCCCGCCTCCAGGACCCGGGCGGCCATGCCTAGGCCGCGCAGGCGGTGGAGCATGTACAGGCCGGCGAATCCGGCACCAATGATGATCACGTCGTGGTCGGTCGATCCTGCGGGCATCGCGCCTCCATCGGCGATCGAGATTGACCTCCCCTCTAGAAGAACACGGTCCGTACGGGGGAGCACGGCCCGGCGAACAGCGGTTGCCGACCGACCCGTATGGGAGAACACGACCCGCACAGGAGAACACGGCCCGCCGGACAGCGGTTGCCGACCGCCCAGGGCTCGAAAGACCGTCCTGATGCGGTGCGGCCTTAGGGCTATCCCCTGGCCGGGCCCTGAGGTGCCCGGCTCGTCACCCGATCTACGCTGGATCCCACCTGCGGCCCGAGGCGCGCGTGGTGGCTTCCTCCATCGAAAGCGGGGGGCTCGATGGTTCAAGCGCCATTCGCCCGAGGAGCTGACCGGCAGGTGGGCGATCACCGGCTCTGCGGACGGCTCGGCTCCGGCGGACAGGGAGCCGTCTGCGAGGTCTTCGAAAAGGACGGCACCCGGGGCGGCCGGCAAGCCGCTCAGGCTCGACCGGATGGAAAGGGCGAAGGCCAGAGCCCGGTTCGCCCAAGAGGTCGCCGCCACCCGCCGGGTGGCGGCGTTCTGCATGACGGGCCAAGCGCCTCCTGGCACCTCCAGGCGCCTCCAGGCACGGGCCTGTCCCCGAGCCGGGGGCAGGCCGGACAAGCCCGAGCCGGGGGCAGGCCAGGCCCCGGGGCGGGGCCCGAGCCGGAGTCAGGCCCGAGCCGGGCTTCTCACATCCGTACCGATTTCGGGGTCGTGCCCGTCGGCGGGCGCAGCTTCAGGCGTCCAGGTGGCCCGATCGGCGGTGCGGGCGGGTCGACCGAGGGCCGTCCCGTAGGTGGCGGTGGCGGGTCCGTCGCCGCAAGGCACCCCCGGCACGGCGCCCAGAGGAAGCCGGACCAAGCCGAGGAGCCGTTCCACGCCGAGCCCGTCCACTGCCACGACCAGGCGGTCGTCGCGTAGTAGCGGTCCTCGCCGCAGGCGCCGCCCCAGCCCCAGGTCGGGGCGAACGTGAAGGAGGACGAGCCCGACACCTGCCCGGTGCCGCCGCACTGCACCCAGGTGCCGCCGTCCCAGTAGTAGAGGAGGCTCTCGCTGACCTGCGTGGTGCGCCGCCGGCTGCCATCGCGGTAGGAGAAGCCGTCGGCCCCGGTGTGAACGCCGTCCCGCAGGAACTCCACCCGTGACCGGGTGCCGTGCTCATAGCCGCCCGTGGTGGACGTGGCCCAGCCGTAGCTGAAGATCCAGTAGTCGGGCGGTCCCAGCTCCTCGAACGTGGGCTTCCAGATGTAGTCGTCGATGTCCCCGTCGTAGGCGCATTCCCAGGTCTCGCCGCTGACGGTGACGATGTCGTCCTGCGCCGCCTCGTTGCACACGTCGCCGGGGTAGTCGGCGTACGCGGCGCCCTGACCTATGGCCAGGGTCGCCGCCACGAGTAAGAGGGTGGTGAGCACGTGCCGCCAACTGCGGAACGGCCCTCTCATAACGTACGCTTCCGCTTTTTCCTCTTGATCATGCGCACAAAATAACTTCGGCCCAGGAAGCCGTCAAGGCGTACCTTGACCATCGTTTCCGAATAACTTGCCGACCTGAAGCCATGCCGCCCGCAGCGTGAACCGCACGGTCGCGTGCTCTTCTGAATCGCCGTTGATATCGACCCGGAAGGCCGGCTCGGTGCTGTCGGCATCATAGGAAATGGCGGCGAGGAACGAGGTGAACCAGTTAACGCGCACACTTCGTGAGGTCAACCGCCCGCCCGTCCATGCAGTCATGGGCCACGGCAGACCCATTGGTCCCCGCGAAAATCTCGCTGAATTCGGATTTCCATCCTCCGGTGACACCCAGGCCGTCGAAGTACCCGCCGACCGTACGGCCGCCGTCGAGGTCGCGCCGGCCACAGCCGACAGGGCCCATCGGTGGTAAGCGGTGGGCGCGGGGAACCCCGCGCCCACCGCTCGGTGAATCCGCTGGTACTTCTGCTACCGGGCTGGATCACTCAGGCAGGAAGTAGGTGAACTGCCCGCCCGCGTGGTGACCGCCGCCGATCACGACGTTGGTACGGAAGGCGGGGTCCGTTCCGGCAGCGTCGCCGGAATTGCTACCAAAGGCCGGGTTGTCCCAGTGCGCATGGATCCTCTTGGTGTTGTTGCTCAAGGGATCGCAGTTCTCGGTGATGTAGTCGGCCTCTCCTTCGGTTCCAGTGGCGACCCCGTTCGACTCGGATTCCCAGCTGACGAGCCTGCCCGACTTGATCCGGGCCGGCGGCCGTCTGCTCCATTCGCCGTGGTCGAGCCGTGCCGTGACGAGCACCAGGTCGCAACCCGTGTTGTTGCTCAGGAAGACCTCGAAGCTGAAGAACGAGCGAGCGGAGGCGGTGCTCGCACTCGCTCCGGCCGCGGACGCGATCAGGCCGGCCGACAACAGCCCCGTGGCGATGAGGGCACTGCCGAGCCTGCGCATCCCGCGCCTGGTGGTGACTTTACCGCGCATTTCTGTTCCCCTTTTAGGGTGGCGAGCTCCTGACTCCTTAAAGTTAGGAGGGATTCGGCCGAGCCCACATACCCAGGCTTAGGGATGGCCGCGACATCACGCCGGACACTATGATTCCGATTGGCGCTGCATTATGAGGCGTCGCGCAGAAGAGCCATGCAGCCATCAAGCGCTCTATGTCGCTGAAATCGCCCAAGCCCTTTATCGGCCACCCGAACAGTCCGGGACAGCGGCAGAAGCCTGGGTCATATCTTCGGCGAGGCTCGGCCGACGGAGCGATCAGTGGCCCGGGCCCATCGGGACGCGCACAGCCTCCTCAGCGCGCCCGCTGAGCCGAGCGCCGATACCCCTCCCGCCCGTCCGCTTTATAGCGTTAAAGGATGATATGTCAGTAAAGCGAGGGTTGACCGTAGATGACTGGTAGTAGATAACGGTATTCCGGCACGGGCACCAAACCCGGACCCTCGGAGACGCCGATGACGAGTGTCGCCAGTCCCGCGATGGTCGGACGCGAAGCGCCGTTGCGAGCACTCCTCGGCGCGATCACCCGACCGCCCGCCGTGGCCCTGGTGGAGGGCGAGGCGGGGATCGGCAAGACTCGGCTGGCGCGGGCGGCCATCGACGTCCTGCGCGACGGCGGTCGCACCGTGCTGCTCGGCCACTGCCACCAGCTCAGGGAGCCCTTCCCGTACGGCCCGGTGTTCGACGCGCTGCGCCACGTCGCCGCCGCCCTGCCCGGGACCGAGGCGCTCAACCCGGTGACCGGGGCACTGCGCGGCTACCTCCCCGAGCTGGCCGGGCACCTGCCGCCCTCGCTCCCGCCGGTCGACGACCCGCGAGCCGAGCGGCACCGCCTGTTCCGCGCGGTCCACGCGCTGCTGGACGCCGCGGCGCCGGTCGTCCTGGTGGTGGAGGACCTGCACTGGGCCGACGACGGCAGCCGGGACCTGCTGCGGTTCCTCACCCAGCAACCGCCCGAGGGCCTGGCGCTGGTGGTGACCTTCCGGCGGGAGGACCTGCCCGTGACCGGGCTGCCGCTGGGCCACGCCTACCGGCATCCGCCGGGCGCCAACAGCGTGGTGATCTCGCTCAAGCCGCTGGACGTCGAGGCCGTCAGGACCCTGACCAGCACGCTGCTCGGCCGCCCCCAGGTGACGGCGGGCTTCGCCGCCAGACTGCGCGAACGGACCGCCGGCGTACCGTTCCTCATCGAGGAGGTCGTCCGCTCGCTGCTCGACGGCGACGGCCAGTTCCCCGGCGGCGTGGAGGAGCCGGAGGCGCTCGACCGCGTCGCGGTGCCGCTGCTGCTCCGCGAGGCGATGGCGGAGCGCCTCGCGGACCTGTCGCCGCCCGCGCTGCGCGCGGTGCACGCCGCCGCCGTGCTCAAGCTCCCCGCCGACGAATCACTGATCGCCGCCGTCTCCAACACCGCCCACGGACCGCCGATCGCCGCCATCTCCAGCACCACCGACGAACCGACGATCGCCCCCGCCGGGGCCGCCCTGCGCGAGGCGCTCAAGGCCGGTGTCCTGCTGGAGCACCCCGACGGCCAGTACGGCTTCCGTCACGCGCTCGCCCAGCAGGCCGTCTACGACGCGATCCCCGGCCCCGACAGGCAGCTCACCCACAGACGGGCCATGGCGGCACTGGCCGCGCTGGACCCGCCGCCGCTCGTACAGCTGGCCTACCATGCCAGGCGCGCGGGCGAGTACGAGGCGTGGCGCAGGCATGGCGTCGCCGCCGCGGACCAGGCGGCGGCGCTCGGCGACGTCCCGCTCGTGGTCGAGCTGCTGGAGGGCATGCTGGCCGACCCCAAGCTGCCACGCGAGGCCCGCGGCCCGCTGGTCCTCCGGCTCAGCCGGCTCGCGACGATCGGGCTCTCGCATCGGCGCGCCGTGCGGATGCTCCGCCGCCTGCTGTCGGACGACTTCCTGACCGGGGACGTCCGCGGCGAGGCCAGGCTGAACCTGGGCGTACTGCTGGCCAACCAGGCGGGCGACATCGCGGCGGGACGTCAGGAGGTCCTCGCCGCGCTCCCCGACCTGACCGGCCGGCCCGGCATCGCCGCGAGAGGGCTGGCGCTGCTGGCCATGCCTGCCTGGGGCGGCGAGCCGATCGCCACCCACAAGAAGTGGATGGACCAGGCCGAGAGCCTCCTCGTCACCGTCGCCGACGAGGACCCCGAACTGACGGCGACGGTGTACGTCAACAAGGTCACCTTCGCCATGCTCGTGGGCGCGCCCGACGCCTTCGCGCTGGCCGACACGCTGCCCGTGAGCGATCCGTCGGCGGCGATACGCAGGCAGGCCGCGCGCGGCTACTCCAACCTGTGCGACGCGGCGACCGCGCTCGGCCACTACGGCCCGGCCGGCCGGTTCGCGCGCGAGGGCAGGCGGATCGCCGGGGAGACCGGCGCCCTGTACCCCGCCTACCTGGTCGAGGTGTCGTCGATCAAGCTCGACTGGCTGACCGGACGCTGGGACGGCCTGCGGGAGCGGGCACTCGCCGCGGTCGAGATGACCCCCGAGACGCCGCTGCTCAGCGTGGACGCCCGGCTGGTCCTGGGCATGCTGGCGCTGGCCAGGGGCGAGTGGCAGGAGGCCGGCGAGCACCTGGAGGCGGCCGGCCCGCGTGAGCCGGACTCGGCCTTCCTCCCGGTCGCGGCCGCCGCCTCCGGCGGGCTGGTCGAGCTGCACCTGACCCGCGACTCGGTGGAGGACGCGCTGTCGGAGGCCGACAGCGCGGTGTCCAGGCTGCGGCGCAAGGGCGTGTGGGTGTGGGGCGAGCAGGTGGTGCCGGCGACCGTCACCGCGCTGCTCAGGGCCGAGCACTGCGCCCAGGCCGCCGAGCTGGTGGCCGAGTTCGCGGCGGGCGTCGCGGGCACGACCGCGCCGGCGGCCGAGGCGGCGCTGGAGTCGGCGCGCGGCGCGCTGGCCGGAGCGGGCGGCCGGTTCGAGGAGGCCGCCCGCTACTACGGCCGGGCGCGGGCCGCCTACGAGGCGATGCCCAGGCCGTACGGGGCGGCTCGGGCGGCGGAGGCCGAGGCGGGCGCGCGGCTCGCGCTCGGCGACCGGGCGGCCGCCGCGGAGATCCTCACTCACGCGGACGAGCGCTTCACCGCGCTCGGCGCCACCCACGACGCGGCACGCTGCCGCCATCTGCTGCGGGAGATCGGCGCGGGCGGCCGGCCGCGCCGGGGGCGGAAGCCGGCCGGCGGCGTGCTGTCGCCCAGGGAGAGCGAGGTCGCCAGGCTGGTCGTGCTCGGCCGGACCAACAGGGAGATCGCCGAGGTGCTGTTCCTGTCGCGCCGCACGGTCGACACCCATGTGGCGCGGGTGCTGCAGAAACTCGGCGTCCGCACCCGTAACGAAGTGGCTCTCCCTCCATGAGCCGAAGCCCTGGCCGGATGACCGGCCAGGGCTTCGGTGTCGTGTGTCAGAGGGTGATGCTCCAGGTGTCCAGGCGCCCGGTGTCAAGGAAGTAGTCGTCGGTGACTTCGAGCACCCAGGTGCCCGCCGCCTGCTGGCTCACCGGGACCGAGTACGTCCTGGTGCCGTACGAGGTGCAGCTGGTGCCGCCGGAACTGTCGACCGAGTACCACGTGCCGTTCGGCCCGCGGAGCCGGATGTCGAGATCCTCCGCGCAGGTGTGCGCGATGGTGACCGACAGCTTGACCGGCGAGACCGCCGTACCCGTCGCTGTGGAGGTGATCGGGCTCTGTATGGTGCTGAAGTCGTTGATGGTGTAGTCGGTGCCGTTGGTGAACGTCCTGCCGCCCGAGGTGCTCTGCACCGTGAGCGCGTAGGTCGTGGTGTGCGTCGCCGTCACGCCGGTGCCGGTCACGGTCACCGTGTACGAGCCGGCGGGCGTGGTCGGCGCGGTCGAGATCGTCAGGGTGGACGAACCGCCCGAGGTCACCGAGGCCGGGTTGAAGGCGGCCGTGGCGCCCGTGGGGAGACCGCTGGTCGCGGCCAGGTTCACGGTCTGCGCGGTGCCCGCCGTCGTGGTGGTGCCGATCGTGGTGGTGGCCGCGGAGCCGGCCTGCACCGTGCCGGACGTCGGGTTGGCCGAGATCGAGAAGTCGCGGGTCGCGGTGCCGACCTGGAGGGTGTAGACGGCGGTGTGCGTGGCCGACCCCGCACCGGTGACGGTGATCGGGTAGGAGCCCTGCGCCACCGAGGAGCCGACGGACAGGGTCAGCGTCGAGGAGTTGCCGGAGGTGACCGACGACGGGCTGAAGCTCGCCGTGACACCGGTGGGCTGCCCGGACGCGGTCAGGGTGACCGTCTGGGCGCTGCCGGATGTGGTCTGCGTGTTGACCGTGGTGGTCACCTGCTGGCCGGGCTGCGCGCTACCGGTCGACGGGTTGAGCGAGAGCGAGAAGTCGTTGGTGGACGTGCCGCAGGCGGGCTCGCCCGTCGCCGCCGCCACGCTCACCGCGCTCCACGCCGCCTTGGTGGTGTTGCACTCGGCGCTGTTGGCGCCGAACAGCTCGATCGCGGCCGCGACCGAGGCCGCGCGGACGTTGGTGTAGCGCCAGCTCGAGGTCTTGCGGTTCAGGGCGCCCATGTAGATCTGGCCGGCCTTCTGCACGCCGACACCGGTCACCGACGACGGGCCGCCGGAGCAGATGGGGCTGGTCGGCTTGCCGCCGCCGGGGTTGTTGCCCTCGGCCAGCAGGTAGAACCAGTGGTTCAGCGGGCCGGCCGCCGCGTGCACCTCGGTGCTGGGGATCGAGGAGGAGTAGCAGTTCGGGTCGCCGAGCGCGCTCGGGTTGTACATGTTGCGGATCGGCCCGTCACCGACGAGGTCCACCTCTTCGCCGACCAGGTAGTCCGGCGGGTCGTTGGGGTTGTTGGCGTAGGCCTCGGTGAGAGCGCCGAAGATGTCACCGTTGCCCTCGTTGATGCCGCCGTTCTCGTTTCCGGAACCGGCCCCGCCGGGCGTGGTCTGGAAGATGGCGTGCCCGAACTCGTGCGCCACCACGTCGATGTTGGTGGCCTGCCGGGCGTTGTCCTGGCTGTGGCCGAAGTTGGTGTAGCTGCCGTTCCAGTAGGCGTTGACGTCGGCCAGGCCGACGCGGGCGGGGAAGCCCCTGCCGCTGCCGTTGATGCCGTTGCGGCCGAGCCAGGCACCCAGCATGTCCCACTCGCGCTGGACGGAGTAGAGCGCGTCGACGCAGCCGGTCTCCAGGTTGGTGCCGCTGCCGTTGCCCCACGCGTCGTCGGTGCCGGTGTAGGCGGTGCCGCCCTGCCCACCGCACTGGATGCCGGGCCTGGTCGTGTCGGTCATCGAGTACGAGCTGCCGGAGCCGCTCGTGTTGATGGTGACCTGGCCGTAGTAGTAGCCGTTGCCGCTGCCCTCACGTACGAGGTCGTAGGAGTCGGCGATCTTGCCGGTGCGGGCGTCCACGAACACGTGCTGGATGCTCGGCCGGCCCTTGACCAGGCCGCTGACGACGGCCTCCCAGCTCAGCGTGGGCGTACCGCTCCAGGTGAGCACCACCAGGCGCGGGGCGGCGGAGTCGTCGACGCGCGAGAGCCGGGTCTTCGCCACCTCCGTGGCCTTCTCCGCGCTGATCGCGGCCGTGGTCCGCACGTCTTGGGCGCTCGGCCCGGCCGCGACGGTGTCGCGGACGTGCCCCGCCGAGTCGGTGACGACGACCGCGTCCCCGCCGACCACCGGCAGCCCCTTGTAGGTGCGCTCGTAGCCGACGAAGTACATGTCGCTGGTGCCGCGGGTGACCGCCACGCGGCTGTACGCCTCGTCCGGCCCCTTGGCCAGCTTGTCGAGCCCGCTGGAGACGGCCTTGTCGGCGACCGCCGCGGCGAGGGAGGCCGGGTCGGCCGCCGCTCGTGCCTGCGCGCCGGAGTCCTGCTTGCCGGCTCCGGGAGGGGCGGCGTACGCGGTGGGGACGGCGAGAACCATCGACGCGGCAGTGGCGAGTCCCACAGCCGCGGCGGCTAAGGCAGTGCGTTTCACGCGTGGTGCTCCTTTCGGCGTTTCCCGGACGCCGCGGCGTGCGCGCGCACGCCGACCACGCCGCCTCAGGGATCGCCTGGGCCGCGGAACCGACCGGGAAAGGGGGGGTGGGTGAGGGAGCGGTTTGAGCGCCGAACCGTTGACCTTGCTGCCGCCAGACGCTAAGCGCTGCGATCGGGTGTGCAAATACGTATGTTTATCGGTAGCCCTACCGATCTTTCGATCCGCCCTGGTCAGAGCCTCCGAGAGAGACGAACCCTAGAGCCCGGCGCTGCCCCGCATGAGGCCATGGCAAGCGATCGCAGCCGCCGCCACCACGTTGAGCGAGTCCACACCGGCCGCCATGGCCGCCGGGCTCATGGGAATGCACACGGGCTCATCGGCCTCCTGCGACCACCGCGAGGAGAGCCCGTCTCCTTCGGAGCCCAGCAGCAGCGCCACCCGATCCGTCATCTTGACCGCGTCCAGCGGTGTGGCGCTCTGATCAGGGGTCAGCGCGAGCAGCTGATAGCCCGCGTCACGCATCTGCTCCAGCCCGTTGTACCAGTCGTCCATGCGCGCGTACGGGATGGAGAACACCGCGCCCATCGAGACCTTCACCGACCGCCGATACAGCGGATCAGCGCACCGAGGCGACAGGACGATCCCGTCCACCCCCAGCGCGGCGGCGCACCTGAAGATCGCGCCGACGTTCGAGTGGTCCACGAGGTCCTCCAGGACCACCACGCGTGAGGTGCCCGCCAGCACCCGCTCCACCGACGGCAGCGGCAGGCGCTCCATCGACGCCAGCGCTCCCCGGTGCACCTGGAACCCGGCGACGCCCAGCATGGTCTCGTCGCTCACCACGTACACCGTCGCGTCCCCGAGCACGTCCGCCAGCGGTTCCAGCCAGCGCGGGGTCGTCAGGACCGATCGGATCGGGTAGCCGGCGCCGATCGCGCGTCTGATCACCTTCTCGCCCTCGGCCACGAACAGGCCGCGCTCCGCCTCCAGGCTCTTGCGCAGGTCCACGTCCCTGAGCCGGGTGTAGTCGGTCAGGCGTGGGTCGGCGGGGTCCGTTACGTAGTCAGGCACCTTCAGATACTGCCATGAGGCGCATGACCTGCCAGACCGCCGCATAGCAGCTGAGCACCAGGCAGAGGCCCACGAGCGTGCCCGCGCCCACCTTGGTGATGACGCTGGCGATGCCGAGCTGGGGGACGGGCTCGTCGACCATGGGCCACAGGAAGGCGCCCGCGACGGTGCCTACCATGCACAGGGCCAGGACCGCCCGTCGTACGCCCGCGTGGAGCCGCAGCCGGTCGGGGACGCTCGCGGCGCCCATCCGGGTGAGGCCGCGCCAGGCCCACCACACCACGATGGCCAGGCCCACCACTGAGGAGGTGTACTGGAGCAGGCGGAACAGCCTGATCACCCCGAACACCGACACCCCCAGCCACGGACCCCACTCGCCGGGGCCGGTGGAGTGGGTGAAGGAGTCCCACAGGACGTGGGAGGCGGCGCCGATCAGGGCGCCGGCCAGGATGGCCGGCAGGTCGCGGAGGCGCGGCGGGAGCAGGGTCGCGGCGCGGCCCGCGAGGGCGGGTGGGAGCAGGGAGATCAGCGGCTCGCGGAAGAAGAGATGGAACAGGGCCAGCAGGATGAGTACGGCGGCCAGGTCGATGGTGACGACGCCGCGCCAGGAGTGCCAGTCGGTGTAGTCGGGCAGGAACGGCAGGAAGATCGGCAGGTCGGGGACCATCGCGCCGATCGCCAGCGCCCATGGGTTGGCCAGCCTGCGGAATCGGGGCGACGACACCAGGGGAAGCACCGCCGCGATGTGACTGGGCGTGAACGGCACCGGCCCCAACTCCTCCCCCGTAGCTGATCTTCGAAGATTACCTCGCGAACCTTGAACAAGCTTTGCTCGTAGACCCTAAGGTCACCATTAGTAATGGGTAGCTTACTTATCGCTGTCGACGGCCGGAGTCGGGATTCGGGGGTTCAAGGTGCCTGAACAGCGAGTTCACGCTCATCCGGCCGCGTCAGCCGCCTGGCTGCGCGCTGCGCGCGTGGCTCGCTCCCTTTCGGTGCTCACCCTCGTGTGGCTGGCGGTGGAGAGCACGCTCGGGCTGGCCGCGGGGCTGGGGGCGCATTCGGTGGCGCTGATCGGCTGGGGACTGTCGGCTCTCGTGGAGGCGGCGGCGAGCCTGATCGTGGTGTGGCGGTTCACCGGCTCGCGCACGCTGTCGCCGAGCGCGGAGCGCCGGGCGGGGCGGGCGGTCGCGGTGAGCTTCTGGCTGCTGGCGCCCTATCTGGTCATCCACGTCGCCCACGATCTCGACGCCGGCCACCGGGCCGTGCCGACCGCGCTCGGCATCGTGGTGACCGCGGTCAGCCTGGCCAGCATGCCGGTGCTGGGGTTGGTCAAGCGGCGGCTCGGCCGGCGGCTCGGGTCCCCCGCGACCTCGGGGGAAGGCACCCAGAACCTCATCTGCGCCGCGATGGCCGCGGGCGTCCTGACGGGATTGTGGCTGAACACGCTCGGCTGGTGGTGGGTCGATCCGGTGGTGGCGTTGGCTCTGGCGGCGGTCGCCACGAGGGAGGGAACTCGGGCCTGGCGCGGTCACTCATGCTGCCATTGACCGTCACACCAGGTAATCGTCGCACCAAACGGGCTGTTTTGCCACAGTAAGCGCACCGAGTATCGTTCCGGAAGTATTGCGGAGCATCTCCCGCTAGGGTCTCCGAAAGGTCCCGACACACCGAAGAGGACATCGTGGGGCGACACCGCACAGACGAGCTCGACGGCGGCTACCAAGCTCAGGAACCGACTCCCCGAAAGCGTGGGAACGGTGGTGGCCGCGGCAAGGTGTTCGTCCCGCTCGCCGGGGCGGTCGCACTCGCTGTGCTGCTGGGCGTCGCGGCGTTCGTCATCTTCAACCGCGACCACGACTGCTCGAACGGCAAGCTGCCGCTGCGCGTCGTCGCGAGCCCGGACATCCAGCCCGCGCTCAACAAGATCGCCGGCAACTACAACAAGGCCATGCACTCGATCGACAGCCGCTGCGTCGAGGTGACGGTCGCCAAGGAGGCCGCGGCGCGGACCGCGAACGCGCTGGCCGCCGGCAAGATCAACGCCGACCTGTGGGTGGCCGACTCCAGCCTCGTCGTCTCCAGGCTCCGCGGCCAGGCCGCGGGCGCCGCCCTGCCGGAGTCCAGCGGCTCGATCGCCACCTCGCCGGTCGTGCTGGTGGCCGCCAAGGCCGCGGCGGCCAAGCTGGCCAGCAGCCTCCAGCCGAGCTGGGCGGGCGTCATCGCGGCGGCGAACGTCGCCAATCCCGACGGACCCGGCAAGAAGGTCCGTGTACTGGCCCTCGACCCGCAGAAGAACTCGGCCGGGATGGCCGCGCTACTGGCCGCCGCCGGCTCGGCCCAGCAGGCCGGTCAGAGCAAGGCGCTGGTGGGCGCGCTCAAGGAGCTGTCGGGCCAGCTCGTCGCCGACCCGGCCGCGCTGCTGGCCAGCCTGACCGTGAAGTCCGGGAGCAAGGTCCCGATCGGCGTCACGTCCGAGCAGACCATCTACCTCCACAACACGAAAAAGCCTGACACCCCGGTGGTGCCGCTCTACCCGGCCGAAGGCACGCTCAGCCTCGACTACCCGCTCGTGATCGTCACCAAGGACGCGGCGGCGCAGAAGGCGGCCGCGGCGTTCAAGCAGGAGCTCGGCACCGAGTCGGCCCACCGGACGCTGCGCGAGCAGGGCTTCCGTACGCCCGACGGCAAGGCCGGCGACGCCCTGTCCAAGGACAAGGGTTTCACCCCGGCCCCGCCGACACCGCTGCCCACCCCGGACGACAAGACCGTGGTGAGCATGGCGCAGACCTGGTCCCGGCTGAACCTCGGCACCCGCCTGCTCACCCTGCTCGACGTCTCGGGCACGATGGCACTGCCCGTCCCCGGCACGAAGATGACCCGCATGCAGGCCATCGGCAAGATCGCCGTCGAGGGGCTCGGGCTGTTCCCCGCCGACGCGGAGATCGGGGTGTGGGCGTTCTCCACCCACCTCGACGGACAGGGCAAGGACTGGCGCGAGGTGGTCTCGGTCGGGCCGCTCAGCGAGAGCGTCAACGGCGTGCTCCGCAAGGACGCCTTGGGCCGGCAACTGGGGGCCGCCCAGGCCAAGGCCACGGGTGACACAGGACTGAACGACACGCTCAAGGCCGCGTACGCGGAAATGACGAAGTCGTACCAGGAAGACAAGATCAACACGATCGTGATCCTCACCGACGGCGCCGGCAACGACGATCCGGACGGCGGGCTCAGCAACAAGCAGATCCTGAACTATCTCAAGAAGACGTATAACCCCAAGCGCCCGGTCAGCATCCTCCTCATCGCCTTCGGCCCGGACGCGCCCAAGGGCAAGCAGCAGATGGACGCGCTCGCGCAGGCGACCGGTGGCGAGGCTTACATCGCCAAGAACGTGCTGCAGGTGCGCGACTTCTTCCTCCAGGGCATGCAGCGCCGCCTCTGCGCGCCGCGCTGCGATGGCTAACCCCATTAGTCACATCTGGCACCGTTTTCCCAGCTCATGCCAGTTGGGCATGGACTGACACGCTGTGGTAACCCCGCTCGCGCGGGGAGGCGTCCTACCCGCCGTGAGGGCTTCCGCCCTCGACCAGCGGGGGAGGAAACGTGTCTGGATGGCCGGCTGTTGACCGCGGTGACGATCAGCAGGTGGTCGACGCGCTTCGGATGGGTGCCGTCGAAGGCGCGGCCAAGCTCTATGACGCTTATGCCGAGCGGTTGCACGACTACGCGTGCTCTCTTACCGGGGAGCGCGACGCCGCGGCCGACTCCGTACATGACGCGCTCGTCACCGCGCACGGGTGCGTCTCGCGGCTGAAGGAGACCGGCCGGCTGAGAGCCTGGCTGTACGCGCTGACCAGGTTCCAGGCCGCCGCCCGGCTGGCCCACAGGAGCGGCTCGGCCAAGACCGACAGCGTTCCGTTGCCGGTCTTCGACGAGCCGGAGGATCCCGAGCTCGCCGCGCTGGTGCACGAGGCGCTCGGGGAGCTGAGCAGGAACGAGCGCGAGGTCCTGGAGCTGTCACTGCGTCACGGGCTCACCCCGGCGGAGGTCGGCGCTGTGCTCGGGCTGACCTCTCGCCAGGCCACCGCCCGGCTCGGCCGGGCCCGCGATCATCTGGAGAACGCCGCCGCCGCCGTGATCCTGGCCAGGACCGGGCGGGCGCACTGTCCTGACCTGTCGGCGATGCTGGACTCGTGGGAAGGGCCGCTCACCTCGTTGCTGCGGCGGCGGTTGTCGGGACACATCTCAGGGTGCGAGGTGTGTACGGAGGGGCGGCACCGGCAGGTGGCGGCCACCCGGCTGCTCGACATGGTGCCGGTGGCCTATCCCCCCATTTCGCTGCGCCGCAGGGTGGTCGACACCTGCGTCAACCCGGAGCGGGACCAGACCCGGACGCTGATCACCGACCGGGGCGACAGCTTCGACCGCACGGGATTTCCGGTGGCGGTCGAGCGGCGCTCGCGCCGCCGCCGGCCGCGCCGCCTCGGGCCCGTGCTGCTGGCCGGCGCGGCGGTGCTCGCGGCGACCGGCGCCATGGTCGCGATGAACAGCGGCGACCCCGCCAAGACCGCGCTGCGCGTGGCCCCCGCCCCCTCGGCCTCCCCCGCTGCCTCTCCTGACGACCTGACCGGCTCTCCTGACGACCTGACCGGCACCACGCCGGAGCCCGAGTCGGAGGACGACACCACGCCCACGCCTGATCCGTCGCCCACGGCGTCCCGCAGCGGGGTGCCGAGCACGAGACCCGCCACCACCAAGCCCGCGGCCGCCCCGACGGCCACCCACCGGCAGACCGTGCGCGGCGCCCGGTTCGCCACCTCCTGCCCGGACGGTGTCGAGGACGCCGCGAAGATCGGGCTGACCGCGCGCAACGCCACCGTCGCCTGGCGCGCGACCGCGTCCGCGGGGCTGCAGGTGTATCCCGCGAGCGGGTCGATCAAGGCGGGCGGCTCGATGGCGATCTGGGTCACGGTCGACGACCCCGGCACCGGTGGCAGCGGCTCGGTGTCCTTCAGCTCCAACGGCGGCGGCGCGAAATGCTCGCTGTCGTGGCACGGCGGCACGGAGCAGACCCCGGAGCCGCCCACGGACCAGCCGACGAGCGGTCCCGAGCCGAGCGAGACGCCCAGCGGGCCGACGCAGAGCACGTCCGTGGACAACGTCCAGGTAGACCCGCCCCACGACTCCTGATGTGTGACATGGTTACTCGGGATGATATTCCGCCTGATAAGGCAGGAAATTCTGACTCCCGGTCGTCAAATGGCCCGCCCCCACGCCAGTGACTGCTGAGCCCGGAGTACACTTACGTGACAAGTGGGGATAAAACGGACCATAGCTCGAAGATCTTGCCGCAAGTAGGGCATCCTTGTGGTTTGGGGACCGCAACGGAGGCCGGAGTATGACCGTGTGTTCAAAAACACACGAAGAATATCTGCCTGCCGGTAAACCGGAGCGCGTCGCCAAGCGTCGGCATTGACGTGTCCACGGGTGCATTGGTCCCATGAAATGCGATCAATCGCGCCTTTACCCAGCTAGGCCCCAGGAGAGAAGACAAGTAGATGCTCAAGCACCGCAGAGCGCTGACGTGGCTCCTCGCGCTCGCCTGCATCGCGGGAGCGGTGATCGCGCTGTTCGACATCCAGACACCGCTGCGCCCGCTCCTCATCTCTCTTTTCCTTCTGGTGGTGCCAGGAGCCGCAGTCGTAGGACTGTTGCGTGATCGTGACCCGCTTGCCGCACTATCAGTAGGAGCTGCGGCAAGTCTCGTGCTTAACGTGCTTCTCGCCCAAGCCATGCTGCAGTTCAACGCATGGTCGCCTCGGGCCGGTGTGGCAACGGTCGCCGTGCTCGGAGGCTTCATGTACGTGCTTCGCGTGTTGTACCGGGGGAAGAACATGCAGACCGAACAGGGGGCCAGGCCAAGGTGAACATCACAGTGGTTCGCCCCGGAGACCTCGGCGAGTCCGAGCGGGCCAGGTGGCGGGCGCTTCAGAAGGCGGACCCGAGCCTGGACAACCCATTCCTCTCCGTCGAATTCGCCTTGGCGATGGACCGCCTGCGGGATCGGGTCCGGGTCGCGGTCATCCAGGACGAGACCGGCATCGCCGGCTTCTTCCCGTACGAGCGCCACAGCTTCGGCATCGGCAAGCCGCTCGGCGGCTTCCTCACCACCTGCCATGGCCTGATCTCCGAGCCGGACCTGAAGTTAGAGGCCCGCGCGCTGCTGAGGGCCTGCAAGCTCAGCGTCTTCGACTTCGACCACCTGGTCGCGGGGCAGCCGACGTTCGCTCCTTATGAGAGCGACGTGCGCCCGGCGCCGGTCATGGACTTCACCCAGGGCTTCGACGCCTGGCTCCAGCAGGTGAAGACCAACTCCCCCAAGAACCTGAAGACCGTGCGCTACAAGGAGCGCAAGTTCGGCAGGGAGCACGGTGGGCTGCGCTTCGAATGGGCCTCGGCCGATCCGGAGGTGCTGCGCACCCTGCTCGCGTGGAAGTCCGACCAGTACAGACGGACGGGCCGGGTCGACCGGTTCGCCCAGCCCTGGATCGTCGAGCTGATCGACCTGATGTTCGCCGAGAAGTCGGCTGACTTCTCGGGTGTCCTGACCATGCTGTACGCGGGAGACGTGCCAGTCGCCGGCCATTTTGGACTGCGCACGGCCACCACGCTCGTCGGGTGGTTCCCCGCTTACGACACCGAGTTCGCCCGGTACTCACCGGGCATCGTGCACCATCTGCAAATGGCAGAGGCCGCCGCGGCGGCCGGGTTGCACATGGTGGACATGGGCAAGGGCGGCAAGGAATACAAGGACTGGCTCAAGAGTGGGGTGCTGTACGTCGCCGAGGGCCGGGTCTCCAGACCCTCCGCGTCGGCGGCGGTGCACTGGATGGGCAGAACTCCTTTCAACAAAGCCCGAACAATTGTCATGGACCGGCCGTCTCTCTATAGGGCAGCCGACAGAGTCCTGAAGGGTTTCGGTCGGGTGCGCAGCACTTTGCAGCACCAGGAGTCATCCAACGCAGTCGTCAAGGAACCAACGGGAGCGCGCTAGCGCTCCCACCCGTACAGCCCTAGCAATCCCCGCGCAACCCTCGCTCCCAGTGGACCCTTCATGCACCGTTCGCAGCACCGCCATTCCTCCTGCACCCGGGAGTGGCTGCGTCCGGCCAGTGTGCTGGGTCTCGGAAGGAATTCCCTCACCATGAGTCCCGACATCACCAAGCACAACGGCAAAGTGCAGATCGCGCCGCTGCGATCGATGCCACCTATTGAGCGTTTCACCCCGGTCACGCCTCACCTGGCCATCTCTCCCACGGTGAGCGTCGTGGTCCCGGCCATGAACGAGGCGGACAACCTGCCCCATGTCTTCGCCACGCTGCCCCAGTGGATCGATGAGATCATCCTGGTCGACGGCAACTCCGTCGACGACACCGTGGCGGTGGCCAGACGCCTGCGGCCCAACCTGAAGGTGGTCACCCAGACCGGCAAGGGCAAGGGTGACGCCTTGGCCGCCGGCTTCGCCGCCGCCAGCGGCGACATCATCGTGATGATCGACGCCGACGGCTCCACCGACGGCCACGAGATCATCACGTTCGTCGGTGCGCTGGTGACCGGCGCCGACTTCGTCAAGGGATCGCGCTACGCCGCCGGTGGCGGCAGCGACGACCTGACCTTCGGCCGCCGGTTGGGCAACAAGGTCCTCACCAGCATCGTCAATATGATGTACGGCACCCAGTACACCGACTTGTGCTATGGCTACAACGCCTTCTGGGCCCGCCACCTCGAGGTGCTCGACCTCGATTGCGACGGTTTCGAGGTGGAGACGCTGCTGAACGTCCGCGCCGCCAAGGCCGGACTGAAGGTGCACGAGGTGCCGAGCCACGAGCGCAACCGGATCCACGGCGAGAGCAACCTGCGCGTCGTGCGTGACGGCATGCGTGTGCTGAAGACCATCCTGCGAGAGTGGCGCCGCCAGCCCGCCCCTCCGCAGCCCAAGCCCGCCACTGCTCCGGCCGCGGACCGGGGTGTCGCGTAAGAAGGTCCGTTGTGAAGACGTCTGTTGTCATCTGCGTATACACCGACGAGCGGTGGGAGGACATCAGGCAAGCCGTCGAGTCGGTCGAGAATCAGCGGCGACGACCGTACGAGCTGATCCTGGTCGTCGACTACAACCCGGACCTGCACCTGAAACTCAAGCGTGCTTACCCACAGGCCATTGTGGTGGAGAACACGCACGAGAAGGGGCTGTCCGGCGGCAAGAACACCGGCGTGGCCACGGCCACCGGTGACATCGTCGCGTACCTCGACGACGACGCCGTCGCCGATCCCGGCTGGCTGGAGGCTTTGGAGGAGGGCTTCCAGGAACCGGGTGTCGTCGGCGTGGGCGGTCGCACCGAGCCACTGTGGGCGTCCCAGCGCAGGCCGCGCTGGTTCCCCTACGAGTTCGACTGGACGGTCGGCTGCTCTTATCGCGGCATGCCCGCGGTGAGAGCGCCGATCCGCAATGTGATGGGCGGCAACGCCGCCTTCCTGCGCGAGGTCGTCTCCGAGGTGGGCGGTTTCCACAGCGGCATCGGGCGCAGCGTGCAGGGTCGCAAGAGCCGGCCGCTGGGCTGCGAGGAGACCGAGTTCTGCATCAGGCTGAGCCAGCGCAAGCCCGGCTCGGTCATGCTGTTCGAGCCGCGCGCGCTGATCGGGCACAAGGTGTCGCGCCAGCGCGAGCGATTCGCCTACTTCAGATCCAGGTGCTACGCGGAGGGACTGTCCAAGGCCCTGGTCACGCAGGAGGTGGGCACCCAGGACGGACTGGCCAGCGAGCGGGCGCACGCGCTGAAGACGCTGCCGCTCGGCGCGCTGCGGGGCGTCGGCGAGGCGTTCCGGGGCGACGTCGGCGGGCTCGGCCGGGCCGCCGCGATCGTGGTCGGCCTGGCCTGGACCACCTGGGGTTACCTGATCGGCTCGGCACGACTGAAGGCAGTGCGCTGATGATCCGCGTACCGATATTGATGTACCACTCTGTCGCCGACGACCCGAACGAGGAGACACTCCCTCACTCGGTACGGCCGTCGGACCTGGACGAGCAGCTCGCCTACCTGTCGGAGAGCGGGTTCACCCCGCTCACGCTGGGCGATCTGGTGGCCTCACTGAACAAGAACAACGGCAGGTGCATGCCGGACAAACCCATCGTCCTGACCTTCGACGACGGCTACGCCGACTTCCACAGCCGCGCGCTGCCGCTGCTCGACCGCTACAAGTTCCCGGCCACGGTCTTCCTGACCAGTGGCTGGGTGGCGGACGCCGGCGACGACGCCGCGGGCCGGCCGCTCGACGACATGCTCACCTGGGGCCAGGCCCGCGAGACCGCCCAGGCCGGCATGGAGATCGGCGGCCACAGCCACAGCCACCCGCAGCTCGACCAGCTCCACATCGACGAGCTGCGCCAGGAGCTGCGTAAGAACAAAGGCCTGCTGGAGGAGAAGATCGGCGCGCCGGTCGCCACCATGGCCTACCCCTATGGCTACTCCAGCGCCCGCGTACGCCGCGAGGTGCGCAAGGCCGGCTACTTCGCCGCCTGCGCGGTGAACAACTCGATCGCCGCCGACCGTCACGACATGCTGGCCATCCCCCGGCTGACCGTGGCCCGGCACACGTCCATCAGCATGTTCAAGCGCGCCGTCGAAGGCACTGGTGTGCCCCTGATCTACCTGAAGGAACGGGTCCTCACCAAGGGCTACGCGATCGTCAGGCGCACGAGGTACGGCCTGCAGCGGGTGCGTGGAAATGTCTAGCCTCTGGGGGAGGGTCCTGCGCGACCTTCGTAACCCCCTGTTCCGCAACGGCTACGCGCTGATGGCCAACACGGCGATCACCGCGACGCTCGGCATGGGCTACTGGCTGCTGGCCGCCCACTTCTACACGCCCGAGGAGTTCGGCCGGGGCCAGGCGATGATCACCGCGATGCGGCTGTTCGCGTCGCTGACCGCGCTGGGCCTGGTGGGCGCGCTCTCCCGCTTCCTCCCGCTGGCGGGCCGCCGCATCCCCGAGCTCATCCTGCGAGGGTACGGCCTGGCGGCGGCGACCGGCGGCGTGGCGGCACTCGGCTTCCTGCTGACCCTGCCGCTGTGGGGACGCACTTACTCGGTGCTCGGCGCGTTCGGGCCCGGCCTGTTCTTCCTCGGCTCGGTGCTGGTCTGGTCGGTGTTCACGTTGCAGGACGTGGTGCTGACCGGACTGCGCAACGCCACCTGGGTGCCGCTCAACAACCTGGTCTTCGGCCTGGCCAAGATGGGGTTGCTGATCGCGATGGCCGGCGCGCTGCCCGACGGCGGCATCTTCACTTCCTGGATGGTGCCGACGGCGCTGGCGCTGATCCCGGTCAACTGGCTGATCTTCGGCGTCATCGTCCCCCGGCACATGAAGCGGACCGAGACCGTCCAGCAGCCGCCGCGGCTGCGCGAGATCGGCCGGTTCCTGGCCGGCGACTTCCCCGGCACGCTGTCGATCCTGGCCATCGTCTACCTCGTGCCCACCGTCGTCGCGACCCGGGTGGACGAGGCCACGTTCGGCCGCTTCTCGATGGCGCACACGCTGGCCAGCATGATCGAACTGCTGGCCATGAACATGGCCGTGTCGCTGACCGTAGAGGGCTCCTTCGACCGGTCGCAGCTGGCCGAGAACTGCCGCCGGGCGCTGCAGCGAGCCTTCATGATCATCGTACCGATCATCGTCGTGGTGCTCGCGGGCGCGCCGCTCATCCTGAGCGTTTTCGGCGACGGCTTCGCGGCGGTGGGTACGACGTTGCTGCGGCTCATGGCGCTGGCCGTGCTGCCACGGGTGCTGATCGAGGTCTATCTGAGCGTGCTGCGGGCGCGGAGTGACGCGCGGCAGCTGGCCTTCGTGCAGATCGGGCTCGCGGTGCTCGTTCTCGTGTCGATCCTGGCGCTGTTCCCGTTCGCCGGAGTCAACGCCGTTGGGTACGGCTTGTTGCTCAGCGAGACTTTGATGGCACTTTTGATCTTCAAATCTCTTCGCAAAATACTCATTCTTGGCGATACACGGCGGACTCCCGTCACTCAGGGGTCGTCCGGGGCCGCATGATGGTCAACGTGAGGCAACGCGACGGCGATGGCATGACAACGGGGATCACGGGCTCCTCCGAGCACGTGGGCGACTCCACGGACGGCACCGAGGCAGAGGGGGAAACGGGCGTGCCCTTCGATCCGGACGCCACGGGCGTCATCCCCCGGCCGCCGGTCCCGAAGGGCCCGACCGGCCCCGCCACGGACGTCGCCGACGGTGACGACGACGGTGATGACGAGGCGGAGACGGGCACCCTGCCCGCCATCCGCCTGCCCGCCACCCTCCACATCGGCTCGCCGCCAAGAGCCCCTGAGGACACCAAGGATGCGAAGGAGTCGGAGGACCCGCAGCGGCCCGAAGACCCGCAGGAGCCCAAGGCCGCCAAGGACCCGAAGGAGGCTGAGGGCCCGCAGGCGCCCAAGGCCGCGAAGGAGCCGAAGGGCGCCAGGGGTCCGGCCGCGGACGAGGCGGTGTCCGCCGCGGATGACGATGCCGCGGGGACCGTGCCGACGAAGGTGGCGGCCGCCCCGGTCGCGAGTCTGGCCGTGGAAGCTCCCCCGGCTCCCGCGAAAACGCCCGTCGAGCCCCCCGCCACACCCCCCGCCTCAACCGCCACCAAGACCCCGGCCAAGCCTCCGACCAAGACACCCGCCGCTACCGAACCCGCCCCCGCCAAGGCGAGGGGCCTGGGCGAGCGGCTGCGGCAGTTGGGGCGCAGCGCGCCCATGTGGCTCCCCGCGCTGCTCACGGTCGAGGGCCTGATCATGTACGTCCTCGCCCTGCGCGTGGCCCCGGGCCCGCTGCGCGGCGTGGACCCGGCCGACATCAACGGTCTCGGCCTGATCGCCGCCCTCCCGGCCAGCGCGTTCGCCGCGATCCTGATCATGCTGGTGTCGTTCTTCGTCACCGTCGCCCAGAGCACCGACCGTAAGTTCCTCCTGCTGTTCCAGATCGCCGTCATCACCTTCGCCCTGCACGGCGCCGGTTCGCTGGTGGCCAGCGAGCCCAGGTTCCCCACGGCGTACATCCACGCGGGCTTCGTCGACTTCATCGGCCGGACCGGCGAGACCGCGATCAGCATCGACGCCCGCATGGGCTGGCCGGGCTACTTCGCGCTGTTCGCCTTCGTGACCAAGGCCGCCGGCATCAGCGACATGACCACGATCCTCCAGTGGACGCCGCTGCTGACGAACCTGCTCTACCTGCTGCCGTTCGTGCTGATCCTGCGCCAGGTGGTGGCCACCACGCGGGCGCGCTGGTACGCGGCGCTGCTGTTCGTGCTGGTGCAGTGGATCGGGCAGGACTACTTCTCGCCGCAGGGCTTTACCTTCGCGCTCTATCTGGCCTTTGTCGCGATCCTGTTGCGCTGGTTCGGGCGGGTGGAGCCGCGCACCAAGCCGATCGCGCCGAAGGGGCTGCGCAAGCTGCTCGGCCGTCTCGACGCGATGACGCCGGGCGAGATCGCCAACACCGGCACGTTCCGGGCCGACCGGCTGCTGATGCTGCTGATGCTGCTCGCGCTGTTCTTCGCGGCGACGGCCTCGCACCAGATCACGCCGTTCATGATGCTCGGCGTGGTGACGGCCTTCCTCATCTTCAAGCGGACCAAGCTGACCTGGGCGCTGCCGTTCTTCCTCGGCCTGGCCGTGCTGGCCTGGATCAGCTACGAGACCGTGGGCTTCTGGGCGGGCCAGATCGACGCGATCTTCGGCGGCCTGGGCCGGATTCTGACGAACCTGCAGCGCAACACCGGCGACCGCATCGCGGGCAGCGACCCGGCGCACGCGATGGTGCTGCAGGCGCGGCTGGGCATCCTGGTCGTGATCCTCGCCCTGGCGGCGACCGGCCTGTTCAGGCGGCTGCGGCGCGGGGTGGTCGACCGGGCGGCGCTGATCCTGCTCTGTGTGCCGGTGCTGGCGCTGGGGCTGCAGAGCTACGGCGGCGAGATCGGGCTGCGCATCTACATGTTCGCGCTGCCCGGCGCCTGCCTCCTGGCCGCGTACGCGTTCTTCCCGAACCTGCCCGCCGACAGCGCGGACGTGCGCGAAGAGACCGTGCCCATGCGCAAGCGGAATGTCCGCTTCAACCCCGAGCTGACCAGGAAGCTGTCGGTCGTGCTCGCGGCCTGCTTCGCGGTGGTGTTCGCGGGGGCGTTCCTGATCGCCCGCTATGGCAACGAGAAGTTCGAGCGGGTGACGACCGGCGAGGTCGCCGCGATGCACTACATCTACGCGCACGACAAGCCGAGCGCCAAGGTCCTCTACCTGACGGCCAAGGAGGGTCCCGAGGTCACGCCGACGCTGCCGTGGGGCGAGAAGGACATCGAACTGGTCAACTTCAACGGCCAGGCGCTCGTCTACCAGGATCCGACGAATATCGCCAAGGCGGTCGCGACGCTCAAGGCGAGCCCGCGCAACACCTATCTCGCCGTCAGCACCGGTCAGATCGCCTACCTGCAGCTCAACGAGGGCTTCCCGGCAGACTGGGGTCCCAGGTTCAGGGCCGCGCTGGACGCCTCGCCGGATGTCAAGAGGGTCTACGCCAACAAAGACGCCGCTCTGTACACCTGGAAGAAGTTCGTCAAGGGCACCGAGATCCCGGAACCCCTCCCGTACACAGGACGCGGCGACCCCACCTCGCCCTGGACGCCGGTCGGCCTCGCGGCACTGGCCGTGACCTGGGTAACTCTGTTCGGCTACGAGGTGATCCGGCTCAACGGGCCGAACCGGGCGGTCAAGGCGCGCCGGCGGTTGCTGTGGGTGGCCATCCCGGCATTCGCCGTGGCCGTGGGCGTGATCATCGAGCGATTTATCTATATCGCATCAAATACCTAGATTCACAGGAAACCCACAGGTTTTGCGGAATGATGTTCGCTGATGAGGACACACCCCGCCATTTCCCCTGGGCGATCCATGGTTACACGCATCACTTCGGTCGATGCCCTGCGCGGCTTCTCGCTGCTCGGCATCCTCGTCGTGAACATCGCTTTTCTGGCGTCCGGCTACCGGATGGCCGGGATGGCGGAGCCCGCGTTCATCTCACCGCTCGACTGGGCGGTGCGGTGGACCGTGACCTTGTTCATGGAGAACAAGTTCTACTTATTGTTCTCCTTCCTGTTCGGCTACAGCTTCACGCTGCAGGTCGACTCGGCCGTACGGCGGGGCAAGGCGTTCGTGCCGATGTTCCTGCGCCGCCTGGCCGGGCTGTTCCTGATCGGGCTGGCCCACGCGGTGCTGCTGTTCCCGGGTGACATCCTCACCACCTACGCCGCGGTCGGCCTGGCCCTGCTGCTGCTCCGCAAGGTCTCGCCCAAGACCGCGGTCATGCTCGCCATCGCCTTGACCTCCATGCTGGCCCTGGGCTTCGTGCTGCTGGCCGTCCTCGCGATGGTCGGTCTGGACACGGCCGGGACGGTCTCGCACGGGGTGGCGGAGGCGGTGCACTCCGACACGGCCCTGCGCGGCTCGGGCTTCCAGATCATCGGCGAGCACCTGCGCAAGCTCTCCCTCATCGTCGTGCTGCGCGTGCTCTTCCAGGGTCCGGCCGTACTGGCCGCCTGCCTGATCGGTCTGGCGGTCGGCAAGCTGGGCGTGCTGCGCGACGTGTCCGCGCACACGGCCACGCTCCGCCGGCTGCAGTGGCTCGGGTTCACCGTCGGGCTGGGTGGCGCGTTCGTCTACACGCTGTCGGCCTGGCACGGCAGCGTGAACAAGTTCCTCGGCGAGGCCGTGGACCTGGTCACGGCTCCCCTGCTCGCCGCCGCCTACGCGGCGACGTTCCTGCGACTCCTGCCCCACCTGCCGCGCATCGGACGGGCGCTGGCGGCGCCGGGCCGGATGGCGCTGTCCAACTATCTGGGGCAGTCCCTCATCTGCTCACTGATTTTCACGGGGTACGGCCTGGCGCTCGTGGACCGCGTCAGCCCACCGGTGGAGGTGGTGATCGCGCTGGTCGTCTTCGTCGCGCAGGTCTTCCTCAGCCATTGGTGGCTGCGTGGGCACCGGTACGGGCCGGTGGAATGGCTGCTCCGCGCCGTGACGTACTGGAGCCGGCCGGGCCAGCGGGGCGCTCATCAGAAGTCGGCGCGCGCCTGAGGCCCCCGATAGGGCAGCGTCCGGCTGTAGACCAGGTTGGTGGTGGTGCTGCCGAACTGGGCGAGCTCGTCGACGACCCGTTCGAGATGGGCCATGGAGGCCGCGGCCACCTTCAGCAGGTAGCAGTCGTCGCCGGTGGTCCGCAGGCATTCGAGGATCTCGGAGCGCTCACCGAGCAGCCGATGCAGTGGCTCGTGCCGACTGCCTGGATACTTGAGCCGCACCACGGCGAGCACGGCGTAGCCGACCTTCTCCAGATCGACCTCGGCTCGATAGCCGGTGATGACGCCGGCCGCCTCCAGCCGCTTGACCCGCTCGGTCGTCGCGGAGGAGCTGAGGTTGACCCGCCGCCCCAGCTCGGTGAGCGCGACGCGCCCGTCTCTCTGGAGCTCAGCGATGATCGCCCAGTCCGTCGCGTCAAGGCTCTCGGTCATCGGCCCAAAATACCGGCAATTCCCCGGCCAATCGTCCCGTGCGCAGGGAGAACTCCCTTCCTACCGCTATGACCCATTAGCTAGCCTGCACGGGTGCGAATAGGCGTGAACGTCCCGAACTTCGGACCAGGCACCAACCCCGACGTGCTGCGCCGTTGGGCGCGGACGGTGGAAGGCCTCGGCTACGACCTGCTGATGCTGTCGGACCACGTGGTAGTGACACCGGACGTGGCCCAGCAGTATCCGGCCCCGTTCTACGAGCCCTTCACCACGCTGGCCTGGCTGGCGGGCATCACCGAGCGGATCAGGCTCGGGACCACGGTGCTGATCATGCCGTACCGGCATCCGCTGCTCGTCGCCCGGATGGCCGCCAACCTCAACGACCTCAGCGGCGGGCGGCTGGTCCTCGGCGTGGGCGTGGGGTGGGCGCGGCAGGAGTTCGAGGCGCTCGGCATGCCGTTCCACCGGCGCGGGGCGCTGACCGACGAATACCTCGACGCGCTGCGCGCCGCCTGGGCGGACGGCGCGGACTACCGCGGCGGGCCGGTGCCGATCTGGATCGGCGGCAACAGCGACGCCGGCCTGCGCCGCGCGGTGCGCCTCGGCGAGACCTGGCACCCGCTGCGCAGCACCCTGCCCTGGCTGCGCGAGGCCTTCGGCCGGCTCAAGTCCCTCGCCGACGAGCAGGGCCGCCCGATGCCCGCCCAGGCACCCCGCATCATCCTCAGGCTCACCACGTCACCGATCACCGATCCCGAGCGGCGCGCCGGTGAGGGCACGATCGAACAGATCGTGGACGACCTCGAACAGCTACGCCTCCTGGGCGCGGACACCGTCGTCCTCGACCCCTTCGACGGCGACCCGCAGGAGACGTGCCACCCCGAGGTGGCCTGGCACGCCCTCGCGGCCGTAGCCGCCTCCTGGGACCTTCACGCGAACCACCTATGAACGGAGCGACCATGACACACGACGACGAGCAGTTCCTGCGCCGGGCCATCGGGCTGGCCGCCAAGGCGCGGGCGGCGGGCAACCCGCCCTTCGGATCGCTCCTGGTGGGGCCGGACGGCAGCGTGCTCGCCGAGGACGTCAACACCTCCATCAGCGATGGTGACATCACCGCGCACCCCGAGCTGAAGCTGGCCCGCTGGGCGGCCCGTGAGCTCAGCCCCGAGGCCGCGGCGACCACCGTCATGTACACCAGCTGCCAGCCCTGCGGCATGTGCACGGGCGCCATCGAGCGGTCGGGGCTCGGGCGGGTGGTGTTCGCGCTGTCCACCGAACAGCTCGGCGGCCTCAAGCCACCCGCCGGGAACACCGGGGCGCGACTCGACGGACCGGCACTGTACGAGGAGGCTCGGGCCCCGGTCGAGGGCTACTACGTCTAGTGCTCATATTTCATCAACAAGCCCAGTAAAGCCCCGCAAACCACACTGTCGTCCGCCAGGATGATCAAAGCGGGCACATCGGCGCCGATGTGCCCGCTTGATGCATGGGGAAGGATAGACAGTGAGGTTACGACTGTTCACCGCGGCACTGGCCGGTGCCGCGCTGATGACCCAGCTCGCCGGAGCGGCATCAGCCCAGACAGCGCAGGCAGCCCCATCGACCGCGATCGATTGGGCGGAATGTGGCACCACGTACAAGGGCGAGTGCGCGACCATCAAGGTGCCGATGGACTACGCGAAGCCCGATGGCGCGAAGATCGACCTGGCCATCGGCCGGTTGAAGGCGCTCGACCCGGCCAAGCGGCAGGGCGTGTTGTTCGTGCATCCGGGCGGTCCCGGTGGATCCGGCCTCAACGCGTACATCATGGGCCGCGGCATCCCCGACGACAGCCCGCTGCGCCAGTACTTCGACATCGTCAGCGTGGACCCCCGCGGCGTCGGCCGCAGCACGCCCATTCTGTGCGGCGAGGACGTGGTCAACGAGACCCCGCTCACCTATCCGGCCAACGAGGCGGAGTATCAGAACTGGCTGGCCTTCAACGCCAAGCTGTCGAAGGACTGCCGCGAGCGCACGGGCCCGCTGTTCGACCACGTCGGCACCACCAACGTGGTGCGCGACGTGGACTCGATCCGCGCGGCGCTCGGCGAGCGCCAGATCAGCTTCTTCGCGATCTCCTACGGCACGCAGGTCGGCCAGGGGTATGCCGAGATGTTCCCGAAGAACCTGCGCGCGATGGCCATCGACTCCAACATGGACCACAGCATCACCTCGGCCTACCAGTACATGAAGACCGCCACCGAGGACCTCGAAGGCTCCTACCTGGCGTTCGCGAAGTGGTGCGGCGAGACGGCGGCCTGCGCGCTGCACGGCCAGGACGCCACGGCGGTCCTGGACGGCCTGCTGGCCAAGGCCAGGGCCGGCACCCTGAAGGACCCGGAGACCGGCGCCGTGATCTCGGACGAGGAGCTTCGGATCGAGGTGTTCGAGCCGATGTACAAGCCGTCGACGGGCTTCTTCCCGCTGGCCGAGCGGCTGAAGGCGCTGGCGGTCGGCCAGGCGGAGCAGCAGGTCGCGGACAAGCCGGTGGCCGCGGAATCGGCGGAGGCGAAATCGACGGCCAGGGCCTCGGCAGAGGCTTCGACGTCGACCGCCGAGGGCGTCAACTACGCCTACCCGGTCATCTGGTGCTCCGACTGGAAGTGGAACATCAGAAGCTTCGCCGAACTCGACGCCTACAAGCGCCGTCTCAAGGCCATCGCCCCGCACACGGAGCTCTCCCCGTTCTGGACCGACGTCATGAGCTGCCTCAACTGGCAGGGCAAGACGTCCAACCCGCAGCATCGCCTCAAGATCAGCGGCACTCCGCCGATCCTGGTCATCAAGGCGAAGGATGACGTGGCCACCCCCGCGGCCTGGAATTACGCCGCCGCACGGCAGATCCCGCGCTCGGTCGTACTGGAGTACGACGGCGTCGGCCACGGCCAGTTCCGCAACAGCACCTGTGCGCGCGACTACATCGAGAAGTACCTGATCAACCGCACCCTGCCCGCGCCGGGAACGCACTGCGCCACGCAGTTCCCGACGGAACCACCCGCGACGACGCTGGCCCCGCAGGACTCCCCGCGGTCCATCACGGGCCGCCCGGTCCACTGACGGCGAGCTGACCGGTCGTGTGTCCCCTGACGTGTCAGGGGACACACCACTTCAGCGGTCCTAGCCGGGTCCCCTGAGGTAGCCGGGCGTGAACTCGACCGGCAGGGTGGTCAGGGCGCGCAGCCGGAAGGACGGCCGCCAGACGAGCTGGTCGGCGGGCACCGCCAGCCCCATGTCCGGGAGCCGGTCCAGCAGCACCTCGACGGCCGTGTAGGCGATGACCTCGGCGAGCTCCGGCGCCGGGTGCGGGCAGCCGTGCTCGCCGTGGCCGAAGGACATGTGCGCGTGGTTGCCGGCGGAGCCGCCGTAGGAGTCGGGCCGCACCTGCGGGTCGGCGTTCGCGGCGGCGAGACCGATGATGAGCGCGTCCCCGGCTCGGATGCGCTGCCCGCCCAGCTGCGTGTCGTGCGCCGCCCAGCGGCCCAGGCTGTTCTGGGCGGGCGAGTCCTCCCACATGACCTCGTTCAGGGCCTGGCTGGCGCTGCGGCGGCCGCCCGACAGGGTCACGGCGAACCGTTCGTCGGTCAGCATCAACCGCAGGGTGTTACCGATCCAGTTGGCGGTCGGTTCCTGGCCCCCGCTCAACAGCACGACCAGGTCCTGGACGATCTCCTCATCACTGAGCCCCGCGGGATGGGCCAGCAGGCGTGAGGGCAGGTCCGGGCCGGGGCGCTCGCGTTTGGTGGCGATCAGCCGCTGCATCGCGGTCGTGACTCGCCCGTACGCCTCCGCGCTTTCCGGGCCGACGTTCAGCACCATGGTCACGTCGGCCACGATGCGGGGCGTCTCCGCCTCCGGCAACCCGAACATCGTGACCATGGACAGCAGCGGCATCGGCTGAGAGTACTGCGCGATCAGGTCGGCCCGGCCGTGGCCGGTGAACGCGTCGATCAGGCTGTCGGCGACCTTCTCGCACTGCGATCTCAGCTCGAACTGGTCGACGGAGGCGAGGGCGTCGCTGAGGGCGCCGGCCCGCCGCTGATGCTCGGCGCCTTCGGTGAACAGAATGGACGGCTGGTAGCCGACGAACGCCATCAGCGGCCAGTCCGGCGGGATGCGGTCCCAGGCGTTCCACCGGCGGGAGTCTCGGCCGAAGAGCTGCGGATTGCTCAGGACGTAGCGCAGCTCGCGGTAGCCGACCACCAGCCAGGCGGGAATATCGCCCTCCATCAGGACCGGGACGACGGGCCCGTGCAGCTTGCGCATGTCCCGGTACAGCTGCTCCGGATCCTCCTGGAACTGGGGCCCGTACATCCGGATGGGCTCGGGTGTGTAGTGGGTATCGGTCATCGGGTAACCCCCTGGGCGGAGGACATCGCGTGGAGGTGGTTGACGAGGGCGATCAGCACGGCCTTGCTCGAGTCACGTTGACGGGCGTCACAGTCGATCAGCGGAACCTCTTCGGACAGGTCCAGCGCCTCCCGGATCTTCTCCAGGGGGTGCGTCGGCTCGTCGAAGTTGTTGCGCGCGACGATGAACGGCATTCCGTGGTGTTCGAGCCGGTCGATGGCGTACCACGAGTCGGCCAGGCGGCGGGCGTCCACCAGGACGACCGCTCCCAGCGTTCCGGAGAACAGCCGGTCCCACAGGAACCAGAACCGGTCCTGGCCGGGCGCCCCGAACAGGTAGAGCACCATCTGCTCGTTCAGGCTGATGCGGCCGAAGTCGAAGGCCACCGTGGTCGTGGTCTTGGTCTGTACGCCGCTCGCGTCGTCGATCCCCATGCCTGCCTGGGTCATCGTCTCTTCGGTGCTCAGCGGCCGGATCTCGCTGACCGAGCGGACCATGGTCGTCTTGCCCACGCCGAACCCGCCGACGACCACGATCTTGAGACCGGTGGTCATCGTGCTCTGTAGCGGTGTACGGCCGGGTGGGTCAGAGGTTCTGAAGTCCAACAAGCACCTGCTCCAGGATTTCGGGATCGGGCAGTTGCGCCTTGGCGGGAGCCTTGGGCGGATGGCGGGCGGTGATGCGTCCGGTGTCCAGCAGGTCGCACAGCAGGATCCGTACGACGCTGACGGGCAGTCTCAGCTCCGAGGAGATCTCCACGACCGCCATCGGCTGGCGGCACATCTGGAGGATCTTGACGTGCTCGGACTGCATGCCGGGGGTCGGATCGCATTCGCTCACGATCAGCGTGACCACGTCCATGGCACTCTCGTCCGCGCGACTGCGCCCCCCGGTGACCGTGTACAGCCGATCCGGGTTCTCGCTGGCCACTCGCCGCGAGATCATAGCGAGCGGCTGCTCTGCTGAGGTTCGCGCGGCGGGGCGGTCAGATACTCCCCGAGCTGCTCGACCAGTTCGTTCATGTTGTGGCCGATGATGCCGGGGTCGGCGTCGTCGCTCGCTATGACGGCGAGATGGGCACCTTCTCCCGCTTCCACGATGAACAGCAGCCCGCCGTGGAACTCCGTCATGGACTGCCGCAGCCCGCCGGAACCGTCGCCGAACTCCATCGACGCCCCGTGGGCCAGGCTCTGGATGCCCGAGGCGATGGCGGCCAGTTGATCGGCCCGGTCCACCGACAACCCGTGGGTGTGGGAGAGCTTGAGGCCGTCCTTCGACAGCACCAAGACGTGCCGGGTCTGCGGTGTCCTCTCCAGGAGGTTCTCCAGCAGCCAGGCGAGGTCGCGGTCTGAGGTTCTCATCGAGAGTCTGGGACGGTCATCCGGCGTCGCCGGACGAGCAGCCCTCCCTCCAATCTGTAAGTTGGTCACCGGGTGTCGTCTTTCGGGCCTTCTGCTGCCGGGCCCTCTGCTTGCGGGTGTTCCACTTCCTGGCCCGCCGCGGCGGCGCCGGCGCCGGCGCCGGCCCCACGGCTGGCCTGGCGGAAAGCGCTGAATCTCGCTCCGGCCTCGGAGAGGGACGGCCTGGGCCGCGCCGGAGCCTGCTCGGGCACGGGAGCCGCGGACGTCGCCGCCGCGAGCGTCTGACCGCGCCGTCGCCTGGGCAGCTCGCCATCCGCGACGGGGTCGGCCTTCGCGGGGTCGGCCGGCGCGGGGACGGGGGCCGAGGTGGCCCGGCGGGCGGCCGGGACGCTCGGCCTACGCGGGGCCTCCACCTGGGGAGCCGGCGCGGGCTGGGTGACCAGTTTCTGCGGGATCATGACCACCACTCCGGTGCCCCCGCGTGAGGACGGCCTGAAGGAGACGGTCAGACCGTGCTTGCGGGCCAGGCAGCCCACGACCGCCAGGCCCAGGCGCGTACCGGAGAGCGTCGTCAGGTCCAGGGGCTCGGACGAGACGGCCTGCCGCGCGCGGGCCAGCGCGACGGGGCTCATGACCAGACCGCAGTCCTCGATGGTGATCACGATGCCGGTGCTCACCTCTTCGACGTACACGTGCACCTCCTCGGAGGGAGGCGAGAAGCTGGTGGCGTTGTCCATCAGCTCCGCGAGGGCGTGCATGACGCCCTCGGCGGCGTGCCCGGCGATCGCGACGGTGCTGGCCGAGTGCACCCGAACCCGCTGGTAGGCGCTGATCCGGCCCACCGCGCCGCGCATGATGCTCTCCATCACGATCGGCTTGGTCCAGCGCCGCCCGGAACGCGAACCGGTCAGCACGGCGATGCTGTCGGCCAGCCGGCCCGCCTGGGCGGTGCTGTGGTCCAGCCTCAGCAGGTCCCCGAGGACCTTCTCATCATGCCGGTCCTCCATCTCCCGCAGATCGGCCAGCATGCTGGTGGCCAGTGCCTGCACCCGGCCGGCGGCGTTGGCGCAGGCCGACATCGCGGCCGCGCGCATCCGGTCTCCTCTGCCGACCTCCTGCGCCAGCGTCCACAGGATGCGCTGCTGAGCCAGGTCGGCGGGCCTGGGCACCTCGGCGAGCGCGGTGTCGACCGATGCCCCGTCACGCAACCTCTTCACCAGCGCGGGCAGTGTGTGGTCGGCCAGTTGGGCGAGGTCCGCCTCCCTCATGGCGAGCCGGTCACGCAGCAGGCTCGCCTGCTGCCGGCCGTACAAGCCATAGGTGATGGCGGCGCACAGCAGCAGGGCGGCTATGCCCAGGCACCAGGCCACGAGCGTCCGCCCCTCGACCGGCGCCTCGGCCACGGCCCATACGCACGCGACGCCGGCCACGACGGCGACGCCAAGCGGTACGAGCAGGGCCCGACGGTGAACAGGTATGTGAGTTGCTGACATCAAGTCCTCGTCGGAGGTCAGAAACATACGGCCTGGAAGTCTTGATCGGATTGTAGGGGAATCTTCGCTTTACGTGGGCACTTGGTCACCAATTGCGGCCATTGTCGCCTGCCCTGCCCAATAGTCGAACTCCTTGAGCATGGGCGCCGGATCTGACAACAGATCTTGCTGGGTGTGGAGTATGCCGGATCAGTAGGCTCCCGGCTACTGAGTGGCGGTCGCGCTTCGACATCCGCAGCGTTGTTGATCATGGCACAGTTGGCCGGGATGAGGGTGGCGTTCACATGACAGGGCCTGGGCGGTTCCCCGCCCAGGCCGGTGAATTGTCAGGTCAGTACGCGCCATGCACCCCGAGGTCACTTCGTTTCGGCCGGAGCCGGATCCGATCCGAACGTCGTACCGGTTCCAGGTCGATCCGCCGCACCCCTTCCGGCACATGCCGCAGGTCGTGGGTGATGAGCAGCGTCGTCCGCCCCTCCATCAACCGGCGCAACGGCACCATCACCCGCTCGGCCGTGACCACGTCCAGCCCGGTCATCGGCTCGTCCAGCACCAGCACCGGCGTGTCACGCAGGATCGCGCGGGCGATGGCGAGGCGCTGGCGCTGGCCGCCTGACATGAGGCGGCCCCGCTGACCGATGGGCGTGTCGTACTTCTGGGGCAAGGTCTGGATGAAATCGTGTACGTCGGCCAGCTCGGCCGCCAGAATCACGGCGGCGTCGTCGGCGCCCGGAGAGCCGTAGGCGATGTTGTCACGCACCGTGCCGGAGAACAGGAGGTTCTCCTGGTGCAGGAGCGTGATGGTGTCGCGCAGTGACGATCGGGTCAGGTCGCGCAGGTCCACCCCGTCCAGGAGGATGCGGCCGGTGTTCGGGTCGTAGAAACGCAGGAGCAGCTTGGCGAGCGTGGACTTGCCCGCACCGCTGGCTCCGGTGCAGACGACGAGTTCCCCCGGTTCGATCACGAACGACAGCTCGCGCAGCGTCGCCCTGATCCGCTTGGGATAGGTGAAGCCGACCCGCGAGAACTCGATCCGCCCCTTGCTGCGCCCGACCACCGGCACGGCGGTAGGACGGTCGACGACGGACGGGCGTACGGAGAGGACCTCCATGACGCGGTCCGAACCGGCGGCGGCCTCCGAGACGGTGAGGGCCAGCTGGCCCAGACCCTGGACGGCGGGATAGAGATAGGCGAGGTAGGCCGCGAAGGCGAGCAGGCCACCGAGCGTGAGGCGGTCTTGGGTGATCTCCCAGGCGCCGAAGCCCAGGATGACGATCAGGCAGATGGTCTCCAGCACCTGTACGGCGGGGCCGTAGAGGCCGGAGAGCCACGCCTGGGACAGGTTCGCGCGCAACCAGGTGCGACCTTCGCGGTGCAGGTGCCTGGCCTCGGTCTCCTGCTGGTTGTAGGCCTGGACGAGCGACTGGTTGGACAGGCTCTCCTCGATGACGCTGTTCATGGAGCCGTTGCTGGTCCGCTCGCGGGCCGCCGCGTTCCTGAACCGGGACGCGAAGACCTTGGAGACCACCAGGAACGCCGGGATCAGCGCGAACGTGACCAGCGCCAGGTCCCATCTGATAATGAACGCCGCGCCGGCGAAGAAGATCACGCTGGCCACGGTGGTGAACATCTTGACCAGGCCGGAGCCGACGAGCTCCTCGATGGCCTCGATGTCGTCGGTGAGCCGGGCCATCAGGTCGCCCGTGCGGCGGTTCTCGAAGAAGTCGGGTGTGAGGGTCTGGACGTGGCCGAAGACGCGGTCGCGGAGCTTGAGGAGGAAGCGTTCCGCGCCCGCGGCGGTGATGTACGCGCCGGCGAAGGAGACGAGACCGGCCAGAACCGCCAGGCCGAGCCAGGCGGCCGCGGGGGCCCAGAAGGCGCCCAGGTCCCGTTCGCTGAGGACCTTGTCGGTGATGTAGCCGAACAGGGCGATCGCGGCGACCTCACACAGAGCGGCCAAGATCGCGAAAACGACCCCGGCCGCGAACAGCGCCCTGACGCCACGAGTGTCCGGCCAGAACTCCCGGAAGGTGTTCCGGATGGACACCGTCGGCGCCAGGGGCTGAGCGGAGAGTGAGAGCCGTTGGGTAACCCGACGGCTCTCAGGTGGCACCTCTTCTACCACCACCACCGCCTGCGCCAGCCGCCACCGCAGCCGCCGCCGCATCCACCCCACCAGCGACGTCGACCACAACCGCGACGGCCCCATCCCCACCAGTCGCTACGGTGAGCCGGGAAGAGCTTACCGAGAGTCATGATTCCCCCCTGTGCCAGTAGCACTATTTCGGCTTTCAAAATAGGACGCTAGCACCCAAATGGTGAAAAATCAGGGCTTGGGGGCGTTCTTTGATCGGATTTGACCGGTGCTCATGGAAAAGATCTGCGCGTGTGTGATATGTAAATCACCGCTAAAGCGCGCACATCCCGCCCCATACCAGAACCCCGCTGGGACCTGGCCAAACCCAAGCCGACGCCTCGATCACCACAGAAGTGGAAAAGCGGTTTGACGTTTTTCCGTCCACCGCAAGTCGCCCTGGGCAATGGAATTCCGGGGGACGGCAATGATTGTTCCGAAGAATGGTGAGAGAAGGGCTCCGCCCGTCCGTCCGAGCAGACGAACAGAGCCCTTGACCGGCCTCAGGCGCCGCGTCCCGCCCACTGGATCTCGTACGGTTTCAAGGTCACCCGCTTGCCGTCCACGGTGGCGGTGACGCTCGTGTCGGCCGTGTTGACCATGACCATCTGCCGCTCCTGCCCCAGCGTCTTGATGCGCTGGTCGGAGGTGGTGACGGCATCCAGTTTCACCCCGGCGGGGAACCACTTCGCGAACCCGCTCAGCAGCCCCGCCATCGGCAGCTCCTGGCCCGTGCCGGACGACCAGAGGCAGCCGGGGCACTCCGTCCCGTCCTTCTGCTCCGGGTTCCAGTAGAGCGCCGTCGTCACACCGCTCTTGGCGAACTCCATCAGCGTCGTGGCCTGTACGGCGGTGCGCTTGTCCTCGCTCCAGCCGGAGTTGGTGGGCTCGACGTACCACTCGGCCCACCACACCGGCATGTCGTTGCTCTTCTGCCTGAGCCAGGCGGTGACCGCGCCGAACTTGGCCTGGGCCGCGAAGTCGTCCGGGACGTTGGCCTTGTCGTTGGTCATCGAGGCGCCGTCGACCACGATGAAGTCGGCGCCCTTCTTGTGCTCGATCCAGTATTCGATCGCGTCGAGCGCGCGCTGGTCGACCGTGCCCCAGGGGCCGCTGAGCTCGGAGGGGCCGCTGCCGGAGTTGGTCTCGACCGGGATGTACGGGCCGCCGACCTGGATGTCGCCGTTCACCTTCTTCAGCGCCGCGTAGACCTTGTTGTACAGCTCGGTATAGCCCTCGGCGTCCCAGCGGTTCGTGGAGGCGTTCCAGAAGCCCTTGAACTCGTTCCACACCATGAAGTACTTCACCGTCGGATACTGCCTGGCGATCCGCGCGGCGAGCTTGGCGTAATCGTCGAAATGCTCACGCTTGGGGGCGACCGTGTGGTTCTTGGACCAGTCCGTACGACCGGCCTGACCGCCCTTCATCCAGTCGGGCGCGCAGCACAGCGTGATGACCGGGACGGCCCGCGAGGAGGCCATGAGCTTCAGCCGCCGGTCGAGGTCCCGTAAGTTGTACTGGTCCGGGCTCGGCTCCGGGTTGCCCACGCCCCAGCCCATGATGTGCTGGTTCTGCACCATGGGGACGCGGCCGAGGATGTTCTTGGCCCGCTCGGTGATCTCGCGGGGCACGTTGTCGGCGCTGTACTGGGTGTGGGTGACGCCCCAGCGCGGCCAGTCGTCCAGGGCCGGCGGCTGCTCCAGTGTGGGCGGCGGCTCACTCGGCTGGGTCTGGGCGATCTCGCCGCCCTTGTACTCGTCGCGGGGGCCGCCTCGTGTGCCCGCGTACACCATGATCGCCGCGACGAGCGCGACCGCGAGGATGCCGACGCCCAGCGCGATCGGCCATGGCGGCCGTCTGCGTGCGTGTTTACCATCGGTGGGAATCATGGTGCCTCCACCCTCGCGCGTAGACAAGGGCCGGGACGCCTCTCCCAGCCCTTCCCACGGTATATATCAGTACTTGCAAGGGACTTGCGGTCGATCAAGGGGCTGGCGGGCGCTGCCCTCCAGCCGGTCCGGGGACTCCCGCATAACGGTACGGCACTGGCTGTCTCCCCGGTTGCACGATGAGGAGCGTGCCGGGTTCGTCGGCGTAGAAGGCGCTTTCGACGGCCGCGGCGACGTCGGCGGCGCTCAGCAACGGGAACCCCGCGTTGACGAACATCTCGCGCGCTCCCGCCACCAGCGGCGTGTCCGTGAACCCCGGGCAGACCGCGCCGATCCGGATCCGCTCCTTGGCCAGCGGCGCGGCCAGCGCCCTGACGAGCCCCACCACGGCGTGCTTGGTCATCGTGTACACAGGGTCACCGGCGAAGCCGACGAGCCCGGCCAGCGACGAGGTGACCACGATCGCGCCACCGCCCGAGCGCTTGAGCGACGGCAGGCAGGCGGCGACGCCGAAGACCACCCCGTCGATGTTCACTCCGACGACCTGGCGATACCGCTCGACGTCGAACGCCGCGAGGTCCACCCCGCCCGAGATCCCCGCGTTGAGGTGCACCAGGTCGAGCCGGCCGTAGGTCTCCTCGGCGAGCGCGACGGCCTGCCGCGAAGCCTCCTCGGTGCCGACGTCACCGGCCAGCCAGACGCCGCCGACCTCCTTCGCCAGGCGCTCGGCCCCTTCGGCGTCGAGGTCGAGGAGGACGCACTTGGCCCCGCCCGCCGACAGCCGCCGTGCCACCGCGGCGCCGATGCCGCTCGCCGCTCCGGTGATCAGTGCCACAGTGCTCATGTGCGCTCCTCAGGGGCTCATGCTCGGGCGGTTCACGGGTCCGGCGTTCACGCTCAGGGGTTCACGGGCTGGTCCAGCATGCGGTGCGCGCGGGCGATGAGCGCGGGTACGGCGGAGCCGATGTTCTCGAAGCCCTCACCCACGGTCTTACCCTGCCGGAAACGGGCGTGGATACCTTCGACTATGACCGCGAGCTTGAAGTTCCCGAACGCCACGTAGAACGGAAGGTCGGAGATGTCACGGCCGGAGACCTTCGTGTAGTGGGCGGCGAACTCGGCGGCGTTGAGGAACCCGGGGGTGAGCGTCACATCTCCGGCCACCGGGATCCCCGCCCGCTCCTCGTCACCGGAGTCCTGCCAGTAGGTGAGCGTGAGCCCCAGGTCGGCCAGCGGGTCGCCGAGGGTGGACATCTCCCAGTCGACCACGGCCAGGATCTCGGGCGGACCGGGCGCCAGCCGTACGAGCGTGTTGTCGAGGCGGTAGTCACCGTGCACGAGCGTGCTGGCCGAGTGGGCCGGCATGCCCGCGCGCAACCGCGTGACCAGACGGTCGTACTCCGGCAGGTCGGCCGTCTTCGAGCGGTCCCACTGCTGGCACCACCGGCCGAGCTGTCTGGCCAGGTAGCCGTCCGGGCGGCCGAAGTCGCCGAGCCCGACCTCCTGGTAGTCGACGGCGTGGATGGCGGCCAGCACCTCGGCCAGTCGCTCCGCCAGCCGCCGCGTCTCGGCGGGCGCGGGCTCGCCGAGCTGCTCGCGGGTCCTGGCGGCCAGGCCGTCCACGTACCCCATCAGGTAGAACGGCGCTCCGATGACCTCCTCGTCGGCGCAGAACGCGACCGGCTCCGGCACCGGGACCGGCGTTCCCGCGAGCGCGGAGATGACCCGCCATTCGCGCCGCATGTCGTGCGCGGTGGGCAGCACGTGACCGAGGGGCGGGCGACGCAGCACCACCCGGCGTTCGCGGGTCTCGATGAGGTACGTGAGGTTCGACCTGCCGCCGGAGATCAGGGAGACGGACAGGGGTTCGCCCGCCTCGGGCACGTTCGCGCCCATCCAGCCGAACAGCCGGGGCCGGTCAATCCCAGGTACGGTCATGCACACACATTAGAACGTCACTCTGTCCTGAACGCTAGCTGAGAGTTGTGTAACGTTCCGGAGCTGCGGAGACGACCATCATGCGAGACCATTTACCCTGGGTATACACAGCTACCTCCAAACTAACTGAAGGTATGCCGAACGTAGGAGCCCATGCGCGTCACACTTGCTCACCCTAGCGAGCTGGGAGCACCTGAGCTGAGCCGATGGCGGGCTCTCCAGGAGGGGCACGCGGCCTTCGACAATCCGTTCCTGTCTCCCGAGTTCACGATCACGGTCGGCGAGCTGCGCGACATGGTGCGCGTCGCGGTGCTCTACGACGGGCCCGACATCGTGGGGTTCTTCCCCTTCGAGCGCCATCCGATGGGCATCGGCAAGCCGGTGGCCGCCGGGCTCACCGACGCGCAGGGCCTGGTCCACGCCAAGGACCTGGAGATCGACCCACGCCGGTTGATCAAACAGTGCGGGCTGTCGGTCTACGAGTTCGACCACCTGGTCGCGGGACAGCCGCTGATCTCCGGGCGGCACGAGCGTCACCCGTCGCCGATCATCGACCTGCGTGAGGGGCACGGCCCCTACACCGAGTTCCTGCGCCTGCACTCCGGCAAGACGTACAAGACGACCCTGGCCAAGTCGCGCAAGCTCCAGCGCGACGTCGGGCCGATCCGGCACGACTACGCGACCACCGACCCGGCGCCGCTGCACACGCTGCTCGGCTGGAAGACCGACCAATACCGGCGCACGGGGCGCACCGACCGGTTCGCGCAGCAGTGGATCGTCGAGCTGGTCGAGCGGCTGCTGGCCACGCAGACCGAGGGCTTCGCCGGGGTGCTCGACATGATCTACGTGAACGACCTGCCGATGGCCGGGCATTTCGGTCTCCGCACCCGCACCACGCTCGCGGGCTGGTTCCCGGCCTACGACACCCACTACGCCAAATACTCCCCCGGCCTCATCCATCACCTGGCGATGGCCGAGCAGGCCGCCGGTTCCGGCATCCAGGTGATCGACATGGGCCGGGGCGAGAAGGAGTACAAGGAGAAGCTCAAGAACGGCGAGTTCCAGGTGGCCGAGGGGCGGGTCGCCACGGTCGGCGCCGCCTCGGCCGTCCACTGGCTGCTGCGGGTGCCCGCGCGCAAGACCCGGGCCACCGTGCTGGCCAACCCGCTGCTGCACAGGACGGCCGACCGGGCGCTGAAGACGTTCGGGCGACTGCGCACGGCCCTGCAGTCGTGAGGGGGATCGCCGAGCGCACCGGGCGTCACTGCCTGCTGCTCCCCTCGAACCGCCTCGGCCTCTACCTCGCGCTGCGTCACTGGTGCACGCCGGGCCAGCGGCTGCTCATGTCGCCGATCTCCGCCGACGAGATCCTCTTCCTGGTGCTGGCGGCGGGCCTGCGCCCGGTGATCGCGCCGCTGTCGCGCCGTGACGGCAACATCGACGCCACCCGTGTCAACCTCGGCCAGGTGGACGCCGTCCTGACCACCAACCTGTACGGCCTGCCGGACACCGTGTCCGCCTTCACGGGAAAAATCCTGATCGAGGATGTCGCCCACGCCATGGAGACCAGCGTCGCCGGCCGCCCCCTCGGCACGTTCGGCCAGGCCGGAGTCTTCAGCCTGTCCAAGCACCCGGGCGCGGGCTCGGGTGGGGTTCTCGCGGTGGAGAGCCAGGCGGACCTGCGCGCGCTCGAACGGGCCCGCGACGCGCTGCTGGAGCCGGGCGCCTTCCGCGCCGAACTGCTGGCCGTGACCACCTCGATGGCCCGCCAGGCCGCCCTCCGGCTCGACCTGGTCCGGCCCGCGCTCCGGCTCTCGCGCCTGCTGGGCATGGAGGAGTCGCGCGAGGGCTACCGCATCCCGCTACGGGCCGACGAGCTCGCGGCGGCCATGAAGCAGGTGCCGTCGCTGCCGCCGTTCGATCCGTGGGTCCGTGCCGACCTGCACGACTACCGCGCCCGGAGAGGGGCGCTCGCCCGCTGGTACCAGTCGAGGCGGCTGGCCAAGGTGCCCGGGGAGCGGGCCCGCCGGTTGGCGGGGGTGCGCTCGCTGGCGGAGCTGCCGTCGGTGGCGGCGGGCGTAAAGGATCAGGTCGGCCAGCCGTTGTTCCGGGTGCCGCTGCTGGTGCGCGACCGGGACGCGGCGATCGCCGCGCTGGAGCGGCGTGGGGTGGTGACGGGCTACCTCTACGACCCGCCGTACGACGACTACGCGCCCGCCTTCACCGACCCCTCCCCCGATCCGGCCCCGGCCCGCTGGTGGGCCCGCCACGCCCTGCCCGTCGACCCGCTCTACGCCGCCCGCTCCCTGCCGATCCTGCGCGAGCTCGAGCCCGCCTGAGACGGCCGCGCGCGCCGGTAGCTGAGCTCCGCGCGGATGGCTGAGCTACGCGCCGGTGGCCGAGCGGATCAGCTCGGCCACCGTCCGGCAGCCGCGCCTGACCTCGGCCAGCGTGGCCGAACCGTACCCGATCACCAGGCCGTGCAGGCGCTCGGTGCCGTAGTGGTGGCGGGCGGTGGAGTCGAGCAGCACGCCTTGCCGCCGCGCGGAAGCGACCAGCCCGGGGACCGTTTCTATCGGCAGCTCCGCCACCAGGTGCAGGCCGGCCGTGTCGCCGCGCAGGCGGCACACCGGGCCCAGGATCTCGACGATCGCGCCGCGCCTGCGGGCGTACTCCAGGCGCATCCTGCGCAGGTGGCGGTCGAGGTCGCCGCGCTCCAGGAGGGTCGCGACGGCCTGCTGGACCGGGCCGCTGGTGCGGTCGGACATCGAGACACGGATGGCGGCGATCCGGTCGAGCAGCTCGGGCGAGCCCACCAGCCAGCCGACGCCGATGTCGGGGGCGAGCGTCTTCGAGAGCGTGCCGAGCAGGACGACGCGCGACGGGTCGAGGCCGTAGAGGGCGGGCAGCGGCGCGACGTCGTAGCGGAACTCGGCGTCGTAGTCGTCCTCCACGATGATCGCGCCGGTGCTCCTGGCCCAGGCGAGCAGCCGTTCCCTGCGCGGGATCGGCAGGCGCCCGCCGAGCGGGTACTGGTGGGCTGGCGTGGTGTAGAGGACGCGGAGGTCGTCGGGGAGCGCCTCGACGATCACGCCCTCCTCGTCGACGGGGCACGGCACGACCTTCGCGCCCCTGGCCCCGAACACCGTACGCGCCACGTGATAGCCGGGATCCTCGACGCCTGCCCGGCCGCCCTCACGCAGCAGCGCGAGCGCGCACAGGTCGAGGCCGTTGCCGGTGCCCCTGGTGACCAGGACGTTCTCGGGGCCGACCGTCACGGCCCTGGCCCGCCGCAGGTGGTCGGCGAGCAGTTCGCGCAGGTACGGCAGGCCGTACGGGTCCGGGTGTGCGCCAGGGGGCAGGTCGGCGGCCCGGCGCCAGGCCCGCTTCCAGGCCGCGTGGTCGTAGTCGCGCACCCAGGGAGTGCCGGGAGTCAGGTCGATCATCCGCTCGGCCGATGGACGCGGCGGCGGCTGCGGCGCGGCCGGCGGCTCGACGGCCAGGTGTGACGCCTCCAGCGCGGCCACGAACGTGCCGGAGCCGTGCCGCCCCTCCAGCCACCCCTCCGCGTACAGCTGCTGGTACGCCTCCGTGACCACGGTCCTGCTCACACCGAGCTGCTCCGCGAGCCCGCGCGAGGACGGCAGGCGCTCCCCCGGCGCGAGCGTCCCGGCGAGCATGGCCTGGCGCAGCCAGCCGGTGAGCTGTGCCGAGAGCGGGACACCCGACTCCCTGGACAGGGATACGGGCAGGTCGACGAGGGTGCGCACGAAAGTGGTCTCCGGGAAGCGGTCATTAGTGGCCCTACAGGCTATGTCCACTTTCTCATTACCGTGGCCCCATGCTCTCCACCACACCCCGCACCACGCTCGGCCGCTCGAAGGACCGGGGCAGCAGCGACAGGAACGACCTGTACGAGGTGCTCGACGCCGGGCTGATCTGCCACCTGGGTGTGGTGGTCGACGGCCACCCCATGGTGGTGCCCACCGGATACGGGCGCCTGGGCGAGACCCTCTACCTGCACGGCTCCACCGGCGCGCGGTCGCTGCGCGCGAGCGAGGGCACGGACGTGTGCGTCACCGTCACCCACCTCGACGGCATCGTGCTGGCCCGGTCGATCTTCCACCACTCCGTCAACTACCGCTCCGCGATCATCTACGGCCGCGCCCGGCTGCTGACGGACCCGGAAGAGCGGCTGGCCGGGCTCCGCGCCGTGTCCGAGCAGCTCGCGCCGGGCCAGTGGGACTACGTCAGGGAGCCCTCGCCCAAGGAGCTGGCCGCGACGGCCGTACTGGCCCTGTCGCTCGAAGAGGCGTCGGTGAAGATGCGGCGCGGCGGTCCGCTGGACGAGGAGGAGGACTACGAGCTGCCCATCTGGGCCGGGGTTCTGCCGCTCGTGACGTCCTGGGGAGAGCCCCTGCCGGACACGGCACTCCCAGAAGGTATCGATGTACCTGTTCACATCCGCGGCCGGAGGTAGTTCCATAATTCAGGAACCACCTGGCAAACTTCTCTCCTTGATCACACGTCTCATCAGGTGGGCCCAACTCCTGATGGGGGATGGCGATGGAGTGGAACGCTCCTGGTTATACGGAGATCAAGCAGCTCGGGGCGGGCGGCAGCGGCCGAGTCGTGCTCGCGGTGCACGATGAGACCGGCGTCAAGGTCGCGATCAAGTACCTCTCGCAGCGGTTACTCAGCGACCCGGTGGCCCTGTCCAGGTTCCAGTCGGAGGCGCGGCTGCTGACCACGCTGCGGGACCAGAACATCGCCACGCTGTGGGAGTACATCCAGGACGGCTACGGCGCGGCCATCGTGATGGAGCTGGTCAACGGCGTGTCCCTGCGGGCGCTGCTGCGCGAGCACGGGACGACGGGGCCGGAGGCGGCCCTGGCCGTGCTCAAGGGCTCGCTGCTCGGCCTGGCCCGAGCCCACTCGCACGGACTGGTGCACAAGGACTACAAGCCCGAGAACGTGATCGTCCGCGACGACGGGGCCAGCAAGCTGGTCGACTTCGGCATCGCGGTGCGGCAGGGGACCGCCTCGCGGGCCGAGGGCACGCCCCCGTACATGGCGCCCGAGCTGTGGGAGAACATGCCCGCCTCGCCCGCCACCGACGTGTACGCGGCGACGGCGGTGTTCTTCGAGTGCCTGACCGGGCACCGGCCGTACCGGTCGACCGAGCCGAGCGTGCTCGGCTACCAGCACATGCACGCGCCGATCCCGGTCCACGACGCGCCCGAGCCGGTGCGCGAGCTGATCACCCGCGGAATGGCCAAGGACCCGGCCGCGCGGCCCGTCAGCGCCGCCGCGTTCGTTATCGAGCTGGAGGCGGCGGCGCGGGCCGCGTACGGCGAGGACTGGGAGGAGCGCGGCAGGCGGCGGCTGGCCGGGCTGGTGGCCCTGCTCGCCCTGCTCCTGCCCGTGCCCCAGACGCCTCCCGCCGAGGTCACGACCTCGCTGGCGCAGACCGTCTTCCGTACGACGCTGCGTACGGCCAAGCACAACGCGGCCCGGCTGGCCATGGGCGTGGGGGTGGCCGCGGTCGCGACCATCGCCGTGATCGTCGTGCTGTCGAGCCGCGACCAGGCCGTGGAAGTGGCCCTGGCGAGGCCCTCGCAGTCGCAGGGACCGGCCGAGGAGGGCTCACCGCCGGCCACGCCGGTCACGTTGAGCCAGCCGCCCGAGGAGTCCCCGGTCGGCCTGCCCCGCGACCAGCCGACGGCACTGGCCGTAGCCTCCCCCAGTCCCAAGCCGCACACCGCCGAGCCCGTGGTGGCCACCACGCCACCGACCACCAAGCCCGCGCCCACGCCTACTCCCAAGGTCACTGTCACCAAGCCTGTTAAACCCACGCCCACAGTCACCAAACCCGGCAAGCCCACGCCGACCAAGACGCCTAAGCCGCCCAAGACCATCACGCCGACGCCCATCGTCACCGTGACCACGCCGACGGTGACGCCGACGCCGGTCCCGGTGACCTCGGTCGCGGGCCTCACGCTCGGCGGGCTGACGTTCAACGACGACAACGTGGCCGGCTCCTCGCTGTCCATCCGCACCACAGCGTCCATCCGCACCACCGGCACGGGACCGGTCACGGCGACCGCCGCCTGGTCCGTGGGCGGCGTCGGCGTCCGCAGCCAGACCCTGCGGCTGAGCGGCGACCGGTCCTATGACCGCGCGCTCAGCTACACCGCGGACGAGCGCCCGTGCGGCAAGACCGTCACGCTGACCGTCACCACCTTCCCCGCCGCTCCCGGCGGGGCACGGACGGCCACGGTGAACGTACCGCCGTGTCCCACGCGGGTGACGGGCCTGCGGGTCTCGCTCGATCTGGCCGCCTCGCCGGGCCGTACGGCTCAGGCCCGGGTCAGGATGACCACCAGCGGCACCGCCGAAGTGCCCGTCGAGGCCGCGTTCGCGCTGAACGGCGACCAGGTCGCCACCCGCTCGGCCACCCTGTCCGGCCGGACGGCCTACTCGCGGACGTTCACCTACACCTTCAGGTCCCGCCCGTGCGACACCACCGTCTCCGTCGTGGTCCGCGCGGGCGACCGGACGGCCACCGCCCGGACCAGGGTGACCTGCCCGCCGAGCGTGCGGAAGGTGTCGATCGTGCGGGCCTCGCTCAGCCCGCGCGGCCCGGCCACCGCGGTCGTCGCCGTCACCACGGACAACGACCAGCCCGTACGGCTCAGCGTCGCCTTCTCCCTCGGCGGCCGGATCGCGCACACCGAGACCCTGACCCTGTCCGGCGACACCTCCTACACCAGGACCGTGAGCTACACCTTCGACAAGGTGCCGTGCGGCACGTCCTGGCTCGTGACGGCCGCCACCCGGCCCACGGCGGACAACGGCGGCGACAGCTCGGGCGGCAGGACCGCGGCCTGCCAGGAGGACCCGCCCACGGACGACGACCCACCCAAGGACGACCCGCCGAAGGACGACCCCACGAAGGACGGACCGAAGACCCCGGCCCCCGACACCCCGTCGGACGACGATTCGGGCACCATCGGTTGACCTCCGGATTCATACTGTGTCCGGACATTAACTGTGGGAAAGCGGTCGCCTCTGGTTAAGCTACGGTCCGTCTGATGAGGGTGGGGGCCCAGAGGACCGCAGAGGGAGACCGCATGTACGACGACCATGGTCAGTGGGGGGTCCCGGGCTACACCGAGATTCGCCAACTCGGCGCGGGATCCGCCGGGCGGGTCGTGCTGGCCCGGCGGGATCACGACGGCGTGGAAGTGGCCGTCAAGTACCTGTCCGACGAGCTCCGGTCCGATGTCGGCTTCGTGGCCCGGTTCCGGCACGAGGCCCGGCTGCTGGGCACCATGCGCAGCCCGCACAACGCCCGCCTGATCGACTATGTCGAGGCCGGCGGGGGCGCGGCCATCGTCATGGAGCTCGTCAACGGGGTCTCCTTACGGGAGCTGCTGAGGTCGGAGGGTCCCACGGGCCCGGAGGCCGCGCTGCTCGTGCTCAAGGGCTCGTTACAGGGCCTGGCCGCGGCCCACGCGATCGGCGTCGTGCACCGCGACTTCAAGCCCGAGAACGTCATGGTCCAGGGCGACGGCTCCAGCAAGCTGGTCGACTTCGGCATCGCGGTCAGGACCGGCGAGGACGCGAGCGCCGCCGGCACCCCGCCGTACATGGCGCCCGAGCAGTGGTCCGGCGCCTCCGCCGCACCGGCCACCGACGTGTACGCCGCCACCATCGTGTTCTTCGAGTGCCTGACCGGCACCCGCCCCTTTCGCTCGCCCAACCTCGCGGCGCTGGCCCGCCAGCACCAAGGCTCGCCACCGCCCATCGAGGAGGTGCCCGGCCCGCTGCGGAACCTGGTCGAGCGCGGCCTGGCCAAGAACGCCCTCGACCGCCCGCCGTCCGCCGACGCCTTCCTGATCGAGCTCGAAGCGGTCGCGGCCAGGGCGTACGGGTCCGACTGGGAGGAGCGCGGCAGGCGCCGCCTGGCCCGGCTGTCCGGCCTGCTGCTCATGCTGTTCCCCAGCCCGCCCGAGGTGCCGGCCGAGACGCAGACCTCGCTCGCCGAAACCCGTTTCACCGAGCCGCGCGGGCTGCTGAGCAGGCTCTCCACGAAGATCCTGGTCGGCACCGCCTGCACGGGCCTGCTGATCGGCGTGGCGGTCGTCCTGGTGAAGACCATGTCCAGCGAGCCCGCCCTGCAGGCGCAGACCACGCAGGTGACGCCCACCACGACGGCGCCGGAACCGTCCGCCGCGGCCGAGGAGGAAGAGGAGCCCTCCGAGGAACCCACGCCGACGGCGAAGGAGACGACGCCGGAGCCGACGACCCCGGCGAGCACCGCGCCACCGCCCGTCACCAGCGCGACGCCGAAGCGGACGCCGACGCCCACGCCGACTCGCAAGCCCATCAGGACCGTGAAGCCCAGGCCGTCGAAGACCGTCATCAAGACTCCGCCGCCGGTCGAGTCGGCCGAGCCCGAGTTCACCGGCACGGTCGACAGCCCGCCGTTGGGGGCCACGGCCGCCGCCACGAAGGCGCCCACGACCGCGCCCCCGACCGTGCGTCCGACGCGTACCCTCAGCAGCCCGGAGCCCTCCTCCAACCCGCCGAGCAGCCCCGGCAGCGGGGAAGGCAGCGGCAGCGGGGAAGGATCCACGCGGACTCCGTCACCGCAGGACGGCGCCCTCCTGGGGCTCGTGCTGGTGACGTCTGGCGCGCTTCCGGTCACACTTGCGGTTAAGCGCCGTATGGCGGGACGACATCGGAGAAAGCGCTAGAAAGGCGTCGGGGGGCTACGGCGATGGACAACCCGAGGAACGGTATCGCCGGCTTCCGGCTCACCGAGCACACCTGGAACACCGAACTGGGCAACTGGATCGACGCGATCTCGCCCGACGGGCGCCGGGCAGGGGCCCTGCTGTTCGACCCGAAGATCATCGGGCTGCCCGGGGTGCGCGAGCGCGTCGTGGCGACGGTTCTGACCGACCAGCGGCTGGTCCTGGGCGGGCTGGCCGGGCTGATCCCCGTCGCCGACGTCGTCGCGGCGGGCGAGCAGGTCTGGCTGCTCACCGCGCAGGCCGTGAGCCCGACGCTGTCGGACCTGCTGGCCTCGGGGGCGATCGAAGCGAGCGGCGCGGCGGCCGTACTGGCGGAGACGGCCCAGACCCTCCTCGCGCTGCACGCGGCCGGGGTCACCCACGGTTCGGTGCATCCCGGCTCGGTGGTCATCACCGCCGAAGGCGCGGCGCTGCTGTCGGAACGCGGCTTATCCGACGCCATCCGCGGCCAGGCCTCCCCACCGGAGCGGGACGTGGCGGCGTGGGCGTCCCTGGCGCGGGCGCTGGCCGCCTCGGTCACGCGGAGCGCCCCGCGCGCGGCGGCCCTGTTCGAGCGGGCCGCGGTCACCACGACGACGCACGGCCTGGGCACCGCCAGGTCCGTCGTGCTCTCCGAACCCGCTGCGCTGCCGGGCGGGGCGATCAGGCACGATCAGCTGGCCCAGGCGGCCCGGGGCAGGTCGGCGTTCGCGCATCCTCCCGTGGAGGCGCAGCCGCCGCTCGACGAGGGCGACATCGTCACGCTGCTCGCCGTTCCCAGCCCGCATCAGACGCCGGTGCACTTCGGGCCCGGCGTGAGCTCTGGAGTGAGCACGGAGTCGCCGCAGGCCGCCACCACGGCCGAACGGATCTGGCGCGAGGGCCGGGAGCAGGTCGGAACGGTCCAGCGCGGCGGCAAGCCAAGTAAGGCGGCACGGGCGCGGCGGCGCCGGACCATCCTCTCGGCGATACTGTTCGCGGTCATCATGGGCGGCGCGATCCTGGCCTGGCTCAAGCTGAGCGGCGCGCCGGAGCTGGCGATCAAGTCGATCGACGTCGTGGCCCCGAAGAAGACGCAGGGCTGCGACAGCGCCGTCGTGGTCACGGGCAAGATCGTCACGAATGGCGAGGCGGGCGAGATCAGCTACGAGTGGCGCAAGAACCTGGACAAGGAGGTCGTCAAGCAGACACTCCAGACGACCGCCGACCAGACCTCCTACACCGTGCCGCTCCGGTGGACGCTCAAGGGCAAGAGCACCGTCAAGGCCACGGCCACGTTGCGGGTGCTGTCTCCCGGTCCGCTCAGGACGGACAAGGCGAGCTTCACGTACAAGTGCTGATCCCTGAGCGCTGATCTTGGGCGCTGATCTTGAGTGTTGGTGCCGAGCCAGCAATGCATATCAAAGCTGTTGTTACTACGCTGACGAACATGACCACGCAGACCCCCGCGGGCTGGTACCCCGACCCGTACGGATCGCCCCAACTCCGTTGGTGGGACGGCGGCCAGTGGACGGACGCCACCCACCCGCTGGAGCAGGGGGCGTCACCGCAACAGCAACCGCCGTCCGGACCGCAGCAGCAGTCGAGCCCCGACTGGTCCGCCACGCCGGCGAACCCGACGCGGCAGTTCGGGCAGCCGACATACGGACAGGCCGCGTACGGGCAACCGACGCAGGAACAGCCCGCGTACGGGCAATCCACCCAGGGCCAGCCCTCTTATGGGCAACCTGGTCAGGGCTCGGCCCCCTACGGGCAGGGTCAGTGGGGTAACACGCCGCTGCCCGGACCCGGCTACGGTACGCCGCCGAAGGAGAGCAATCCGCTGCCCTGGGTGTTCGGCGGCCTGGCGGCGCTGGTGGTGGTCGGCCTGATCGTGGTGGCCGGGATCTTCTTCGTCAACCGCAACACCGACGGCACCCTCGCCTCGTCGCCGACGCCCAGCGAGACGGAGCAGCTGCCGCAGCAACAGGAGACCACCGAGCCGCCACCGAGCATCACAGAGCTGCCACAGCCCCAGGACGGCCGCATCACCGACCCGCAGGCCAACCTGTCATACCAGGTGCCCGAGGGCTGGAAGGTGCCGGCCGCCAGTTCCCTGAACGGCAGCGACCCGTCCCAGCAGGCCTGGTCGAGCGGCGTGGGGGCGACCTCGCAGGAGAAGTACAACGGCAAGGACGACTGGAGCGGCAACGTCTACACGGGACTGCTCAGCAAGAGATACCCCTACACGGGGACGGACGGGCTGGAGGACACGGCCAAGGCGGTGTTCGTGGACTTCGCCCAGTACTACCCAGTTACCCACACCAACAAGATCATTCAGGACAAAGCACTCAAAATCGGCGACAAGTCCGCCTGGGTGCTCCAGTTCCAGCTCGACTTCTCGAAGGAGTCGAAGGCCAAAGGTTACAAGTGGAACAAGGAAAACGGCGCGATCGTGGTGATGGATCGCGGCGCGGGCCAGAGCCCAGCCCTCGTATACGTGTCAGTTCCGGACAATCTGGGCACCGACGTGGTCGAGAAGGTTCTCAGCTCGCTCAAGCCCGCGTAACCGGTGGCACTAGGCTGGTGGGGTATTCAGGCGGGCGGATGACTCCGAGCCGCTTGGGCGAGGAGATCGAATGAGTGACTTGCTGGTCTGGATCGACTGCGAGATGACCGGGCTCGACCTGGGTCGCGATGCGCTCGTCGAGGTGGCGTGCATCATCACCGACAGCGAGCTCAACCAGCTGGACGAAGGCGTCGACGTGGTCATCAAGCCGCCGCCCGAGTCGCTGGAGCAGATGTCGCAGGTGGTCCGCGAGATGCACACCGCCTCGGGGCTGCTGCCCGAGATGGCGGGCGGGGTGACGCTGGCGGAGGCGGAGTCGCTCGTGCTCGACTACATCCGCCGCCACATCCCCGAGCCGAAGAAGGCGCCGCTCTGCGGCAACTCCATCGGCACCGACCGCACGTTCATCGCGCGCGACATGCCCGTGGTCGATGGCTATCTGCACTACCGGATGATCGACGTGTCGTCGATCAAGGAGCTGGTCCGCCGCTGGTACCCCCGGGTCTACTTCGCCGCCCCGGAAAAGCAGGGCGGACACCGCGCTTTGGCCGACATCACGGAGAGCATCAGGGAGCTCCGCTACTACCGGGCGGCCATCTTCGTCGGCCAGCCCGGCCCCGATTCTGCCACCGCCAGAGCGGTCGCCGAGCGCGTCAGCGGCTAATCGAGTGGCGTAAAGACTCCCGAAGAACGCTACACTTTTCCTGTGCCGCCACGTCGGCGGCCAATGGTGGGTGTAGCTCAGCTGGTAGAGCGCCAGGTTGTGGTCCTGGATGTCGAGGGTTCAAGTCCCTTCACTCACCCCATGCACGCGGCCGGTCCTTCGGGACCGGCCGTTGTCGTTTTTCTACGGCAACGTCCCCAAAACATGACATTGCGAGTTATGCTCGCTGTCTACCGCTTACGCCGGATGCGCGGGGGCCTCGGCGATCTGACCGTCTGCGCGCGCCCCCGGAGGCCGGATGAGAGTCGAAGACGCAGCGTTCGATAGCGTGTTCACGTCCCTGAGCAAGCGCGAAACCGAGGTCATGGACCTGATCGCCACTGGGCAGTCGAATGGGCAGATCGCGCAGCGGCTGTTTCTCAGCGAGAAAACGGTCAAGAACCATGTCAACCGCATCTACGCCAAGCTCGGCGTGGACTCACGCGTCACCGCGATCGGCCTCTGGCAGTCTCGTCCCCTGCCCTGACCCGGCGATCTCGCGCGTCTCGCCGTGTCGGGCTGTCTCGCGTGACGGCCCTTCTCAGGTGGCGGGCCACCTCACGTGGCGAACCCCCGCGCGTGGCAGATCCCCGCGCGTGGCAGATCCCCGCGCGGGAGTTGCGGGGCCTTTGTCTTACGGTCCGCATGTCTTTTTACGGCCGGCATGGGGCACCCCCACCCGCCACACGTGGCTGAGCTCTGTCCAGGGGGACGCTCCTCCGGTGGAGGTGGTCAGCCGCCGTTACGAGACGGTGAGACCGTCTAAGGGCCATTTGTGAGCCCGAGCCCACCCTCTGATGACGCCCTGCGGGGAGGCCCGGCGATTCCCTGCGGGGAATCGTGCTCCGTCACCCGGGTGGGCTAGAAAGGGGGCGTGGAACGATTCGCGAGCGAGCTGCGGCGATGGCGTAGCAGTCGGCGGGTGAGCCAGCTGGAGCTCGCCAACCGGGCCGGCACCACCCAGCGTCACCTCAGCTTCATCGAGCAAGGCCGTTCCCGCCCCGGGCGGGCCATCGTCGTACGCCTGGCCGAGTCACTCGAGCTGTCGCTGCGCGAACGCAACGGCCTGCTGCTGGCGGCCGGCTACGCTCCCGTGTTCCCCGAGTCGGGTCTGGACGACGCCATGCTGCGCCCCGTACGCGAGGCTCTGGACAGCATCCTCGACGGGCACCTGCCGTATCCGGCGGTCGTCGTTCGGCCCTACGGCGAGTTGCTGGCGGCCAACGCGGCCTTCGGCGTCCTCACCGAGGGGGCGGCGCCCGAGCTGCTGAAGCCGCCGGTCAACGTGCTGCGGCTCGCCCTGCATCCCAAGGGCATGGCCCCTCGGGTGGTCAACCTCGCGGACTGGGGCCGGCACATCATCGAGAGCCTGCGGGCCGAGCTCCTCCGCAGCCCGGATCCGCGGCTTGACGCGTTCATCGCCGAGCTGGAGTCCTATGTGCCCGACGCGGTGCCGGGGAGCGATCATCTCGGGTTCGCGGTGCCGCTGCGGTTGCGTACCGGCGACGCCGAGCTGCGGCTGCTGACTACGCTCACGTCCTTCGCCACCGCGGTGGACGTCACGCTGGCCGAGCTCAAGCTGGAGGCGTTCCTGCCCGCCGACGCCGCCACAGCGGCCTTCCTGCGGTCCCGCCACCGCCACTGACCCCGACTTGGCCGACCCCGCCCATGACCGCTGTCGGCCTGGGCTCGACCCGCCCGCTCCCCCGCCACTAACCCCCTCCCGGCCTCCCACGCAAGCAGGCGTCGCGGACTTCACGCGGCGTCGCCGCCTGACCGGAGCTTCCACCGGCACTCTGCCCCTGCCTGCTCCAGGTAGCGAGTGAGAGTCCGGCGTGGAGGGTGAGCGGGCTGTCCGGTGGCCCGCATCACCTCCGCCAGGTCGTATGCCTGCTCGCCGGCGTCAGGCGATCTTGGGGGTGGCGCGCATGCCGACGTACACGCAGGCCGTGCCGTCGGCCAGGGTGGAGAAGACGACGGGCATGTAGTCCTCGCTGAAGGACGGGCCCGCCCCCGTGGCCGCGAAGACGGTCTGGGTCACCGGGAGCAGCTCCATGTCCAGGGGCGGGGACATGTCCTTCATGTCGTCCACGAACTCGTAACGCATGCGCAGGCTGTCACCGTCGTCATCACCGGCGCCTCCGCTGTCCTGGCTGACGGTGATGACGACGCCGGCGCGCCGGTAGGTGCCGAGCAACGGGGTGACGTCCACGGTGGAGGGTTCGGCGGGCGGGCCGAAGGGGGCGGGCATGGTGACGCCTGCGAGTTCGGCGAGCAGGTCGCGGAACAGGTCGGCGTACAGGAGCCGGGCGCTGCCGCCGTTGGTCAGCAGGACCAGGGCGAGACCGGCGTGCGGGACGACGCGCAGGTAGGCGTACTGGCCGATGGCGGCGCCGTCGTGGCCGTAGCCGGGAACGCCGTTCCAGTCGTAGAGGGTCCAGCCGAGGCCCCAGCCGTCGGCGGAGACGGTCCACTTGTCGGGCACGTCGGTCTCGCGGCGCTGCATGGCGGCGACCGCCTCGGCCGACAGCACCGGGCCGCCGCCGGCCAGGTGCATGGCGGCCAGGCGGGCCATGTCGCCGGCGGAGGTGATGACGCGGCCGGCGGGGCCGGCCGAGCGCGGCATGAGGTCCCAGGCGGGGGCCGGGTCGGGGTCGGCGCCGGGCTCGCCCAGGTGGCTCATCGCGGCCGAGAAGCGCAGCGCCTCCTCCGGCAGCGTCATCGAGCGCTCCAGGCCGAGCGGGGTGAACAGCAGGTCTTTGAGAGCCTGGTCCCAGGTGCGGCCGGTGAGGACCTCGATGAGGCGGCCCAGCACGATGTAGCCGAGCCCGCCGTAGGAGATCGCAGTGCCGGGCGGGCAGTCCAGCGGCACGCCCCGGGCGGCCTCGACGTAGCGGGCCAGGCAGTCGTCGCCGCGCCCGCCGTCGTAATTGAAGTCGTTGGTGACGCCGCCGGTGTGCGACAGGAGTTGGCGGACGGTGATCGTCCGGGTGGCCACGGGGTCGGGGGTAGCGAACTCGGGCAGGACGTCGGCCACCCGGGTGTCCAGCGTCAGCCGGCCCTCGTCGATCAGCCGCATCACCAGAGTGGCCGTGTAGACCTTGGCGATCGAGCCGGACAGGAACACCGAGTCGGTCGTCACCTCCACGCCGGTGCCCCGGTGCAGCACGCCGCTCGCCAGCTCGTGCACCCGCCCGTTGACCAGCACCGCCAGCGACGCGCCCGGCACGTGATGCCGCCGGCGCAGCTCGTCGAAGCGCGCCTGCCAGCGGGCCAGGTCAAAGGTCTGTCCCTGCGAGCCGGCACTCCCCCAGTCGCCGCTGGCCGTCCAGCCACCTTGCTCGGTCCACTGCACGTTCGTCGCCATGCTTCCTCCTGTACGCCGTTCCCTGATGCGCACACTGTACGCATAGTGGATCGGTGTACGCAACAGCGCACGGTGAAACGGTCGAGGCGGTCAGCAGACATGGGGCCCCGCCCAGCGGCGGGGCGGCCGTGCAGCAGCCGCAGCGGTGCGGCGCTCCAGCCGTGCGGCCGTGCAGCTTGGCGGGCCTTCGTTGGTCACAGGGTGGGATCACTGTACGCATGCTGCGAACGCCGTACGCTACCATGGGGGTCCCGCAACGAGGAGACCTGATGCCAGCCGAGAAGCAGCCCATCCCCTCGGTATGGGCCCGCCCGCGTCCCAAACGGGAGCAGCCGTCGCTGAGTCGCGACCGGATCGTGTCCGAGGCCATCCACCTCCTGGACACCGAGGGCATCGACGCCCTGAGCATGCGCAGCCTCGGCGCCCGGCTCGGCGCCGGAGCCACGTCTCTCTATCGACACGTGGCCAACAAGGACGAGCTGATCGAGCTGGTCGTGGACGAGATCTACGGCGAGGTACGGGTGCCCGCCGCCGACCCCGCACGCTGGCGGGTGGCCGTCACCGAATCCGCCCACAGCCTGCGCTCGATGGTGCTGCGTCATCCCTGGGTCGTCTCCGTGCTCGGCCAGATCGGGCTCGCCTACCTCGGGCCCAACCTGATGCGGCAGTCGGAGCGCATGCTCGCCCTGTTCAAGGCGGCGGGCATTGCCGTTGACGAGGCCGATCAGGCCATGAATCTGCTCATCGCCTACGTCATCGGAATGACCACCAGCGAGGCCGCCTACCTGTCGGTGCTAGCCCGCAGTGGCCAGAACGAGCAGGACTGGCTTGAGAGCCTGCGACCGACCACCGAACAGGCCCTGCAGGACTACCCGCTCCTGCGCGACGGGCGCGCCGCGGAGCAGACCAAGGATCCGGAGCAGATCCGCGCAGAGTCCTTCGTCTACGGCGTCGAGCGCATCCTGGATGGCTTGGAGACCAGGCTCGGCCGCACCCCCACCCGTTGAGACACGGCCGGAGGACGACGGAGCGGAACCGATAGCCCACTTCTGCAGGCGGCCGATGCGGAGCGCTTTCGCGGCCGGCTCCGAGCCGGCCATGGTGTTCGGCTTCGTCGAGCCGAACGATGCGGGTCGAGTCCGGCGTAGGTGTCGAGCAGGACACGGGCGCGGTTCTGGCTGGGGCGGGGCGTCGGGGCTGGTGGCGCGGGCCGCGTTTTGCGGCAGGGAAACGCTCGGCTCGCTGATCAGCGGGAACACCGTCAACGCCGGATAAATCGCCCCCCGAGCCAGTGCCGTGTCGCTGGCCCGCGGGGCGTGGACGACGCCGCATGGACGACATCACGTGGACGACATCACGTGGACGACGCCCCGTGGACGCGTGCCAGAGGCCAGGCGGCCTAGGTCCGCGCCATCAGTGGGAGGGCCGCCGAGATGGCCGTGAGGCCGTGTTCCAGGTCGGATTCGGGGATGTTGAGCGCGGGCCTGAGCCGTACCGACCGCGGCCCGCACGCCAGGAGCAGCACGCCCGCCTCGTCCCGCAACCGCGTGACCAGCGCGTCGCGCGTGGCCCCGTCGGGCAGGTCGAACGCGCACATCAGGCCGCGCCCCCGGGCGTTGGAGACCAGGTCCGGGTGTTCGGCCTGCAGCTTGACGAGGCGTTCGACGAGGACGGTGCCGAGGGTGGCGGCGCGCGGGATGAGGTTGTCGCGTTCGATGATCTCCAGGAGGCCGCGCGAGCGGACCATGTCCACCAGCCCGCCGCCCCAGGTCGAGTTGATCCGGCCGCTGACCTGGAAGACGTTGTCGGGGACCAGGTCCACGCGGCGGCCCGCCATGATGCCGCCCACCTGGACCTTCTTCGCGAAGGCCACGATGTCCGGCGCCAGGCCGAGCTGCTGGTAGGCCCAGGGGGTGCCCGTGGTGCCGCCGCCCGTCTGCACCTCGTCCATGATGAACAGCGCGTCGTACTCGTGACACAGCCGCTGCATCGCCTGCAGGAACTGCGGGCGCATGTGGTTGTCGCCGCCCTCGCCCTGGATGGGCTCGGCGATGAAGCAGGCGATGTCGTGCGGGTGCGCCTCGAAGGCGGCGCGCGCCTGGGCGAGCGCGTGCTCCTCGGCGGCCTCCACATCTCCGAGGTGTACGGCGGGTACGTCGATGCGCGGCCAGCGGAACTGGGGAAAACGGTCGGTCTTACCTGGTTCGGTATTGGTCAGGCTCAAGGTGTAGCCGCTGCGGCCGTGAAACGCCTTCGTCAGGTGCATGACCTGGGTGCCGAGGTCGCGGGAGCGGCCCGCCGCCTCGTTGCGCCGGCTCTTCCAGTCGAAGGCGGTCTTCAGGGCGTTCTCGACGGCCAGCGCACCGCCTTCGACGAAGAACAGGTGGGGCAGCTCGGGGTCACCGAGGACACGGGAGAAGGTCTCGACGAAGTCCGCCAGGTGGGCGGTGTACATGTCGGAGTTGGCGGGCTTGCTACGGGCCACCTCGCCGAGAAGCCGGACGAACTCCGGGTCGAAGGGCGGGTTCACGCCGAGCGGCGCGCTGGCGAAAAACGTGTAGAAGTCAAGGTATCGGCGGCCGTTGCCGGCATCGACGAGCCAGGAGCCTTGGCTGTGCTCCAGATCGAGCACGAGCCGGTAACCGTCGACGAGCAGATGGCGGGCAAGGCGGTCGTGTACGTCCATGTCACCTCCACGTTGAAACCAGACATGGCATACGTTTCCCGGCCGAACCTAGGTCTATGCGGAAAATCTCCGGAATTCAGGCGGCATGGGCGAACTTCTTTACCTCGAACGACAGCACGATCATCGCGATGCCGTACAGGATGGCGAAGATCCCGACCAGCCAGACCAACGTCAGCAGTCCCGCGCCGGGCCAGATGAGCAGCAGGACGCCGAAGACGATGGACAGGATCCCGCCGATGATGAGCATCCACTCGTTCTCGATCACCTTGCGCATCTGCACGCCCGCGACGATCTCCGATGCTCCGCTGAGGATCGCCCAGAACGCGATCACGAAGAGCAGGACCAGCGCGGTCTTGCCCGGCCAGACGAAAGCTATGATCCCCGCCAGGATCCCGAGAATCCCGGAGATGATGAGCCAGACGCGGGAGTCCGTTCCATGCCGGAAGGCGGAGAACACCGAGACGAGCCCGCTGACGATGGCGTACGAGCCGAAGAAGATCACGAGCACGAGCAGCGTGATCGCGGGCCAGATCAGCGCCAGGATGCCGAAGATCACCGCCAAAATGCCGCGGATCAGGACGAGCCACCAGTTGCGTGCGATTTGCTCCATACTGGTGTGATCTCCCGATCGATCGCGCAAGCAGCCCACAGCACGGTCAAAACTCGGTAACCCGCCACTGTCAGGGCGAAAGCACCTAACCGCGCAGGCCCTTAGGCGTGGGAGTAAACCACGATCGACACCGCGATGTACTGCACCAGGTAGGCGGCGATCGTGAACGCGTGGAACACCTCGTGGTAGCCGAACCAGCCGGGCGCCGGGTCCGGGCGGCGCAGACCGTACACGATGGCTCCGGCGCTGTAGAAGACGCCGCCGACGGCGACCAGCACGACGGCGGCCACGCCCGCGCCCGCGAGCAGCTGCGGCAGCACGAAGATCGCGGTCCAGCCGAGCGCCAGGTAGAGGACCGTGTACAGCCAGCGCGGCGCGCTCATCCAGAACACCCGGAAGAGCACCCCGGACAGCGCGCCGCCCCAGACGACCGCTAGGACGGCCACGCGGGCGGCCCCGTCGAGCGCGAGGAGCGCGAAGGGCGTGTAGGTGCCCGCGATGATCAGGTAGATGTTGGCGTGGTCGAAGCGCCGCAGCGCCTCCGCCAGGCGGGGGCCCAGCGTGCCGCGGTGGTAGGTGGCCGAGATGCCGAAGAGCAGACCCGAGGTGATCGCGTAGATCGCGGACGCGAGACGGGCCTGCAGGGTGGGGCCGAGCGCCACGAGCGCGAACCCGGCGACCAGCGTCACGGGCAACGCTCCAGTGTGCAACCAGCCTCGTAGCCTCGGCTTCGCGGTGATGGTCGTCATATAACCTACGGTACCGTAGGTTATGGCCACGTTGAGGGTGTGGGCCCTCGACGAGACGAAGGTCATATCCCGCTGAGGAAGACAGTCATATCCCGTTGAGGAAGCGGGCCGCGACCGGCAGCGCGGCGCTCCGGCCCGAGCCGCCGTTGCGTACGAAGACGCTGAAGGCCAGGTCGTCGCGGTAGCCGATGAACCAGCCGTGCTCCCGCCCGCCAGTGGCCTCGGCCGTGCCCGTCTTGCCGGACACGCCCGCGGGCAGCCCGGCGGCGGCGGCCGTACCGTGGTCGACGACGGCGGCCATCATCTCCCGCAGCGCCGCGATCGTCCCCTCGTCGAGTTCGACCGGTTTGGCGGCCGGGCCGTCGATCCGCTCGGCGGCGGCCTTGGACAGGATGCGCGGCACGCGCAGTGTGCCGCTCTCGACCGCCGCCGCGACCATCGCCATGCACAGCGGGGTCGCCTCCACCGTGCCCTGGCCGAAGGAGTCGGCCGCCAACTCGTCCATGCCGTCCGGCGGGTCCATCCGCCCGCAGTTGCCGCCCAGGCCCGTGGCCAGCTTGGCACCGCCGAACCCCCACTTCGCGGCGGTCTCGACAAGATCGTCACCCGATAATCGGGCGACGGCCTCGCGCACGAATGTGGTGTTGCAGGAGTACGCGAACGCGTCGGCGAACGTCACCTGGCCGTGCGCCTGCTCGCCCGCGTTCTTGACCGTCCTGAAGTGCGGGATCGTGTACGTGGCCGGGCAGTCCACCTCCGCCGCCGGATCCAGGCCCGCCTCCATCAGCGCCGCCGCCGTAACCGTCTTGAACGTGGACCCGGGCGGGAAGAAGTCGCGGAACGCGCTGTAGTTGCCCTCCAGCCGATCGGCCACCGCGAGCACCTCACCGGTGCTGGGCCGGATCGCGATGATCGACGCGTCCCGTACCCCGTCGAGCGCCCGCGCGGCCGCCGCCTGCACCGACCGCGACAGCGTCGTACGCTCCAGGTTCACCTTGGGCTCGACGGTCATGAGCCGCCGCGCCTGCTGTCCCGGCAGGGCGGACTCCAGCGCCCACCCCTGCGCCACCTCGTCGAACTCGGGCTTGAGCTCGGCGAGATAGGACTCGGCGTAGCTGTCGTTGGGGATCTTGTCACCCTCGCTGGTCACCAGTTCGACCGCGGGCCGGTCGAACTCGGCCAGCCGCACCGTGCCCCCGTCCTTGAGCCGGGGATCCAGCGTCTCCGGCGCCCAGAGCACCTTCCAGGTCCGGTCGCGCACGGCCAGCCGCAACGTACCGCTGAACGGCCACGCCCCGAACTCGCTCAGCGTCCTGAACCCGGTGAACGGCACCTCGGCCGAGGCCTCCCCCGTGCTCTTCACGGCCCCGGGCCGCAACTGGATGTCCTGAACATGCAGGTCGTCCGAGAACGACCGGTGCCGGGTGACGAAGTCCGCCGGCGGCTGATAGACCAGGGCGGCCATGGCCCGCAGGTCCCCCCGCTGCCATGCCGTGAAGTAGGCGGCCGAGGTCTGCGCGGCGCTGCCCTTGACCCGCTTGGACACCACTGTCGCGAAGACACCTGCACTTACTACCGCAACAACGGCGATAACCAGCACAATCAGCCTTCGTCGTCGCATACGGTTACTCCCAGGAGGGGATCATCGTGGCACGAGGACAGCGGGAGCCGATGCCCGGCCTTTACCCGGTGACGTTCGGCGAGATCGAACTGCTCCGGGACCTGGACAGGCAGGACGGCTGGGTACTGTCCAAGGATGGCGTACCTCAGTCGTACGTTGACTTACAAGACCCTACATATCTGGAATTCGAGTACGTACGGCTTATGGCGGACGTGATCGACCTTCTTCCGGAAGGCGCACTCGCCTGCGTCCACGTGGGCGGCGGGGCGTGCACGATCCCGCGCTATGTCGCGGCCACCCGGCCAGGGTCCCGGCACATCGTCCTCGAACCCGACGGGCTCCTGGTCAACCTGATCCGCGAGCAGCTCGACCTGCGGTCCGTGCCACGGCTGAAGGTGATCGTGCAGGGTGGGCGCGAGGGCACCGCCAAGGTCTGGGACGACTCGGCCGACCTGCTGGTCCTCGACGCCTTCTCCGGCGCCACCATGCCGGTCGAGCTGGCCACGACGGAGTACATGGGCGACATCTCCAGGGTGCTGCGCCCGTCGGGCACGCTGCTGATCAACATGGCGGACGGCAAGGGCCTGGCCTTCGCCAGGCGGCTCGTGGCGACGGTCCAGGGGACGTTCCGGCATGTCGCGCTGCTGGCCGAGCCGGGCGTCATGCGCGGGCGCCGCTTCGGCAACCTCATCGTCGCCGCCTCGCGGGCGGAGCTGCCGATCGACCTGCTGACCCGCCGCGCGGCCGGCGGCCTCACCCAGGCCAGGTGTGTGTACGGGGAGGCGCTGACGAACTTCGTCGCGGGTGCCCACCCGATCAAGGACGGCGACGCGGTGCTGGCCCCGGTGCCACCCCCGGCCGTCTTCGGCTGAGAAGCTGATAACCGGGCTCAGGGCCCCAGGTAGGCCAGGACGGCGGCGACCCGGCGGTGGACGTCGCCGCTGTTCTCCAGGCCGAGCTTGGCGAAGATGGAGTTGACGTTCTTCTCCACCGACGAGACCGACAGGTGCAGCGCCCTGGCGATGGCGCCGTTGGAGCGGCCATGTGCCATCTCACGCAGCACATCGCGCTCGCGCGACGTCAGCGCCTCCTGCTCGCCCCGCACGTCGCGCCTGGCCAGCAGCCCTTCCACCACCTTGGGGTCGATGACCGAGCCACCAGAGGCAACCGCCTTGATGGCGCCGAGCAGCTCGTCGAGATCACCCACCCTGTCCTTGAGCAGGTAGGCGAACCCCTCGGTGCCGTGCTTGAACAGCTCGAAGGCGAACAGCGCATCCGAGAACTGCGACAGCACCACGACCCCGACGCCCGGATGATCGGCGTGGACGCGGTGGGCGGCGTCGATCCCCTCGAACCCCTGGCGCCAGTCCCCTCCCGGCATCCGGATGTCGGTGATCACCACGTCGGGGCCGAGCCTGCGCGTGGCGTCGACCAGTTCGTCGGCGTTGCCCACCGCGCCGACGACCAGGACCTCGCCCGAGGTCTCCAGCAGCCGCCGGGTGCCCTCGCGTACCAGGTAGTGATCGTCGGCCACGATCGTGCGGATCCGCTCAGGCATCGACCGGCACCCAGGCGTTCATCCGTGTCCCTTCTCCATGTCCGCTGTCAAGATCAAGTCCGCCGCCGAGCGCGTCGAGCCGGTCGGCGAGCGTGGCCAGCCCCCGGCGGCCGACGGCCGGCGGATCGAAGCCCCGCCCGTCGTCCGTGACGGTCGCACGCAGGCGGCCGTCCGCCCGCGCCAGGCGTACCTCTATCTTGGTGGCGCCCGCGTGTTTGAGCGCGTTGGCCACCGCCTCGCTCACGGTGAAGTACATCGCGCCCTCCACCTCGTCGGGGAAGCGCTGGGCGCGCAGCTCCCTGCTCGCGACGACCGTGGTCGGCACCGGCAGCCGGGCGCAGCGCTCCTCCACGGCCTCCACCAGGCCGCCCTGGCTGAGCGAGCTGGGATGGATGCCGGCGGCCAGCTCCCGCAGGTCGTTGAGCGTCTGGCGGGCCTGCTCGCGCAGCTCGGCGAGCATGTCGGGGCCGCCACCGGTGGCGCGAGCCAGCTCCAGCCCGGCGATGAGCGCGACGAGTTGCTGTTGCACGCCGTCGTGGATGTTGCGCTCGATGCGCCGGCGTTCGGCCTCCTGGGCGTTGACCAGGCGTCCGGCCAGCCCGGCGCTCTGGATGGCGAGCCCCGCGGGCACGGCCAGCGCCTCCAGGAGCCGCCGGTCGCCGACGGTGAGGCGGTCGCCGTCCCTGGGCCCGCACTCGATCCGCCCCAAACCGCCCCGCACGGGCAGCGTCAGCGCCGCGGCGCCTTCCTCCCGCCCGGCGACCACGCGGGTGCCGTCGGCCAGCGTGACCGCCGCCCACCTGACCGCCAACCCATCGCGTACGGCCGCCGCGAGCCTGCCGAGCTGCTCCACGGGCTCCGGCGTCTCCTCTAACGCCGTGCCCAGGCTCGTCAGCATCTCGCCCACGGTCGGCCGGACGTCGAACACCACGAGGAGCCGCGAGCCCCTGATGCCGATCCTGAGGTCGAGCAGCCGGTGCCTGACGACCGCGACCGCGATCGCCACGGGCAGGGACCCCAGCACGGCCAGCACGCCGACCGCCCCGGCCATCGGCGCGGCGAGCCCGAAGAGGAAGAAGGAGAGCAGCAGGAACCCGGCGAGGTTGACGGTCATTCCGGCGACCATCCAGGCGTACTGGCCGCGCTCGCCGCTCCCGCTCCGCCGCCAGCGGATCACCAGCCCGCCGAACACGACGAACGTGATGATCCAGGTGACGAGCTGGCCGACCGCGGACACGAGCGCGGCGACCAGGTCCGCCGAGCCGGCCAGCACCAGCTGGCCGGGCGTGGCGGAGGAGATGGGGCCGATCAGGAGGTTGCCCGTGAAGTGGACGGCGATCGCCACGCCCCCGATCCATGCGACGGGCCGCCAGCGGCGCGACGGCAACCGGCCCTCGGGGAACAGCAGCGGGACGAAGATCCACAACAGGCCGTAGTAGACGGCGAAGACCGCGACCAGCACGCGGACGACCACCGGTGCCACGTCGAGCTTGCTCAGCCCGACGCCGAAAGTGCTCACACCCAGGCAGACCGCCGTGGCCAGGAGCAGCCAGACATAGCGGATGTGCGGCCGGCGCACTGCCAGCAGCCAGCCGAGTGCCGGCAAGACCAGGCCGATGACGATGTACGCCCACTGCGTCGCAGGGGCGGGCAGGCCGCTGTCCAGCAACGCGCCCGCGATCAGACCCGCGGCCGCGGTCGCCGCGAGCAGCCCGGCCACCAACCTGGAACTCATAAGGCCCCATCGTCGCGGGGGCGGTGGGCTGCGTCTATGCGGATAACCGCACACTCGATGCGGTTATCCGCAGTCTCAAGACGGCGGCTCACCGGGTGGGGTATGCAGGACGGGGTCTGTTGAGTGGGAGGCGCGTGTTCCACCTGGGTCTGAGTCGAAATCGAAGTCGAACGCGAAGTCGAAGGAGCCACCATGCACTCCCCGTCGAAGCCCGCCCTTGTTGTCGCGGTCACCGCCGTGGCCGTGTCACTGACCGCCTGCGCGACAGGGACTCCCACCAGCAGCCCGCCCGGGGTCGCCGCGAACCGGCCTGACGCCGTCACCAGCCTGCCCGGGGTCGCCGCGAACCGGTCTGAGGGCGTGACGAGCCTGTCCGGGGTCGCCGCGTACCGGCCTACGGGCGACACGAGCTCGCCCGTGACCGCTGTGCGCCCGCTCACGTTCTCCGCCGCTGGTAGGAACGTTCCAAGCACCCCCTCGGCGGCCACCGCGCCGCCCGTGGAGATCCCCAGCACGCCCGTCGGGCAGCAGTTGCGCTGGCTGCTCGACGCCCCCGCCAGGGCGCCGATCGGGCAGGCCGAGCTGGCCGAGCACTTCGCCCCGGCGTTCCTGGAGCAGGTCCCGGCGGACAAGGTCAACGAGACCCTGGCCGGGCTGCGCGGGATCCAGCTGCAGAAGATCATCGGAGCCACGCCCGCCGCTTTGATCGCGCATGTGGTGGTCGGCGCCCAGACGCTCAAGCTGACGCTCTCGGTGGACGCCACGGGCAAGATCAACGGCGTGCGGTTCACCGAACCGGCCACGCCTCAGCCTTCCCCCACGAGCTGGGACGAGCTGGATCGGCGGGCGCGCAAGGCGGCGGCCCGCGTGGGGTTCCTCGCCGCCGAGGTCAAGCGCGATGGCACCTGCCGACCGGTCCACGCCATCGCCGGCCGGCAGGCGCGCCCGCTCGGCTCGATGTTCAAGCTGTACGTCCTCGGGGCCGTCGCCAAGAAGATCGAGCAGGGCGGGTTCTCGTGGGACACCGCGATGACGATCAAGCCCGAGCTGAAGAGCCTGCCCAGCGGCGAGCTCCAGGACCGCCCCGACAACAGCCAGGTGCAGGTGCTGGAGGCGGCCAGGATGATGATCGCCATCAGCGACAACACGGGGGCGGACCTGCTGCTCCACCAGGCCGGCCGGACGGCGGTCGAGGACCGCGTACGGGCCTGGCACGGCCAGGTGAAGCGGAACACGCCGTTCCTGACCACCAGGGAGCTGTTCGCGCTCAAGGGCGCCGACTACCCGCGATACTCCAAGGAGTTCCTGTCGCGCGACACGGCCGGGCGGCGGGACTACCTGTCGGCGGTCGTCGACAAGCTCCCGCGGTCCGGCATCAGGGCGTGGGCCGAGCCGCGCGAGCTGGACACCTTGGAGTGGTTCGGCTCCCCGGCCGACATCTGCCGCGCCTACGCGGGGCTGGCGAAGAGCCGCGACAAGCGGGTCGGCGAGATCATGTCGCAGAACCCCGACGGGATCCAGCTGCCGGCCAAGGAGTGGCCCACCGTCTGGTACAAGGGCGGCTCCGAGCAGGGCGTGCTCGACCTGAGCTACCTGGCCCGCACGCCGTCCGGGCGCACCTTCGTGGTCACGGCCATGGCCTCCGACCCGTCCGCCGCCCTCAAGGAGGACCAGGTGTACGAGGAGCTCGTCGCACTCTCGCGGGGCGCCTTCGCCTTGCTCAAGTCGTCCTGACCCTGGGCCCTTCGGCCTCCTGGCCGCCTGAGCCCGGGCTCCTGGCGGCCGGGACCGCTCGCCTGGAATAGTTGAATTCTCAACTTGGTTGAGAACAGCAGATTCCGCCGAAGGGAGCCCGACATGCCCGCCGTCACCGTAGAGAACCCGCTCAGCCTGCCCCGCCTGCCGGAGCCGCTGACCGAGGCGCAGGGCCGCAAGGTGCTCGCCGTCGAGACCGCGCCGAGCGGCTTCGAGGGCGAGGGCTTCCCGGTACGCCGGGCCCTGGCCGCCATCAAGCCTGAGTACCTCGACCCGTTCGTGATGATGGACCAGATGGGAGAGGTCGACTACGCGGCGGGCGAGCCCAAGGGCACTCCGTGGCACCCGCACCGCGGCTTCGAGACCGTCACGTACATGATCGACGGCGTGATGGAGCACCTCGACTCCAACGGAGGCGGCGGCACGATCACGAACGGCGACACCCAGTGGATGACCGCCGGCGCCGGCATCCTGCACAAGGAGGCGCCGCCGGAGTGGCTGGTGCAGCAGGGCGGGCTGTTCCACGGCATCCAGCTGTGGGTGAACCTGCCGGGCGCCAAGAAGATGATCGCCCCGAAATATCAGGACATCGGAAGCTCCAGCGTCGCGCTGCTCAGCAGCCATGACGGCGGCGCCCTGATCCGCCTCATCGCGGGCGACCTGGCCGGGAACACCGGGCCCGGCAGCACCCAGACGCCGATCACCCTGCTGCACGCCACGATCAGCCCGGGTGCGCGGCTGACGATGCCGTGGCGCAAGGACTTCAACGCCCTCGCCTACGTCCTGTCGGGACGCGGCACGGTCGGGAGCGAGCGGCGCCCGCTGGTCAGCGGCCAGCTGGCCGTGTTCGACGGCTTCGGCGACCGTCCGGGGCTGACCACGTCGGGTGAGACGATCACGCTGTCGGCGAAGGACACGATGGAGGTCATCATCCTCGGCGGTCAGCCGATCGGCGAGCCGGTGGCCCATTACGGCCCGTTCGTCATGAACACCCGCGCCGAGCTGGCCCAGGCTTTCGAGGACTATCAGGCGGGGCGTCTGGGCTCCATTCCCGCCGCCTGATTACGAGAATCGCATTGAGCGGCCCGCTATTAAGCGGGTCGCTATCGAGTAGGTCGCTATTGACCGGGCGCTATTGAGCGCGCCGCCAAGTCATTGGAACTGGGCCGCCGTTATTCACGGCGGCCCATTGTGTTCAAAGGGCGACGCGGCGGCTACGGACGGACCACTGTCTTCTTCGGCCCGCAGTGGTCGAATTTCACCTTGTACGGCTTGCTCACACAGGCCCAGAGCTCGATCTTGCCGTGCGACATGCGCCTGGTCCGCTGCTCAAGGCAGTCCTGGTTCTTGTAGTAGTTGGCGTACTGGTAGGTGTGCCCCTGGTATCTGACTTTGGCCATCGCGTAGCGGTGGTCGGCGTTCCGGTCGCAGACGATGATTCTCGTGTCGCTCTCCAATTGAGCTTCGGCGAGCACGCCCCCGTGCCCGTCACTCAGGGATGCGCGGGGAATCGCCCGTGCGGTTGCCGAAGCGGCGGTGGTGCCCACGGTGGCGAGCGCCAGTCCGGCGATGGCGGTGACGAGTAGCAGCTTTTTCACAATGCCCCCTGTCGTTTTGCATTTCCGTAGGAAAGACGACGGCATCGGCGGCAAAGTTCATAAAAAGTGCGAGCCGATTTCGGCGCGCTCGTCGAGGGCGGCCCATGGCCGGACGGCCCCGCCGGTCGCGAGGAGGCCCGTCCGGGAGCCCTGCGAACCCGGCTCCGGCCGGTCGACAAGTAGTGAAGTACGTACTAATGTGCTGCTTCATCATGAATGAAGTACATAAATCAGATTTCCACACTGACCCCGATGGAAGCCTCTTCGATCCCGCGACCAGGACCGCCATGCGGCAGTTCACCGGCGGAGGCGACACCGCCGCGCTGGAGGCCGCGGCCGCCGTTCGCACCGCCTTCCACGCCATCGAGCGCATGCGCGCCCACGGCAGCCAGGGCAGAGGGTTGAGCTCCGGCGCGATGGACCTGCTGATGCGGCTCGGCGCCGCCGAAGGAGACGGAGTGAGCATCGGGGAGCTGGCCCAGTCCGCGGGTGTCAGCTCCCGTAACGTGACCGGGCTGGTCGACACGCTGGAGCGTGAGGGTCTGGTGCGGCGGGTCCCCGACCAGCGGGATCGGCGCTCGGTCCTGGCCCAGATCACGGCAGAGGGACAGGATTGGATCAAGGCGTTCAGCGAGCCGTCGCAGCGGGCGATGACGGCGATGTTCAGGGACTTCACGGCCGACGACCTGACCCGGTTCCGGGACCTGTGCCTGCGGGTGGCCGACAATCAGCGCCGGCTCGCGCAGTATCTGGAAGGTGCCTCATGAGCGGCGAGAACCGGACGCGTGAGGTCGTACGCGGCTACCACGAGGCGCGCTTCCGTGGCGATGTGGCCACGGCCGCCGCGCTCATCGGTGACGGGTTCAGCTTCCGGAGCCCGCTCATGAGCTCCGACGACGCCGCCGGCCACCTGGCCGGGATCACCGGCTTCGTCCAGGTGGTCACCGGCGTCGATCTGATCAGCGAGCTTTACGGCGAGTCGGAGGCCACGCTCGTGTACGACGTGCACACCGCCACGCCGGTGGGCACCCAGCGCACCGCCGAGCACTTCCAGCTCGTCGACGGCCGGATCGTCTCCATCATGCTGATCTTCGACGCCACGCCGTGGCAGCCGATGAGACAAGTGATGGGCTGAGCCCAGCTGAGCTGACAGGCGAACTGGGCCGACGAGCTGGGCTCAGCTGACGGGCTGGGCGCGGTCAGGGGGACGGCAGGGCGGCGGCGGTCTGGCGCCAGATCCTGCCGTCCTTGATCACTAGCGTGCCGAACGTGGTGACCTTGTTGCCGGCGATGGTCATGAGGGCGTTGTAGAAGATGACGTCGTCCACCGCCTGGATGGACATGACCTCGACGACCTGCGGCTCGGCGGCCAGATAGGCGCCGAACAGCTCCCGGATCTCCGCCGCTCCCCTGGCCACGCGGTCGAAGCGGACGACCATGGCCTCCTCGTGGTACTGCGCCAGCAGGGCCTCCAGGTCCCGATCCGCGATAGCGGCCAGTTGGCGGTCGAACAGCTCCATCACGGTCATGCCTCTCCTCCGGGCAGGGGACGGCGAAGATCGTAGGCGACCTGCGCTCCGCCGTACAAGAGAATCAAAGGGAACGCCAGCGCGGCCGGGAGCGCGGAGGTGACGAGCGTGAGCACGGCGGCCGCCATGCGGATGCCGGTCGCGAGCCGGTCGCCGGAGCACAGGTGCTGGAGGCCGAGGGTGACGAACACCACCGCGGCGGGCACCCCGACGGCCCAGCCCGTCCCCGGGTGGGTGATCGCGTGCTCGACACCGATGCCGAACGCGACAAGGCCCAGCGACAGCGGCAGATGGGAGTAGACCCAGACCTGTCCGGCCAGCTGGGTACGCAGCACCACCGACTCGTCTATGTGCCCGAAATACAGCCACCAGAACGCCATGGCGATCGCGATGCCCGCGAGGGCGATCAGCAGTGTGCCGGGCGTGACCGCGTGGCTCTTCAGCCCGACCACCACCGCGGCGACGACCTCGCCCAGCACGATCACCACGAACAGCCCGAACCGCTCGGGCAGGTGCTCACTCTGCGGCGGCAGCGCGCCCTGGTACCGTCGCGCCAGGAGCGGCGTGGCCAGATCGATGACCATGGCGATGGCCCACAGGACATAGCGCAGCGGCGGCTCGACGGCCGGCGACGCCGTCCAGATGACCACCGACACCGTGAACCCGGCCACATAGCTGCTGGTCAGCGACCGCCCTTCGGGCACATGCCGCCCGGCGCGCAGGTAGGCCACGATGAGCAGGATCCGCACGGCCACGTAGGAGAGGGCGAACAACGCGGAACGCTGCTCGATGTCGCCCAAGCTCGCGGCCATCGTGCCAACGGCCAGGATTTGGGGTAATACGAGCAGGCGATGGCTCACGTCATCGGTGTCGAACCTGTTCGCGTAGAACACGTAGCCCGCCCAGGCCCACCAGATGGGCACGAACAGCCCTATGAACGCCAGAATCCGCCCTGGTTCGGTCCCCTCGGCCAGCACATCGGCCAACTCGGCCACGGCCACCACGAACACCAGGTCATAGAGCAGCTCCAGCCAGGTGGCCCGTCGCTGCACTCCCTCGAACAGCCGTAACCTAGGCGGCTGCCAACTCCTGCTCACCCGTACCTCCGCATGTAATCGTGTAATTATGTCGCCCTGGAGGTCTGGTGTGCACGGCACCGGCTGAGTATGGGGTACTCAGGACAGACCCCATTATCCGGCCTACCTTCGCGGAAGGACGGACGATGGGGGGACACCATGCACTTCGTTCCATTAGCGCCGGATGCGCTGGCCAAGCTGGAGACCCGCTTCTACGAACTGAAGGCGGCCGGGCTGCTGCCCGAGCACCTGACGTTCGAGGACTACTACGCGATGTGGCGTTCCGAGCGGCGTGGGCCGCGCTCGGTGGGCCTGGATGACGGCAACCTCACCCCGCAGGCTCCCGACGTGAGCCTGATCAACCGGCCGCCGAAGAAGCTCAAGGGTGTCATCAAGACGCTGGTGCTGCTGGTCGACTTCGATGACCGACCGCACGATCCGGCTCATGACGCGGAGCACTTCAGGCGGCTGCTGTTCGGCACCCAGCCGGGCAGCATGCGCGACTTCTACCGGAAGGTCAGCGGCTTCAGCGACGACCACGGCATCGACGTGCAGGGCGAGGTGTTCGGCTGGTTCCGGCTGCCGCAGACGCTGGCCTTCTACGCCAACAACAAGTCGGGGCTGGACGAGGACCACTTCCCGCGCAACGCCCAGGGTATGGCGCGGGACGCCGTGCAGGCCGCTCTGGCGGCGGGCGTCGAGATCGACCCCTCCTACGACGTACTCGACGAGCACCAGGTCACCGCGCTGTTCGTCGTGCACGCCGGCCCGGGCGCCGAGACCTTCGCCGACGCCGAGGGGCTCCAGTACATCTGGAGCCTGAAGTGGACCGTCGGCGACGAGCCCATCTCGGTCGGGCCCGACCTGGAGGTGAGCACCTTCCTGACCGTGCCCGAGGACTGCAACGTCGGCGTCTGCGCCCACGAGTGGGGGCACCTGGCGGCGCGCTGGGCCGACTACTACGACACCGACCGGGCGCAGACCGGCGCCAAGTCACACGGGCTGGGCAACTTCTGCCTGATGGCGGCCGGCTCGTGGGGCAACCGCGGCGTCACGCCCGTGTACCCGACCAGCATGCTGCGCATGTTCCACGACTGGGTCACCCCACGGCTGGTCACCGAGACCACCCACCGCATCACGCTCCGGCCGGTGGCCGAGGGCGGTGACTTCATCGTCATCCGTAACGATCGGACGATGAAGGACTCGCAGTACATCGTCGTCGAATACCGCCGCAAGCGGGGCCAGGACGAGTTCCTGCCCGACCAGGGCATCGCGGCCTACGTCGTGGACGAGGCCATTCCCAACGTCGACGACGAGCGGCGCCTGGCGATCGAGCTGATGCAGGCCGACGGCCTGCGCCAGCTCGCCCAGATCGGCAGCCTGGGGAACAGGGGTGACGCCAACGACCTGTATCCCTCACTGGGCAACACGAGCATCGGCCGGGACACCAGGCCCCCGCTCGATCTGCCCGGGGGCGGATGGACCGGCGTGACCATCGAGGTCTCCGGCACGCCGGGCGATGACGAGATGACGATCGACGTCGTGGTCAGCTCGTAAGGGCGGTCCATGACGGAGGCCGGGTACGGCAGATGCTGGGCGAGTGCCGCGACCGCCCAGCATCTGCCGTGACCGGCTCTATCTCGTCGCACGCACCGACCGCGGTCGACGAGACTCCTGTCGCACTTGCGCTGACAGCGGTCCACGAACCTCTCGCCATACGTGCCCACACTGGCCTACGAATGGCCCCGCGAGCGGCCAAGAGTGCGCACGTCACGGCGCCCAGCCCCGTGAACCGCAGGAGCGTGCCCCTGGACGGAGCCCAGGTGGGACGGTGGGTGGGGTGGGTGTGGCCGGCCGTAAAAGATGGTCGGCCAAAAGATCAGTTGAGCGTGAGGCAGGCGATGCGCGGGGCGGGCTGCTCGGAGGGGGTGGTCGGCCTGGCGTGGAGGACCAAGGAGTGGGGCACCTCGCCCGTCAGCGGCCAGTCGTGGCGGGCGGTGGCGCGCCCGGCGCCGGAGCCGTCCGTCTTCAGGTCCAGCCACACCTCGCTGGTGGCGTCGGCTCGGCCGGCTATGTGCTGGAAGTGCGCCCCCGCGTCGGCGGGGCCCTTTCCGCAGGGCGCGACATGGAGGTGGGCGCCGTATCGATGGTTGGGCACCAGGCCCTCCACCACCAGCGAGGTCACCGTCTTGCCGCCCGTGGACTCGGCGGTCACGCTCGCCTGAGCCCCCTTGGGCACCAGCTTGCGGTTGTAGACGATGGCCATCGTGGTGCGCGGCTTGAACACTCCGGCGCCCGTGAGCGTGGTGGGCGCCGCGGCGGCGTCGGAGCTGTGGACGGCGTTTCCCACGGGCGCGTCGGCCTCGGGATCGGCCGGGCTCTGCGCACAGCCCGCGACCGCCAGGGCGAGCAGCAACGCGGCCGAACGTGCCCTCAGCGGGCGAGCGACCGCACGGGCCGTGACACCAGGCCGGGCGGTGTCACGGGCGGTGCCGCCCGATCGGGCGGTCCCGCCGACGGTGTCGCGGGCAGTCGCGCAGTCTGGGTCGAGTGAGGCGGCGGACTGCTCCACGATGACGAAGTCGGGGTAGCCGGGGCTCAGCTGCGCGCGAGGCTTGCGGGCGCGCGCCCTCAGTGACCGGACGGACGCGGGCATCCGCTGTGCGATGGCAGGCGTGGGCAGGCGCATGGGAACCCCCAAAGCGGTGACGAGCCCTGGCCAGGCTCACGGGGCCACCACTCTAACCAGTAACCGACCCACTACGCACCGTGTTTGGCGGCGATCCCGTCGATGAGTCCGGCCAGGGTGAAGTCGTTCTCCGTGAGCCGCCCCTTGTCGTGGGTGGTCAGCGAGAGGTGCAGTTTGCGCCACCGGATGTCGATGTCGGGATGGTGGTTCATCTCTTCTGCCTGGACCGCGATCTCGTCGACGATCCGGATGGCCGTGGGGAAGTCGGGCGCGGTGATCGTACGCCGGATCTCCTCGCCCTCCCTGCGCCATTCGGGCAGGTCGTTGAGCTTGCTGTCGACGTCCATAAGCTCACGTTACTTCAGCGCCCCCGCGCCGAGGCCGGACTGGATCTGGCGTTGGAAGATGATGTAGACGATCATCACCGGGATGATCGCCATGCTGAGGGCGGCGAACAGGCTCGGCCAGTCCGCCTCGTACCCGGCGATGGTGGAGATGTCGGCGATGCCCTGGGTGATGACCCACTTGTCCTTGTCGTCCGTGAGCAGGACCAGGGGCAGCAGGTATTGGTTCCATTGGCCGAGCACGTTGAAGATGGTGATGCTGATCAGGCCGGGCTTGGCCATGGGGAGCATGATCTGGAAGAACGTGCGGGTGTGGGAGGCGCCGTCGATCGCCGCCGCTTCGGCCACGGTGTCCGGCAATGTACGGAAAAATGCGGCCAAGAAGAAGACCGTGAACGGCAGCGAGTACGCGATGTAGACCAGGATGAGCCCGATGTGGGAGTTCAGCAGCCCGAGCTGGAGGACGACGAAGAACAGCGGCCCCAGCGCCAGGAAGATCGGGAACGCCATCCCCGCCACAAAGAAGTAATAAATCACCCTGTTGCCGAAAAACTGGTAGCGGGCCAGCACATACGCCGCCATCGAGCCGAACAGCATCGTCCCCAAAGTGCTGAAAAATACGACGACAACGGTGTTGAGCATGTACTGCCCCACGTGGGCCTTGTCCCAGGCCCTCCCCCAGGCGTCGAGCCGCAACTGACCGGGCAGCTGAAGCGCGTCCCCGAAGATCTCCGTGTTGTTCTTGAACGACGCGAGGAACGTCCAGAGCAGCGGCAGGATGATCAGCAGCGCCCAGATGAAGAGCGCCAGATGCGAAAGGCCGCCAAGGACCCCGAGCCGGGGTCTGGCCGGACGAGGCGTGGCCATGTCGGAGGAAGTCGATGCCATGTCAGAGCTCGATCCTCTCGCGCCGCGTGGTGCGCAAGGTCAGCACCGCGAACGTCACGGTGAGAAAGAACAGCACGACCCCCATCGCCGAGGCGTAGCCGACCTTGGAATAGGTGAACGCGGTCTTCCATATCTCCACGGGCAGCACGGTCGTCGCCCCGTCGGGCTCTCCTTTGTCCCCGGCGAGTACGAGGATCAGCGCGAACCCGTCGAACGCCGCGATCCCCAAATACACCCAGCCCACCTGGATGGTGTCGCGCAGCAGTGGCAGCGTTATCGAGAAGAACAGCCGCGCCCGCCCGGCCCCGTCGAGCGCCGCCGCCTCGAAATAGTCCTTCGGAATGGCGGCCATTCCCGCCGAGAAGAGCACCACGTAGAATCCGACGGCCTGCCAGATCATCACCGCCAGAATCGCCCAGAGGGCCAGGTTCGGCTCGATCAGCCAGCCGACGGGATCGAGGCCCAGCTTGACCAGGAGTCCGTTGATCACGCCGCTCTCGTCGGGCCGGTAGACCGCCTTGAACAGCACCCCGACCACGGCCACGGCGAGCACCTGGGGGAAGAAGAACACCACCCGATAGAACCTCGACCCCCAGATCCCCTTCATTCCCGCGCCGCGCGTTCCCCCGCCCAGGTTCAGTAGGAACGCGAAGAACAACGCGATGGCGACCGTCACGAGCGGCAGCACGAGCAGCAGGATTCCGTGATTGCGCAGGGCCCGCCAGAAGACCTCGTCCCCGAATAACCGGGTGAAGTTGTCCAGCCCGATGTAGTGCAGCCGCGACTTGTAGCCGTTCCAGTCCGTCAGGGAGATCTGGAACGCCTGGATGTAGGGGCTGATCACGAACACCGAGTAGAGAGCGACAGGAACGGCGAGAAACGCGGCGACGAACCCGTACTTGCGCAACCGCTCCATGGGCTAGTTGCTCCGCGTCTGCTTGACGACGGACGAGTCCTTCTTGATGGCGTCCGCCTTCTTCTGCATGTTCTGGCAGAACTTCTCGGGCGTGATGCGCCCGGCCATGACCACGTTTATCTGCTGGGTGCCGTAGTCGAACAACTCCTTGTACCAGCCCTCGAAACGGGCGTCGGTGATGATGTTCTGGCCGGCGGCGTCCTGTGCCTTGGCCGCGCTCTTGAGGCCGGGGGTGAGATCCAGCCCCTCGGCCGCGCCGTTGACCACGGTGAGGTTCAGCGTCTTCTCGGTGAAGCCCTTGGCCCCTTCCTTCGACAGCATGATGCGGAGATACTCCAGGCCGCCCTGCGGGTTCTTGCCTTTGGCGGAGACGAAGAAGTTCTCGCCGACCCCCACCTGGATGGCCCCGTACGGCATCTTGTCGGCGGCGGTGACATCGGGGATCGGCGCGATGGCGTACTCGAAGTCCTTGGGCTTGTCCTTGGCCATCTCGTTCTCGATCCACGAGCCGACCGGGTAGAAGAGCAGCTTGTTCTGGAGCTGCTTGACCTGGGTCTGGGTGTGGTCGAGGCCGAAGTACGCCTTATCGCCATAAAGCGTCTGGATCTCCACCCAGGCGGTCACCGACTGCTTCACCGGCTCGGCGTTCCAGGCGTTGTCGACCAGGTTGTCGATGTCGATGAGGACCTGGTTGCCGCCGATCTTGGCGGCCGTGTAGAGGGCGTTCCAGAGCTGGTAGTACGGGCCCTTCTGCCCGGGATAGGCGAACAGCAGGATGCCTTCCTTCTTCGCCGTGTCGCCGAGCGCCTTGAACTCCGCCCACGTCTTAGGAAGCGTCCACCCCTTGTCCGCGAAGAGCTTGGCGTTGTACCAGAGCGCGCGGTGGGAGACGGTGTAGTTGAGGACCAGGTCCTTGTCGTCGATCTTCGCGTTGTCCAGTACGGCCGGCGTCACGGTGTCGCGGACCTTCTTGGACGGGTCGTCCAAGGACGGCGCGTCGAACAGCGCGGTCAGGTCGGCCAGCTGGCCCTCACCGGCCATGGCGGCCAGGTCGAGCGCCTCGGGGCCCGAGTTGTTGACCACGTCGGGCACGTCGCCGCTGGCGAAGCGCGGGCGCAGCTGGGTGCCGATCTGCTGGGTCGCGTTGTGCTTGACCGTCGCGCCGGGGAACCTCTTCTCGTACATCTTCTCGTGCAGGTCCTTGGCGTACGCGTCGCCGTAGCCACCGCTGAAGATCGTGACCTCCAGCGGCTTCTTGGCGTCGACGCCGAACGGGTTCTTCGGGTCGGCGGAGACGGCGATCGAGCCGGTCGGCGTCGCGGTGGGCTCATCGCCGGCACCGCTGGTGGCGCAGGCGCTCAGCAGGCCCGCGCCGGGGCCGGCGACGAACGCGGTCATGCCGATTCGGCGCAGCAGCTGACGCCGAGTGATCTCTCCCGGGTGGGTCATGGGGGCTCCTGAAGAGGACGAATTAGGAAAGTTTCCTAACCGTTTGCCCGAAGGTACGAACGGCCGGGCGCACTCGTCAAGGGGCGCAATCGAGCCGTAACACCTTTGCCGCGATCCTCCGCAGAAAGGACATTAGATGCCTGCCGCCCAAACGGCCACCCACCGCCGGCCCGAAGCGCGCTCGGGGTCCCGTCAGCCGAAGTGCGCCCGGGTCTCGGCGAAGGCCAGGTCGGTGCCCTCCAGGGCGCGGGCCACGTCCTCCTCCGTGTGCGCCGCCGACATGAACCAGTTGTGCCACGGGTGGATGTACACGCCGTGCCGCAGGCAGGCGTCGCTCCAGTACATGGCGGTCGACAGGTCTGCGTCGCCGTCGAAGCTCAGCCACGGGATCGTCACAGGTCCGGTCTGATTCACCACGAACCCGTGCGCCTTGGCCTGCCCGTACAGCCCGTCACGCAGCTGCGTCCCGGCCCGCTCCATGGCCGCGATGCCGTCGGTGTCGCGCAGCGTCTCGATCGTCGCCTTCGCCGCCGCCATCGCCACGGCCGAGAACCAGAACGAGCCCGTCGAATACAGCGTCTGAGCCGGTCCGCGCAGCGCGTCCGTGCCGGTCACGGCGGCTATGGCGTAGCCGTTCGCCATGGCCTTGGACCACGCCGTCAGGTCCGGCCGTACGCCATAGGGCTCCCACGACCCCCGCAGGTCGATCCGGAACCCCGCACGGACGTCGTCGATCACCAGCGCGGCCCCGATCCGGTCGGCCAGCGCCCGCGCGGCCCGTGCGAAAGCGGGCTCCACCAGCTCCTGGTCCTCGAAGGAGTCGTGCTTGAACGGCGTCACGATGATCGCCGCGACCTCCCCCTCGACCGTGGCGGCCGCGGCCTCCAGCGACTCGATCGAGTTGTAGTCGAACTCCACCAGGTCGGCCCGCTCGTTCGGCGTCGTCCCGGCGAGCGACGGCGTGCACCAGGGGTCGGCCCCGTGGTAGGCGCCGTGGGCCATCAGCACCTTCGTCCGGCCGGTGGCCGCTCTGGCGACCATGAGGGCCTGGGTGGTGGCGTCGGTGCCGTTCTTGGAGAACATCGCCCAGTCGGCGCTGGGCACGGTGTCGACCAGCAGCTCGGCCAGCTCGACCATGATCGGTCCCGGCCCGTTGAGGCAGTCACCGAGAGCCAGCTGCCGGGCGGCCGCCTCCTCCACGCGCGGGTGCCGATGCCCGAGCACCACCGGGCCCCAGCTGCACATGAAGTCGATGTACTCGCGGCCGTCCACGTCCCACTGGCGGCACCCTTCGCCGCGCTCGAAGAACTGCGGGTATCCGGGGGCGAAGATCGCGGCGTTGAGGTGCCCGTACATGCCGCCGGGCACGACCTTCAACGCCCGCTGACGAAGCTCAGCGTCTGTCATCTGAAATCCCTCTCCAAGTTCCACGAGTCGAACACAGCAGCCGGCGGCAGGGTCATGCCAGGAGGGCGAGGGTGGATTCGAGGTCGGTGAGGCCCGCGTCCGAGCCGAGTCCGGTGGCGACCTGGGCGGCGGCGGCCGTGCCCCAGCGGGCGGCGCCCACCACGTCCTGTCCGTGCAGCAGCCCGGTGATGAACCCGGCGCAGTACGCGTCCCCGCAGCCGGTCGTGTCGCTGACCTCGACCTTGAGCGCGGGCACCTGCTCGATCCCCGCCTCGGTCACCACCAGGCTTCCCTCGGCCCCCATGGTGACGAGCACCCCGCGCGGCCCTTCCCCCAGCAACGCCCTGGCCGCCGCCGACACCTCCGCCACGGAAGGCGACGAAGCCGAGTCGGAGCCGGAGTCGGCGGTGAGGCCGGCTGCCATGAGGAGCGCCTGGGAGTCGTTCGGGAGGACGTAGTCCACGTGCGGGAGGAATGCCCGTGCCATGCCCAACAAGTCCGGCATTTCCGACAGCAGGTCCATCGTCACGATCACCCCGGCCGCCCGGAGCGAGTCCAGCATCGCGAAGAACGCCGGATCCCCCAGCCCGAACGTCACGTCCATCCCGCCCAGATGGACGGCCCGCACACCACGCAGCCGCGCCTCGTCCAGGTCCGCCGGCGTGACCCCGAGGTTCGCCCCGGGGACGTGGAAGCTGGGGCGCCCGCCGTCGGGTCTGATCGGCAGGATCGACGCCGCCGTCTGCTCGCCGGCCTTGCGAGTGAGCAGGGAGACGTCCACGCCGCGCTTGGCCATCACCGCCACCAGGAAGTCCCCGAGCTCGTCGTCCCCGATCGCGCCCATGGAGACGACCTCGTTGCCCAGTTTGACCAGGTCGACCGCCGTCCCGGCCGCGGATCCCGCGGCGGTCAGCCGGATCTGGTCCACCAGGGCGGTGTCCTGCCCTTCCGGGATGTACGAGACGGGCCTGGCGAGGATGTCGACGATGTGCACGCCGATCGTGGCGACGGTCATGGGTCTAAATAGACAGACGTCCGAATAAAAAGTCAATATGCTCAGGACAGCGCCGAAGAAGGGGGCCACCGGATGCCGAAGATCGTTGACCATGACGAGCGCAGGCGCGAGGTGCTCTCAGCCGCCCGCCGGGTGATCGTCAGGGACGGCATCGACGCCGCCACGACCCGAGCCATCGCCAAGGAGGCGGGCTACTCCAACGGCGTGCTGGCGCACTATTTCGCCGACAAGGACGAGATCCTGCTGTCGGCGCTGCGGCAGTCCCACCAGCGCATCCGCGAGCGCCTGACACGCAAGATCGAGGGCGCCACCGGCCTGGCCGCCCTGCGTGAGCTGCTGCTGGACAACCTGCCCCTCGACGCGGAGCGTACCCAGGAGACGCGTCTGGAGGTCAGCTTCTGGAGCCGCAGCCTGGCCTCGGAGCGGCTCGCCGAGGTTCAGCGGACCGAGGCCGCCGAGCTCCGCGGCGTTGTACGGACGCTGCTCGGCGAGGCTCGGGCGGCGGGCGAACTCACCACCGACGAGAACCTCGACGACATCACGGAGCGCCTCCTGGCGCTGGTCGACGGGCTCAGCCTGCACCTGCTGCTCTATCCCGGCCGCCTGGCCCGCGTGGACCTGGAGCGCCTGATGCTGTCCACCCTCGACCACCTCTGATCGACCGGGGCATGCGGGCATTGCCGCATTTCGGACGACCGACTACATTGCTCCGCCATGAGCCTCCGCGAGCAGCTGTGCGAGTACGGACAGAGAGCCGTCGAGCAGGGCCTGGTCATCGGCACGTCGGGCAACCTGAGCATGCGCCAGGGCGACCTGGTCGCGGTCACCCCGTCGGGGGTCGCGCTCGACCGGCTGACGCCGGAGATGTGCCCAATCGTGGACATCGAGGGTTACCTGGTCGAAGGCGACCTGCAGCCGTCCTCGGAGACCCCGATGCACCTGGCCGTCTATGAGACCACCGGCGCGCAGGCCATCGTCCACACGCACTCGGTGTTCGGGACCGTCGTGGCCACCACGATGACCGAGCTGCCACCGGTCCACTACAACGCGCTGTTGCTGGGCGGGGTGGTGCGGGTGGCCGAGTACGCGACGTACGGGACGCCGGAGCTGGCGGCCAACGTCCGGGCGGCGCTCGACGGCAAGCAGGCGGCGCTCATGGCCAACCACGGCGGCGTCACCATCGGCGCCACGCTCGAGCAGGCCTTCGAGGCCACCCGGTTACTCGAATGGCTGTGTGAGGTGTACGTGCGGGGGCTGAGCGTCGGCAAGCCCACGATCCTGACCGACGAGCAGCTCGCGGCCGTGATCGACCGCTCCCTCAACCCCCCGGCCTTCCCCCGCCGCGCCACCTGAGGGGCTACAGGTGGGCCGCCTGTTCGGCCAGTCCCAGTGGCAGGCCGCCCGAGCCCGCGATCTTGTCGTGGAACGACTTCAGCGACCCGTCGTACGACTCCCTGATCCGGTCGATCTCGATCGCGCCCGTCAGGTAGGACGGCGCCTGCGTGGGCCAGGCGCAGTAGCGGTTGACCTCCCCCTGCGCTGTTCCGGGCGACAGTGACGCCTTCGTCGCCATGAACGTCTCCGCCTCCTCGATCGACATGTCCTCGCAGTGCAGCGCCGTGTCCACCACGATGCGGGCCGCGCGGAAGATGCGGCAGTCCAGGTGCGCCAGCTCGGTGGCGAGCGTGTCGAAGTAGCCCTGCTCGTGCAGCACCTTCTCGACGTAGAGGGCCCAGCCCTCGGTGAAGTACGGGGTGCGGAACACGTTGCGCACGGTCCGGGTGTTGCTCGCCATGTGCGACAGGTGCCAGTGGTGGCCGGGATAGGCCTCGTGGACGGCGATCGACGGCATCTGGGCCCGCGAGTTCGTCCGCAGGCGCTGCCGTACCTGCTCCTCGGTGAAGCCGTCAGGCGTGTACGGCACGAAGAACACGCCGGTACGCGAGCTGCTCAGCGGCGGCGGCGACAGGTAGTGGGCCACGGCCAGGACCGGCCTGGTGTATTCGGCCGAGGGCAGCACCAGGCACTCCTCCCCTTCGGGGAAGGTCACCAGGTCGCGTTCCCTGACGAACTCGCGGGCCCGGTGGGTCTCGGCCTCGTACTCGGCCCGCATGTCGGCCAGTGTGGCGGGATGGTCGTCCATCAAGGACTCCATCGCGGCGCGCCAGTCCTCGGTGCCGTTGAGCCGCCTGGTGACCTCGCGCATCCGCGCGTCCAGCGACGCCCAGGCCGCCTCACCCTTTTCGTGCAGCTCGGCGGCGCCGTACCCGAGCAGTTCGCGCTCGCGCAGCAGCGTCGAGTAGAGCCGCTCGCCCATCCGCCAGGTGCCGCCGCACTTGAACTCTTCGAGGAAGGTGACGAACGCATCGAAAGCGGCGGCGGCCGGCTCGGCGGCGGACGCGAGCCGCGCGCGCAGCTCCGGGTCCGTCACCATCGACGGGATGGTCTTGGTGAGGAAGTTGCGCCCGGTGCGCGCCTGCCCGAGGCCGCGCTGGACGAGCAGCGGCGCCGCGAGCTCGGCGTCGAGGTTGGCCCGGCAGGCGGCCAGCACGTCCGGCACCTCGGCCAGCCGGGAGAGGGCGGCGGCCACCAGCTCGGGCTCGGGCTTGAGCCGCCGCTGGAACGGCGTGAACATGGAGGTGAAGATCGCCGACAGGTAGACGGCCGGGTCGCGCCGCCAGTCCGGCCAGGAGGCGAGGGCGATGGAGCCCCTCAGCTGAGACAGGACGAGATCCCTGTCGATCGCGTCGTCCGGTGCCGGCGTCTCCAGTCTGGAGAGCCGGTCCAGCCAGACGACCTCTTCCCGCTCACGGGCGGCGAAGGCGGCGGCGGTGAAGTCACCGAGCGTGTGATCGTAGCCGTCGGCTCCCAGGGTGCTGGCGACGACGGGACGACCGGAAAAGTACCACTTGAGAAACTCGTCCACGTCCGCACAATATCCTGGGCATATGCCCCTACAGATCACCGGCGCGCTCGGCAACCCCGACCTGATCCGCCTGCCTTGGGAGGTCCCTCTCGCCGACTGGCCGACGCATCACATGGTCGACCTGCCGCGCGGTATCTCGCGGCACGTGGTGCGGTTCGTGCGGCTGTCCGGCAACGTGTACGCGATCAAGGAGATCAGCGAGCGGTACGCCAGGCGGGAGTACCAGCTGCTGTGGGACCTGGCCAGGCTCGACGCGCCGTCGGTCGAGCCGATCGCCTTCGTCACCGGCCGGGACGAGGGGCTCGACGCGGCGCTGATCACCCGGCACCTGCAGTTCTCGCTCCCCTACCGCGCGGTCATGTCGGGCACGCTGCGGCCCGACACGCTCACCCGGCTGCTGGACGCGCTGGCCGTGCTGCTGGTGCGGCTGCACCTGATCGGCTTCTACTGGGGCGACTGCTCGCTGTCGAACACGCTGTTCCGCAGGGACGCGGGCGCCTTCGCCGCCTACCTCGTGGACGCGGAGACCGGCGAGATGCATCCGATGATCAGCGAGGGCCAGCGGCTCGGCGACATCGAGACCGCGCACATGAACATCTTCGGCGAGATGCTCGACCTGGAGGCGGGCGGGCTGCTGCACCCGTCGATCGACCCCATGGACACCGCCGAGGACATCGTGACCCGCTACCACCGGCTGTGGAACGAGATCACCCAGGACGAGATCATCGAGGAGGTCGACTGGCACCGGGTGGAGCAGCGGATCAGGCGGCTCAACCTGCTGGGCTTCGACGTGGCCGAGATGATGGTGCGGCGCAAGGTCGGCACCGGGCGGCTCATCGTCCGGCCCAAGGTGGTCGACGCCGGGCACCACCAGCGGCGGCTGCTCCGGCTGACCGGGCTCGACGTCGAGGAGAACCAGGCCAGGCGGCTGCTGAACGACCTCGACGGGTTCCGGGTCGCCAAGGGCCTGCGGCACGAGGACGAGGCGATCGTGGCGCACCGGTGGCTGGCCGAGGTGTTCCAGCCGACGGTCGAGGGCATTCCGGCCCGGCTGCGCGGGAAGCTGGAGCCCGCGCAGCTGTTCCACGAGGTGCTGGACCACCGGTGGTACCTGTCGGAGGCGGCCGGGGCCGACGTGGGCATCGCGGCCGCCGTGAAGTCGTACGTGGACAAGGTGCTCGTCCACAAGCCCGACGAGAAGGCCCTCCTGCCCGAGGAGCCGGGCGGCCTCATGGAGGAGGCGGACGACCTGCTTGAGGAGTCGGACCTTTAGGAGTCGGACCTTTAGGAGTCGGACCTTAAGGAGTCGGACCTTAAGGAGTCGGACGGAGTTCAGTAGGCGACCGTGATGCGCCGGCGCGGGTGCTCGCCCTTCTCCACCTCGTCGGCGATCGCGATCGCGTAGTCCTCGGCGGAGATGCGGCTGTTGCCCTCGGCGTCCGTGAGAAGCTGGTCGCCGCCGACACGGAAGTGTCCGGTGCGCTCTCCGGGCGCGATCTCCGCGGCCGGGGAGACGTAGGTCCAGTCGAGGTCGTCGACCTCGCGGTAGAGGCCGAGAGCGCTCCGCTGGGCCAGCGCTTCCTTCTTGTACATGTCCGGGAAGCCGGGCGTGTCGACCAGGTCGACACCGGGCGCCACCTCCAGGCCGCCGGCGCCGCCGACGACGACGAGCCGCCCGACCCCGGCGGCGCGGACGCCGTCGATGAGGGCGCGATGAGCGTCGAGGAACGGCCCCTCGGGCTCGCTCCCGTCGCGGGGCGGAGCGATCGCGCAGATCACGGCGTCATGGCCGCGGCCCAGCGTGGCGGCGTCGCGCACATCTCCCTTAACCGGTCCCGACCTGCTGACACCGGTCACCTCGTGGCCGCGGGCCGCCAGCTCGGCGGCGATGCGCTGACCGACCATGCCGGTCGCGCCAAAGAGAAGAATTTTCATATTCTCCAGAGTATCCATTGGATACTGGCGAGCTGGGCCGAGAATAATGTGAGCAATACTCTTAAATGTCGCAAGCAATACCCCTAATCAGGAAATCTCCGTCGCGGTTAGGTTTTTCTCCACCTTGGCCGTAGACATCTTTAACCTCATACATATCTCGCTTTATCCGATCACCCGGCCGTCATCCGCCGCTCCTACGCTGTCCCAGTCCTCATGACGGCGTGGGAGGGTCACGTGCTGGGACTGGATGACTGCCTGACCGAGGTCATGGCGATACCAGGGGCGTTGGACGCGATGCTGGTGGACCAGACGAGCGGCATGGCCGTGGCCATCAGCGGACCGCCGCAGGGCGTGGACGCCGAGAGCTCCGCCGCCGCCCTGACCGAGACACTGCGCGCGACCATGGACGGCCTGGCCCGCTCCTGCCCCGGCGAAACTGTCCGGATCGACGACATGCTGGTCACTACCGACAAAGGCCATCATTTACTGAGATTCCTCGAAACGGTATTCGAGGGGCCGCTCGTCATTTACCTGCGCCTCGACCTGGAACGGTCGAATCTCGCCCTGGCGCGATACCGCCTGCTGAACATCTCCCGCCAATTGCTCACCTGAGCCATGGCACCGCTGGACACGCTTCTGACCGGTCTAGCCCGTGAACGGGCCACGGGCGCCCTCCGCGTGGGCCGGGCCGGGACGATCTTCCTCAGCGAGGGCCGGGTCACGTACATGGAGTGCGCCCAGACCCCCGGCGTCGAGCGGCTGCTGGCGGCGCGCGGGCGGCTGCCGGAGACGGCGCTGCGCAGGCTGCAGGCCGACGGGGGCTGCGCGCGCCTGCTGGAGGAGGGGCCCGTCACGCTGGGCGAGCTGCAGTACTGCGTGCTCGGGGCCGTCCTGGACGCCGCGTTCTTCCTGCTGCCGGCCGGCGGGTCGCGGCCGAAATTCCGGCCGGGCGAGCAGCACTGGCTGGGCGGGCAGTGGTTCTTCGACGTGGCGGGCCTGCTGCGGGAGTGCGCGCGCCGCCGCGCCTATCTCGCGCAGATCTGGCCGTCCGCGCAGCTGGACACGGCTCCGGTACGGCCGGCGCAGTGGCTGCCGGGCAGCGGGGTGACTCTGGACTCGGTCCAGTGGGAGGTCCTCACCGGGGCCGGGGCCGAGGCGACACCGCTCGACCTGGCCAAGCGGATCGGCAGGTCCGGCTATTCGGTGCTGCTGGCCGTACGGAGGATGGCGGCGGCCGGGCTGCTGGCACCGCCCGTGGAGCCGACCACCACCACGCGCGCCCCGGAAGAGAGCGCGACGAAGACCGGTGAGCACAGGGCGAAGACCGCCGGAGACGGGCAGGGGGCGCTGCCGCAGCGGGGGCGCGTGGCCGCCGGCCAACGACCGCCGCACGATCCCCGCACCCCGGGCCTGCCGCTCGGCCCGCCGGTCACGGCGGACCCCACGGACCTGGCCCTGCTGATGCGCCTGAAGAAGGCGCTGGAGGAGCTGACATGAGGTTCCCCCGCCCGCAAAGGAGGCCACCGGTGGAGCTGCGTGAAGAGGTGCTCAGGGAGATGGTTCTCCTGCGCGAGCGCACTCCGGACATCAGCGGGAGCGTCGCCTGCACGGTTGACGGCATGAGCATCGCCTGCGACAACGCCGACGACAGTGGCGAGCAGGTCGCCGCGCTGTCCGCGGCGCTGCTCGCGCTGAGCAGGCGAATGACGATCATGACCGGCCAGGGCGTACTGGAGGAGACGCTCATCTCCGGCACCGCCGGCTTCGCCGCCTTCTACGCGGCGGGCCCCACCATCGTCCTCGCAGTCCTGGCTGAGCCCGGCACCAATCTCGGGCTGCTCCGGCTGGAGGGGCGCAAGACGGCGGCCAGCGTGGCCGCCATCTCAGCACGGATTCACTGAGCTTGAACGGAGGAAGGCATGGCCAGCATGGACGTCTCTCTCAAGGAGATGATGACGATCGACGGCTCGCTCGGCGCGGTGATCGTCGATCACGGCAGCGGCATGGCGCTGGGGGCGCTCGGCGGCTCCAAGGACCTGGATCTCCAGGTCGCCGCGGCGGGGAACACGGAGGTGGTCAAGGCCAAGCTGCGCACGATGGACTCGCTGGGGCTCAAGGACTCCATCGAGGACATCCTGATCACGCTCGGCGGCCAGTACCACATCATCCGGCCGATCACCGGCCGCGGCGGCAAGGGGCTCTTCCTCTATCTCGCCCTGGACCGGGCGCGGGCCAACCTGGCCCTGGCCCGGCACCAGCTCCGCGGGATCGAGGAGAAGCTGGAGGTCTGAGAGATCCGGTGGCTCGCGTCCGGGCGCGGCGGACACGAGCCACCGACCTCCACCGATCCCTGAACAGCCTGGTCCCTGAACAGCCTGATCCCTGACCGGCCTGATTCCTGGTGCGTCAGCTCGTGGTGAGCTTGGTGATGGCGCCGACGATGTCCGGCCAGAGCGGCCGGGGCAGGTCGTGGCCCATGCCGGGGAACGTCAGCAGCGTGGCGCCTGGAATCGCCGCCGCCGTGGCGTGGCCGGCGGCAACCGGGACGAGCCGGTCGGCCTCGCCGTGAATGACCAGGGCGGGGATCCCCAGCGTGCCGAGCTGCTCCGTGCGGTCGCCGGAGGCCATGATCGCGGCCAGCTGCCGGGTCGTGCCCGGCGGGTCGAAGCACCGGTCGTACGCCTGGCCGGACAGCCGGAGGATGCGTTCCCGGTCCATGTCGAAGCCGGGCGAGCCGATCACCGCCCACGTCCTCAAGGACTGGGCGAGCACGGCGTCCCGATCGGTCGGGGGCGCGGCGAGCAGCACCGCGCTGGCCTCCGGCGTGGGCGGGGCCACGTCCGGGCCGGGCGTCGACATGATCGAGGTAAGGGTCAGGACCCGTTCGGGGTGCCGGATGGCGAGCGTCTGGGCGATCATGCCGCCCATCGAGGCGCCCACGACGTGGGCGGCGGGCCAGCCGAGGACGTCCATCAGCCCGGCCGCGTCGTCGGCCATGTCGTCCAGCAGATACGAAGAGGACGTCCCCAGTGTGGGAACGCCCTCGTCGTGCAGGTGTGTGGAGAGTCCGGAGTCACGGTTGTCGAATCTGACAACGTGATGGCCCTGCTCCGCCAGGAGCTCGCAGAGCTCGTCGTCCCAGTGGATGAGCTGGGCGCCGAGCCCCATGATGAGGAGCAGGGGACGTCCGCCGGGTGAGCCGAAGGTCTCGTACGCGATCTCGATGCCGTTCGCGGCTGCAAGCGTGGTCACGAGGTCAGAATGACATTCTGTTTCCCGCGACGCAAAGACCGCCGGCTCCGAAACCGACGACCATCAAGGCCGTCGGCTCCGGACCTGACGGCCGTCAGCAAGACCGTCTTCGGACCTGACGGTTGTCAGCGCCGGACGAGCTTGCGGATCCGGTCGCGGCCGACCGTCACGCCACCGCCGAACATCGCCAGCGCGACCGCCGCGGCGGCGCCACCGATGGCGTTCGACTCGACGATCTTCTCCTCAGCCTTGTCGGCCTTCTTGGCGGCCACCGGCACGGCCTTGGCGGGAGCGGGCTTGACCGCGGCGGGCTTGTCGCCCTCGGCCACGATCTTCGGGGGCTTGGCGGGGTTGCGGTCCACGACGGCGTACGCACCGGTCGAGAAGGGCTGCGGGTAGTTCTTCTTGCCCGGACCGCTACCCCACTTGGTGATGACGTAGTCGATCTTGATGTGGCCCGCGCCACCGTTGCCGTCCACGCCCAGCGTGCTGGAGTTGAAGCGGCCACCGGTCAGGGCGGCGAAAGTCTTGGCGTCGAGGTCGAGCATGACGCCGCTGGAGGACGGCACGCCCGGACCGCGGTCGCCGACGAAGAAGGGCATCTTCTTGCCCTTGTAGACGACGTAACCCTCGGTCATGAGCGGCCAGCTCGGGCTGGCGGCGAGCCCCTTCTGCATGGGCTTGCCGCTGGCCGGCAGCCCGGTGTCCCCGGCGCGGCCGGAGGAGTCGTCCCAGAAGTAGGACGCGGTGGTCTTGCCCTTGAGCAGGACCTTCTTGTCGTTGCCGGTGTCGGCGTGTGCGGCGGTGCCTGCGCTGATGGAGATCGCGCCTACGAGGGCGGCGGTGAGCATAGCAGAGCGAACAGACATGAAGCAGTGAAGTCCTTTATACGGGAAAAGGGGATCGCGCTCGTGAAAGGTGGGCGTAGCCGGGCAAGACGCCAAACGGTCGCTACGCGGAGCGTGGAAGAGCGGGGGGAAGGCGCCGGTCAGTCTGCGGACGACAACACGCGGGCTGGCGGCACGACGCGGGGGTTACGCATGCGGTAGGTGTCCTCTCCATCTCGCCTACCGGGTTAGCTGACGGGTTCGGACGTGGAGATGCCCTACCGACCGAGGTCGGATTCACCCCTAAGGAACGTTGGTTCCCCGGTTCCCGCGAGCGGGATTCGGCGCCTGCCGGTTGGTACTCCCCTGTTGAAGCCCCAAAGTCACCGGCTGGTAACTCCATGAACTATAGGTACCGAACCGGACAAAGGCAAACATAAGCCCATGAAACGGGCGAAGATCTACCTAGAGGGTCAAGAAAAAAGGGGGGTACGGCATGCCGTACCCCCAGAAAAGCTCAGGTCAACCGCCGCTCTTCCGCCTGAAAGAACGCTTGCTGGCGGCGGGCCCGTGAGCGCCGTGAATCTTGGAAGGGTCGTTGCCCCTGCCACCCGCGCTCGAGTCAGCATGCTGGTTACGCTTGCGCTCCAGCGCCTCGCGGAACTTGCGCTTCATCTCGTCCTCGGGAGTTTCGTCGACTTCCGGCTCCGGTGTTTCCGCCATGAGGACCTCCTGGTGTTGGGGACAAGGACAGCTTCGCATGACGGCGCTCAGGACGCGAAACTGGCCTCGACCTTGGGCTGTGGGGTTTCCCGGTCGATCCGCACACCGGGCATGGCGATCAGGGCGACCAGCGCCACGAGGGCGCCCGCGACCCCCAGCGAGGGAATGACCAGGGCCGCGGCCGAGGCGTGCGCGGCGGCCAGTCCGTGCAGCGGCGCCTCGGTGGCGATGACGGAGGTGTAGGCGGTGCCGGCCAGGGCCAGGGCGACCGAGCCGCCGATCTGGCGGAAGAACGTCAGGTTGGCCGAGGCCGTACCCATGTACTGGGGCGGCACCGAGTTCGACACGGCCACGGTCAGGCCGGAGAGCATCGGGCCCATGCCGAGGCCGATCAGCGCCATCCACCCGACGAGCACCCAGGGCGGCGTGTCCAGCGTCAGACCGGCGCACAACAGCGTGCCCACGACCAGCAGGAACGGCGCCGCCACCAGCCACGGCTTGTAGACGCGCGTCCGGCTGATCAGCGCGCCCACGACCATGCTGCCCACCACCATGGCCAGGGTCAGCGGGTAGATCCGCAGCCCCGACTCGGTGGCGCTGGCGCCGAGCGCCTCCTGGAAGTAGCGCGGCAGGAACACCACGCCGGCGAACATGCAGAAGGCGGTGAAGAAGGAGGTCACGTTGACCAGCGTGTACGTACGGTTCCGGAACAGGTGCATGGGCATGATGGGCGCCTCGGCCCGCATCTCCACCACCACGAACACCACGAGCGACACCAGAGCCAGCACGATCGGCCCGATCACCGGCACGCTGGTCCAGGTGTGGCCGTCGAGCCCCTTCTCGGTCAGGCCGATGAGCAGCGAGCTGATGCCAACTGTGAAGACCCCGATGCCCAGGTAGTCGGGCCGTCCGCCGCCATGTCCCGGCCGGCGCGGCAGGCGCAGCACGATGATCGCGATCAGCACCAGGCCGATCGGCACGTTCACATAAAAGGCCCAGCGCCAGCTCGCGTGGTCGGTGAAGAGCCCGCCCAGGAACGGCCCGGCGAGGTAGCTGAGCGCCATCACTCCGCCCATCGCGCCCTGCACCCGGGCTCCGCCCTTCTCCGGCGGGAACAGTTCGAGCACCAGGGCGATCGACAGCGGCAGCAGCGCGCCCGCGCCCAAGCCCTGCAACGCGCGGAACAGGATGAGCTGCGTCATGTCCTGCGCCACCCCGCATAGCGCCGACCCCAGGAGGAACACGGACATGCCGATCAGCAGCAGCGGCTTCCTGCCGTGCTGGTCCGACAGCCTTCCATAGAGGGGCACGGTCACGGTCGAGGTCAGCAGGTAGGCCGTGACGACCCAGGTGTAGAGATCGACGCCGCCCAGTTCCGTGATGATCCGCGGCAGGGCCGTACCGACGATCGTCTGGTCGAGCATTCCTAAGAACATGCCGCCGAGCACGGCGACCAGCAGGAGGCCATCGCCTCTGCGCTTCGTGTCAGTATTCACGTGTGGAGAGTGACATGTAAGGATTGACATGTCAACACTTTGCTATGCTTGCCGACATGTCCCTACGGATCGCGCTGCTCGGGCTCCTCGACGCCAAGGGGCCGGCCAGCGGCTACGACCTGGCGAAATCCTTCGAGCGGTCGCTCAATCACGTCTGGCAGGCCGGGCATACGCAGATCTACCCGGAGCTGGTGAAGATGGCCGCCGACGGGCTGGTGGCGGTCGAGTCGGAGGGGGCGCGCGGACGGAAGATGTACGCGATCACGCCCGAGGGCGCGGAGCAGGTGCGCTCCTGGCTGGTCGAGCACGAACCGGTCGGTGCGATACGCAGCGAGGTGGCCCTCCAGGCGTTCCTGCTTCCGCTGCTCGACAGGGAGTCGGCCATCGCGGTGGTCGAGCGCATCAGGGCGGGGTTCCAGCAGCGGCTGGCCGTCCTGGAGTGCAAACCCGAGGACGGGTCGAGGCTCGGCCGGTACGCGCTCAACCTCGGCCTCACACAGGGCCGTTCGGCGCTCGCCTGGGCCGATGAGACCCTGGCCGAGCTGCGCGGGCTGGAGCCGGCCGACCAGCCGGCCCCAGCCCACTTGCTATAGAGCTAAGAAGCGTCCAGCTAAGAAAGCAGGGACAGCTCCTCGGCGGTGAGGACGAGGTCGGCCGCGGCGGCCGAGTCGATGATGCTCTCCGGCCTGCTGGCCCCCGGGATGGGGATCACCACCGGGCTGCGCGCCAGCTCCCAGGCCAGGCAGACCTGCTGCGGCGACACGCCCCGCGCCGCCGCCACCGTGCCGAACGCCGTGTGCTTGCCGCCGAGCTCGGACGCCGAGCTGATGCCGCCCAGCGGCGACCACGGCAGGAACGCCACCCCGAGCTCCGCGCACACGTCGATCTCCGGCTCGCTGGTCCGGAACTTCGGCGAGTACTCGTTCTGCACACTGGCCAGCCGCCCGCCCAGGATCTCGTGGGCGAGCCTGATCTGCTCCGGATTGGCGTTGGAGATGCCCGCCATCCGGATCTTCCCCGCGTCGAGCAGGTCGCGCAGGCCGCCGAGCGTCTCCTCGTACGGCACGGCGGGGTCGGGCCGGTGATGCTGATAGAGCCCGATCGCCTCCACCCCCAGCGCCTTCAAGGAGCGCTCGCACGCCTCGGCCAGGTAGTCCGGCCGGCCATTGACCTGCCACCCGCCACCCTCTATGCGAGTGTGGCCGCCCTTGGTGGCCACGAGCACGTCGCCGGTGTCGCCGCTCCAGCTCGCCAGGGCCTTGGCCACGATCCGCTCGTTGTGACCCACCTGGTCGGCCGACGGTGTGTAGGCGTCGGCGGTGTCGATGAGGGTGACTCCCGCGTCGAGCGCCGCGTGGATGGTCTTGATCGACTGGGCTTCGTCGGGCATGTGCCCCGCTACGGACATGGGCATGGCGCCGAGCCCGATGGCGCCGACATGGGCCTGGCCAATAGATCGTGTGTTCATGAACCCATCCTCCTCATGCCGCGGAGTCAGGTCGAACCGGGGTCAGGCGCCGGCAAAGCGGATGGTCACGTGCGAGCCATCGCAGAACGGCTTGTTCCTCGAGCTTCCGCACCTGCAGAGCGTGACCCGGTTGCGTACCTCGTAGTCCTGGCCGTCGGCCGAGGTGACCGGAATGCCGCCGCGTACCCAGATCGGCCCGCCCACGCCCGCCACCTCGTCCTCGACGATGCCGATGGACGGCGGCAACTCGGGCTCGATCGGCGCGCGAGACGCCCAGGCGGTGAGCCGGCCCGACGGGCAGTGCGCGGCCTGTCGCGCGGCGGTCTCGCCCTGTCCGGGGATCTTGAGGAGCTTCCATACCTGCCCGTCCGCATCGCAGAAGCGGGCGAAAGCACAGAACGCGGGCGCGTCGGTGAGCGCCAGCTCGGGCCCGGTCTGCTCCTCCGCCTGCCCCAGGTATGACCGCTGCGAGGCGGTCTCCGTGCCGTCGAACCGGACCCGCTCGTGGCTGCCGTCGCAGTAGGGCTTGTTCTGCGAACGGCCGCAGCGGCAGAGCTCGTACGACTCCGCGACCGGATATTCCTCGCCCTGGATCCACTTCGTCGACTGGCCCATCGCGTCGCCGCCGATGACCTGCCTGGCCATGGGGACCGATCCGGTCACCACGTAGGGACCGTCAGGCGTCACCTCGATGCGCATACGTCTCCACCTCCCGCGGGCGGGGGGCCGTGGACCATGCTTCCCGGCAGGCATCGGCCGAAACCCGCAGGCTGAGGCCGGTCTGGCCGCCTGTCTAGTCGCGGATGTTCTGCGCCAGCTGGGCGAGAATCTCCTCGAACGAGGCGGTCTGCTCCTCGCTGAGGCCCACGCGCAGGCGGGTGTCGAAGGCCATCGCCACCTCACGCAGCCGGTGGAACAACCGCTCCCCCTCCTCGGTCAGCTCGACCACGTGGACGCGCCGGTTGGCGGGGTCCCGGCGGCGGGTCAGCAGGCCGCCGCTCTCCATCGCGTTGAGGTGATGGGTCAGCGTCGCCCCCTGGATGCCCACCGCCTCGGCGAGCTCGCGCTGGTTGCCCAGTTGCCGGGACTTGATCGAGATGAGGATCTGCCAGACCGGGGCCGACCCGCCGACGGAGGCGAGCGCGTCGTCGAAGGCCCGGCTCACGGTCCTGGCGGTGTTGGTGAGCAGCAGGCCGATCGGTGGCCGGAAGGGTGGCATCATGCCGCCGAGTTTAGCGTGCCATCTAATCGTTTGACATCTAATGCTTCGATATCTATCGTCAAGGGCATGCAGCCAAACCCTTCCCTCAATGGCAAGGTCGCGGTCGTGGCGGGGGCCAGCCGCGGCATCGGTGCCGTCACCGCTCGCGCCCTGGCCCAGGCCGGCGCCGCCGTGGTGCTCGGCGCCCGCGACACGCAGGCGGTCGAACAGGTCGCCGCGGACATCCGCTTCGACGGCGGGCAAGCGCTGGCCGTATCCCTTGACGTCGGTGACGCGGCGTCGAGCGAGCGGCTGGTCCAGCGGGCGCTGGAAACCTTCGGCCGGCTGGACGCGGCCTTCAACAACGCCACCGACGGGCCGATGCCCGCACCGCTGGCCGACATCGATCCCGACGAGTTCGACCGGGGCATTCGCACGAACGTGCGCGGCACCTTCCTCGGCATGAAGTACCAGATCCGGGCCATGCTCGCCTCGGGTGGCGGGTCGATCGTCAACATGGCCTCGCTCGCCGGGCTCCAGGGCCACTCGGGCCTGAGCGCGTACGTGGCGGGCAAGGCCGGGATCATCGGACTGACGAAGGTGGCCGCGCTCGACTACGCCGACCAGGGCATCAGGGTCAACGTGGTCGCCCCCGGCCCGATCCTCACCCATCACCTGGAGGCGGCGGGCGAGGAGGCGCAGCGCCTGGCCGGGCTGTCGACGCCCATGCGGCGCATCGGCCGGTCGGAAGAGGTGGCCGCGGCGGTCGTGTGGCTCTGCTCCGACCAGTCGTCGTTCATCACCGGAGTGACCTTGCCCATCGACGGCGGGCAGGCGGCGGGCAACAAGCCCCCGCGCATGTACCGCCAGGGCCAGCCTATGGAGAGACAGGAGATCTGATCATGACCATCGACCAGCGACTCGACGAACTCAGCAGGCAGTGGATGGAGGCCGAGCGCCGCGGCGACACCGCAGCGCTCGACGCGCTCGCCGTGCCCGACTTCACCCTGGTGGGGCCGCTCGGCTTCATCCTGAACAAGGACCAGTGGCTGGCGCGCTACCGCGGTGGCGGCATGGTCACGCACGAGATGAGCTGGGCGGACGTCACCGTACGGGAATACGGCGACACGGCGGTGGCCATCGGCGTGCTGGCGCAGCGCGCCGCGTACCAGGGCACACCGGCCGACGGACGCTTCCGCGTCACCCAGATCTCGGTCAAGGACGGGGACCGGCGCCTGCTGGCGAGCCTCCACTACAGCCCGATCGCGGCGCCGCCGGCCCGCCCCTGACCCCGCGACGTCAGCGGCCGGGCTCCTCGAAGAGGGCCTGGGTGGCGGCGAAGGTCTGGGCGGTCACGTCCTCCTCGGCCTGCCGGGCCGCCTCCATGAGGGCCTCGCACAGCGCCTCGGAGCCCAGCCGCATCGCTCGCGGCGCGATGTGCACGCTCGCCAGCCCGCCGCTGGGCAGGACCTCGACCGTCACCTGCCCGTCCGCCGCCACACCGCGCCCCCTGGCCGACTCCAGTCGGCGCCCCACTTCCTCGAACTGAGCCGTCTGTACCGCGAGCTGCGCCAGCGCCCGGTCGATCTCCGGATCGCCGCTCCTGGGTATGGTCATGCCGGCTCCTTATCGGTGGAGGATGAACGCCCGGGGGGCGTGCGCCAAAGCGGATCGGAGCGATCCCTGGACGGACATGTCCCCGTTGGCGACCAGCGCGTAGAGGGTCGCCGCCGACGTGGTCCGCCGGAAGAAGTTGCCCATGGGACCGGTGCCGAGCATGGTCTCGGTGAATCTGGTGGCCGGGATGAACTTGCGTACGTCGCGCAGGGCCTTGATACCGCCGTCATAGGCCAGTTCGGCGACGAAGTGCTTGCCCGCGTACTCCCACAGGTTGCCCATCGGCTGGCCGGTGGCGGCGGAGCTCGCCGCGTGCACGCCGGTCTTCACTGTGGCCCACACGACCGAGTCGGCCACGGCGTCGAGTCCTTCGCGCACCGCGTACGTGCCCACGTTGAACTTGCCCACCTTCGCGGCCAGGATGGTCTTCATCAGCTTCTGGAAGATCGTCTTCTCCAGCCTGGCCCGCGCCACGAGCCACTTGAACACGCCCTCGGCCGCGATCCTGGCCGCCGGGTAGAGATAGCCGAACATCATGGTGAACGCCATGGCGGCCAGCTGGGTGCCGATGATCTTGAGCTGTTCCCGGTGTTCCTCCACCGCGTCGGCGTAGTCGTCGCAGCCGTCGGCCAGCTCGTTCAGCGCCGCCCGCATGGCGGCGTAGCGAGGGGCGAGCTGGTCGGGCCACACGTCCGCGAAGCGGTCGACCGACCGGCTGTCGTTCGTCTTGAGCACGCCCGCGACCCCGCTCTCCGTGTGCTGCGCGAGCGTGCCGATCGCCTTGGCGAACTCGCGCAGCTCCGTCGCGCGCGCCCGCAGGTTGGACACGTCGGCCACGGGCACGTGTACGTCGGCGAACCAGGCGAGCGCCTGGAACGGATCGAACATCAGGCACCTTCCCTGGCCGGCGGCGTCACGGGGATCGGCGCGTCAGGGAGGTCCAGGGCCGCGGGAAGGGACGCGATGATGTCCTGCTCCAGGTAGTCCCAGAGTTTCTCGAGGCTGCGCAGATTGCCGGCCGCTGTGAAGTTCTTCTCGGCGATGGCGTCCATGTGATGGGTCAGGGCGGCGTAACCGGCGTGGTACCACTCGGCCCAATCGATACCCTCCTCGTCGCCGCCGACGAGGCCGGAGGTGCTTCCCAGCTTCCAGGAGTTCAGGCGGCGCTCCACGACGTCGTCGCCCAGCTTGTCGAAGAGTCCGGCCAGCTCGCGAATGGAGTTCCAGTCGATCTGCACCTGGCCCGACGCGCCCGGCGGCCCGCCGGGCGTCGGGGGCGGGGTCGGGGTCGGGGTGTACGAGGGGGTGGGCGTCGGCGTGGGGCTCGACGCGTCCGGAGGGGTGCTGGACGGCGGGCTCGATGGCGTGGGGGTGCCCGATGGGGAAGGGGTGTCCGACGGAGTCGGGGTCGCCGTGTCCGACGGGGTCGGGGTGGGTGTGTCCGACGGGGTCGGGGTCGCCGTGTCCGACGGGGTCGGGGTGGGCGTGGGTGTATCCGTGGGCGTGGGTGCCGGGGAGTCCGTGGGCGTGGGTGTCGCGGTGGGAGTGTCCGACGGGGTGGGGGTGCCCGTGGGACTGGGCTCCTCAGTCGAATCCGCCATTTACCTTCCCCCATTACAAATACGTTAATTCGCGACATAAGCACGCTAGTGACAGAAAATTACTCACACGTTAATAAATCCGTCACCAGGGTTAATTTGCTGACATCCAAGTCGGCAGCTCGCGCAACAAACCACCCAGCCGATCGACCGATTCCCGCTCGGCAACCCCGCGCATGGCCGACACCTCGACCCGTTCGCACACCTCAGCCGCCTCGATGAGCCCGACGGTCGCGCAGCTGCCCTTCAACCGGTGCGCGAGCGCGGCCACCCGGGCCAGGTCTTGACCGCGTTCGGCTTGGCGGAGCTCGTCATAGATCGCCATGGCCGTCGAGAGGAACACCTCGGCGATCTCCGTGATATCCCCCTGCGACAGCCCCGCCAGCTCCGGCGGGACCTCTGACGTGGCGGCCCACAGCGGCACCTGGGTCACGACGTACTGCCAGTCCACCGGCTTGGCCAGGTGGTCGTCCATGCCCGCCGCCAGGCAGCGAAGCCGGTCGTCCGGCATCGCGGCGGCGGTCATCGCGATGATCGGCGTGCGCGGCTCCTCGCGCCGCCTGATCTCGGCGGTCGCGGCCAGGCCGTCGAGAACGGGCAACTGGCAGTCCATGAAGACCAGGTCGTACCCGCCCAGGAGCACCGCCGCCACGGCCTGCTTCCCGTCGGCGACGGAGTCGACGTGGTGGCCCGCCCTCCGCAGGACCAGCTCGGCCACCTGGCGGCTCACCTCGTCGTCCTCGGCGACCAGGATCCGCGCCGGTGCGGCGCCGTCGACCGGCGCATCCGGCGTTTCGCCGCCCTGCGCGGAGGCAGGCACGGAACCCGGCCCAGCGCCCTGCGCGGAGGCAGGCACGGAACCCGGCCCAGCGCCCTGCGCGGGAGTCAGCGCGTTCTCTACGGCGGCGAGCAGCCGGCGGCGGCTGAGCGGCCGGGTCACCGACTGCACGGTCCGCTCGGCCACCGAGATCGGCCAGGCGCGCCCCGGGCGCCCCGGTGTGACGAGCACGACGACACCGGCGTCTCGGAGCAGCGGATCGGCCGGCTCCCCGTCGGCCAACGCGAAATCGAGGTCGAGGTCGATGACCGCCAGGTCGAACGGACGTCCCGCCGCGGCGCCGGCTCGCAGGGCGGCCAGGGCGGCCGGGCCGTCGGAGGCCGTCTCCACCACCAGACCGGCATCGTCCAGGATGCGCCCGGCCAGCGCGAGGTCCTCCGGCCGGGCGTCGGCGACGAGCACCCGCCGTCCGCGCAGCGCGGGCGCGGCCGGGGCCGACCACGTCAGTACGTCCACCGGCAGCGTCACCCAGAACCGGCTCCCCACTCCCTCGACGCTGTCCAGCCCGATCTCACCGCCCATCAGCTCGGTGAGCTGCCTGCTGATGGCCAGGCCGAGGCCGCTCCCGCCGGTCCGCCGGGTGATCGGGGAGTCGACCTGACGGAAGATGCCGAAGACCCGCTCCAGGTCGCCCTGCCCGACGCCCACACCGGTGTCGGTCACCGTGAACCGCAGCGTGACCCGGTCGTCGCCGGGACCGCCTTCGTCGAGGGTCACCTCCAGGTCGACGCCACCCTTGACGGTGAACTTCAGCGCGTTCCCCACGACGTTGGTGAGCACCTGCCCGAGACGTACCGGATCGCCGAGCACCTGTTGCGGCAGGCTGTCGCCGAGCCGCGAGGTGAGCCAGAGCCCCTGCTGGTAGGCGTGCGGCGCGAACGGGGCCACCACCTCGTCGCAGAGCCGGAGCAGGTCGAACGGCACCGACTCCACCTCCAGATGCCCCGCCTCGATCTTCGACAGGTCGAGGAAGTCATCGAGCAGCCGGAGCAGGCTCCGCGCGGATTCCTGCGCCGTGCTCGCGTAGTGGCGTTGCTCGCCGTCGAGCCGGGTCTCCAGCAGCAGGGAGTTCATGCCGAGGACGCCGTTGATCGGGGTGCGGATTTCGTGGCTGATCTTGGCGAGGAACTCGGACTTGGCGCCGGACGCGCTCACGGCCTCGTCCCGGGCCACGGCCAGCTCGGCGGCGTACCGGGCGAGCGTCCGTTGCGCCCGGCGCCGGCCGCGCGTGGTGTGGATCTGCAGGCCGAACCCGATGAGGATCAGCAGCGCCAGGACGGCGGCGATCGACAGCACCCGTACCCGGAGTTGCTCGGCCGAGGCGAGCGCCGCGTCGGCGGGCACCTCGGCGGTGACCGTCCAGCCGACGTCGGGGATGGGCTCCGACGCCGACAGCACCTTCCCGCCGGCGTCGTGGTGGGTGGTGAAGAGGGTACGGCCGGCCAGCGCCGCGTCCACCCTGGGGTCCTCGCGCAGGGAGGTGAGGGCGTAGAGCTTCCTGCCGGGGTCGGCGACGAGCACGCCCGACTGGTCGGTGATGAGCAGCCGGATCCCCTGCGCCTCGGCGGCCTGCGAGGCGAAGTCCTGGATGGCGTCCAGGCTGTAGACGACGGCCAGGACGCCCAGCACGCTCTTGCCGTCGGCGCTCGGGATCACGGCGGCCGCGGCGACGGCCCTGGACACGCCGCGCATCGTGGGCGTGTACGCCTGGGAGATGTAGGGTCGCAGGCGATCGCGGACGGCGACGTACCAGTCGGTGCTGCTGACGTCCTGGGGCAGCACGCTCGTCGGCTCGGCGCCGGCGATGTCGCCCCGGAGCCCGATCACGATCACGCCGCCGACTCCGGCGCGCATCCTGCCCAGTTCCTCGCGGAACCCGATCATCGTCTCGCGGCTCACCGCCTTGCCAGAGGTCGCCGCGGCGCGCACCGCGGGCCGCTGGGCGTACGCGCTGACGAGCTGCTTGAGCGAGCCAAGCTGCTGCTCCACCACGACCCGGCTGACCGAGGCGGTGGTTCGCACCCGGTCGCCGACCTCGTCGCCGACCGCTTCCGCCGACAGCGTGATGCTGGACGAGGTCAGCAGCGCCAGCGGGAGCAGGCCGAGCAGAATCCACAGCGCCGTCACTGCCAGGAGCCATCCGCGCTCTCTCACCAGTGATCACCTCCCCCACGGCTCACCGGCCGCTGACACGCATCACACAGTAGGAGGGAAGAGCTTGGGGCGAAGCCCCGCCCTGAGCAAAAGGAGCAGAAGGCGATTGGTTGTAACACGACATCCCTAAGATGCCCGCGTCGATCACAGTCGAGCTAGGAGTGTGGCGATGCCTGGAGCGGCGGACATCACCGTTCTCATCGTGGACGACGACCCGGTCGTGACCTCCGCGTTGCACGCCCAGGTGAACCGTGTCTCCGGGTTCAAGGTGGTGGGGATCGCACACACCGGACAAGTGGCGCTCGCCGCCGCCCACCGGTTCGCGCCGCGGCTGGTGCTGCTGGACCTGCACCTGCCCGACCTGCCCGGGCTGGAGGTCGCGCACCGGCTGCGGCGCCCGGACCAGCCACCCACCGACGTGATCGTGATCTCCGGCCACAAGGAGTCGGCCGCGGTGCGCGCGGCCATGCAGCGCGGCGCCCTCTACTACCTGGTCAAGCCGACCAGGGCCGGGATTCTGGAGCAGACGTTGCTGCGGTACGCGGCGACGGTCGAGCAGTTGGGCTCGGGCGGCAGGTTCGTCGAGCAGCAGGAGATCGACCGGATTTTCCGCTCGCTGCATCTGGACGCGTCTCCCCGGGCAAAGAGCATCTCGGCGGCGACCGAGCAGGCGGTGCTCGACGGGCTGGCCGCGGCCCAGGACGACCTGTCGGCGCACGAACTCGCCGAGGCCATCGGCGTCAGCAGGGCGACCGCCCGCCGCTACCTGGAACACCTGGTCGAACGGGGACAGGTCGAGGCCAGGCTGAGGTACGGACCGACGGGCCGCCCGCAGCACCGGTACTGGGTGCGGTGAAGCCGGTCAGGGCGCTGCTCGCCGTACTCGCGTGCCTGGCGCTGGCGGCCTGCGGCTCCTCCGGAGAGCCAGCGTTCCCCGAGGGCTCCACCATGGCCCGCGTCCAGCGAAACGGCCTGCTCACGGTGGGGATCAAGTTCGACTACCCGCTGTTCGGGTTCAAGGATCCGGACAGCGGGCGGATCACCGGGTTCGACGCGGAGATGGCCAGGATGGTCGCCAAGGACCTAACCGGCAGTGAGCGCAACGTCCGCTTCGTGGAGACCCTGCCGGTCCAGCGCGAGGACTTCCTGCGGCAGGGGGTGGTGGACCTCGTCATCGCCACCTACTCCATCACGCCGGCCAGGAGCCAGGTCGTCGGTTTCACCGAGCCCTATTACCAAGCCGGGCAGGACGTGCTGGTCAGAGCCGGGGACAAGCGCATCGACGACGTGGCGGACCTCGACGGCCGGGCGGTGTGCACGACCACCCGCTCCACCTCCCTGGACCGGCTGCGGGACCGCGTGCCCGGCGCCCGACTGGTGGTGGTCGACAACTCCAGCGAATGCGTGCCCGCCCTCACAGCCGGCCGCATCGACGCCATCAGCACCGACGACACGATCCTGCTCGGCCTGGTGAACCGGCGGCCGGACGCGCTCAGGCTGGTCGGCCGGCCGTTCGGCCGCGAACCGTACGGCATGGGCGTCCGCAAGGAGGACGTGGTGTTCCGCGACTACCTCAGCGGGCTGATCGGGCGCTGTCTGCGAGACGGCCGGTGGGATCGGGCGTTCAGGGACACCATCGGCCTGTCCGGCGCGACCGCCGCACAGGCCAAGCCGCCCGTCACTCGCTGACGGCCGGTCAATCACTGAGCAGAACGCGCACAACCCTCTGCGTGACACAAGCCGCTCCTACCGTTGCGCCAACGCGGACGGAAGGAGCATCACCCGTGTCCGATCAAGGGCTGGTCGTCCTCGACCAGGTCAACAAGCGCTTCGGCGATCATCACGTGCTCAGGGACGTCGAGCTGAGCGTACGGCGGGGCGAGGTCGTGGTGATCATCGGCCCGTCGGGCGCCGGCAAGTCCACCCTGTGCCGCGCGATCAACCGGCTGGAGACCATCGACTCCGGCACCATCACGATCGACGGCACGCCGCTGCCCGAAGAGGGGCGGCAGCTGGCCCGGTTGCGAGCCGAGGTCGGCATGGTGTTCCAGTCGTTCAACCTGTTCGCGCACAAGACGGTCCTGGAGAACGTCGTGCTCGGGCAGGTCCACGTACTGAAGAAGAGCAGGGCGGACGCCGAGAAGAAGGCGTACGAGCTGCTGGAGCGCGTCGGCATCGGCGGCCAGGCGGGCAAGTTCCCCGCGCAGTTGTCAGGTGGCCAGCAGCAGCGCGTCGCGATCGCCCGCGCGCTGGCCATGGAGCCGAAGGTGCTCCTGTTCGACGAGCCCACCTCGGCGCTCGACCCGGAGATGGTCAACGAGGTGCTCGAGGTGATGACGGCGCTGGCCCGCGAGGGCATGACCATGGTCGTCGTCACGCACGAGATGGGCTTCGCCCGCCGGGCCGCGGACCGCGTGGTGTTCATGGCCGACGGCGAGATCGTCGAGCAGAACGCCCCGGACGACTTCTTCGGCACCCCGCGCAGCGAGCGCGCCAAGTCGTTCCTCGCCAAGATCCTCACTCACTAAGGACGCGTCATGTTTGGAAGATCCCTTTACGCGGTGTTCGCCGTCGTCGCCCTGACCGCCACCGCCACTGCCTGCGGCGGCGGCCAGGACACCTACGACTCGGTCGTGGACAAGGCCAAGAACGACAAGAAGCTGGTCATCGGGGTGAAGGCCGACCAGCCGGGGCTCGGCCTGCGGACGCCGGACGGCGGCTTCTCCGGGTTCGACATCGAGGTCGCCAAGTACGTGGCCAAGTCGCTCGGCGTCGAGGCCAAGGACATCACGTTCAAGGAGACGGTATCGGCCAACCGGGAGGCGTTCCTGCAGCAGGGCCAGGTGGACATGGTGGTGGCGACGTACTCCATCACCGACGCGCGCAAGCAGAAGGTCTCCTTCGCCGGGCCGTACTTCGTGGCCGGTCAGGACCTGCTGGTCAGGGCGGACGACACGGCGCTGACCGGCCCCGACACGCTGAACGGCAAGAAGCTGTGCTCGGTCGCCGGCTCGACCCCGGCGCAGAAGGTCAAGGAGAGCTACGCCAAGCAGGTGCAGTTGCAGGAGGAGCGGACCTACTCCGCGTGCGTGGACCGGGTGCTCGGCGGCCAGCTCGACGCGATCACCACGGACAACGTGATCCTCGCCGGGTACGCCGCCCAGCACACCGGCAAGCTCAAGTTGGTCGGCAAGCCGTTCAGCACGGAGAAGTATGGCATCGGGCTCAAGAAGGACGACTCGGCGGGCCGCAAGGCCGTCAACGAGGCGCTGACCACGATGTTCGCCGACGGTAGCTGGAAGAAGGCGCTGGAGAGCAGCTTCGGCGGAGCCGGCTTCACCGTGCCGGAGGCCCCGAAGCTGGAGCAGTACTGATCATGGACGCGCTGCTTCTGGAGTGGGACACCGTCGTGGCGGCCTTCTGGATGACCGTGCGGCTGACGGCGGTGAGCGCGCTCGGCTCGCTGGTGCTCGGCACGCTGCTGACGGCCATGCGCGTGGCGCCGCTGGCGACCCTGCGCCGCGCCGCCGGCGTCTACGTGGCCGTGGCCCGTAACACCCCGCTGACGCTGCTGCTGCTGTTCACCGGCCTCGGCGTCGGCGCGAACCTGGGCGTGGAGCTCTCGTCCGACATCGCGACCAACAACTTCTGGCTGGCCTGCATCGGCCTGACGGCCTACACCTCGGCGTTCGTCTGCGAGGCGCTGCGCGCGGGCATCAACACCGTGCCGGTCGGCCAGGCCGAGGCCGCGCGCTCGCTCGGGCTCGGTTTCCTCCAGACGCTGGGGCTGATCACGCTGCCGCAGGCGTTCCGCGCGGTGATCGCGCCGCTGGGCAGCATCCTGATCGCGTTGACCAAGAACACCACGATCGCGCTCGTGGTGGGCGTGAGCGAGGCGTCGGTGCGGATGCGGGAGATGATCGAGACGTACGGAGACCAGGTGATGCAGATCTTCCTCGGGTTCGCGGCCGGGTTCGTGCTGCTGTGCCTGCCCATGGGCCTGCTGTTCGGCTGGCTGTCACGGCGCTTGGCGGTGGCCCGATGAGCGGTGGCCCGGTGAGCTACGCCAACCTCTACGAGGCGCCGGGGCCGCGCGGCGCGCGGCGCAACCGGGTGCTGGCCGGGGTCATCGCGCTGGTCCTGCTGGGGCTGGCCTATGTGACCTATGTACGCTTCGACGCCAAGGAGCAGTGGGCGGCCGGCAAGTGGACGCCGTTGCTGCGGCCGGAGGTGTGGACCACCTTCATCCTGCCGGGACTGGCGGGCACACTGGCCGCGGCAGTGGCGGGCGTCGTGCTGGCGGGCCTGTTCGGGCTGGTCTTCGCGACGGCCCGCCTCTCGGACCACCGGTGGATCCGGTGGCCGGCGGCGGCCGTGGTCGAGTTCTTCCGGGCCGTGCCGCTGCTGCTGCTCATCTTCTTCGCCTTCTTCGGGTCCTACGTTTTTACCGGGTCCAACGTCTCAGCCTTCACCGCCGTGGTGTTCGGACTGACCTTCTATAACGGGTCGGTGATCGCCGAGATCATCCGGGCCGGGGTGCTGAGCCTGCCCCGCGGCCAGGCGGAGGCGGCCCACGCGATCGGGCTGCGCAAGGGACAGGTCATGCGGCTGGTGCTGCTGCCGCAGGCGTTCCGGGCCATGATGCCGGCCGTGATCAGCCAGTTCGTGGTACTGCTGAAGGACTCGGCGCTCGGGTTGATCGTGGGCTACGACGAGTTGGTGGACCGGGGGCTGAACGGGATCGCGGCCAACTTCTCGAACGTCATCCCGGCGGCCATCCTCATCGCGGCCATCTTCATCGGCATCAACCTGTCGCTGGACCGGCTCGCTCACTGGCTCAGCCGGCGGTGACCCCGCCATTTACCCCATACAGCCAGTCAGACTGCCATACATCGCAATAGGTGGGGTATGGGGCGCACCAGGTCAAACTCGGCATGGGGTAAAGTAACCCATCATTCCGACTGTTATAGTCGGTTTTTGTCTTCGGGCCTGACTGGCGGCTCAGACAGAGAGGGATTGATGAGGGGCGGAACAACACGCCTTGCGGCAGCGGGCGTGGCGATCGTGCTGGGGCTCGCGGCGTGCGGCGGAGTGGACACGGGCGGCGGCTCGACGAATGCGGCGAAGCAGGAGATCACGGTCACCGCGTTCGCGGGTGCCTGGGGTGAGCTGTTCAAGAAGTCGTTCGTCGAGCCGTTCCAGCGTGACACCGGCGTCAAGGTGAACCTCGTCTACGGCGCGAACGCCGAATGGCTCACCAAGCTGCGCGCGGCCGGCGGCGAGAACCCGCCGTTCGACGTCATCGCCTTCACGCCCGACGCCTCGCGCCCCGCCGCGGCCACTGGCCTGCTCCAGCCGCTTCCGACCGACCGGCTGGCGCACTGGAAGGAGCTGGACCCCGTACTGACCGAGAAGTCCGCCTATGACGGCAAGCAGTACGGGGTGCCGCTCACCACGGGTTCGACCGGGCTGATGTACCGGACCGACAAGATCAAGAATCCGCCCGCCGACTGGTCGGACATCTTCGACAAGCAGTACTGCGGCCATGTCGCGCTGCCGCCCCTGACCTACAACCCGGGCCTGGAGTTCTTCTCCGCCCTGGTCACCTCCCAGGGCGGCAAGCTGTCCGACCCCGCCGCGGTGGACAAGGCGTTCACCCAGCTGGCGAAGCTGAAGGGCTGCGTGTCGTCGTTCCCGGCCAACGCCGGCAACGCCGCCACGGTCATGGAGAACGGCGACGCCTGGATCATGCCCTTCTGGGACGGCCGCGCCTTCGCCATGGAGCAGGCCGGCTCGCCGATCGGCTACACCTATCCCAAGTCCGGTCCGGTGGGCGCGCTGACCTCGTACTTCGTCGCCGCCGGCACGGCGAAGACCGTTCTCGCCACCAAGTTCCTCGACTACCTGACGGCGGCGCCCAACCAGAAGCCCTTCGCCGAGGGCACCTGGTACGCCGCCGGGAACGACACGATCACCTACAGCAAGGAGTTCGACCAGCGGGTGCAGCACGGACCCGAGGTCTATCGCAAGTTCATCTGGGTCGACTACGCGGTCGCGACCCCCAAGCTGAACGAATGGCAGCAGCGGTGGAACCAGATCTTCGGCTGATCGAACTGCCCGAGGAAGGCGCCGGACACGTCGAGATCGAGGGCCTGGCCGCCGGCTACGAGGGCGCCCGCGTGCTCGAACTGGAGCGGCTGTCGATCCGCAAGGGCGAGTTCCTCTCGATACTCGGGCCCAGTGGCTGCGGCAAGACGACCCTGCTCAACTGTGTCGCCGGCTTCGTGCAGCCGACGGCCGGGCGGATCGTGATCGACGGCGCCGACGTGACGGACCGCCCGCCGTACCGGCGGGGGCTCGGCATGGTCTTCCAGAGCTATGCGCTGTTCCCGCACATGACCGTCGCCGGCAACGTGGCGTACGGGCTGCGGATCCGGCGGCTGGACCGGGCCGAGCGGGAGGAGCGGGTACGCGAGGCCCTGCGCCTCGTCGGCCTGGAGGGCTACGCGGACCGCCGCCCCCGGCAGCTGTCCGGCGGGCAGCAGCAGCGGGTGGCCCTCGCCCGCGCCCTCGCCATCCGGCCCGCCGTCCTGCTGCTCGACGAGCCGCTGTCCAACCTCGACGCCAAGCTGCGCAGGGAGATGCGGGTGGAGCTGCGGGCCATCCAGCGCCGCATCGGCACCACGATGGTCTTCGTCACCCACGACCAGGAGGAGGCGCTGGCTCTGTCCGACCGGATCGCGGTCATGAACGGCGGCCGGATCGAGCAGCTCGGCACCCCCGACGAGGTCTACCGCCGGCCGGCGACCCGGTTCGTCGCGCAGTTCATCGGCGCGGCCAACGTCCTGGAAGGCACGGTGGCCGACGGCCGGCTCGACGTGGACGGGATCCTGCTCGACGCCGGCCCGCTACCGGTCCGGCAGGGCGGCCGGGCTGTGGTCGCGATTCGTCCCGAACGCATCCGGCTGGGCGCTGATGGCCAGGGCGTGCCCGGGACCGTGGGCTACCGCGCCTTCGCGGGCGACGCCTGGCACGTGGAGGTGCGGCTGGCGAACGGGCGCACGCTGACCGTGCAGGTCGCCGACACGGGCGCCGACTCCGCCGACCCACCGGGCGCGGGCTCGGGCGTCGTCGCGCACTGGGACCCGGCGGACGTGATCGTCCTCGACACGGGAGCGGGATCGGGCGAAGACGTGGGAGCCACCGGAGACGCCGGAGACGTGAGCGCGGACGGAGACGTGGGGGCGGGCGGATGACCCGTGCCAAACGATGGGCCGGTCTGACGTACGTGGCTCCGCTGGTCGTCTTCCTGACGGCGCTGTTCCTGGTGCCGCTCGTGGAGCTGCTCCGGCTCAGCTTCAGCCCGGTCGACTCCTACAACACGGCGCTGCCCGGCTTCACCCTCGACCAGTACAAGCGGGTCTTCACCGAGCCCTACTTCTACGGCTCGCTGCTGGAGACCCTGGCCACCGCGCTGCTGGTGGCGACTCTGTGCGTGCTGCTCGCGTACCCGGCCGCGTACGTCCTGGCCCGCCGCGCCCCCGGGACGATGCGCACCCTGCTGTTCGTCATCGTGATCTCGCCGCTGCTGACCAGCGTCGTGGTACGCACCTACGGATGGGTCGTCCTGCTGTCCGGCAACGGGGTCGTGAACCGGCTGCTCGTCGCCACCGGCCTGCGGGACGAGCCCGCGCGGCTGCTCACCAGCTACCCGTCGGTCGTGATCGCCGTGACGCACGTGCTGCTGCCGTTCGCGATCATCCCGCTCACGACCGCCCTCGGCGGGCTGGACCACAACCTGCACCGGGCCTCCCAGACGCTCGGCGCCGGGCCGGTACGGACGTTCCTGCGGGTCACGGTGCCGCTCAGCCTGCCCGGCGTGGTCACCGGTGCGCTCATCGTCTTCGCCCTCGCCATGGGGATCTACATCACGCCGCTGCTGGTCGGCGGCGTCACCCAGCCGCTGGCCGGCATCCGCGTCTACGACCAGGTGGAGACGGTGTTCAACTATCCGGTCGCGGCCGCGCTCAGCTTCGCGCTGCTGGCGCTCACGCTCCTGTCCACGACGCTGCTCGCGGGCGGGTTCCGGATCTGGGAACGGCGGCTCCATGGCTGAGCGGCGACGGAGGTTCGGCTACGACAGGGCCGTGGGGCTGCTGGGCGGCGCCTGCGCGACGGCCGTCTTCCTGTTCCTGATCGCGCCGCTGGTGGTGCTGGTGGTGAGCTCGTTCAACCGGGACGCCTCGATGGCCTTCCCGCCGTCCGGGCTGTCACTGCGCTGGTACGCCGAGGTGCTCGGCTCGCCCGACTGGCAGGTGTCGTTCCGGCTGAGCGGGATCCTCGTGCTCATGGTCGTACCGACGACCGTGGTGATCGGCACCCTCGCCGCCTACGGTCTGGCGCGGGGCTCCTTCCCCGGGCGGCGGCTGCTTCAGGGGCTGGCGCTGTCGCCGCTAATGGTCCCGGAGATCATCACCGCGCTCGGTCTGCTCTACTACTTCCACGGCGTCGGCCTGATCAACAGCGTCCCCGGGCTGTGGCTGGCCCATTCGCTGGTCGCGCTGCCCTTCGTGGTGCGCGCGGTCATGGTGAGCGCGGCGAACCTCGACCCGGCTCTCGAACGGGCCGCGACCAGCCTGGGCGCGGGCCGGGCCCGGGTCTTCTTCACCGTGACGCTGCCGCTGCTGCGGCCGGGCATCCTCGCGGGCGCGATCCTCGCCGCGGTCACGTCGCTGGGCGAGGTGGCCGTGACGGCTCTGGTGGCCGGTGCCAACACCACGACGGTGCCGCTGCGGATCTTCTCGGCCGTGCAGTACCAGCTCGACCCGTCGATGGCCGCGGTGTCCACGCTCCTCATGGCCGCGAGCGTGGTCGTGATGGTGATCGCCGATAGGTTCGCTCGTATTTCGGAGGCTTTGTGACTACGGCTGTTCCCTTGATGGCGCGGATCGGCATCGACGTCGGGGGCACGTTCACCGACCTCGTCGCCGCCGTACCGGAACGCGGCCTGGTGGTCCACCACAAGGAGCCGAGCACGACCGCCGACCCCTCCAGAGCCGTCGCGGACGGGCTGGCGGCCATCCTCGCGCAGGCCGGCCTGCGGCCCGAGGAGATCGGCGGTATCACGCACGGCACCACGATCGGGCTGAACGCCATCATCCAGCGCCGTGGCGCGCGGATCGCCCTGGTCGTGACCGAGGGCTACCGGGACATCCTGGAGATCGGCCGCAGCCGCATGCCGTCCTCCTTCGACCTGTACGCGGGCAAGGAGGAACCACTCGTCCCGCGTGACCGGATCGTCGAGATCTCCGCCCGGCTGGGCCCCGGCGGCGTGCCGGTGGCCGAACCGGACGCGCCGGAACTGGACCGCGTCGCCGCCCGGCTGCGCGCCACCGGGGCCGACGCGGCGGCGGTCCTGGTCCTGCACGGCTACACCGACCCGGACTTCGAGGAGGGCGTCGCGGCCGGCCTGCGGGCGCGGCTCCCGGAGCTGCCGCTGATGGCCTCCGCGACTGTCTGGCCCGAGGTACGCGAGTACGAGCGGGCGCTGGTGGCCTGCCTCAACGCCTACATCCAGCCGCTGATGCGCGATTACTTCGGACGGCTGGAGAGCCGGGTACGCGCGCTGGGCGTGCCCGCCCCCATCTTCATCAGCGCGTCCAACGGCGGGTCGATGACCCTGCGCTCCGCCGCCGAACGGCCCATCGAGACCGTGCTGTCCGGCCCGGCCGCCGGAGTGGCCGCGGCCGCCCGGCTCGGCATGGGCGCCATCGTCACCTTCGACATGGGCGGCACCAGCAGCGACATCTCCGTGACCGTCAACGGTTCGCCCGAACTCGCGACGCACACCACGGTCGGCGGGCTGCCGCTGATCGTGCCCGTCGTCGCGGTGAGCGCGATCGGGGCGGGCGGCGGGTCCGTCGTCCGGGTGGACGATCAAGGGGTGCTCAAGGTCGGGCCCGAGAGCGTCGGGGCCGAGCCCGGCCCGGTGGCGTACGGCCGGGGCGGGGACCGTCCGGCGGTGACCGACTGTTACCTGGCGACCGGGCTGATCGATCCGGCGACGTTCCTCGGGGGCCGGATGCGGCTCGACGCGGACGCCGCCGGCAAGTCCCTCGCCGACCTCGCCACCCGCCTGGGCTCCGCGGGGGACGGCGCCGCTGAGGAGGCGGCGCACCGAGTCGCCTCGGGCGCGCTGCGGGTGGCCACGGCGGGCATGGCCACCGAGCTCCAGAAGATCATGGCCCAGCGCGGCCTCGACCCCCGGCTGTTCACCCTCGTCCCGTTCGGGGGCGCGGGCCCGACCCACGCCGCGATGCTCGCCGAAGAGGTCGGCATCACCCACATCGTGGTACCGCCCACGGCCGCCACCTTCTGCGCCCTGGGCGCGGCGGGCGCCGACCTGCGCCGCGACTTCGCCCGCAGCCTGCGCCGCCGCCTCGACCCCACGAGCGCCGCCCGTCTCGCCGACATCCTCGGCGAACTGTCCGGCCAGGCCCGCGCCTGGCTCACCGAACAGTCCGCCGCCGCGGCAGGCTCCTCGCTGTCCTACTCGGCCGACATGCGCTACTCCGGCCAGGCGTACGAGCTCCGTGTCGCCCTGGATCCCGGCCGGTTCGAGGTGGCGGCGATCTCCGAGGCGTTCCACGCCGAGCACGAGCGTCTGTACGGCTTCCGCGACCAGCACGCCCCCATCGAGCTGGGCACCGCCAGGCTGGGCGTCGTCGGGCCGGTGGCCGAGCTGCCGTCCGCCGCTGTACGCCCGGGAACGGGACGTCCCACCCCGCACGGCCGCAGGCAGGTCCTGCTCGCCGGCGCGTGGCACGCCGCCGACGTCCACCTGCGGACGACCCTGGGCGTGGGCGACGCGTTCGACGGCCCGGCGATCGTCGAGCAGGACGACACCACCGTGGTCGTCCCGCCCGGCTGGTCCGGGGACGTGGACGGCGCCGGGAACCTGCATCTACATCGAAAGGCCTGATCGTGCGGCTCGACCCCGTCACCTTGGAGATCGTCGGCAACCGGCTGAGCGCCCTGACCGAGGAGATGTGCCTGACGCTGCAGCGTACGAGCCGGTCTCTGTACGTCAAGGAGACCGCCGACTTCTGCTGCGCGCTCGCCGGGCTCGACGGCGGCTTCGTCGCCTACCCGCGCGGCATCGGCGTGTCGGGGTTCGTCGGGCTGAACCTCCTGGAGGCGGTACGGAGCGCCGGGCCGCTGGAACCGGGCGACGTGATCATCACCAACGACCCGTACCGGTCCGGCGGCCTCGCCACCCACCTCACCGACATCCAGGTCATCGAGCCGTACTTCCATGAGGGCGAGGTGGTCGGCTACGGCTGGGCGTTCATCCACTGCTCGGACATCGGCGGCCGGGTGCCGAGCAGCCTGTCGCCGATCAACGACGAGATCTACCAGGAGGGCCTGCAGATCCCGCCGGTCAAGCTGGTTAAGGCGGGCGAGCCGAGCCGCGACGTGGAGGCGCTGATCACGGCCAACAGCCGCACGCCGGAAGCCAACCAGGGCGACATCCGGGCCATGCTCGCCGCCCTGCGCACCGGCCGCGAACGGCTCGCGGGCGTCATCGCCCAGCACGGCGTGGACACGGTGCTCGCGGCGCAGGACGACCTGGTCTCCTACACCGCGGGCAAGGCCAGGGCCGCCCTGTCCCGGCTCGACGACGGCACCTACCGGTTCGTCGACTACCTCGACGACGACGCGGTCTCCAGCATCCCGGTACGCCTGTCGGTCACCGCGACCCTCGACGCGGGCGAGCTGCATCTCGACTTCACCGGTACGGATCCGCAGGTCGCCGCGGCCTTCAACATCGCGACCCTGGGCCGGCCGCACGCCTGGATCACCACTCGGGTGCTCGCGCTCATCTGCACGCTCGACCCGGGCATCGCGCTCAACGCCGGGCTCATCGAGCCGATCAGCGTCACCGCGCCGGAGGGCTCGCTGGTCAACCCGGTGCGCCCGGCGGCCGTGGGCGTACGGCATGCCTCGGCGTCCCGCGTCAACGACGCCGTCGGCGGCGCGCTGGGGCTCGCCGCTTCGGCGATCCTCCCGGCGGCCTCCAGCGGCCTGGTGGTGCCCGTCGTAGTGGCCGAGCAGCAGAACGTCCAGGTGCTGGAGCCGATGGTCGGCGGAACCGGCGCCCGCGACGGCGCCGACGGAGTGGACGGCCGCGACAGCGGTATCTCCAACCTGTCCAACAACCCGGTGGAGACGGTCGAGACGGAGATCGGCGTCGAGATCCTCCGCTACGGCCTGCGGGCGGACTCCGGGGGCGCCGGGCGCTGGCGCGGCGGCTGCGGTCTCGAACTGACCTTCCGCGTGCTGGACGACGGCTCGAAACTGCTGGCCCGGGGGCTGGAACGGCTGTGCTTCCGCCCGTGGGGTGTGCGGGGCGGCGGTCCCGGCGCGCCTACGGAGCTGATCGTCAACCCGGGCACGCCGGGAGAGCGCCGGCATCTCAAGATCGATGTGCTGCCGCTGGAGCGTGGGGACGTCGTCACCCTCCTGACCTCGGGCGCGGGCGGTTACGGCGACCCGTACACCAGAGACCCCGCCGCCGTCCTGCGCGACGTGGAGCGCGGGGTGGTCTCGCCTGAAGCGGCGGCGCGCGAGTACGGCGTGGTGCTCGACAGCACCGATGTCGGGCTCGCGGTCGATGAGGCGGCCACCGCCGCGACCCGGCTGCTCGACCCTCGCGAGGGCTTCGGATTCGGGCCCGAGCGGCAGGCGTGGGAGTCCGTCTTCGACACCGGCACCGTGGACCGGCTGGTGGCCGCGCTGTTCCGCCTGCCGCGACCGGCGCGTCAGCCTCGCCGTAGCGCCCTGTACCACGCCGTACTCCGCGAGCTGCCCGACGGCTTCCCCCGAATCACCCCTGCCCCGGACCAGCTCGACACCGCCCGCCGTACCCTCATCAAGGAGATCATCACGCTGGAAGGACTCGCATGAGGGGAATCGACGCGGTGATGGGCCGGCTCGACGACGCGGCCCGGGACGAGCTCGCCGCGCTCTACCGGGACCTGCACCAGCACCCCGAGCCCGCCTTCGAGGAGAAGCGCACGGCGGGCATCGCCGCCGATCGCCTGCGGGAGGCCGGGTTCGAGGTGCGCACCGGCATCGGCGGCACCGGCGTGGCGGGCGTCCTGCGCAACGGGGAGGGGCCGACGGTCGCGCTGCGCGCCGACATGGACGCCCTGCCGGTGCTGGAACGCACCGGCCTGCCGTACGCGAGCACCAATGACGGACTCATGCACGCCTGCGGCCACGACATGCACGTGGCCTGCTTGTCCGGGGCCACGCACCTGCTGTCGGCGGGCCGCGACCAGTGGGCGGGCACGCTCGTGGCGCTGTTCCAGCCCGCGGAGGAGATCGCGGCCGGGGCTCAGGCCATGGTGGACGACGGGCTGTTCGACCTGACCGGCCGGCCGGCCGTCGTCCTCGGGCAGCACGTCCTCCCGCGACCGGCGAGCACGGTGTTCATCCGGCCGGGAGAGATCCTGGGCGCCGCCGACAGCATGGAGATCCGCCTGTACGGCAGGGGCGGGCACAGCTCTCAGCCGGAACGTACGGTCGACCCCGTGATCCTGGCCGCGGCCATCGTGATGCGCCTGCAGACGGTGGTCTCCCGTGAGGTGTCCCCCTTCGAGCGCGCCGTGCTGACGGTGGCCCAGATCCACGCGGGCCACAAGGAGAACGTCATCGCCGACGAGGCGTCCATCACGCTCAACATCCGCACCTTCTCCCCCGAGGTCCGCCGCACCCTGCTGGCCGCGATCGAACGCGTCGTCAACGCCGAGGCCGCGGCGTCCGGCGCGCCCCGGCCGCCCTCGTTCCACACCCTCAACGCCTTCCCCCTGACCGCCAACGACCCCGGCGCCACCGCCGACGTGACCGACGCCTTCACCACCCGCTTCGGGGCCGCCCGGGTCGCCGACCTGGCGCCGATGATGGGCAGCGAGGACTTCGGCGTCTTCGGCACCGCCGCCGGGGTGCCTTCCGTCTTCTGGGGTCTCGGTGGCATCGATCCGTCCCAGTACGCGCGCGCCGAGCGGGAGGGCCGCCTGGCCGAGGACGTACCGGGCAACCACTCCCCCTTCTTCGCCCCCTTGATCTCCCCAACCCTGCCGATGGGCGTCGAAGCCCTGGTCACCGGCGCCCTCACCTGGCTGAGCCGGTGAGTTACCGCGCCAGCCGCCCCAGCAGGCAGGAGGCCGCCGTGATGCCGAGCGCCGCGGCCGCGAGCAGCACCGCGAAGTCCAGCGGCAGGTTCGTGGGGATGCCGAGCAGCAGCCCGCGCAGCGCGTCGACCTGGTAGCTGAGCGGGTTGACCACGCTGATGTACCGCAGCCAGTCGGGCATGGCCGTGGTCGGGTAGAGCGCGTTGGACGCGAAGAACAACGGCATCGTGATGGCCTGCCCGATGCCCATCAGCCGGTCGCGGGTCAGCACGATCCCGGCGATCGTCACCGACAGGCAGGAGAAGAACGCCGAGCCGAGCACCACGGCCACGATGACCCCGGCCAGGCGTACCGGGTTCCAGGTCATGCTCACGCCCAGCAGCGCGGCGATGAGCACCACGACCACCGCCTGGATCATCGCCTTGACCCCGGCGGCGAACGCTTTGCCGGTGACCAGCGCGGCTCGCGGCGTCGGCGTGACCAGGAGCTTGGTCAGGACGCCCGAGTCGCGTTCCCAGATGATCTGGATGCCGTAGAAGATGGCGATGAACATGGTGGACTGGGCGATGATCCCGGGCGCCAGATAGTCCAGGTAGGGGATGCCCTCGGTGGGGATCACCTTGATCCGGGTGAAGGTCTCGCCGAAGATCAGCAGCCACAGAGCGGGCTGGACGGCGCGGGTGTACAGCTCGGTGCGATCGTGGCGCAGCTTCTGCAGCTCCACCACGCACATCGCGGCGACCCTGGCGGGCAGCACCCGCCACCCGGTGCGGGCACGCGGCGGAACGAGCAGCAGGTCGAAGCCGCTCCTGTCAGCCGAGTCGAGTGGCAGTGGTGCGGGTACGTCGGACATCGCGGAACTCCCCTCCTCCGTCGCCGAGGCCGCTGCCGGCGACGTCACGGAAGACGTCCTCCAGCGTCGGGGCCGAGCCGTCGCCGAGGCGGGCGCGCAGGTCGTCGGTGAGCTGCTGCGGTGTGCCGAGCGCCCGTACGCGTCCCTGGTGCATGAGCGCGACCCGGTCGCAGTATTGGTCGGCCTCGTCCATGTAGTGCGTGGTGACCAGGACGGTCATCCCGGTGGCGGCGCGTACCGCCATGATGTGCTCCCACACGCTGGTGCGGGCGATGGGGTCGAGCCCGATCGTCGGCTCGTCGAGCATGAGCAGGCGCGGCGCGCTGACCAGCGCCTGGGCGAGTTCGAGGCGGCGTACCATGCCGCCGGAGAAGGTGGCGGCCATCCGGTCGGCGGCCTCGCCGAGCCCCACGGCCTCGAGTGCCTGCTCGACACGGGCCGCCCGCTCACGGCGGGGGACGTCGAAGACGCGGGCGAACAGGGAGACGTTCTCCCGTCCCGTCAGGCTCGCGTCCGCCGACAGTTGCTGGGGTACGTAGCCGAGCAGGCGGCGTACCGCCATCTGCTCGGTGGCCGCGTCGTGCCCGAAAACCCGCACCATCCCGGACGGGATGGGCAGCAGTGTGGTCACGCAGCGGATGGCGGTGGTCTTGCCGGCGCCGTTGGGACCGAGCAGACCGAACACCTCACCGGCGACGACCGTCAGATCAAGGCCGTCCACGGCCCTGGTCTGCCCGAAGGAGTAGCGCAGGCCCGTACAGGCGACGGCCGGTGTGTCGTCACTCATATCATTTCCGCCTCCTCTTGCAGACCCTCGGCCAGCCGGCGCAACGCCGGAAGCGCGGCGGCCATTGCGACCCGGTCTTCTTCGCTGAGTCGTTGCACCCGCTCGCGAACGAGCGCGGCCCGCCGCTCCTCCCACGCCCGCAGTCGCGCCTCGGCCTCGGGGGTGAGTAGCAACCGGGCGGAGCGGCGGTCGTCATGGCCGATCTCGCGCCGCAGCAGCCCGGCGGCGGTGAGCTGATTGACCAGCGTGGACACCGAGTTCACCGCCAGAAAGAGCTCCTTGGCCGCCGCCGAGACGCCGATGCCGGGATTGGCGCCGACCAGCCGCAGCAACTCGACCTGGGCGCCACGGAGCGGCGGCCCGGTCATCCCCTGGCGCAGCCGACGCCGGATGAGCCGCTGGATACCGGTCAGGACACCGACGAGGGCGTCAGGAAGGTCCGCTGCGCTCATCCCAAAAAGATTAGCTCTGCTCACGAGCTAATGGGAAGACCCCAGCTCAGCAGTATTCGTAGTACGAGTTGACCGCGGGCTGGCCGGTGTAGTTGGGACCGGCTTGATCGTCAGACCCCCGGTAGCGGTACGGCAGGTCGATGAGACGCCGCCCCGTCCAGCCGATCCGCCGGGTCCGGCCGTCGTACCTCACGCCCTGCGAGCGCAGCGACGTGGTGAGGCGGCGGCCCGCGGGCGCGCCGCCCTCCAGACGGATGGCGCGAACGTCGAAGTTCGCGAGGAACAGTCCGTCGTCGGCGAGCCATGTGCCGATCCTGGCAAGTAGCCCGAGCTTGTCACCGATGTAGTGCAACCCGTGTACGCAGGTGATCAGGTCGAAGGGATGCTCGGGCCGCCATGTGGTGACGGAGGCGGTGATCAGCCGCAGGCGGGGCGGGCACGGCGTGCGGGCGAAGAAGCCGACCAGATCCACACCGACGATCTCAGCCTCGCCACCCTCGCCGCCCTCGCCGTCCTCGCCGTCCTCGCCGCCGAGCAGGTCGGCGGCCTGGCCGAGCGCGTACCCCGTCCCGCAGCACAGATCGAGCCAACGCACGGGCTCCCCCGCGCGCCGCCGGACACGCAGTGTGTCGACGACGTCGATGCCCAACTCGCGGTTGTAGCCGGGCAGGCGGCGTTCGCGGTTCATCCGGCAGTTGGCCACGACGGAGGAACGCTCGAGCGCGTCGTCGTCGAGCAGATTCACGACCTCACCTCCACTGACCGCCACCCAGGCCCTTGACAGCCCGCTTTACAGAAAAGAAACTTAACCAAAAGCTGCGAGAGAGCGCTCTCTTAGCCTTTGGGGCGGCAAGGTTACCCCGCAGCCGGCACGACCGTGAGGAGCCCGAACCATGATCACAAGACGAACCCTACTCGCCGGCGCGGCGGTAGCCGCCGCCACTCCGGTGCTGGCCCTCGCCCCCCCGAGCCGAGGCCGCCACGGTGCTCCCCCTGACCGTCGTCAACCACACCTTCCGGTACGCCAACAACGCGATCTTCCTCTACATCGTCGGCACCGACCTGGCCACCGGCCAGCAGGTCTACGTCCGCGCGGACGGCACGAGGGTGCCGGTATCGGCCTCACTCAACGGCCCCGACGGTTTCGCCGACCTGTCCATCCCGCTCGCCGCCAACGGCGACACCCGCCTCAACCTGCCATGGATGTCCGGCCGCATCTACGTCTCCATCGGCCAGAAGGTGAAGTTCAGGGTGGTCACGGACGGCAACGGCCGACCGGCGTTACAGCACCCGGCGGGCTGGGTGAGCTCGGACCCCAGCTACGGTGTGCTGCACGACTTCATGGAGTTCACGTTCAAGAGCGACGGCATGTTCTGCAACACCACCATGGTCGACATGTTCAGCATCCCGATGGAGCTCCGGCTCGACGGGCAGTCCAGCCAGACCGTCGGCACCCTCGTCCCCAACGGCCGCGACACCATCTTCGCCGGCATCGCGGCCAACCCCGCCTTCCGGCCCCTCATCGTCGGCGACAACCTCCGGGTGATCGCTCCGGGACACGGCATCGACTCGGGCATCTTCTCTTCCACGTACTTCGATCCGTACATCACTCAGGTCTGGAACACGTACGCCTCGGCCAACCTGCGGGTGACGGTCGGCGGGACCACGTACCCCGGGCGGGTGTCCGGCGGCCAACTCGTCTTCAACAACGGCATCCGGACGTTCGCCCGGCCGAGCACCCGCGACATCTTCTACTGCAACGGAGCCCTGGACGCCGGCGGCACCTCCGGTCCGGTCGCGGCGATCCTCGGCGCCGCGTTCAACCGCTCGACCCTGCACAACCACCCCGACCAGCCGACGACCGACCGGAGCACGTTCTATCTCACGTCGGTCAGCAACCATTACGCGCGGGTCCTGCACGAGAACACCCGGGACCACAAGGCGTACGGGTTCCCGTTCGACGACGTCGCGAACTACGCGTCCTATGTACAGGACCTGGCCCCCACAGCCCTGCGGCTACGACTCACGCCGTTCAACGGGACCGCCTGACATTCCAGCTTGACGCCGCCAGCGGTGTACGGGACGCGACCTGCCGACCATCCACCTCTCGACTGCGGGTGCTTCCACCAATGGCTTCGTTCAGGCTGCGTGGGCTTCGAACCACACCGAACCGAGATCGTGCCCGGACGTCAACCGCACATCCGCGTCGAGAGCGGCAGCCATATACCGCAACAATGCGACCGTAGGTGTCGTGCCCCCTTCTTCCAGGCATTCGATCTCGTCTACGGTCATGCCCGCCCGTTGGGCGAGTTCCTCAACGGTCAGATTGAGAGAGGTCCGACGGTCGTAGACGGCCTTACCGAAGGCCAGGGCCTCCTGAATCGCGATCCGTTCGGGATCATCCGGTCGCACCTCAGGGCGTACCCAGCGGGTGTGGTAGCCGGCCATCACACCTGCCTCTCAAAGATCTCGGCCACCGGTCCGTTGTGGTCTCGTTCACAGATCTTCTGCGCCCACACCGCCCGATCGATCTGTCGCTGATCATGCTGCTTGGTCTTGCGGAAGACCGTGAGCAACACGAGGTCCTGTCGGCAGTACACCAGTACGTTACCCGGGCCGCAACATCCCGAAGCCGTACCCGGAGCTCCCAGACCGGACCTTCCAAGTGGTCCGACCACGGTCCGCCAAGTTCGGCGCCCTTCTCGGCGAGCAGGCCAGCCACCTCATCGACTCGTTTGAAATCGCTGTCGCTGAGACTATTGAGCCATTCGCTCACTTCGAGCTCCAGCTCGAATCCGTACAATTGGCGCACCTCGCGCATCTTTCCTTCCCTCGACTGCCGCACATTCCGACCTCGAATAGTCACGTAACGTGCACGGTCGGATACATTAAGAAGCGTACCTGCGGCTCCCGGGGCGGCGCGCGGCTACTTCGCGAACGACCATCTGCCCATCTACCAAAGCCGAGCGGCAACTCTCGATGAGCTACTCAGCCTCAGCCGTCTGCACGAGAACACCCGGGACCTCAAGGCGTGCGGATTCCCGTTCGCCGACGTCGCGAACTTCGCGCCTTATGCGCAGGACCTTGCCCCGACGTCCCTGAGGTTACGACTCACGCCGTTCAACGGGAGCGCCTGACCTCCGCACTCACAGTTCGGATCACCTCACCGCAACCGCTTCAGGTACGACCGGCCCGTGCACTCGCCGAAGGTATGCCACCGCGTGTCCTGTGGCCGGTCGCTCGGGACACGGGGAAACGATCTCTCTTGGTCACGTCGCTTGACGTGCGCTCCGCGCGTCTCTGTGCGAGTGCCAGGAACGGTCAGCCAAGAGACCAGGAGTGTCGATCAGAGCGGGTCCCTGGTGGGAACTGCCCCACCTGGGCATCCATGTCAGGTGAGGGCCTGGTGGATCCGATGAGGGTCGGATTGTCGAGGGCCTGCGGCGTGAGCCGCACTCCCGTGGCCCGCTCGGCAAGCGCGAACGCGGTGTGGATCGGATCGCCCCAGTCCTCATCGTCGTCATCGACATCCTCGATGGGCATGCCGAGTGCGACCATGTGCGCCAGCAGTCGATCCTCATCACTGCCCGATCGGGAGCCGGGATAGTCAGGCTCGAACCTGGTCACCACCTCGCCATCGGCTGCGTGGACAAAGTGCTGGTCGGCGTTGATGTTCAGGAACACAGAAGCTGTCACCGTCCCCGCCGACAGCGGCTTGGTCACCGAGTCCTGTATCCCGGCGAAGCCGTTGGGCTCGATGAGGATGACGCCGCCCTCAACCGCGCTCGCAGCGACCGCTCCCTCGTCGAGAAGGTCCTCGATGCCCGCCTCCGGATGGACGGTGATGCCCAGCCGGTCGAATGCCTCCTGCGGGGTCAGCCCTCGAACGAACGTGATGCAGAAGGCCATGGCCAGACTTTCGTCGTGGTCGTCGAACCAGGCGTAGTCGTCGGCGTTCATCGAGTCTCCACGTCATCGGGGATCAACGCTGGAGATCCTGCCAAGCATGTCCGACAGGAATTGTCGGTCTACCTGCCTAAGGTCCAGACCGTGATCACCTATCTCACGGGCGACGCGACCGACCCGGCCGGCAACGAGCCGCGCATCATCTGCCACATTTGCAATGACGTCGGCGGCTGGGGCCGTGGATTCGTCCTGGCCGTCTCCCGCCGCTGGCCGGAACCCGAGGCCGAGTTCCGCGCCTGGCACCGCTCAGGTACGGGATTCGAGCTGGGCCAGGTGCAGCTGGTGCAGGTCGAGGAATCCCTGTGGGTGGCGAACATGATCGGCCAGCACGGCATCCGGCCCACCAAGGAAGGGCCGCCCATCCGCTACGACGCGGTCGACCGGAGCCTGGAAGCCGTCGCCATCAAAGCCATCGAACTTGGCGCGAGCCTGCATATGCCACGGATCGGCTGCGGCCTGGCCGGCGGGACATGGGACCGGATCGAACCGCTCATCACCCACCGGCTCGTTACAAAAGGCATCCCGGTGACCGTCTACGACCTGGAGTAAGCGCCCACCGTTCCTCCTCCCGCACCGCTCTCCCCATGAAGATCCACAGGCGACAGGTCGCTGAGCAGGCCGGGCTCCTACACCGCCGGCACCGCGTTCCATCACCTCGGCAGGGTGGATCCGGGGCCCGGCCGGCTGCTCTCCGCGTTATGTCAGCGGCGGCGTCAGGACGGCGACAGCCCGGTATCAGAGCGATTGGCGATGGTGGACATCGAAAGAACACCGCACAAGGAGCACATGATGCAGCAGTTCGACACCCTCGCCCCGATCACCGCCGTCCTGGACATCCCCGCCGGGCGCGTTCAGTTCATCGCGGCCGACCGGGCCGACACCACGGTTGAGGTCCTGCCCGCCAACGCCTCCAAGGGCCGTGACGTCAAGGCCGCCGAGCAGACCACGGTGGAATACGCCGACGGCGTCCTGCGGATCGAGACCGCGCAGAAGAACCAGTACCTCGGCCCGACCGGATCCATCGAGGTGACGATCCAGCTGCCCACCGGTTCCCGCGTCGAGGGGAAGTCGGGCAGCGCCGAACTGCGGACCGTCGGCCGCCTCGGCGACGTCACCTTCGAAGGCGCGTACCACCAGATCAAGCTGGACGAGACCGCGAGCCTCCGCCTCACCGCGACCGACGGCGACGTCGAGGTCGGCCGGCTGGGCGGCGCCGCGGAGATCAGCACCGCACGGGGCGACATCCGGATCGCCGAGGCCACCGGCGGCAAGGTCGTGCTCCGCACCGAGTCCGGCGACATCTCGATCAGCGCCGCCGCCGGCGTCTCGGCCTCCCTCGACGCCGGCACCGCCCACGGCCGCATCGCCAACACCCTCAAGAACGACGGCACCGCCGAACTCGACATCCACGCCACCACCTCCAGCGGCGACATCACCGCCCGCAGCCTGTGACCCGCGGCCTCCAAGGAGAGGTAGACCAAGTCCGGTCACGACGAACGGCCCCGGTCCATCCAAGTGGACCGGGGCCGTTCTAGAGAGCACCGCGAATGCCTTCAATGACGGCCACGGCCTCCGGAGAGGAGTCGCTGTCCTCCCAGAGCTCCAGCCACTCCGAGTCCTCACCCATCACCCGGTCCAGCGCCCGCACGGCCAGCGTCACGAGCTCGTCATCGATCTCCACTCTGCCGCCTTCCAGCAGGAAGTCCGGCGCATAAGGCGAGGTGATCGGCACACCGCTGCGCTGAGAGGCGACAATGGCCGCTGCCGCGATAGCCTCCGATGCCTCGTCGCTGTCCAGATATCTCGTACGACCCGCAGCGGCTTTGAGCGCCTTGCGGAGCAGAGCCGGACGCCGCTCAGGGGCTGCGTTGAGCGATCTTGCGGTGGCCAACGCCGCGGAACGGCTACTCTCGGGGGTTCCGTCGCGCTGCTCGGTGTTCGGCGGCCGCGATCATGCCGAGGATATAGCCGTACCCATGCGCGTATGCCTGCGACTTCGATGGGTCGGCGTCACTCGGAGGTACGTGGTCGGGGTCGATCGCCCCGTCGTATCCCGCGTCGGCCAGGATGTTGATGATCTCCGCGTGGTCGATGTCACCCTCGTCGCCCCACGTCTCGATGAAGTCGTTGCGCCGCCCCTTGATGTTGCGCAGGTGGATGTTGAACACCCGCTTGGTGGCGGCCAGCCGCTGGACGATGGGGTAGATCTCTCGCTTCGGGTTCCACAGCATCTCCGCCAGCGTCCCGCAGCAGAGGTTGAGGCCGTGGTAGCGGTTGCGGCGCAGATCCAGGAACGTGAACAGGCCCTTGCCACCGGGGACGCTGAGGACGTTCTCGACCACGCCGCGGTACCCGCCCGGCGGCGTTCCCGGATCCTGGGGGTGGCAGGCGAGACGCACCTTGTACTGCTCCGCCACCGGGACGACCCGCTCGAGGAAGTAGTCGATGCGCTCCCAGTACGTGTCCGGATCGACCTTGCCCGCGATGGTGTCCGGCAAGGTGTAGTCGAGGTCGCTCGCACGGAACTGGCGTAGCTTCGATCCCCCGCGGCCGGGCACCTCACCCGTGGTCATCACACCCAGGATGCTCATGTTGTATTTGATGGTTCCGACGCCGGCACGGCCACAGGCCTCGATCATCCGCTGAATGTCCTCGATGTCCCGGTCCCGCTCAGGACTCTTGCCCATCATGATCGCGGGACGGAAGTCGGTGTCGATCAATGATGATTCGAGGAACGGCAGGGCGACCATGTCCATCTCCAGGCCCTGGCTCTCGATGCGCTCCTTCTCCTGCTCCACTTCGGACACGAGCCAATACCCGCGATCGCCGGTCTTCTGGTCGTAGGGCGGGTCCACCGGGTAGCCGCACACTCGGGCGACGCCGTGGCGCCTGAACTCCTGGAGCGCGGCCTCAGACGGCGAGCGCCTCTGGGTGCCCAGCACCATGCGGGGCTTGGCGGTGTTGCCCGGCTCCTGGGCGTCGGCGGATGCTGCCGCGGCAGGGTCTGACGAGGCCATCATCGACGCGAGGCCGGCCCCGGCCGTCGCGGCGCCAGCGCGGAACAGTGTTCTGCGATCCACGTTGCTCGATTCCATGTGCGGTTTCCCTTCTGGGGGGTGCGGACGAGGCGTGATGACGAAACCCCGGTGTGCAACGAGATGGCTGATGGGAAGGACGCCGCGTTGTCTCATGTGCGTCTATGCCGGGTACGGGTGCTAGCCGGCTCTGAAGACCGGTGACCCGTCGTCGGGAATGGCGATGGCACTCGATGGCGTCAGGTCGACCCGACAGGTCCAGCCGGCGCGGACGGAGCGGGCGACCGCCTCGGCTTCGGCGCGCGTGTCGAAGCGTTGCGTTCGCAGCACTTCGGTCACGTCGGTTCTGATCGACTCGACCGGTCCCACTCCGGGCAGGTTCGCAGGTCCACGCGAGGCGAATCGAACCACACCTGGTCCAGCCATACCGAGTTCCGCCTGCCGTGCGAGGTGGTCACGGTATCGGAGTCGTCGTCGGCGAGTTGATCGTCAAAGTGGGTCACGGGAAACGCGAGCAGGCCGGTGGTCAATCGGCTGGCCGGTTCGGAAGGGGGGTCAGCGCCACGCCGTCACGCTAGGAGCATCGATGATGCTTGTCCAAGAGCATTTCCGTATCACTTGATACCGTGATGGCATCATCGGCGGCGGCGCTCAGTAAACACCAAGGTCACCGCGTGGGCGGACCATCGGGGCAACCGGTCCCCAGGGCGTGCAGCACCCGGCTGAGCGCTGGATTACGCGAGTGCCGCGACCATAGTAGGTGCAGTTCGACGGGTTCGGGATGGCGACTGGCCAGGGGTACGTATTCAACCCCCGGGACGTTGTTCCGGGCGGCGGATGCGGGAACGAAGGCGATACCACGACCGGCGGACACCAACCACAGCATGGTGAGCACCTGGCTCACGCTGTGCACCACTCGTTCCTGGGTCAGCGGCACAGTGCTGACCACCAGGTCGTAGAAGTAGCGAGCTCGCTGCTGCCCGTGGAAGATCAACGGCTCTGTGCCGAGGTCGTCGGCGTGCGCGGGCCGATCGAGTCGGGTCAGCCGGTGCCCGGCGGGCACCGCCAGCAATAGTGCCTCGCGATACACCAAGAGGGAATCAAACAACTCGGGGTCGAACGGTGGGCGTGCCAGTCCGAGGTCGAGGTCCTCGCCGGCGAGAGCTGCGACCTGTTCGCGGGTCACCATTTCAAACAGTTCGATCTGTACGTCCGGCAATTCGTGTTCGAGCTGGTTGAGCATACGGCCAAGGACACTGAACGTGGCTGTGGCCGTGAAGCCGAGCCGAATCAAGCCACAGGTGCCGAAGTGGACGCGCTGCGCCAGATCGGACGCGGCTTCGGCGATGGCCAGAATGCGCCGAGCCTCGCCGAGGAAGGCCTCACCGGCCGGCGTGAGCGCCACGCGCCGATTGTCACGTTCGAGCAGTTGCACGCCCACGGCTGATTCGAGTTTCCGGATCTGCCGACTCAGCGGCGGCTGGGTCATGCGAAGCCGCATGGCCGCCCGACCAAAGTGCAGTTCCTCGGCTACGGCGACAAAGCCTCGGAGTTGCTCAAAGGTGTACATCATACGGGGAAGGTATCTCTCCATCCACCAACGGGGTTGGACGGGCATTTTACGCAGTCACCGGCTGTGCGCGCTCGCAGATGCGGCTCGCAATCGTTCCTCACGGATCATGCCGAGGCCCCGTCCGGTCGAAACGTTCACGAACAGCTCCGGGCGTGGTCGGGCCACCCAGCCTCGGGGTTCCGGACTGCTGCAGACGCCTCAGTACGCCCAGGCGTCGCGGCCACGTTGGTGGACGGCTCGCGGGAGGAGATCCAGCGCCGAGCCGAGGCACGGATCACCCGTCAGCAGCTGCTGATCCAGGACATGCCGCCCGAGGTCACCGTGATCCTGGGACGAGGCCATCCGGCGGAGGCACGTATCACGATCTATCTGATCCCTTTCGGCGCGGGTGGTCATACCGGACTGGACGGCGAGTTCACTGTTCTCGACCTTCCTGACGAAGAAGATCCACCCCGTCGTCCATCAAGAGGGGCTCACCCCTTGAGCCTGTATGTAATGGCCGCACCGCGAATCTCCGATGGGCGACCGTTTCGCTGCGGTGTCGTGTAGTCACCCTGTGGGCGTTCCGACTGGTGCAGGCCAATATCACCGCCTATGTCAGCGACAGAATACAGAGCATCATGCCCGAAATGAATCCTCGGCATATTGCAGCATGTTTTTTCATCCGTCATCGTTGCAGCTGATGCCCGCATTCCGGACCGCTCCGTCTGTATGGCGCAGAAGCCGGGCCTAGGCATGGATTGGTGTCGAAACGGCGTGATAGCCAAGAGAAAACTGTCAGAAATTGTGTATAACGAGGCGGGTGGGATAGTTTATGGTTCGCTTGTCCAAGCCCGTGACATATCCGGCGGAGTCCATTTCCACGAAGTGGCCTCCCTGCCCGCGCCGAGCCAGCTTCCCCCGCGCCCGCGTCTGATCGACCGTGAAGCCGCCATCGCCGAGCTCGATGGCCTGCGGGAGGACGCGGCGGATGTGCCGGTCACCGTGCTGATAACGGGTTCGGTGGGCGTGGGCAAGTCCGTGCTGGCCCTGAGCTGGGCGCACATGATCCGCTCGTACTACCCCGACGGGCAGTTGTACGCCGAACTGCGCGGACATTCCGACCGTGCCCCGGCCTCCCCTCAGGAAGTGCTGGGCGACTTCCTGCACGCCCTCGGCATCCCGGCGGAGCTCATACCGGGCGAACCGGCCCAGCGGGCGGCGCTGTATCGCACCGTGACCCATGACCAACGGCTGCTCGTCGTGCTCGACGACGCGCTGACTGCGGCTCAGGTACGCCCGCTGCTTCCGGCCTCGCCGACGAGCGTCACTGTGGTGACCAGCAGGCACCGGCTGACCAGCCTGCTGGCGCAGGGTGCGCGCGGGGTGTACGTCGACCGCTTCGACGCCGCGGCGAGCCTGGCCTTTCTCCGCGACACCCTGGGGAGCGACCGGGTGGACCGGCAGCGGGAGGCGGCCTCCGAACTGGTCGAACTGTGCATGCGGCTGCCACTGGCCCTGAGCGTGGCGGCGGCCCGCCTGGCCGCGCGGCCGAGCTGGCCGCTTCGCGAGATGGTCACCGCGCTGGCCGAGGAGCAACGGACGCTGACGATCGGAGACGACATGGCAGTCCGCTCCGCGCTCGACCTCTCTTACCGAGCGCTCGGCCCCGAAACTGCGCGGCTGTACCGGTATCTGGCTCTCGTACCAGGGAGCACGTTCGGTGGTGACGCGGTGGCCGCGCTCGCCGACATCCCCCGGCTGGAGGCCAGGCGGCTGCTCGGGGAGCTGACCGACGCGAACCTGCTGACCGACATCTCCGACGGCCGCTACCGCTTCCATCACGCGCTGGTCCGCCTGCACGCCGCCCAACTGGCCGAGGCGGAGGACCAGCGCGAAGCCCGTGAGGGCGCGGAGGGGCGGTTGCTCGCCTGGTACCTCGCCACGGCCGCGAACGCGGAACGGCAGCTCCGGCCGTACCGCACCGGGCTGCCTCGCGATGCCGAACCGCCGCCCGCCGAGCCGACGGACTTCGGCGGCCCACAGGACGCACTCGGCTGGCTGGCGGCCGAACGCGCGAACCTGAGCGCCGCCGTCACCCTGGCATACACACGGGGGCGGGAGGTCTCGGCATGGCAGCTCGCCGATTCCATGTGGTCGCTGTTCCTGTACATGGGCCATCAGGTGGAGCGGGTCGGGGTGGAGGAGACGGGGCTGGCGGCGGCGCGCGCGGCCCGAGACCCCTACGCCGAGGCGAAGATGCTGAACCGCCTGGGGCTGAGCCTGTACGACCTGGGGCGCTACGACGACGCCGTCGAGCGGTTCGAGGAGGCGCTGCAGATCTGGCGCCGGCTCGGCGAGCGGGGCAGAGAGGCCGGATCACTGCGGCGGCTCGGGCTGGTCTCGGCGGCGCGGGGTGACCATGAGGTGGCGATCGCCAGGTTCACCGCCTCGATCGCCATGTACCGGGAGTCGGGGGCCGACCGGCAGGCCGCGCTGGGACTTACGGATCTCGCCGGCGTTCTCGTGGCTCAGGGGCGGGGATCTGACGCGGTGATCCATCTGGAGCAGGCGCGGAGGATGCTGAGCGAGGTCGACGACCTCTATAACCGGGCCCGAGTGGGGATCCTTCTTGGGTATGCCCATGTCGATCAGGAGCAGGCGGATCGTGAGCTGCGTTCCGCGCTGGAGATCATGGATCAGCTGGGATCTTCGGCCGGCCGGGCCGCGGCCCTGGAGGGCCTGGGCGAGCTGGCCGAACGTACCGGCCGACCGGAAGAGGCACATCACTGCTATGAGATGGCGCTGGAAGTGCTTGGCGAAGCCGAGTCTGCGACCTATCTCCGGCTCAGGGGCCGCCTGGACCATCTCTCTTGAGGGTCCCTTAGCTGAAAACCACCTTCAGCGCCTCCAGGACCCACATCATCATCATTGGGAAGATATGGGGCATTTTCTTACCCTTCTAGAACTTGTCGCGTTCACCGCGGCAAGTGAAGCATATCCTTTTAGATAGGGCAATAAGGAGATTGGGCGCCAGCTTTTATCCCGCTACATCGTGACCGTTGAGGCGATCCTGCAGAATCCTAGCCTCTGGAGCGCCCAACCGCTCAAATATCCCCAAAGCCTCCCGCCACACTTCTTCCGCCGCACTCCTCCCATGAATCTGCAGAAGACTCTCACCGAGACGCTGGAGAGAACCCGCCACCAACTGGGGATCCGCCACATCCCTGGACAAAGAGAGCGCACGCTCATAAGTATCCCGAGCAAGGACAAACTGCCCACTAGCCTGCTGAGTGTCACCAATCCTCTGGAGCGCACGCGCAGTTTCGTACAAATCCCCTATATCGCCCGAAAGGGCAAGCGCTTTCTGGAAATGGATCAGCGCTTCAGCGGTCAGCCCCGCGTCCAGGTACATCGACCCGATATTGCTCAACGCGTCCGCCTCGTTCCGGCGATCACCGGTCTCGCGATAAGTTGACAAAGCCTCACGATAGAAATGCAAGGCCTCGTCGCGGCGCCCTTCACGGGCCATGACGCCGGCCACGTTGTTCAAGGCCACGGCCTCGTTCTGCCGCCACCCCGTCTCGCGCATGACAGCGAGCGAGTCCCGGAAGAGTCCGAGCGCCTCCCGATGATCACCACGGTTGAGGTGCAATTCCCCGAGATTGTTCAACAACATCGCCTTGGTTGCGACGTCCCCCATCTCCTCCACGATCTCCAACGAGCTCTCGAAGACGGCCACTGCCTCCTCCGTACGCCCCAGGTACGACAGCGCGATCCCCGAATGCAGCAACGCGTTCCCTTCCCCATACCGGTCCTCCACGACACGGAACAGCCCAAGCGCCTCCTCCGCGTAAGCCAGTGCCTCACGGTTGCGCCCGGACAGCCAGTGCACGAGGGCGAGATGGTCCAGGGCGTCGGCCTCGCCGCGCCGGTCGCCGAGGGCGCGGAAAGCGCTGAGGCCGTTGAGGGCATGTTCGAAAGCGACGGCGTAGTCGCCTGTACGGCTGCGTACCAGGCTGAGTTCGAGCTCCGCGCGAGCCTCCCCCTCGCGGTCGCCCATCTCCTGGCAGGCCTGGCGGGCGAGCTCGTGGACGCGGGCGGCGTCCTCCCAGAGCGCCGATCGTTCGAAGTACGTCGCGACGGCCTGCGAGAGGTGGGCCGCATGCGCCGGAAAGCCCCGCTCGGCGGAGTGACGTACACACATGAGCAGATTGGCCCGCTCGGCGCGCAGCCACTCGGTGGCGGCACGCGGGTCGCTCACGGACGGCGGATCCACGGGCGGATGGGTGACGTCCACGGCGGCGCGGCGCCTGTGCGGGTAGAGGACGCGATCGGCCTGGTCGGCGGTGTGCAGGTAGAGGTCGAGCAGCCGGTGGACGGCTCGCCGCAGCTCCTCGACGGGTTCCTCCTCGGCCGCGCGCTCCGCCGCATAGGCGCGCAGCAGGTCGTGAAAGCGGACCCGGCCGGAGTCCGGCTCCTCCACGAGATGGCGGTCGATCAGCTCCTCCAGGACGCGCTCCGCCCGCTCGAGGTCGCAGCCGATCAGCGCGGCCGCCGCGCCCGCGGTGAGGTCGGCGCCGACGTGCAGGCCCAGGCGACGGAAGGCGTGCCGCCGCTCCGGGGACAGCTCCCGGTACGACAGCTCGAACGCGGTGACGAGGTCACTGTCTCCCGCGTGCATCTCGGCCAGCCGGTCCTTGGAGCGGGACAGCTTGGCCACCAGGTCTCCGACCCCGCGGGCCGGCCGATGGCGGAGTTTGTTGGCCATGATCGTGACCGCGAGCGGAAGGTAGCCGCACAGACGGACCAGCTGGTTGACGTCACCCGCGTCGAGCTGCCGGTCCTGGCCGACGATCCGGCGGAAGAGCAGCGCCGCTTCCGGTGGCGCCAGAGCGTCCAGCGGGAGCGGGCGCGCGCCTTCGAGGCCGGCGAGCCGATGCCGGCTCGTGACCAGCACGAGGCAGCCGGGCGCCCCGGGAAGGAATGGCCGCACCTGGTCGGCGCCGGCCGCGTCGTCCAGCACGATCAGCATCCTGCGGTTGGCGACCCACGCTCGCCACAGCGCGGCACGCGGCTCCAGCGTCCCAGGGATGCGCTTGGGATCCTCTCCCAGAAGCCGGAGCAGGGTGTCGAGACCTTCTGCGGGATCGAGCGGCGGCTGGTGGGGATCGTGCGCGCGGAGATGGAGGTACCACCGCCCGTCCGGGTACCGGTCCGCCAGCCTGTGCGCCGCGTGGATGGCGAGGGCCGTCTTGCCGATCCCGGCCATGCCGTCGATGGCCTCGATCACGACCGCCGACGGGGAACGATCCAACACGGCGTACAGCTGGTTCAGCTCCGCCTCTCGCCCGGTGAAGTCCGCGATGTCGCGGGGCAGGTTGTCGGCGAGCGGCCCGCCGGGAGTGCGGTGGCGGGCGGGCGGCACGGCCAGGTCCGGATCGCCGCGGAGCATGCGGTCGTGTGTGCCGCGCAAGGAGGGCCCGGGGTCGGCTCCGAGGTCGTCGGAGAGGCGGTGGCTGGCCCGGTGGTACGCCGTCAGCGCGTCACCCTGGCGACCGCAGCGATACAGGGCCACCATCAGCTGCTCGACGAACGACTCGTCATACGGATATTGATCGACCAGCCCGTACAACTCCCCCACCAGTTCGGCGTGCCGGCCCGCGTCGAGCTCCATCGCCAGGCGGGTGCCGATCGCCGCCCGGTGCTCGCTCTCCAGGCTCGTACGGACCTGCGTCACCCATTCCCCGGACAGGCCGGAAAGCGGATCGCCCCGCCACAGATTCTCCGCTTCGCGGAGCAGGCGCAGCGCGTCCTCCGGGTTGCCGCTGGCCGCGATAGCGCGCGCCTGTACGTTCAGCCGCCGAAAACGATACAGGTCGATCTGCTCGGGATCGACTTCCAGAAGGTAAGCCCCGGAACGGGAAATCAGTCGTGCCCCGCTATCCCCGAACCGGCGATTCAGGCGTCCGCGCAGCCGGGCGATATAGCTATGGACGCTCTCGCGCGCCTTTGCCGGCGGCGCGTCGCCCCAAACCCGGTTGATCATGGTTTCGATGGACACGGGCTGCCCAGGCGACAGGAGCAGGATGGCCAGGATGTACCGTTCCTTGGCCGATCCGAGCTCACATGCCTCCCCGTCGGACCACAACTCCACGGAGCCGAGTATTCGGAACTCCACGAGTGTCCTTTCACCGCTAAAGACCCACGTGCCGCCAGTTTCCCGCGCATTCGCTTAATGGTCCATACGCACCTTTGATCTGACTCTTCAACTTCACGATTGTTGCAAGGTTTTGTCCAGGCAAGCGGTGGACCCTTGGATAGAGCCGTTGAAACGGGGATTACGGCCGGGCGAATACGGCGGCGCGAAACCGCGTCGCACGCGAAATGGGGGGTCGAAAGCCCGATGTCCTGTTCAGAGGGGTACCACGTGCCGGTCGGGCCGGATGCGGCGCGCTGGGTGACGCGCCGCGGCCTGCGGACCGTACTCGTGATCGTTCACACGGTCACGTCCGGGCAGATTCTGCTGGACGTCGTCCGTCTGCTCGCCGCCGATCTGCGGGTCCAGGTGGTCTTCACCAGGGCCCCGGATGTCTTCGGCAACGGGGTGAGCGAGTTGCTCGGGCGCATCGGCGGCGTGGTGATGCCGTGGCGGCTGGCCATTCGACAGCGCTTCGACCTCGCCGTGTCCGCCGCCTATGGGGGGATCGAGGACGTTCACGCGCCGCTCGTCGTCATCCCGCACGGCGCGGGCTACCAGAAGAGAGTCAGCCGCCGGCTGGGCGGTGGCGCCGTCGCGGCCCGCGGCGTGTACGGGCTCAGCGCTCAGGAGCTGGTCCGGGACGGCATGGTGGTCCCGTCGGCGATCGTGCTCGCCCACGACGCGGAGCGGGGGCGGCTGGCGCGGAGCTGTCCGGAGGCCGTCGCGGTCGCCGAGGTCGTCGGCGACGCCTCCCATGACCGGCTGGTGGCCAGTGCCGGAGAGCGGCGCGCCTACCGCCAGGCCCTCGGCGTCCAGGACGACCGCGAGCTCGTGGTGGTGACCTCGACCTGGGGGACACGATCCCTTTTCGGGCGGCGTGCGGAGCTGTTCCGGCGGATGCTGGCCGAGCTGCCCCGCGACCGCTACCGCGTGGCCGCGCTCTTCCATCCGAATGTCTGGTTCGGCCACGGCGTCTGGCAGGTGAGAGCCTGGCTGGCCGACTGCCTGCGTGACGGGCTCGTCCTGATACCGCCCGAGGCGGACTGGCGTGGTGCGCTGGTGGCCGCCGATCACGTGGTGGGCGACCACGGCTCCGTCGCGGTGTACGGCGCGGTCTGCGGCGCCCCGGTCCTGCTGGTGGGCGACGCGAAGGACGACGTGGACCCGGAGTCCGCCGGAGGGCTGCTGGCTTCGGCGGCGCCCCGGCTACGGCCCCATGGGCCGCTGGCGGCCCAGCTGCGCGCGGCCGCCGCCGGCCACTGGCAGGGGCGGCACGACGCCGTCGTGGCCCGGCTCACCTCGGCCCCCGGCTGCTTCGACCGGAACATGCGGCGCCTGATGTACCGGCTGATGCGCATGACGCAGCCACTCACCATTCCGCGGACCGATCCGGTCCCCCCGCCGCATCTCACCCCCTGAAGGAGAAGAAATGGGCAGCAAGGTAGTGGTAGCGGGTGTCAGCAGCCTCTACATGGCCATGCCGGTCGAGGAGTTCCCGCTCCCGTACACGTCGCTGCGGTTCCCCGACTGGATGCGGGCCGAGGTGTCCGGGGCCGCGTGCCACATCGCCGACACCCTGCGCACCCTGGGCGACGAGGCGCGCCTGTGCACCTTCGTGGGTGAGGACGTCGCGGGTGAGGCGATCAACGCGTCGTTACGCGCCCGCGGGCTGCTCGGGCCGGGGGTGGTGAAGGTGCCGCGCTCATCGCTCGGCGTGGTGCTCGTGGCGCCGGACGGACGGCGCTCCGGGCATCCGTACGTCGCCGCGGTCAACACCGCCGAATATCCCGTCGAGGTGTTCCGCCGCCTGGTCCGCGACGTCGATCTCGCGGTGCTCACCAACACCGCGTTCGTCCGGCCCCTGCTGGGCCACGCACGGGCACGGAACGTGCCGATCGCGGTCGACGTCCATCTGATCACGGACATCGACGACGCGTACAACCGGCCCTGGCTGGAGGTCGCCGACATCGTCTTCTGCAGCCACGAACGGCTGGCCGGCCCGCCGGAACAGTGGGTGGCGAGCGTCTTCGAACGCTATCCCGGGTGCGCGATCGCCGCGGTGGGCCTCGGCGGGCGCGGCTGCCTCATGGGGCTGCGCGACGGCACCCTGATCAAGGCGGCGGCCGTCGCGCCGCGCGGCGTGCTGAGCACCGCCGGGGCGGGGGACGCGCTGTTCGCGTCGTTCCTGCACGGCTGGCTCGCCACCCGGAACCCCGTCACGGCACTCAAGGACGCCGTGCTCCACGCGGGGTGGAAGGTGGGTGACACCTTTCCGAGTACGGCCTCGCTGACGGAGGTGGAACTGGCCCGGCTGCGGGAGAGTCACCCGATCGCCACGTCCCTCGGTCGTTGGGACACCGCCGCGTAGGGGAAGGCAACTTGTCCGCCAGAGACACCACGGATCGCACCAGGCCATGCCACCGGGTCCTCGGCATGCCCGCGCTCCGCACGGCATCCCGTAAAGATCATTTCGGCGAACCGCCACACCCTGGCACAGGATCGTGAAAGGCTTAAGCCAGAAAAGGGAAGCTTGATAGATATGCCAACCTTCCCCCTGGGGTACGGTTCACGTCCGGCAATGTAGAGGAATGTCCGAAAGGACCGGGATGCACCCATTTGCTGTAGTCAATATGATGATGTGGGTTATAACTCACATCATCACGCTCATATCTGACGCGATAGGTTGACCGACGCAATATCGTGGCCACCGCCTACGGGGCGGTGGCTTTCGACATATTTCTCGCGATCTGCGCTGCGCAGACAGTGAGCGATTAGGTCACGTCGGCTCCGGCGAGCGATCAACGCTGGGTTGGCGGAGACCTCCTGCGCCACGTCGAAAGCGAGCCCGTCTTCCTCCTCGAAGAGGACAGCAACCCGCTCATCGGCAGGCCGCCACTGGGCGGCGGGCTGACCCTGCGGACGGGCGGCACCTGGCCGCGGGAAAAGGCAACCTAGCTCGGGAAAAGGCAACCTAGCTATCGCATGGCCGCCGATGCCGCTCGCTGGACGGCCCTGGCACCCGACGACTCCGTGACCCTGATCAAGGGCCCGACGAAGGCGATGTGATGGCTGACGAGCAGGGCTGGATGCTGTTAATCGTGTTCGTCGGCGGCCACGTCGCGATGCGTCTCTCCTCCACCGCCGAGACGCTCATCTTCACGCTCGCGGAGTGGCAGGCATGGTTGGACGGCGCCAGAAGGGCGAATTCGACCATCTGGCATAACCCGACGAAGTTTGCGGAGATGATCTTCTTCGTCGAGCATGAACACCAGGGGCGACGCCCGGCTGATCTCCAGGTCTTCGCTGAGGATGTCGAGCTTGGCACCGATCGTGTTGAGCCGATCCTCGTCGAGCGTGTCGTCCAGCGCAATTGCCGATGGGAATATCGCGCGACTCGCCAATAACCAAACCGTCCCAAATCGACAGTTAATATTTGATAACAGGGTATATCAATGAATTAAGAGAATGGATTGATGCTCAGGCCTACAGTTGCTCCTGCTGGGATGCCTGTTCTCTGAGGATGAGGACGGGACTCCCGTGACCGCGTCTTCCCCAGCCGACCCCCGGTTGCGGTACGTCCGAGAGGAAGCCCGTTGGCCCCCGAACTCGTTGTCATCCTTGCGATCCTGGTCGCTGTTGTCTCCGCCGCGGTCGCTTACCTGATCGCCCGCGGCCGGAGCGCCGACGAGCGCGCCGACATGAAGTTCGCTGAACAGCAGCACCGGCAGGCCCGCGAACAAGCCGAGAATCTGCGCGTGGAGCGGGACAAGGCCCAGGAGCGAGCCACGGAGCTTGAGCGGGAGTACATCACCTCGCTCACTCAGCGCCAGGCTCTCGATGAGCGGATCGGTTGCCTCATCGCTGAGTCCAAGGCGGCCCAGGCCGACCTGCAGCACAGACAGGCCGAGGTGGAGCAGCTCAAAGCGTCCCTCAGCACCGAGCAGAGCCGTCTGTCAGAGAGCGAGCGCCGGGTTCGCGAAACCAACCTGGAGGTCTCGGCACTGACAGCCACGGAAGGGGAATTGCGCGCGGAGATTCAGCGGCTCAAGGAGCAGCTCGGCGAGCTAAGCGCGCAAAAGCAGGCCCTTCAGGAGCAGGCCACGGCCCTGGAGGCAGTCCGCAAGGAGCTTGACCAGAGCCGCGAGCACAACAATCAGCTTTTGGAAGAGACACTGCGCGCCACGACAGCCGAGATGCTGAAGAAGACCGAGACGGAACTGGTTTCGAAGGCCGAGGCGACATTGAGTGCGGCCAGCAAGCCCGTTCACGAGCGGCTGGCGCAGATGGACCAGCAACTCAAGGAGTTCGGCAGCACTCGTGTGGCAGCAGAGGCGAAGCTGGACCAGCAGTTGGTCACTCTGACCGAGGAGGGCGTCCGAACCCGTAAGGAGACCCGCAACCTGGTGGAGGCGCTCAAGAAGCCGCAGGTTCGCGGCCAGTGGGGAGAGATGCACCTCAAGCGGGCCGCAGAGTTGGCCGGCCTGGTCGAACACTGTGACTTCGACCTTCAGGTCCATTTCGCCGATGAGGAAAGCGCCCTCCGGCCCGACATGGTGGTCCGCCTGTCCGGCGGCAAGCAGGTCGTGGTGGACGCGAAGGTACCGATGGCGGCGTTCATGGCGGCGACCGAGGCCGTCGAGGAGAGCGAAGCGAAGAAGCATTGGGGCGATCACGCCAAGCACTTGCGCAAGCACGTGGACGCCCTCGGGAGCAAGGAGTACTTCCGCAGGGTGGCCGTGTCGCCGGAGTTCGTGGTCCTCTTCGTGCCGAGCGACGCCTTCCTCCAGCCGGCGCTGGAGCATGATCAGTCCCTCCTGGAGTACGCGGTATCCAAGCGCGTACTGATCACGACGCCCACATCCCTGATCGCCATGCTCCGCACGATCGCCTTCGCCTGGACTCAGGCGGCACTGCAGGACAATCTCCGGCAAATCTACGACCTCGGTCGGGAGCTGTACGAGCGCCTGTCGCTCATGGGCGGCCACCTCAACAAGCTCGGCGGCGCGCTCGACCGGTCAGTCAAGGCGTACAACGAAACGGTCGGCTCTATGGAAAGTCGGGTATTCGTGACAGCGCGTAAGTTTCACGCCCTCAAGGTGGTCGAGGGGCAGCTGATCGAACTTCACGCCGCGGAGCAGTCCGCACGTCCTCTCGGCAGTCCCGAGTTGGTCGCTTCCGCTATGGCAGAGCGGGCAGTCCGAGCGCTGCCAGCAGCGCAGGAGGACGATGACGCCCCAGAGGAGGCGGTCGGCTGACATCGGGGTACTCAACAAAACCGCGTTCTTCCGGCCCTTACTGGGGCACGCGCGTTCGCAGAGCGTGACGAGCACAGCCGGGCGAGGCAGGCGCTGTTCGCGTCGTTCCTGCACGGCTGGCTCGCCACCCGAACCCCATCAAGGCGCTCGAGGACGCCCTGCTGCATGCGGGGTGGAAGGTGGGGGCACGTCTCCCTCCGCGACCTCGCTCACGGAGGCGGAGTTGGCCCAGCTACGAGAGAACCACCCGATCACCGTGTCCCTCGACCGATGGGATATGGCCGCGTAAGAAGAGCGGGGCCTGCTCCCTACGTCTGAGAGCCCGGCGTGCCAGTGGATGGACCTGGTCCGCCCTGGGTGAGCAGGCCGTCGACGAGGTCACGGGGCAGGCCATGGGTCTGGTGCAGGTAGTCGTAGTCCTCCTCGCGCAACTTCCCGACAAAACCCTCTCGGGTCAGCACCTGCCGGCCTCGCCTGAGGAGGCTGGAGAACCGTCCCTCCTCATCAAGCAGCACCTCGCGTACCTGGCTGACCTCGCACGGTTGCCGAAAGTGCTCCAGCGTGTGCTCGATGAGCTCCCGAGGAAGGTCGGACAAGAGGCGGGAGGAGTCATCGCGCCACAGGGTGGTGAGCACCCGCCGGATGAGCCGGCGCAGCACGTAGCCCCGCCCGGTGGTGGACGGCCTGACCCCGTCGCCGATGACCACGATGCCGGAACGCAGGTGGTCCACGATGACCCGTGACGACGACTCGTCCGTGCTCCACAGAAGCGGGATGGTCGTCATCCACGGCTGGAACACATCGGTCTCGAAGACCGACGGCTTGTCTTGCAAGATCGTGAGGAGCCGTTCCAGCCCCATCCCTGTGTCGATCCCCGATTGCGGCAGGGATTCCAGGCTGCCGTCCTCGTGGCGGCGGTAGCGCATCCGTACGTGGTTCCACACCTCCACCCACCGCTGGTCACTGGTCGGGGTGCCCTGGGGCGGGCCCTCCCCGGTCCACACGAAGATCTCCGAGTCGGGACCACACGGACCGGTCGGCCCGTTGGACCACCAGTTGTCATCACCGGTCAGCTCCACCGGCACGCCCAACTCGCCCCAGGTCCGCAGCGACTCGGTGTCGGGCCCGACCTGCTCGTCGCCACCGAAGACCGTGACGTACAGCCGGTCGGGGCGGAGGCCGAAGCCGTCGCGCAGCAGTTCGTAGCCCCATCGAAGACTCTGCTGGTGGTCGTAGTCACCCAGCGACCAGGAACCCAGCATCTCGAACACCGTCAGGTGGGTCCTGTCACCGACCTCATCCAGGTCAGTGGTGCGTAGGCAGCGTTGCAGGTTGACCAGGCGCCGCCCGAGCGGGTGCGGGCGGCCCTCAAGGTACGGGGTGATCGGGTGCATGCCGGAGGTGGTGAACAGCACCGAATCTCCGGAAGGCGGCAGGAGCGAGCTTCCGGTGACGCGTTGATGGCCACGCTCCTGGAAGAAGTCAAGGAAGGTGCTGATGGTCTGATCGACGTTCATGGCAATAGGCCCTTCGTGGTCATGAGGGACCGGAAAGGGCCACGAGCACAGACTGCGAACAAGAGTCAGACGACGCGCTGGCGGCCGTTCCCGGTCGCCGGCGAATGAAGAGGAGGTCAGGCAGCGGCAACCGACGAGCTGGTAGCTCGTGCGGCTGCGGCGAGAGTGCGTTTGGAGACCTCCATGGGCCGGATGCTATCTAAACGGCGGGTCGGTTTCCCCTGGATTTCCGGCCGGTCAGCGTCGCGGTCAGTGACGAATCCCGGTGCTCCACGAGCAACTGATAGCCGCGCTGTATGCCTCTCGACGAGCCCGCGCCGCCAGCCGGCCCGCCTCACGCTCGGCGTCGCTACGGGGGTCGAGTGAGCGAGCCTTTGCCTTGACGTCGCTCTACTTGACGAATTCGGCGCTCATCGACCTCCCTGCTTCTTCAACGCGATCAAATGCTCCGTGAACCGCTCAGCGGCCAGCGGAATCGCCTCGTTGCACCAGGATTCCCAGCTCCCCGCCTTGTCACCAGAGACGAGGAAGATGACCTCCCGCGTCGAATCGAATGCGAAGACCGGCGGTCTGCGCGGACAGGCGGCCGATGGGCAGGCCGGGCGACGGGAGTCGCGCCACCACCTGGGCCAGCTGGTCGAGCAAGTGCCGCGCCTGGACCGAGTAAAGCCGCCGCGGGACCCTCATCGAGGCAGGGCAAACCAGACCACCTTACCGATGCAAGGACGGCCGCCCTGAGCGGGCAGTTGCCGTACGCCGCAATCCCCTTGAGCCAGAGCGACGAGAGTATGCAGGCCACGACCCCGCTCCAAGGCTTCGATCTCCAAGCAGTCGATGTCGGCCAGCGTCAACTCGGGAATCAGCTGAGGGGGCAGGACCAATGGTCGGCAGTCGCCGTCGATGAACTCCACCACCGTGCGGCGATGGGTGTGGTAGATCCGCAGTTCGTACGGCGGGGAGGCGTGCTTCTCGGCGTTGGCTGCCACCTCGCCGATCATGAGAAGGGCATCTTCGACGCGCTTCGGACTGGTGGGCAGAGTGGTCAGCGCGGACAGCAGCAGACCCCGGGCCTGTCGTGCGAGGGGAGCATCCGCCATCAGCGGCCACAAGAGGAGCGCCGGCAAGGCGGGCAGGGACGGCAGGCTTGCGGACGTCGTCGTTGACGGGCTCATCGATGAAGGCCTTCCTCGGTTCGGAGGGCGAGGGAAAGGCGTGCGAAACGCTACCCTTCCAAGGGCAGGATGTGACGACACAACTACATAGAGCGACCATGCGGCTTTATCATCGGCGAGACTTCCTGACTTCGCAACAGGTCTTCTATGAGAAATCTCAAACTCACAAAAGATCGACCTTGCGCAATCCACGCGGAATCGACGCCATGCCGGACAAAACAAAAGAGGAGGAAGATGCGGTACAGCCTGTCGGTCCGCGGACGCAGACTGCTGCGCGAGTTGCGCGCCATCCGCGAATCACGCGGCCTGTCGCCAGAGCAGGTAGCCAAACAACTCGCCTGGTCCCGCTCGAAGATCTACCGCGTCGAAAACGGAGAGAGCCGCCTGATCGTCGAAGACCTGGAACTCCTTCTCGACATCTACGGCGTACCCTCACCCCAGGCGGAGGCACTCGGCAGATTGTGCCGGGAAGCGTGGAAGCGCGGCTGGTGGTTGGCGTACAGCGACATGTACAAGGGCGGCTCGTACTTCGTCCTCGAAGACGACGCCTCAGCGATCACCTTCCTCGCCCACAACATCCCCGGGCTGCTTCAGACGCCCAAGTACGCCCACGCTTTGATCGCGGCCACTTTGGTGGACGGCTCGCAGGAAGAGATCCAGCGGCGAGCCGAGGCACGGATCGCCCGTCAGCAGTTGCTAAGCCGGGACGCCCCGCCCGAGATCACCGTGATCCTGGACGAGGCCATCCTACGGAGGCACGTCGGCGGGATGGAGGTCACCTGCCATCAACTCGACCACCTGATCGAGCTCTCCGGACATCAAGCGATCACGATCTATCTGATCCCATTCTGCGCGGGTGGTCATACCGGACTGGACGGCGAGTTCACCATCCTCGACTTTCCCGACAAAGAGGATCCTCCCGTCGCCCATCAAGAGGGATTGTTCGGGGATATCTTCGTGGAAGCGCCGGGCGACGTTGCCCGCTATCGCACGGCCGCCGACGCCGCTCGCCGGATGGCTCTAGCACCCGATGACTCCGTGACCCTGATCAAGGACGCGAGGAAGGCGATGCGATGACTGACGAGCAGGGCTGGATCACCAGCAGTCGCACCGGTAGTGGCCAGCAATGCGTCCAAATGAGGCCAAACGGCGCAGGGGTCGCCTTACGTGATTCAAAAAACCCGTCCGGTCCCCAACTGCGGGCAGGCGCAGATGCCTGGTACTCCTTCCTCAATGGGGCCAAGAACGGCTATTTCGAGCTGCCTGCTCCCCCGCTGGCAGCTACGGGCGGGACTGCGAAGCCAACGCCCGAGGATCTCAATCTGATCAGTGCCAACTGGCTGCACGCCCCTGACCAGTCGGATGCTCGTCTGTTAATCGCGTTCGCCGGCAGCCACGTCGCGATGCGTCTCTCCCTCACCGCTGAGACGCTCGTCTTCACGCTCAGGGAGTGGCAGGCCTGGTTAGACGGTGCCAAGGACGGCGAATTCGACCATCTGGCATAAGCCGTATGGCATTGGCTGAGATGGGCCTCGGGCCCTGCCCCGCTCGGTCAGCACCTTGCTGGTCGGCTCTACCAGCCCAGTTGGGTACGGCTCTACCCGATCAGCTGTCCCGGTCCGACTGCTCCCGCATGGCCTGGCGCTCGAGAGGAGCGTCGACCAGGTACGTCTACTTCTCGTCTGCCCCGAACCTGGCAGGATGGATGGCTGTTCCACATCTTCAGAAGCCTGTTCACATCGGCATTCGCGCCCGCTCAACCGCACCGCCAGGTACCACAACCTCACCTACGAGACGCCTTCCATGCAGGAAACCATCAAGCAGAACCATCACGAGGTACGGCTCGATCTGGCCGATGGACCACCGCTGCCCGATCTGGGTTCAGGCTTGGCACGGCTGCGCCGGTGGACCAAACGCAATCCACTGCCCGATGACGAGCCCGGCGGCGTCGACGACCTGGTCGAGGAGGGCCGACAACTCGCTGATCACTGTGCGGAGGCGACCCGGCAGCTCATGGAGAAATAGTGCCGGGCCCTATCTCGGCCATCTGGACTGAGTCCACTACAGGTCCATCATCTCGTACCTCGATCGTTTGGGCCTGACGACAGATCGCTGAGCAGGATGGGTAGGACGAGCTCCTCCTCCACTCGCACCGCGCGGCGCGCCATCGCCTTGGCCAGAGCGGGATCCCACGGCGTCGGGCACGGCCGCTCGGTCAGCGCTGCCTGGGAGGCCATCATCTGGGAGGCCGCCGCCTCGTAGGCGGCGGTGTCGAAGCGCCAAGGCTCGAACCCATACCGGTCGTGGACGGCGGCGGCGATGGCGACGCCGCCCCAGTCGAAGTCCCCGTGGTACGCGAACCGCCCACCGCCCTCCGACAGCAGGTCGAGCAGCCGCCAGACGGCCGCCGACGGCCGGCCGCCACCGCAGACCAGCGGCGGGCAGGACGGTCCCAGTTCGTCGGCGGCGGCCGCCACCACGACGGGGTTCTCGCAGATCCGCACCAGCCCGCACGAAAGGGGCCGGTCGTGGCGGCGGAGTTGGCGCAGGGTCAGTACGCAGGGTTCGCCCGCGGCGCGGGCCGCCGCCAGGATGCGCCCGGTCGGCGTCCGATCGTCGCCCGGCAGGCCGAGGCAGAGCACCAGCGAGGACAGGTCGTCGAGGTGCACGCCCACGGCCGCCCACGCGGCGCGGCGGGCGTCCGCGCCGCCTTCCCCGGGGTACGCCCGGCCGGTGAGCGCCTTGGCCGCCGACAGCGCCAGTGTCCCCAGCGGCCTCCCCTCGTCGAGGGCGTGCGCATCACCGGTGGTCTGCGCGGCCAAGCGGCCGATGGGCAGGCCGGGCGACGGCAGTCGCGCCACGACCTGGGCCAGCTGGTCGAGCAGGTGCCGCGCCTGGACCGGGTCCGGGGCGAGCCGCCTGACCAGGCCGGTGGACTCCAGCCAGGCCCGCCATCCGGCCAGCTCGGGGCGGACGGCCGTCGCGGCGTCGAGGTTCCCGTACGCCGCCCGCCAGGCCGACGCCGACGCCTCCCGTTCCCCGGCCAGGTCGCGCAGGGGGCCGCGGAGCCGTACCACCGCCTCATGGAGCCCTTCGGGGGCTGCGCCGCTGGCGCGCAGGACCCGGTCCACCTCCTCCAGGGAGACCGACAGCGAGGCGCCGGCGCCCGCGCGGCGGCCGAGCAGCAGTTCGGCCGCGCGGCGCTGCGCCGCGGAGGCGGTGCCGAGGGTGACCGTGCCCGTGAGCGGCCGGCCGCGTTCGAGCCGCTGCCGGGCGCGGTCGACGAGCCACGCGATCTCCTCACCCCCCAACAGCCGCCGCAACCGCTCCTCGCCGCCCGACAGTGGTCGCAACCGCTCCTCGCCAGTCCAACCGCCGCCGGTCAAACCATTGCCGGTCAAACCCCGGCCCGCCGCATCTCCGTCCGTCACCCCGCCCGTCAAAGCAGGCTGTCCTGTACGGCAGCGGAGGCGGGCTCAGTCCCGGGATCGGCGACGGCAGCGGCCATCGCCTGCGGACGTTCGGCCCGTGTCCGCTCACGCCCGTCCCACCGCCACGGCGTCACCAGAACGGCGTCTATACCGTCACGCCTGGTCAGCTGGCAGATCGCCAGCCCCGGCACCGACGGATAACAACCCCACTCACGTTCACTGGTCATCACCACATCCATGTCGAACGTGGCCAGCAACCCCAAGCACTTGGCCCGCGAATCATCATCCACCCCGGCGAACGCCTCATCCAGCGCCACCAACCGCGGCGTGTACGGATTCCCCGCCGACTTGTAGTGCGCCGACGCGGCGGCGAACAACGGAACGGACGCGGCCAGCACCCGCTCACCACCGGACGCAGGCCCGGTGGCCGGCCTCCACTGCCCGTCCTGGAGCCGCTGGATCGCGAACTCGTGCCAGGTCCGATAGTCCAGCGCCCTGGTCAGCGCCTCGCTCCAGCCCGCCGCCGGGTTGTCGGCGTGCTCGCGGGCTATCCGCTCCTGCAAGAACGCCCCGACCGCCGCTCGATCCTCCAGCGACCACGCGTCGACGATCTGCCGGAGTTTGTCGCGTACCCGATCGAGCCCTTCCGGGGCGTTCCTGGCCTGCTTCCACAGCAGGCGCAGGCGCATTCCGGTGGACGTGGGGCGGGCGGCCAGCTCGGCGTTCATCTCGCGCACCTCGGCCTCGGCCGCGGTGATCAGCTCCTGAAGGGTGCCGGCGACCTCGTTGAGCAGGTGGTTCTCCAGGATCTCGCGCTCCTTGGCCGACAGCAGCCGGGCGCGGTGCTCGGTCTCCTCGCCCAGCGCCGCCACCAGGCCGGGCACTTCCCGGGTACGGCCCTGGAAGTGCACGTCCACCACCATGACGCCTTCGCGCAGGGTCAGCCCGACCGAGTGGCCGTGCCTGGCCATGGCGTCGGAGAGCAGTTTGTGCTCTTCCGCGACCTTCTTCTGCACCCGATCCCAGGGACCCTCACCGTCGTCGACGCTCTCAAGCGAGGCGTTGACAGCCCTGGCCAGATGCACGGCAGGAGTGGCCGCCCATTCGGCGGCCGGGTCGGGAATGTCGAGCTCGGGCAGCGCGACCCGCATCAGCCCGGTCGCGGCGAACGCGCGGAACTCGCGTACCTCGTCGTCGCGCGTGTCGGCCGCCTCCTTGATCTGGCGGCGCAGGCTCGCGCTGGTGGCCTCGGCCCGGCCCCGCTCGGTCAGCGCCTGCTGCTGGTCGGCTCGCGCCTGCTGCTCCTGTTTCGCCCGCTCGCGCAGCTGGAGCCGTACCTCTTCGAGGCGGCGGAACAGCTCTTCGACAGCGGCACCGGCCGTCGCGGTCAGCTCCCGGTAGGTCTCGGCGGCGGCCTGTTCCTGCTCGCGCGCCTCGGCCGCCACCACGGCCGCCTCCGTGAGCGATTCGCGGGCCTGCGCGAGGTCGTCGGTGGCCTCCCGCGCGGCCTCCTCGGCCGTCCGCGCCGCCCGCACGGCGGGCCAGAGCTCGGCCAGCGCCAGCCGGTACGCGGCCAGGCCCGCCTTGACCTCGGCCAGCTCCCCGGCGACGACGGGCAGGCCGACGTCGCCCGCGAACTCCGCCGCCCGCTCCCGCGCGAGGCCCAGCTCACCCTGCCGGTCCTGCGCCAGCCGCTCGGCCACGCCGTGCTCGGTCGCCAGCTGGCCGCGCCGCTCGTGCTCGGCCGCCAGCTTGACGTGCGCCTCACGGACGGCCGCGTCCGGCGGCAACGCCCGCTGCTCGGCGGCCAGGTCATCCTGGCGTACGGCCAGCGCGGCCAGTTCGTCGCCCAGCACGGTGATCTGCCCGTCGACCTCGGCGAGTTCGGCCCGGAGCGCGGTCAGCCTGGCCCGCCGGGCCGCTTCCCGCGCGCCTTCGCCGATGTAGTCGGCGCTGACCTTGTGCCAGGACCCGGCCAGCACCCCGTTGCCCCACCGCCCGTCGACCGCGACCCACGTCGCCGCTCCCGGCCCCAGCCCGATCGCCGCCAGTACGGCCTCCACGGCGGCGTCCGGCAGCGCGGCGGCCCCCGGGTCGGCCCGGTCCACGGCGGGACGCAGCACGACGGCGCAGGACGGACCGGACACCGGCGCCCCTGCCACGATGGTCGTGTCGTCCTCGGCCAGGAGGGTTCCGGCGGGGGTCAGCCAGGCGTCGAGGATGCCCGCCGCTTCCAGCGCGGCCTCCAGCCCGGCCCGGTGCTCGGCGGGCACCGCGTCGGCGAAGTCCACGGCCCGCCACAAGGGCGTGCCCGGGCGGTCATCGCGGGCGGCACCACGGGTGTGCGGCACGGGCGGGGCGTCGTGACCGCCCGCCTCCAGCCTGACGATTTCCTCCCCCAGCTCCCACGCCTGCCGGCGCGCCGCGACCAGCGCCGCGTCCAGCTCGGCGCCGCGACGGCCGAGTGCGGCGGTGGCGGCGCGTACGGCGTCGTTGACGGCGGCTTCCGCCGGATTGGCGCCGTCTGCGGTGTTCGCCCAGCCGGCCAGCGCGGCGAGCACGCCGTCGGGGTCCGTCAGCCGCAGCTCGGTCAGTCCGGCCAGATAGAGCGTGTACGCCTGAACCAGCTCGGTGATCCTGGTGGCCGTGGCCTCTTCCGCGGCGGCGATGCGTACGGCCGACGCCTGGAGCTCGCCCGTCAGCCGGTCCACCTCCGTGCGGGCCGCGGCCAGCCGGGCCTCGGCCTGGGCGACGGCGTGGAGCAGCCGTTCGAGCTCGGCCACGGCGTGTTCCTGCCGAGTGGCGAGCGCCTCAGCGGCCTGCCGGGTGGCGAGCGCCTCAGCAGCCGACCGGTCCAGCGGCTCGCCGGGAGACCCGGCTCCGCGTGGCACGCCAAGCAACCCGGCTTCGCGTGTATCGCCGGGCAGTCTGGCCTGGCGGGCCGTCCGCGCCGTCCGCTCCTGGGCGGCCGTCAGCCCGGCCGCCGCCTGGTCGGCCTTGAGCCGAGTCGTGTCCGCCCGCCCGCGCATCTTGTCGACCTGCCCGGTCAGGCGGTCGCGATCACGGTCGGCGCGGCCCGCGTGCTCGGCCAGCCGACGGGCCTCCTCGCCCGCCTGCTTGAGTCGCTCGGCGGAGCGCATCTCCGGGCTCTCCTGGAGGGCGTTGCGGCGGGCCTCCAGCTGGTTCTGGTGGGTGGCCAGGTCCGAGAGCAGGTCGTCGAGCTCCTCCAGCCTGGTCTCCGCCGCGCTCTGCCGGGTCTCCGCCTCGGCCAGATCGCGGCCCAGGTGCTCGTACCGGCTGTGCGCCAGGCGGGGGCCCGCCGCCTTGCGCTTGGCGGCGATGGTGGCGTATCGGCGGTAATGGGTGAGGAACGCGGACGCGGCGGCACGCGCCTCCTCCAGACCGCGCAGGGCGTCGCGCTCCTCGTCGAGGCCCCGGAAGGCCTCGGCGACGGTGGCGATGAGGGCGGGGCTGAGCGGCGGCAGCGCCTCGGTGAGGGCCCTGGACAGCAGCTTCTCGTCCGGCTTCTTGGACAGCTGGGGCTGGCGCAGCTGGATGAGCAGGTTGACCAGCGCCTCGTAGCGGTATTCGCCGAGGCCGAACATCGCCTCGTCCACCGCCCGCCGGTAGTCGGCGGCCCGGTCGTACACCATGCCGTGGCCCTCGACCGCCTCGCGCAGCTTCTCCCTGGTCAGCACCACTCCGGTGGCGGACAGCAGGTGCAGGTCGAGGCCAGGCCGCTGGGGCGTGACGAAGAACCAGTGCCGGACGATGCCACGGTCCTTGACCGCTTTGAGCCCGCAGCCGATCGTACGGAACTCGCGGGTGCCGTCGGCGGCGCGGCGGCCGAACTCCAGCCAGGCGTAGCCCAGCCGCTCGGTGTGCGGGTGCTTGCCGCCGAGCAGGAGGTTCCACTCCATCCGCTTCTGCCGGTCGCCATCGGGTTCGACCCGGTGCGGGGCCAATTCGCCGTCCAGCAGGAAGGGTAGGGTCAGGGCCAGCACCTTTGACTTGCCCGTGCCGTTGTTGCCGCGCAGCAGCAGCCGCCCGTCGTGGAAGTGGAACTCCTCCACGTCGTAGTAGAACAGGTCGACCAGGCCGGCGCGCAGCGGCTTCCAGCGCTCTGAGGTGGGCTCGGGGAGCATCACGTTCCTTTGACGATGGGGGCGTCGAGCGCGTAGCGAGCGATCGCCGGCAGTCCGGCGACGGTGTCGTGGCGGACTTCGGCCAGGCGCAGGGCGGTCAGCTTGCCCAGCGCCGTGGCCAGCAGGCCGTCCTCGGCGCCCGGCTCGGTCACGCCCTTGCGCCAGAAGGAGGTGTGCTCGCGGGCGGCCTGCCGAACGAAGCTTCTGAGCTCTTCCATGCTCTGCTCACCGCGCTCGGCGAGCAGCTCGGCCACCAGCAGCGTGACATGGCCGTCGGTACGCTGCTCGGGCATCCGTACGTCGGTCAGCTCGTCGTCGGGATCGGCCATCGCGATGCCCTCGGCCCGTACCTCGGCGACCAGGCCGGTGGCCTCCTCGATCCGGCGGGTGATCGCGTGCCGCTGGGAGGTCAGGTAGACGCGCTCGGCCTCGTCCAGATCGGTGTAGTAGACGACGGGATCCTCCAGGAGCCGCCGGGTGAGACGGCGGCGCAGCGCCTGGTTGCGCAGGTCATCGGTATCGGCGACCGGCTCGGCCGCCAGCTCCGCGATCCGCTCGCCGAAGGACTCGGCGGTGATCGTGGACGGGCCGCGGGTGCCGGTGAGCAGGGCGGCCAGCACCGGCCTGCGTACGTCGTACAGGACGTCGCCGGTGGCCGACAGGTAGGCGTCCTCGTCGCCCGCGACCTTGCGCAGGACGCCCCAGTCGATGAGTGTGCGCACCACGGCCACCAGGTCGGCGCGCTCCTGGCGGCTGTCCAGGGTGAAGGCGAAGTCCAGTTCCGGCTCGGCCGCCGCGTTCAGCACCTCTTCGGCCAGTCCGCCGAGCGTGGTCTGCGCGTCGGCCCGCTCCAGCATGGCCAGAGCCAGGCAGAGCACCACGTACCGCCGCCTTCCGTATGGTTCGCCGGCCCGGCCGCGCGCCGGATGGGTGGCGTCGGACGGGTCCGGCGCCGTCTTGAACAGTCGCGCGCTCTCGGAATCGACGACCAGCCGCCAGCCCGTCTCACGGGTCAGCCAGTCGCGCAGCTCGCTCAGGTGGCGCCGGACCAGCACCAGCTTGTCCGGATCGCGCAGCAGCGGGGCGGCCAGCAGGGCACGCAGCGCCGTACGCCGCTGGGCCAGGTCCTCCTCCGGTGTCACGGCGCCACCATCAGGTCGGTGATCTCGACGACGTGCTCCGGCCCGGCCAGGACGCCGTCCTCGGTACGGATCTCGACCTGGCCGCCGCCGGGGACCAGCGCCAGCCGTACCTCGAGAGAGCCGTCGCTCGTCACGGTCTTCACCTCGAGGTCGTCCGGGTGCCGCGCGGCCAGCGCGTCGCCCAGCAGGCCCAGGAAGAGCCGGAACGCGCGCGGGTCCAGCACGTCCAGCTCCGACAGCAGCACCGGGCCGTCCGTGCGCAGCCGCGCCCGCGCCGCGGCGGTCTCGGCCGCCTCGCGTTCGGCCTGCTCCAGCAGCAACCGGCGGGCCCGCGTACGGTCGGCCACCTTGTTCGGCTTGCCCCGCCGCTCGTAGGAGCCGGTACGGCGCAGCTGTGGCGAGATCCTGATCGGCGGCGCCTGCGCCCAAGGCGTGGCAGCCGGAACGTCCTGCCATTCGTCCAGCGTGGACGCGGTGACGCTCAGGTGCCGAGCCGAGGTCAGCCCGAACGCCGCCCGCCACAGCCGGTGCATCGACGCCTCGTCGGGCGCCTCGGCGAACCAGCGGGCCAGCGTACGGAAGTCGGCCGTACGGTCGGAGCGGCCCGCCCGCCGCTCGTTGAGCAGCCCGACCGTGTCGATGAGCTGCTTGATCGCGGTCACCGCCGCCTGCCGCAGCAGCCGGGCCTGCGAAGGATGACCGGCGTCCTGGGAGACGAACCAGTCCGTCAGCCCGCGCCAGCGGTTCCGCCATGAGCCGAGCGCCTTCTCCTGGGCCCGGTCTTGGTCCTCGCCGTCCGGCACCGCGTCGGCGGCCTCGCGCCGGGCGGCCAGCACCAGCAGCCGCTCGTGACCGCTGCCTTCCAGCTCGACGAGCAGCGCCGCGATGCGCGCCCCCGAGTTGGCCAGGTCGGCGATGAACCGGTTGATGTAGTCGATCAGCCGCTCCTTGTAGGCGACGAACCCGTCCACGTCGCCGTCGGAGAAGTCGATGGCCCGCCGCAGTGACGCCATGAACGCCTGCGCGTTGTCAGCCAGCGAGGAGAACCGCTCGGCCAGGGACAGCAGCAGCAGGTGGACCCTGGCGGGGTCGGGCACGTCCTCCCCGGCGAGCAGGGCCAGCGACCGCAACTGCTCGGCGATGTCGGCCAGCGCCACCGACTGCAGCGAGCCACGCCGGCCGATCGCCTCCTCGTAGAACGCGATGGCCTGCTCGGCGGCCTGACCGGCCGGGGTCAGCTGGAACAGCAGGCGTTTGCGGTGAAACTCCTCGACCGTCGTCACCCGGCCGGTGTCGGCGTCGGCGCGTAGATTGCGCCACTCCACGAGCTTGTCCAGCGCGCCGGCCAGCTGCTCGTCACTGTCGCGCCGCAGCTCGACGGCCACGTCTTCGGGCCGCAGGTGCACGATGAACCGCTCTTTGGCGCTGACGAAGGTCCGCAGCACGTCCCGGTAGAGGGCGGCGTTCGGCGCACTCAGATGGGCGAAGGGCTGGGGCTCCTGGGTCGGCGAGGACATGAGGTCAAGTGTCCCTCATGTCCTCCGCGTCAAACGGGGATTTCCGCGGTCCGTGTCTCGCCGGCCCCGCGACGTGCTCAGCCGAGTGAGCAGCTCACCTGGGGCAGCGCGTTGGTGGTGTTGTTCCAGGTGGCAGTGAAGCCGAAGGTGGTGGCCGCGCCGACCGGCAGGTTGCCGTTGTAGCTCGCGTTGCGTGCCGTGACGGCGGCGCCGTTCTGGGTGAGTGTGGTGTTCCAGGATTGGTTGATCTGCTGGCCGTTGGCGAAGGTGAAGGTGGTCGTCCACGCGGAGGAGGCGGTTGAAGAGTCGTTCTTCACCGTGATCTCGCCCTGGAAGGCACCGCCCCACTGGGAGATCACCTTGTAGGTGGCGGTGCACCGGGCCGGTGGAGGGGTCACCGACGGGGAGGGGGAGGTCGGCGGGGTCACGCCGTTGAGTACCTGCGCGAGCGTCGGGAACCAGCGGTCGGCCATCTTCCGGAAGCCGGTGTCGTTGGGGTGGACTCCGTCGCCGGTGTCGGTGGCCGTGTCGAAACCGGTCCATAGGTCGGCGACGACGATGGGCGACCGCGCGGTCGTGAGGCCGGCGGCCCAGCCCGGGATCGCGTTGTCGAGCGCCACCACACTGGCCGCACAGGTGGGGCAACCGGACGGGTTCATGGGGATGATCTGGGCCACGACGATCTTCATGTTCGGGTTGTTCGCCCGCATCTGGCCGACCAGCTTGGTATATGCGGCCAGGACAGTGGCGGTGGGGAGGAAGCCGCCCCACATGTCGTTGGTGCCCAGGTGCATGAGGACGATGTCGGGCTTTGCCGCGTCCAGCCACGGCGGCAGCTGGTTCTGGTCGGCGATGCCGGTCGCGGCGTAGCCACCGTGGCCCTCGTTGTCGCCGTCGTAGGAGAACCCGTAGTTGCAGCCGCCGTCGGGGACGCTGCCGACGAAGTCGATGTTCGTGTATCCGGCTGTTTGCAGGTGGTTCCAGAGCAGGGCGCGCCAGCAGCCGGGGCCGGCGGTGATGGAGTCGCCGAGCGGCATGATCCGGACGGGGGCCGTCGCCGACAGCGCGGGCAGGGCGACACCGAAGGCGACCGCCACGAGGAGTGTGACGAGGACGGCGTACAGGTGGGATCTGCGGCGCATGAGCGGCTCCAGGGAGAGACCCGGGCCCGCCCGATGACGGGCCCGGTCGAGTGCTGCTACGAGAGGGGGTTCTGGGTGAGCAGGTGTGCCTTGAAGCCCTCGCCGTACGTGCTGGTGGGCGTGCCGTTGTAATCGGTGATGAGCACGTTGCCCTGGCTGCAGCCCCATGGGTTCCAGGTCCAGGCCGTGTACCCGACGCCGTGCGCGTCGGCCCAGCTCATCACCTGGTCGATGTAGTCGTGCGCGCAGGAGTTCTGGCCGATCTCACCGGCCTGCACCGGCACCTGGGCCGCGACGGCGCCGACCTGGCTGTTCCAGCAGGCGGTGTTGGAGCAGGTGTTGAAGTTGTAGGTGTGCCAGGCGGCCATCAGGTTGCCGGTCGGATCGGTCGGCTTGTACGTCAGCCACTGGCTCAGGTCGTTGGACCAGGCCAGCCCGCCGAGCATGATCACATTGGTGGCGCCGGTGGCGCGCACCGTGTTGACCAGTGACTGCATGCCGGCCACCTGGTAGCCGATGCCGGTGCAGGTGCCGCCGTCGCGCCAGCACTTCCAGCCGGCGGTCGCGTCCCAGTTCGCGGCCGCGTCCGGGTAGGGCTCGTTGAACAGGTCGAAGACGACCGCGTTGTTGCCCTTGAAGGCGTTGGCGACCCCGGTCCAGAACGTCGGGGCGTACTGGGCGTCGGGCATCGGCTTCTGGCAGGTCGCCGTGGTGTCGGAGCAACCGGCGCCCTGACCGGTGTACAGGCCGTAGTTCCAGTGCATCTCCACGATCGGCGTGATGCCGTTGGCGACCAGCAGGTTCACGTAGTCCTTGACGTTCTGCTGGTACGCGGGGCCGCTGGGCGTGCCGTTGGTGCCGTTCCAGCACTCCTCGTTCAGCGGGATCCGGACCGTGCGGATGTTCCACGCCTTCATCGCGTCGACCGAGGCCTGATCCACCGGGCCGCTGTCCCACATGCCCTTGCCCTGTACGCAGGCGAACTCGCCGCTGGCCCGGTTGACGCCCAGCATGCGGTAGGTGGCACCGGCAGCGGTGACCAGCCGGTTCCCCGAGACGTGCAGCGCGGGCGCCGCGCCTCCCGTACCGCCGTCGTTGTCGGCCTCGGTGGCGTTCACCGTCACTGACGTCAAGCCGCTGGATGCCACGGTGATCGGCCGGGTGCCGTTCGTGGTGTCGCTGTCCTCCGAGGCGCTCAACGTCACCGTCTGCGGGGTGTTCCAGTTGGCCGTGGTGAAGGTCAGGGCGGCTCCCCCGGTCACGGTGATGTTGGTGTCACCGCTGCCCGCCGTACTGGTGACCGTCACGTTGCCGGTCGGCTGCGAGCGCAGGCGGACCGTGTAGCCGCCGGTCCCGCCCTCGGGCACGCTCACGCTGGTGGCGGAGACCACCAGCGCCTGTTGCGTCCCTCCGGCGCCGGTTCCCGTGCAGGAGACGCTGGGGTTGGTGTTGGCGCCACCGGTGTACGTGCCGTTGAAGCCGAGACTCCAGGTCGCCCCGGCGGCCTTGGCGGCGTTGTAGGAGACCGGGTTGACGGTGATGGCCGCACCCGCCGGGGTGGGGGTCGCCGGAGTGGGCACGCCCTCCCACATCTGGGTGATCACCTGGTTGTTGGGAAAGTCGAAGCTCAGCGTCCAGCTGGTCAACGCGTCGCCGGTGTTGGTCACCGCGATGGTGGCGCCGAACGCGCTGCCGTTGTCCCAGCTCTTGGTGTAGGTGGCCGAACACGACACGGCGGCGTCGGCCGCGCTCTGGACGGTGGCGAGGCCGAATCCGGCCAGCACCACAGCGGCGGCGGCCGTCAAGGCCCTGCGTAACACGATCGGCATGAGAGCCCTCCGTGACGAAACCGATGGACACCGCTTTCTTGAAGCGGCCAAGCTCCGACACTTGGGAGCGCTCCCAACGATCTGCCGCCCTGATCCGCCTCGCAAGAGGCTCCCCACGCCTCAACGCATGGCACCTACGCCGACCTTGGACAAGGCCGACGACGCTGCTGAAACTTTCAGCTGGGCTCGGCCAGGACCAGGGTGAAGTCCCCGGCCGGGTCCGTGTAGCGACGGCGCACCTTGAAGCCCGCCCCCACAAGCTCCGCCCACAGCCCCTCCGGCCGGAACTTCGCGCTGATCTCCGTCCGTATCTCCTCCCCCTCCGCGAAGTCGGTGACCAGCCCCAGCCCGCCGATCCGCACCCGCATGTCGCGGCTTGCCCGCAGCCGCATCTCGATCCACTCCTGCCGCTCGTCGTACAGCGCCACGTGCTCGAACGCCTCCGGGTCGAAGTCCGCCTCCAGTTCCCGGTTGATCACCCGCAGCACGTTCCTGTTGAAGGCGGCCGTCACCCCGGCCGGGTCGTCGTAGGCCGCCACCAGCCGCTCGGTGTCCTTCACCAGGTCCGCCCCCAGCAGGAACGTGTCCCCGGGCTGGAGCGTGGCCCGCAGGTCTTTCATGAACAGCTCGCGGGCGGCTGGTTCGAGGTTGCCGATCGTGCCGCCGAGGAAGGCCACCATCCGCCTTCCGGTACGCGGCAGCAGCGCCAGATGGCGCTCGAAGTCGGCGCACACCGCCTTCACCCGCAGCCCGGGGAAGCGCCCGGCCAGCCGGTGCGCCGCCTCCGTGAGGGTGACCGCGTCGACGTCCACCGGCGTGTAGACACGCGCGGCGAGCGCCTCCAGCAGCAGAACGGTCTTCTCGCTGGTGCCCGAGCCCAGCTCGACCAGCGTGTCCGCGCCGCTGGCGGCGGCCAGGTCCGCGGCCCGCGCGCGCAGGATGGCCAGCTCGCGCCGGGTCGGGTAATACTCGGGCAACCGGGTGATGCGGGAGAACAACTCGCTGCCCGCGGCGTCGTAGAACCACTTGGGCGGCAGCCACTTGGGCACGGCTGTCAGCCCGGCCCTGACATCGTGTTCGAGCGCCTGGCGCAGATAGTCGCGGTCAAGATAGTTGATCACCTGCACGGTCGACTGGCTGACAGGCACGATGCCTCCTGAAGTGGATTACAACGGCTGGACGCGTACGTCGTCGCGGGTGACGGTGAGCAGGCTGCGCTCGGGTACGGCCTGCCATCCGGGCAGGTCGTCGAGCGGCTCGCTGGCCACCAGCACGCCGTCGTGGAGTCGGTGATGGAAGAGGGTGTCGCCCCAGACGGTCGCGGCGATCGACGCGCCGTCGCAGGCGAGCAGGTTCAGGCGGGCGCCGGGGTCCTTCTCCCCGGCGCGGACGACCACCTCGGCGAGCGCCTCGCCCAGGCCCAGCCCGGCGTGCCCGCGCTGGAACACGGCCGCGGCGACCCAGGCGGCGTCGCACGCGCTTTCCGCGCTGTCGGCCAGATCTCTGACCGCGTCCCGCTCGACGCGCCCGTTGTGGCTGAGCAGCCACCGCCCGTCGGTGAACGGCGCGGTGGCACTCTCCTCGATCGGCATGCCGACGGTGGCCGAGCGTACGGCCGCCAGCAGGCAGGTCGAGCGAACGATCCGGGCGAGTCCGGGCAGGTTGGCGTCGGCCCACATGGGGATGGCACGGCGATAGCGCACCGGTTCCTGCTCATACCAGCCCATGCCGTACCCGTCGGCGTTGATCATGCCGAAACGCTGCCGCCGCGGCGCGTACGACTGCTTCAGCAGCCCATGTTCCGGCTCGTTGATGAGCGCGGCGAGCGGGCGGGCGGCGCCCAGCCAGGCCGCGTGCCTGCACACGTTAGACCAGCTCCGAACGGGCGCAGCGGAAGCCGCTGAAGATCTGCCGGCGGATCGGGTAGTCCCAGTTCCTGAACGTGGTCCGCACCGCCGCCGGATCGGCCGCCCAGGAGCCGCCGCGCAGCACCCGGTACTCCTCGCCGAAGAACACCTCGCTGTACTCCTTGTACGGGAAGCTGCGGAAACCGGGGTAGGGCTGGAACCAGGAGGCGGTCCATTCCCAGACATCTCCCACCATCTGCTCGGCCCCGTAAGGGCTGGCCGCGGCCGGGTAGGCGCCCAACGGCGCGGGATGGGCGGCGCGATGCCCGAGGTTCGCCCGCTCCGCGCTTGGGGCGTCCTCACCCCAGGGGTACCGGCGCGCCTTCCCGGAGCGAGCGTCCCAGCCGCAGGCCTTCTCCCATTCGGCCTCGGTGGGCAGCCGCTTGCCCGCCCAGCGGGCGTAGGCGTCGGCCTCGTACCAGGACACGTGCTGGACCGGCTCATCCATCGGGACCGGCTCGGTACGGCCGAAACGGGTACGCCACCAGGCGCCCCCGTCCCTGACCCAGAACAGCGGGGCGAAGACGCCGCTCCGCTGCCGCCACTGCCAGCCCTCCGCGGACCACCAGCGCGAGTCGTCGTAGCCGCCGTCCTCGATGAACGCCGCGTAGGCGCGGTTGCCGACGGGCAGCCGGTCGATCGAGTACGCGGGCAGGTCCACCCGGTGCGCCGGCCGCTCGTTGTCGTACGCCCAGGGCAGCGTGTCGGTACCCATGAGGAAGGAGCCCGCGGGCACGAAGACCTCTTCCGGACCCTCGCTCCGGCCCGGCGGAAGGTCACCGTCGCGCACCAGCCCGGGTTGCCCGGACAGCTGCAGGGTGGCGAGCATGGTCTCGTCGTGCTGATGCTCGTGCTGGATCACCAGGCCGAACACGAAGCCGTCGCGGTGCAGCGGGGCGGGCCCGTCCAGGTCGATCGCGTCGAGCACGTCGAGCACCCGCCCGCGTACGCCCTCAATGTAGCGGCGGGCCTCGGCCGGACCCAGGAAGGGCAGACTGGGGCGATCCTTGCGCGGTGTCTTGAACGCGTCGTAGATGTCGTCGATCTCGGGCCGGAGCGGGTCGATGCCCCCGGCCTCACGCAGCACCCAGAGCTCCTCGTAGTTGCCCACGTGCGCCAGGTCCCAGACCAGCGGCGACATCAGCGGGGAGTGCTGGCGTACCAGCAGGTCGTCCTCCGCGGCCGTGTAGGTGAGTGACCGGTCGCGCACCGCGATGAGCTCGGCCGCGATACGTTCCTTGATGTCGTTCATTCCCATCCTTCGTCGCTCGGCCAGTTCGGGAGATCCAGCAGGTAGGAGGCCGGTGAGCGGCCCGCGCTCACGTGCCGGTCGGCGAACGCGGCCACCTCGCCGACCAGGCCGGGACCCGCGCCGCAGCGCGGCAGCGCCTCCAGCGCGGCGCGGAAGCACTCCTCGGCGGCCCGGCGCAGGCGCGGGTCGGCCAGCCCGCACCGCGCCGCCACCCCCCAGAGCCGTCGGTACGGCTCCGCGGCGGCCATCGCGGCGTCAGCGGCGCGGTCGTCGGTGATGAGGGCATGGGTCACGGCCACACAGACCGGCCAGATCGCCGGGTGCTGGGCGTCGAGGTAGCGGATCTCCAGCCAGCCCCGGGGCCGCACTGGTGGAAACAGCGTCGTGGCGTGGTAGGCCAGGTCCTCGGCGGTGGGCCGCCGCCGGCCGTCGGCGTTCAGCCAGTCGCGGAAGCTGGAGCCGTCACGGACGGTGCGATAGCTCTGCTCGTCCTCCCGTACCAGCATGAGCCGGGCATCCAGCAGGTATTCGGCCCAGTCCGCGGCGGGATCGTCCGAGGCGGGGACGGGCGAGGTTCTGGTGCGGTCGAGGTGATCCCAGACGGCCTGGCGGCCCGACATCCAGCCGCACGGCCGGCCATCGCGCAGCGGCGAGTTGGCGAAGGCCGCCATCAGCACGGGGCCGAGCGCGTGCGCCCGTTCCCAGCGCGCCGCCGGCCGCTCGCCCAGGTCCAGGTTGACCTGGATCGACGCGGTCGAGCACATCATGAGCTGTCCGTACGGCACCCCGAGGAACTCGGCCATCGCGTCGTACCGGGGTAGGCGCAGCTGGCGCCGGGCCGGCCGTACAGGATCGAGACCGACGCCGGCCAGCACCAGCCCCGACGCCCGCAGGGCGGCGCGCACGGCGGCCACGTCGGCGGCCAGGCGGGCCAGCGACTCCGGCAGCGGGCCCGTCGGGCCGGACAGTTCGAGCTGCCCGCCCGGTTCGAAGGTCAACCGGCTGCCACCGGGCAGCTCGGGCATGGCCCGCTCGATCCTGGCCAGCGGGACATGCCTCGTTGCCGCCGTACGGTCGAAGATCAGGAATTCCAGCTCCACGCCCACCAGGTCCGCGGCGGCGGGACAAAAGCAGCGACGCGCGAAGTCCACCACCTCCGAGGCGTCCTGCAACGGCGGACTCTCGGCCGTAAGCCCGATCATCGTTTCCCCTTCGCGTGGCGCATGGGTCTCTGATGGTCCAGCGGTCCACCGCAGGCAACGGTGGCCCCATCTACAGACCCACGAACCGCGCGAGCGTTACACACGGAATTCGGGTAATTGGATGAGCGGTCACATGGGGGGCTCGCGCCTCATGGCCGCCGGCGCTCGCGGAACGCGGACATGAGCCGATCGCGCACGTCGGCGGAGAGTTTCTCCGGGGGCGGGTCGCCCAGGGCGACGATGGTCGCGCGGAACTGTTCTAAGTAGCGGCCGCACCCCTCGCAGCCGGTCAGGTGGGCGTGCACACCCTCGCGCTCGGGCGGATCGAGGGCGTCGTCAAGGTAGGCGGTGAGGAGTCCCACCAGCTCGCCGCATGTGAAGCGCTTCACGACGTTGACCGCCCTCGTCTGCTGAATGAACCGTTTCACCTATTGTGCCGCCGCACGGAGCGGATGAGGTCAGTCCGGCTGTCTCGCGAACTCGAAGTAGTCCGCCAGCCACCCGCGCACCGCGACGCGGGCGCGATGCAACAGGACCCGCTGGTTGGCGGCGGAGATCTTCATGATCTCGCACACCTCGTCGGAGGTGCAGCCCTCCACGTCCCGCAGCGTGATCACGGTCCGCTGCCGGGGCGGCAGCCTGGCCAGTACCTCGCCGATCAGGCCGCGCACCTCCGAGGCCAGCACCTCTTTCTCGGGCGTCGGCCATGCCGCGGGCGGATCCCGCCAACCGCCAGGCGGCACCGGGTCGAGGCTCTGGCCCGCGATCGCGCCGCCGTCGTCCTTGACGGCGCTCCACGGCAGCGTGCGCCTCTCGCGTACGCCGCGTTTCTTCGCCGCGTTGACCAGTATGCGGAAAATCCACGTCTTGACCGACGAACGGCCCTCGAAGTCGTCGATCCCGCCGATCACCGCCAGCCAGGTGTCCTGGACGACCTCTTCCGCGGCGTGGTCGGTGGGCACGTACGACCTGGCCACCCGGAGCATGCCCCGGGACCAGGTGTCGAGCAGCGCCGCGAACATCGCCTCATCGCCCGCGCGCAGGGCCGGAACGATGACGTCATCCGAAGGCAACTCTCCGCCCGCGAAAGACCCCACGATCGCTTCCCTCCGGTCAGACGTCGGGACATCAATGACATCCAGGTCGAACCGACCCCGGCCTTTACCAGGCTAATCTCCCCCGCCGACGTCCATGCGCCCGGGATGCCGGGTCATCCCCGTGCGTATGCTCGAAGGAGCGAGTCCCCGGCGAATCGGTGAGGAGCGTCCCATGAGTCGGTCGGAAAGGCTGCTCTACGCGGCGAATGGGGTTGATCTTCGCGTCGTGGACCTCGAACTGACCGACGGCGGGCACGTGGAGCAACCCTTCGTCCGCACACCGCAGGCCGCCGGAGCGGTGGTCTTTCACGCCGGGCGCGCTCTGCTGCTGTGGCGGCACCGCCCGGTCACCGACACGTGGGGGTGGGAGATCCCGCTCGGCGAGATCGGCCCGGACGAGGACCCGGAGAGGGCCGCGGCCCGTCTCGTGGAGGAGCAGACCGGCTGGCGGCCCGGTCCCCTGATGCCGCTGATCCGGATCCGCACCGCCGAGGACGTCGCCGACAGCGACCACGTGATCTTCGTCGCCTACCAGGCCACCCCCGTCGCCACGCCGACCGACGACCAGACTGCGCCGGTCGGCGAAAAGGCTCACGAACGGGCTGACGAACGGGCTGACGAACGGGCTGACGAACGAGAGCGGGCCGAATGGCTGCCGGTGCTGGGCATCCAGCGGCTGATCAGCGAGCAGGCCATCACGTCCGCGACCACGGCGGCGGCCCTGCTCCATCTCCTGGCCGACCTCCTGCAGGCCCGTACGTCACATTAGAGCAGCCAGGAACGCCAAAACCCCTGGTCAGCAATGACCTGGGGGGTCGGCGTCACCTGGCCTGACTCCCTGGATGTCGGCGTGTGACCCTTCATGCCCGGACGAGGGTGACGGCGTGACCGCGCGGGCTGGTGACCTGTTCGATGGCGCTGCGCTCCAGAAGGTGTGGGGCGGTGGGCCGGCGGTCGAAGACGATGAGGGTGTCGTGGCTCAGGTCGAGGCGATCGAGGTAACCGTCGAGCTGGTGCAGGCCGTCTTCGACGGGGTCGGGCTGTCTGGGTTGATGAACCTTGAATTCGATGTCCTCCCACTGCCAGCAGCGCTTGCCATCGGCGTCTGTGTAGGGCCATTGGACGCAGATGTCGATGCGCCCACGACCCAGGGCGTACTCACGGTCGATCACACCGCCGCCGTTGACCACCCGATGCAGCCAAGCCATGAAGATCAGGTGACAGGCGGCCTCGTGATAGGTCTCGCGGCTTTGCAGGATCTCGCCGTTGCGCCGCCAGAAGGTGAGGAACCCCTGCAGGATCGCGGGCCTGGAAACTGTCGTAGGCCGGTGACACTCTGTTGTCCATGGCACGCGGTCTGGGCATGAAGAAGGTGCGCGAGGAGCTCGGCCTCGCCGTCTGGGAAGTCGAGCTCGCGGTCGAGACCAGCCTGCTCCGCCGCCTGCCGGACCGCACATTCGACCCCGTCTCGGTCAACGCGGCGAAGGCGGACACCGAGCGCTTCCAACGCCTGCTCGCCGCCGAACATCGCTGTAACGCCACCCAGGCGGCGATCAGGCTGGGCATTTCACCTCAACGTTTCAAACGCCTCGCCGACCGACTGGCGCCCGTCGCCGTCGATGAGATCCAGAAGTACGGCCGGACACTCACCATCCGCTACTACCGCGCCGCCGACATCGACGCGCTCGCCGACCTCGTCCGGGCCGACACCGAACTGCGCGCCGCGGCCCGGGCCCTTTCGCGGTCCGAAGCAGCGCGCAAGGCAGCGGCGACCCGCAAGCTCAACAAGGAGAGGGCGGTGGCAGCACGGGCCCTGCTGAAACGGGCCATGCCCTGTCACGACGGAGACCCGATCCAGGTGCTCGTCTGGGCGGCCGCGCTCATGGAGGCTTCCGGCACCAGACCGGGTCCGCTTCGTCGCCTCGCCTATCTTCATGACCCTCGTATCACCGAACTCCTCGCGACGCTCCGCACGGCCCGGCTCTCCCGCCCTGACCTCGATGCCATGCTCGGCTCGCTCCTTCCCCTCGCAACCGAGGCGGTCACCCTGCTGACCGCGCCAACGGATGCCCTCGGCGTGCCTGTTGACGCGTTCCCCGCCGATTTTCCGCGCCTTGGCGACCACCTGTTCGCTCCGGCCCTGCGTGAGCTGCTTTCCGCACCACCGGCCTGGTTCCTGCACGCCCGAGCCGATGAGGAGCTACGCCGAGCCGCCCAAGCGGCGGCAAGCCGTGCCGTGGCGGACGCGTCCCGGCGCCAAAGCGCCGAGCAGGCAGCCGTCGACGCGGCCATCCGCGCAGCCACCAGGCTCTCCGACGCATCGGTGGCCGAGCTGTTCAGCCTGCCGGTCGATGTGATCCGGCAGGTGCGCCCCAGTAGCGGCCGCTGGTCGGCCCAGCATGTGGCAGGTTTGCTGCGAAATCCGCCGCCCTGGCTCCGGTCGGAGAGCGCAGCCCTAGCCGAGGTCGAGCGCCGCCGCCGCAAGGCTCAAACCCGCGTGGAACGCAGGGCTCAACGTGGACTCGCCTGGCGTCGTCGTTGGGCGGAGGCGTTGGGCATACCGCTCGAAAGGGTTCCGCAGTCTGCTGGACGGCCCACCGCAAAAGCAATCTCGGCCGCGCGGGACAGGCCACCTCCCTGGGCACAGCCAGGCCGGTCGGTAAATCGAGGAGGAGGGTGAGGTGGCTGGGCCTGATCACTGGGATCTGGTCCCCCTGGGACAGCCCCTGAGTGGGCTGGGGCCTTCAGCGGAACTCGTGAACGACCTCGATCGGCCCGACGATGTGAGCGTTGAAGGCGTCGAGATCCTCGGCGGGAACCCATAGCTCCAGGATCGTTTGGCCACCGGCCTGCTGGACCGGGTAGCGCGAAAGGAACTCAGATTCGACCTCGAAGCGGGTGACGAACCCGGCACCATCGTGCTTGACGTTCCAGTCCCGGGCGATCTTGATCGCGTAGTCCTCGTTGAGAACCGGGTAGAAGATCGGCTGCTCGGTCAGGCGCGGCGGCCACGCCCGCCAGTTCAGGGCTCGCACGAGCTCCAGCTCCTTCGGGCCGGTCGGACGCCAGAGGGTCGTCGTTGCGCTTCCACCGGACACGAGCGCTGCCCCCTTCCAGAGGTGATCAATCGATCGCAAGGTCAGGACGGTGGACGATACCGGGCGCAGAGGACTGGGCCAACCTGGTTTTCACGACGCTGGCAAGCGGGCGGCTCCGTCGATTCAGGCGACTGCTCGTCGGACTCGGTAGTCCCACCGTGTAAGGACGCGGACGACCGTCTCCGCACCGATCGGGTTGGCGCTGTGGACGAAGATCGCTCCGATATGGAAGGGCTGCCCGTTGAAGGCCGCCTCCTCCAGGAGCGTCACGACAGGCATGATGCTGTCGTCGCCGCCCAGGTCGTGGTCGAGCCAGAGTTCGTCGATGAAGCCGTCGCGGTGTTCCTGGAGAAGCCGGATGCCCTCCTTGCTGGTGCGGGCGACCTGTGAAGCTCTGGGCAGCGGCCGCAGGTCATCGATGCCGAGGATGAGCGATTCCGACATCAGAAGCCTTCGGTGGTCACCATGGGACCGCTGTTGAGGTAGTTGATCAGTGCGGTCCGGGTGGTCGACACGAATGCCTCGGGCACTTCGTCGACCGGATGCCACGCGACGTCACCGTGGTTGTGTGGTTCGGCGTTGAAGGGGTCGCCGCTCCATTCGCTGGCGACGAAGACGACGGTGACGAAGCCGTTCGGTGCTTCGACGCCCCAGGCGCAGTGGATCAGACCGGCCACGCGGAGGTCGGCGGGGTCTACAACCAGGCCGGTTTCCTCCTTGAGTTCGCGGACTGCGGTCTGGGTGATCACTTCGCCCTTACCGGCTTTGCCGACGGGGAGGTCCCAATGGTCAGGGGCGAACTTCGCCTGGCGTCCTCGCCGGATGAGCAGTACCCGTCTCTGCTCCTGGTCGTGGATGATGACGGCGGCAACGAGGAGGGTGTGCGCTTCGAGTGCGGGGGGCAGTGCGGTGCCGGGCATGGGCATGGGTGCGATCCTTTCATGCGGCGGTGGCCGCATGCCGGATGCGTTGTTCCAGTAGGGCTGCTCCAGGGACGCCTCGGTGTTTGTAGACGGCGAGGGTCGGGCGGATTCCCGCCAGGGCGGTCCTGCTGCGGCCCGACGCCATCCCTTCGGCGAGGTCGAGTGCCTGGCTCCAGGCTCCGATCGCTTCGTCGGCTCGTGCTTGGACGGCGAGGCAGTCGCCGAGGTCCATGTGAGTGAGTAGATGGACGCGCGGGTAGGCGGCGGGGTCCCAGGAGGTGAACGCCGCCCGGTGGCGAGCCTCGGTGCCGAGGTGATCACCGATCTCGGTCAGGGTTCTCGCGGTGTGGGAGTCGACGGTTCCCGAGGCCGGTCCCATGAGCAGCGAGTACGAGGGCTGCGGATCTCCGGAACGACTCAGTGCGTCTTCTGCCGCGAGAAGTGCTCGTGCGGCGCCGGCCTTCTCCCCGAGTGCCGCGTTCGACCTTGCGTGCGTGATGTGTAGGAGCGCCTTGGTCGCGCCGTCGCAGCGACCTTCGGCTCGCTTGAGAGCGGCTTCGATGAGATCTCGGCTGTGGTGGCGTTCCGTCAAGCTGAGTGCTTGGTGGGCGATCGCTCGCATCATCCAGGCGGCGTGGGCGCCGGGGTCGGCTTCGATGGCGAGTTGGAAGCCGGTGAGGTAATACCGCTGGGCCGCGCCTTCGTGGCTGAGGTCGTGGTGTTTCCATCCGAGTAGCCAGGCAAGTTCGGCTGCGGCGCTGAATGCGTCGCGTCGTGTTGCTTCGTCGGTGAAGCGTCCCGACAGTATGGGGGCGACGGTGTCGGAAAGGTAGGCCGCGACGGTGGACAGCCCGTGTCCGCCGCCGAGGCGTTCGTCGGCCGCGCCGAACGCCTTGGTGATCTGCCGGACGACAACTACCTCGGCCGCTCCGACTCGGGACAGTCCTGTGCGCGCCCGGAGGAGCCTGCTCACTGCCTCGGCGTCGTAGTCGAGGGGCATTCTCACGTGGGCGGCGGTGTAGACGGCCGTAGCGAGATAGCGCCTGTTCTCGACATCGGTTCGGCCGAGAAGGGTCGCGGTCTCGATGGGCTCTGTACCCTCGAGCGCTGGCGGTTCATCGGCGAAGAACCCGAGTTGCTGGCGGGTCACCGGACGCCCGGCGCGGCGCGAGAGTGCTTCGACGAGGTAGCCGATGGTGCGTTCACCCGGCTCGATGCCCGCCACCCAGTGCGCGATGGCCGACTTGTTGGTGCGCAGCGCTTCGCCGTTCTCCGCAGCGACACGCACGACGGCGCGAGCAACTCCCTCATAGCCCAGGCCGGAAGCCGAGATCATCTCCCGCAGCCGGTCATTCGGGGAGCGCTGGCCAGGGGGCCTCGCCATCGGAACTCCCTATGGATAAACCGATTAAACGCTCTGCGACTCCTTCGACCATAGCGGTCCTGTTCGTGCGGGGCCACTGTTAGCAGCAACCCCAATACGGAGCGTGAGAACGCGTCCGCGGAAGGAGTCGACTGATGACCGCTCAGACCGGCCTCGACGTCGTCACAGGTGTGGAGCGAAAGCATCCGAGGGACCTCGTCCCCGAGCTCCTCGGGGAGCACCTCGTCTCCTCGAACGGAGGAACCCAAGTGTCCACTGCCATCCACGACAAGATCAGTGTCGAGCTGCCCGAGACGTTCGACCCGCGCTGGAACCGCATCCCCGGCATCACCGTGGATGGTCACCGCGTCACCCTCGACCCCGAGGCTCCCGTTCGCCCCCGCCATCCACACGCCTCAGGGGGCGGTCCGATCCTCCTAGGCGGGTGCTAAAGGTGACACCTCCGCGCCGCTACCGGGGCCGAGCAACATCGGCAGTGACGATCGCCCCTTCCCGGGGTGAGACGTCAGGGAGCGGCGCCAGCCGAACGTGGGAGAGAGGCGGCCGGTAAGAGGTGACCACGATGGCGGCGGACCCCATATCGGCGCCTGCTGGAGCGGGCGGAGTCTTGATCTTCCGGCCGCCGCCCGGCGGTCGGCACCCGAACAAGGGAGAACCCATGCACAACACAACCACCGGAGCCTCGGCGAATGCTTGGCGGGCCGCCGCTCCGCCTGGTGTGCTCCGCTACACGTTCGCGGGCGTACCCGAGCAGGTGCGTCGGGCGCGCAAGCTGGTGGAGGAACTGTTCACCGGCACCGGCCGCGAGGACGACGCCGGTCTAGTTGTGAACGAGCTAGCCAACAACAGCGTGCTCTACACGCGTTCGGGGCGGCCGGGGGGCTGGTTCGGCGTGGAGCTGGCCTTCGGGACGCTGGTGCGGGTCGGTGTCGTCGATCTGGGCGGAGCGGGGTGGCTGATCGGAGAGCCCACCCCGTGCTCTCACGAGCCCACCCTGGACGACGATCTCGAAGGCCTGGAGGATCTGGCGGGGGTCGCGCTCAGCGGACGCGGTCTGGCGATCGTGGCGGAGTTGGCGGTGACGACGGGTGCGTGCGGGAGTGACGCGCTCGGCCATTTCGTGTGGGCTGGCCTCGCCCTGCCCGACCCGGTCGAGGAGGTGCCGCCTGAGGCGTTGCGGCTCCTGGTGTCTTAGGGGAGGCCCAGCCTGCTGAAATCAGGCTGGCCCTCCTTGAGCGCAAGGATAAGGGCAGGACGGACCCAAGTAGGTTTACGTGATACCCGGAAGGCAAGGTAGTGGCGCAGAAGCCGAGGCATTAGCCTCCCGAATCGCGGACCGAAGTCGTTAAGTACGTTCCTGGACGTGACCGGCGGGAAAGGTCTGGTCGGCGTGAACCCTGACGGGCAGGTGCGGAGCAGCACCGACCCGGGAGCGACCTGGCAGCCAGGGGGACGCCTGCCCATGCGACCCGTCGCCTTCACGGCGGTGTCCGCCGAGCATCTCCTGGCCGCTGCCATGAACGGCATGGTCTACGAGTCGGTGGACAGCGGCGCCACCTTCCGGACCATCTACCAGCCGTAGGCGGCAGCACCACACCGAGCGCATCGAAATGGCTCCGAGCAGCGCTGCTCGGAGCCATTTCGATGCGGTTCTTACTTGAAGCGGCGCAGCCGGAGGCTGTTGCTCACCACGAAGACGCTGGAGAACGCCATCGCGGCGCCGGCGATCATCGGGTTGAGCAGACCCAGCGCCGCCAGCGGAAGGGCGGCCACGTTGTAGGCGAAGGCCCAGAACAGGTTGCCCTTGATGGTGGACAACGTGCGCCGGGACAACCGGATCGCGTCGGCGGCCACCCGCAGGTCGCCGCGTACCAGCGTGAGGTCGCTCGCCTCGATCGCGGCGTCGGTGCCGGTGCCCATCGCCAGCCCGAGGTCGGCCTGGGCCAGCGCGGCGGCGTCGTTGACCCCGTCGCCGACCATGGCCACGACCCGGCCCTCGGCCTGCAGCTTCTTGACCACGTCCACCTTGTCGGCGGGCAGTACCTCGGCGATCACCTCGGCGATGCCCACCTCGGCCGCCACCGTACGGGCCACGGCCTCGTTGTCACCGGTCAGCAGAACCGGCGTGAGACCGAGCGCGCGGAGCTGGGTGATGGCCTCCTGGCTGGTCGACTTGACCACGTCGGCCACCACCAGCACGGCACGGGCCTGTCCGTCCCACCCGACCGCGACGGCCGTGCGACCGGCGGCCTGTGCGGCGTGCAGCTCCCGCTCCAGATCGGCGGGCAGGTGCTGGGACCACTCCTCCAGCAGCCGGGGCCGGCCGACCAGCACCGCGTGACCGTCCACGATGCCCTGCACGCCGAGTCCTTCGACGTTGGCGAAGTCTTCCGGCGTGGGCAGTTCGCCGACCCGGGCCGCGGCGCCCTTGGCGATGGCCCGGGCGATCGGGTGCTCAGAGGCGTGCTCCAGCGCCCCGGCCAGGCGCAGCACCTTGGCCTCGTCCTCGCCATCGGCGACGTGGACATCGGTGAGGGTCATGCGGCCCTCGGTGACCGTGCCGGTCTTGTCCAGCACCACGGTGTCGATCTTGCGGGTGGACTCCAGCACTTCCGGACCCTTGATCAGGATCCCGAGCTGGGCGCCCCGGCCGGTGCCGACCAGCAGGGCGGTCGGCGTGGCCAGGCCGAGCGCGCACGGGCAGGCGATGATCAGCACCGCGACCGCGGCGGTAAAGGCCGCGCCCACGCCGTCGCCGGTGCCCAGCCAGAAGCCGAGCGTACCGATGGCCAGCGCGATCACGATCGGGACGAAGATGCCGGAGATGCGGTCGGCCAGCCGTTGCACGGCCGCCTTGCCGGTCTGGGCCTCCTCCACCAGCTTGGCCATCTGGGCGAGTTGGGTGTCGGCGCCCACCCGGGTCGCCCGTACGACGAGCCGGCCGCCGGCGTTCACGGTGGCGCCGGTGACCGCGTCGCCCACACGGACCTCGACCGGCACGGACTCACCGGTCAGCATGGAGGCGTCGACCGCCGACGTGCCCTCCTCGATGACGCCGTCCGTGGCGATCTTCTCGCCCGGCCGTACGACGAACCGGTCCCCGGCCGTCAGCTGGTCGGCGGGAATCCGGGTCTCCACGCCGTCGCGCAACACCGCGACGTCCTTGGCACCGAGCTCCAGCAGCGCCCGCAACGCCGCCCCGGCCCGCCGCTTGGAGCGGGACTCGAAATAGCGTCCCGCCAGGATGAACGCCGTGACCCCTGCCGCGGCCTCGAGGTAGATGTTGCCGGTGCCGTCGGTGCGCTCGATGGTGAACGCGAACGGGTGCGTCATGCCCGGCGTGCCGGCCGTGCCGAAGAACAGCGCCCACAGCGACCAGCCGAGCGCGGCCAGCGTACCGATCGAGATCAGCGTGTCCATCGTGGCGGCGCCGTGCCGGAGGTTGGTCCAGGCGGCCTTGTGGAAGGGCCAGCCCGCGTACACCACCACCGGCGCGGCCAGCACCAGCGACAGCCACTGCCAGTTGGTGAACTGCAGCGGCGGGATCATCGCCATCGCGATCACGGGCACAGCCAGCACCACGGAGGTGATGAGGCGGTTGCGCAGGGGTCGGAGTTCGTCCTCCGGCTCTTGCGCGACCGCCTGCGCCCCCTCCGTCTTGGGAGGGGCGGGGAGCGCGGCCGTGTAGCCGGTCTTCTCCACCTCCGCGATCAACTGCTGCGGATCCACGCCATCGGGGAAGGTCACCTTCGCCTTCTCCGTGGCGTAGTTGACCGTGGCGGTCACGCCGTCCATCTTGTTCAGCTTGCGCTCGATGCGGTTGGCGCACGAGGCGCAGGTCATGCCGCCGATCGAGAGTTCGACCGCGTTCTGCCGGTCATCGGTGACCGAAGTCATCACCGTGCTCCTTTCTCTCGCTCCGCTCTCTCACTCAGTGGCCGTGGCCATCAGCGCCGTGGCCGCTGGGGGTGGCCGTCGGAGTCGCCTTGGGGAGGGCGGACTGCTCGCCGGCGCCAAGGGTGAAGTCCGCGGTACGGACCTCGCCGTCGTGCTGGAAGTCCAGGAACAGCCGGTAGTCGCCGGTGCTGGGCACCTCGGCGTAGAAGACGATCTCGGGGCCTGCCGGGGTCTTGCCGTCGCCGGGCTCGCCGTCCGGGTGGACGTGAAGGTAGGCCAGGTCCTTGGCGCGCAGGGCCACCAGGTGACCGTAGGCGCCGAGGTAGGGCTGCAGGTCGGTGACCGGCTTGCCGTCCTTGGCAACCTTCAACGTGAGCTTGCTCGACTGCCCGGGGGCCAGGTCTCCGTCAAGGGTGACGGTGTATCCGTCGACCGTCGCGGTGCGGCTCTCCCCGGGCAGGGCCTTGGGCTCGTAGTCGCCCGCCGCCGCCAGGTCGGTGCCCAGTGTCAGGGCTTCACCGCCGACCGGTGAGAAGTCGGCGAAGGCTCGGTACGTGCCCGCGTCCGGCAGCGTCAGCTTGACCGACCACACGCCGTTGCCCGCCTCAGTGGGGTGCAGGTGCTGGAAGGTGCCCAGGTCGCGGGAGACCACGATGAAGTGGAGTTTCTTGTCGTGCTCGACCTTGTAGTCGGTGACCGGCTTGCCGTCGGGGCCGGTCACGGTGAACTGGAAGTCTGCGGGCTCACCGGGCTTGAGTGCCTCGGTGAGTGGGACGAGGGTGTAACCGTTCTCGGACACTTGGAGCCCCCCAGGGGTATCGCTTTTGGCCTGCTGGGTGGCGTGCTGGTCGTGACCCGCGCTCGCGCTCGTGGTGGGCGCCGTCATGGCGCTGTGATCCTCGGCCGGGGGCGTCCCGACCGGCCCTACCGCCTTGCCCGCCCCAAGAGCGCCGCCGAAGACGACGGCCAGCCCCAGGACATAGGCGCCGAGCTTGGCTGCGGTGTTCACGACTGATTCGCCACTTCGTATCCGGCTTCCTCCACCGCGGCAACGATCTTCGCCGGGTCAATGGAGTCGTCGCTGTCAACGGTCAGCAGTCCGGTGGCCAGGTCCACCTCGACGTTGGTCACGCCGGCCACTTCGCTGACCTCTTCTTTGACCGAGCTGACGCAGTGGCCGCAGGTCATGCCCTTGACGGTGTAGGTGGCAGTGCTCATATCGGTCTCTCCTCAAGGTCGATCAGGAACGGACAAGTCTGGCGATGGCGTCGGCGGCTTCCTTGACTTTCGCGTCGGCCTCCGGGCCGCCCTTCCGCGTGGCCTCGGCGACGCAGTGGGCCAGGTGCTCCTCCAGCAGCGACAGGGAGAACGACTTCAGCGCACTGGTCGCCGCGGACACCTGAGTGAGGATGTCGATGCAGTATTTGTCGTCTTCGACCATGCGCTGCAGGCCGCGGACCTGCCCCTCGACGCGGCGCAACCGCATCGCGTGATCCTTCTTGGTTCCGCCATATCCGGCCATGTCCGGACCTCCCATCCTTCGTCGCCGGGAACAACACCATACCCCCCTACGGTATTCCGGACAACAGAAGCCCAACAAGGCTGACGAAATCCAGGAGGATGAGATGCCACATGTGATGCGCAGGCCGGGCGTGCTCAGCGGGACCCGACTGGCCGCCTTCCTCGCCGCGGTTCATGTCGTCAACGACGCGACCTGGCTCCGGAGTCACCGGCGACCGCGGCCGGCATGGTCCTGGGCATGTCGGCCGCCCTCGGGGGCGCGCTGTACGGGGCACTCGGCTGGATCCAGGAACTCGTCGGGCTGACGGTGGGCATGGCCATCGATTTCGCCCTGGCGCTTCCATCAGCGGCGATCACCCTCGTCGCGCTTCGACGCCGGCAAGAAGTGGGTCGGTAGCGCTTGACAGATACCCCCCGAGGGTATTCATTAAGCCAGCAATACCCCGAGTCGCACACGAACCCGCCTCTCGCGGAATCGTTTGCGAGTCCGCATACCCTACCCCCGTATGGCATGGAGAACCGCTGATGTCTGCTCCATCTCCCCGGCGATGGGCCGCCCTGGCCCTGATCGCCACCGCCCAGTTCATCGTCATCATGGACACGTCGATCATCGGCGTGGCCCTCCCCCGCATCCAGGAAAGCCTCGGCTTCTCCCAGGAGAACCTGTCGTGGGTCTTCAACGCCTACGTCGTCGCCTTCGGCGGCCTGCTGCTGCTCGGCGGCCGACTGTCCGACCTGTTCGGCGCCCGCCGCGTGTTCGGCGCCGGCTGGGTCATCCTGCTGGCCGGCTCGCTCGTCGCCGGCATCGCCCCCGAGGTGTGGGTGGAGCTGGCCGGCCGCGTGATCCAGGGCGCCGGCGCCGCCCTGATCGCGCCGTCCGCCCTCACCCTGCTCATGATGCTCTTCGGCCACGACCCCCGGGAACTCACCAAGGCCATGGCCCTGTACGGCGCCGCGGCACCGGCGGGCGGCACCGCCGGCGTCTTCCTCGGCGGCGTCATCACCGAATACCTGAGCTGGCCCTGGGTCTTCTACATCAACATCCCCATCGCCATCGTGGTCCTGCTGGCCAACAAGCCGCTGATGCCCGCCGTACAGTCCCAGCGCGGCTCCATCGACGTGGTCGGCGCGCTGACCGTCACCGCCGGCCTCGCCTCCGCCGTGTACGCCATCGTCCGGGCACCTGAGATCGGCTGGGGTTCCGCGCAGACCTGGCTCGTGCTGGTCGGCGCCGTGGCCCTGCTCGGCGGCTTCGTCGCGATCCAGGCCCGACGCCGCGAGCCGCTGATGCGGCTGTCGATCTTCCGTGCTCCGAACCTCTCCGCCGCCAACCTCACCCAACTGCTGCTCGGCGGCGCGTGGATCCCGATGTGGTTCTTCCTCAACCTCTACCTGCAGCAGGTCCTCGGCTACAGCGCCTTCCCGAGCGGCGCGGCGCTGGTGCCGATGACCGTCCTCATCATGGTCGGCATGATCGTCCTGGCACCCCGCGCGATCGGCCGCTTCGGCCCCAAGGCGACCACCGTGGTCGGCCTGGCCCTGCTCGCCGCAGGTATGGGGTGGCTGTCACTGATCAGCCCGAACGGCAGCTTCGCCACCGACGTGCTGCCCGCCAGCCTCGTCGCCGCCCTCGGCATGTCCCTGGCCTTCATCCCCTCACTCGGCACCGCCATCTCCTCCGCCCGCCCAGAGGAAGGCGGCCTCGCCTCCGGCATCGTCAACACCAGCTACCAGGTCGGCTCGGCCCTCGGCCTGGCCGCCATGACCGCCGTCGCCGCCGCCAACGGCGCCGGACAACTCGGCAACCTGCCCGCCCTGACCAACGGCTTCTCCTCCGCCTTCATCGGCGCCGCCGGCATCGCCGCCGTCGGCGCCCTGCTCGCCGGGCTGACGCTGCGCTCCCACCGCACCGAGCCGGCCGCGTCCGAGCCCGCCACCACGCACAGCGGCCACTGACCACCTTGCTCTCTGAGCCCCGCTTTCAAGGAGTAACCCATGACCACCACACCGATCCTCATCGCTTACGACGGCTCATCCGGCGCCCGCCATGCGCTCGAAGAGACCGCCCGGCTCTTTCCCGGCGCCCCCGCCGTGGTCCTCTACGCCCGGCAGCCACTGGAGAGCCTCGCCGCACACCTGGAAGGCCACCCCGCCCTGGACGAGCTGCGCGACTTCGACGACAAGACCCTCGACGCCTCCGAACGACTGGCCACCGAAGGCGCGGATCTCGCCCGCGGACTCGGGCTGAAGGCCGAACCCCGGGTCGCCTCGATCCCCGAGGAGACCGTCGCCGACGCCATCGCCGATGTCGCGGAGGAGATCGACGCCTCGCTCATCGTGATCGGCTCACGAGGCAGGCAAGGACTACGGGCACTTGTCGCCGGAAGCACCTCCACCCACGTGGTCCACACCTCGGGCAGGCCCACACTGGTCATCCCGTCCAAGCCGCTCGCGGACGCCCGTCGCCACACTGAGCATCGCGCCGTTCGCTGAGAGCTGCTTGAAAAACGAGAAACCCCAGCTCAACATCGATGAGCTGGGGTTTCCGTGCGGTGCGCCGCCAGGGACTCGAACCCCGGACCCGCTGATTAAGAGTCAGCTGCTCTAACCAACTGAGCTAGCGGCGCTTGCAGAGAGGAATATACCGGCACTCCGCATCCTGGTCGAATCGGTATCACCCGCCTGCCAGCCGCTAGAATAAAGTTCGGCAAGCAGACAGGAGCATCGATGTTCGACTCGCCCGCCGACGTGACCGAGCGGCTCGCCGCCGTTGACTATCTCTCCGACGACGCCATCTCCACCTCGGTGTTCCTCGCCGCCGCCCTCGGCAAGCCGCTGCTGGTCGAGGGCCCCGCGGGGGTGGGCAAGACGCAGCTGGCCAAGGCCGTGGCGCTGGCGACCGGCGCCCAGCTGGTCAGGTTGCAGTGCTACGAAGGGCTCGACGAGGCCAGGGCCCTGTACGAGTGGAACTACAAGAAGCAGCTCCTGCGCATCCAGGCCACGAGTGCCGATGACGACATCTTCAGCGAGGAGTTCCTGCTGGAGCGGCCGCTGCTCAAGGCGATCAGGGCCGGGGTGCCGACCGTGCTGCTCATCGACGAGACGGACAAGGCGGATGTGGAGGTCGAGGGGCTGCTGCTGGAGCTCCTGTCGGACTTCCAGGTGACGATCCCCGAGCTGGGCACGATCAGCGCGGTCCGCAAGCCGTACGTCGTGCTGACCTCGAACGCGACCCGCGAGCTGTCCGAGGCGCTCAAGCGGCGCTGCCTCTATCTGCACATCGAATACCCGACGCCCGAACGCGAGCGCGACATCGTGCTCAGCCAGGTGCCGACGATCCGCGCGGACCTGGCCGAGCAGCTGGCCAGGACGGTCGCCACGCTGCGCGCCATGGAGCTGAAGAAGGCGCCGTCGGTGGCGGAGACGGTCGACTGGGCCAACACGCTGCTCGCGCTCGGGCGCGACGAGCTGGACGAGCCGACGGTGGCCGGCACGCTGGGCGTGGTGCTCAAGCACGCCTCCGACCACGCTCGCGCGGTCAAGGAGCTCGGGCTGCCCTCATGAGTGACACCTCGCTGGTCGACAGGCATGTCGGGTTCGTGCACGCGCTGCGCGAGGCGGAATTGCCCGTGTCGCTGGCCGAAGGGCTCGACGCCGCGCGGGCGCTGCGGGTGATCGATCTGACCGAGCGCGAGTCGCTGCGCGCCGCCTACGCGGCGACGCTGGTCAAGAAGCCGGGGCACCGTCCCGGGTTCGACATGCTGTTCGACCTGTGGTTCCCGTCGTCTACCACTGGTCTGTACGAAGAAAGCGCCGTAAAGAGCGACACCGCTGAGCTCAGTGAGCTGCGTGACCAGCTGGCCAGGCTGCTGACCACGGGCAGTGAAGCTGAGATGCGGGAGTTCGCCAGGGCCATGGTCGGGCGGTTCGGCCGCCAGCCGGCTGGTCCCGGCCGCCAGAACTGGTTCTCCTACAGCGTCCTGCGCGCCCTGTCCCCCGAGACGCTCATGGCCCGGATCCTCCAGGAGGTCCTGGCCGGCCAGGAGCGCGGCGGACTGGCCGAGAAGACCGCCCGCCAGCGGGTGAACTCCGGCATCAGGCGCTTCGAGGAGGCGGTCGCCACCGACGTGCGCCGCCGGATCGCCGAGGACTCCGGCGTCGAACGCATCGCCCGCTCGGCCGTACGCCCCCCGCTCGACCAGCTCGACTTCCTGCGCATCACCAAGGCGGACCTGGCCAGGCTGCGGCGCGAGGTCTACCCGCTGGCCCGGCGCCTGGCGGCCAGGCTGACGATCAAGCACAGGAAGGGCCGGCGCGGGCGGCTCGACTTCCGCCGCACCATGCGGGCCTCGCTGCAGAGCGGCGGCGTGCCGCTGACCACCCATTTCAAGCCGCCTCGGCCGCACAAGCCCGAGCTGGTGATCCTCTGTGACACCAGCGACTCGGTCTCGTCGTTCGCGCACTTCACGCTGCTGCTCACGTACGCGCTGAGGGAGCAGTTCACCAAGGTACGGGCGTTCGGGTTCGTGGACACGGTCGACGAGATCACCCGCTTCTTCGTCCCCGGCGCGGACGTGGTGGAGGCGATGACCCGGCTGGCCAACGAGGCGGACATGGTCCGCTTCGGGCGCACGAACTACGGCCACTCCTTCGAGCGCTTCGCCGAGCGCTACGGCGACGCGATCGGCCCCAAGACCTCGCTGCTGATCCTGGGCGACGCCCGCTCCAACTACCAGCCGGCCGCCGTCGACACCCTGCGCGCCCTGGCCGCGAAGGCCCGCCACGCCTACTGGCTCAACCCGGAGCCCCGGCAGCAGTGGGACACGGGCGACTCCATCGCCACCGACTACGACGCGGTCGTGCCGATGTACGAGTGCCGCAACGTCGCGCAGCTCAGCGCGTTCATCCAGGACTTGGCCTAGGCGCGCTGGAGCTCCCGGGCGGCGGTGCGGGTGAGCAGCTCGATCTGCTGCTCGTCGAGCACCTCGCCGGCGGTCGCCTTGACGCGCCGGGCCGCCAGGCTCGGCTTGAGCAGCGTGAGGCCCTCCGCCGTGACCTGGCCGCCGCGCGGCAGCAGGCCGCAGTGCACGGCGAGCAGCGGCGTGATCGTCACCGGGATGCCGGTCTCGCGAGTCAGCAGCTCGGCGAAGGCGTTGGAGGTCTCGATGAGAGACTTGGCCACCTTGGTGCCGTACTTCTCGCCGAAGAACAGCCGCCCGTTGTAGGTGGCGATCTCGGTGTCGGGGCTCCACGACTCGTTGTCGATGGCCCACAGCCCGCCGGGGCCGATCACGAGGTGGTCGATGGAGGCCTGATCCCTGATGGCCCGGCCGTCCAGGACGCTGTAGCCGAGCTTGCCGAGCGAGCGGCGGAGCATCCGGCCGGTGATCACCTCACCGCGCCGCCGGCCACGCCAGACCGCGGTCGCGTGGAAGGAGCGCCAGGCGATGTACCAGTCGACGCCGGCCACGATGCCCGCGAGGGCGACGCCGTAGAAGGCGGTGAGCGCCAGGTCGAACCGGATCGCCAGGCCGATGCCGGCCACGAAGCCCACGCCCGCCTTGATCATCCTTGATCGCTTGCGGTTGTTGGCGTCCTCCCGCCAGAACTTCTCGTAGTACCACTGAGGCGAGGCCCCAGTGAACTTCTCGTCCTGCTGCACGTAGATCGAGCCACCAGGCACGGCAAACTCCCCCAATGAGTCGCTGAACCATCAGGATCTGCCACGCCGAAGATCCCTCGCTGAGTCAATTAATACCCCACCTGACCCCAACGGAAGCAAGGGGACCCTAAGGTGACGGAAATAGCACCTGCGGGAAGTCCATCAACCGACCAGTCGGTATGCTGTGACGCGTGAAGGAAGAACCGGTACGCAGGAGGCTGCTGAGCGAGGCGACCCGGCTGTTCGCGGAGCGGGGCTTCGAGGGCGCGTCCGTGCAGGAGATCGTCGTGGCCGCCGGCGTCACCAAGGGCGCCATGTACCACTATTTCGACTCCAAAGATGATCTGCTGCACGAGATCTACGCGCGCGTGCTGCGCATGCAGATGGAGCGCCTGACCCACATCGCCGACGGCCCCGGGACGGTCGCCGAGCGGCTGCACGCGGCGGCGGCCGACGTCATCGAGACCACCACCGCGAACCTCGACGATTCCAAGATCTTCTTCCGCTCGATGCACCTGCTGGCGCCCGAGACGCGCAAGACCGTCCGCGCCGAACGCCGCCGCTACCACGAGCGCTTCCGCGACCTGGTGATCGAGGGCCAGCGCGAGGGGCTGTTCAGCGAACGCGTCCCGGCCGAGCTGGTCGTCGACTACTTCTTCGGCTCGGTGCACCACCTGGGCAGCTGGTTCCACACGGACGGACCGCTCACCGGCGCCCAGGTGGGCAAGCACTTCGCCGACCTACTGCTGACCTCGCTCGGGGCCGGGCCCGTCGACGAGTGAGGCCGGCGCCGGCACGTCGGCCAGTGATGCCAGCGCCTCCCGGTGGTCGCCGGGCGTGCCGAGCGCCGTCTCTGTGGCCTTGGCACGCTTGAGGTAGAGATGCAGGGGATGCTCCCAGGTCATCCCGATCCCGCCGTGCAGCTGCAGGGCCTCCTCAGCCGCGTGTACGGCCACACCCGCGTTCCACGCCTGGGCCACGGCGACCGTCACGGCCGAGTCGTCGCCGGCCGCGGCACGCGCGGCGGCGCGCGCCCTGACCACGTCGAGCCAGAGATCGGCCAGCCGATGCTTGATCGCCTGGAACGACCCGACCGGGCGGGCGAACTGGTGGCGTTCCTTGACGTAGGCGAGCGTGGTGTCCAGGCACCACTCCGCCACCCCGAGCTGCTCGGAGGCGAGCAGCCCGGCACCGGACCGCAGCACCTCGACCAGGTCGCACGGGCCCAGCGACCGCGCGGGCGCCGCCGAGAAGGTGACCGTCGCGACCGGCCGGGTCAGGTCCAGCGACGGTACGACCTGGACGGCGGCGTCGGCGGCCTCGACCGCGTACAGCTGGCCGCCGACCGGCACCAGCAGCACGTCGGCCACCTCCGCTCCCGCGACCGCGGACACGGTCCCGGACAGCGTCCCGCCGTCCAGGCTCACCGACGAGCCCCGCCCCGGCCGGTACGGCGAGGCGGCGAACGACACCACCAGGGCCGCGGTCGTCCGCCCCTCCGCCAGCCCGCCCAGCAGATCGGCCGAGCCCGTCGCCAGCAGCGCCTGAGTGGCCAGCACGGCGCTGGTGAAGAACGGCACCGGCGCGACACCCCGGCCGAGCTCCTCCAGCACGACAGCGGCCTCACGGGCCGACGCGCCCGCCCCGCCGTACTGCTCGGGAATGAGCAGGCCCGCCACCCCGATCTCCCCGGCGAGCGTCTTCCACAGGTCGAGGTCGTAGGGGTCGGACTCCACCCGCTTGAGCACCGCGGCCGGCGGACAGCGGTCGGCGAGCACCCCGCGCACGGCGGCGCGCAGCTCCTCCTCGACCTCCGAGTACAGCAGGGTCATCGTGGCAGGTCCTTCCAAGGGACGTCCTTGTCGACGCGGGGTTCTGAGGGCAGGCCGAGCACTCGTTCGGAGATGATGTTGCGCAGGATCTCCGAGGTGCCGCCCTCGATCGAGTTGCCCTTGGCGCGCAGGTAGCGGTAGCCGGCGCCACGCCCGTAGAAGTCGAGGTCCTCCGATCGGCGGAAGGTCCAGTCGTCGTAGCCGAGGTCGCGCCGGAGCTCGATGTCGAGGCCCGACAGCTCCTGGTTCAGCTTGGCGAACGACAGCTTCATGCCCGACCCCTCAGGACCGGGGTGCCCGGCGACGAGCTGTTCGCGCAACCGTACGCCGGACAGGCGAGTCACCTCCGCCTCGACCCACAGCGACAGCAGCCGCTGGTGCAGGTCGTGGGTGCGCAGCTCGGGGTGTTCGCGCCAGGTGTCGAGCACCGGCCCGATCATGCCGCCGCCGCGCCGTACGGGAGCGCCGCCGATCGCGACGCGCTCGTTCATCAGCGTGGTCTGGGCGACCCGCCAGCCGTCGCCGACGTCACCGAGCCGCAGGTCGTCGGAGAGCCGCACGCCGGTCAGGAAGACCTCGTTGAACTCGGCCTCTCCGGTGATCTGCCGCAGCGGGCGCACCTCGACGCCCGGCGCGTGCATGTCGCAGATGAAGTACGTCATGCCGCGGTGCTTGGGCACGTCCGGGTCGGTACGGGTGACGAGGATCGCCCACCGGGCGTGGTGCGCGCCGGAGGTCCAGACCTTCTGGCCGTCGACGACCCACTCATCGCCGTCCCTGACCGCCCTCGTGGCCAGCGTCGCCAGGTCGGACCCCGCGCCCGGCTCGCTGAAGAGCTGGCACCAGATCTCCTCGCCCGTCCACAAGGGCCGAAGGAAGCGGCGCCGCTGCTCCTCGGTGCCGAACGCCAGGACCGTCGGCGCCGCCATGCCCAGGCCGATGCCCTGCACGCCGGTGTTGAGCTGCGGCGTGTCGGCGAGCTCCCGCTCGACGACCTGCTGCAGGTCCCGCGACACGCCCAGGCCGCCGAGCCCTTCGGGGAACCACACCCACGCCAGCCCGGCGTCGAACCTGGCCCGCAGGAACTCCAGCCGGTTCTTCGGATCATTGGCGCCGAGGAGCGCGTCGACGCGCTCCTTAATCTCCGCCTCGTTCACATGTACCTCTTCAGTTCGCGGTAGGCGAGTGAGCGCTTGTGCACCTCGTCGGGACCGTCGGCCAGGCGCAGCGACCTGGCTCCCGCCCAGAGCCCCGCCAGGGGGAAGTCCTGCGAGACGCCGCCCGCGCCGTGCACCTGGATCGCCTTGTCCAGGATCCATTCCACGGCGATCGGGGTCGAGATCTTGATGGCCTGGATCTCGGTGTGGGCGCCCTGGTTGCCGACGGTGTCCATGAGCCAGGCCGTCTTGAGCACGAGCAGCCGCAGCTGCTCGATCCGGATGCGGGACTCGGCGATCCACTCCTGGATCACGCCCTGCTGGGCGACGGGCTTGCCGAACGTCGTACGCCCCAGCGCGCGGCGGCACATCAGCTCGACGGCGCGCTCGGCCATGCCGATCAGCCGCATGCAGTGGTGGATACGGCCCGGCCCGAGCCTGGCCTGGGCGATCGCGAAGCCGCCGCCCTCCTCGCCGATCAGGTTGTCGACCGGCACCCGTACGTCCTCGAAGACGATCTCGGCGTGGCCGCCGTGGTCGGCGTCGCTGTAGCCGAACACGTGCATGCCGCGCTTGATCCGCATCCCGGGCGTGTCACGCGGCACCAGGACCATGCTCTGCTGGCGGTGCTTGGGCGCGTCGGGGTTGGTCTTGCCCATGAGGATGAAGATCTTGCAGTCGGGGTTCATCGCGCCGGAGATGAACCACTTGCGGCCGTTGATGACGTACTCGTTGCCGTCGCGGGCGATGGAGGTGGCGATGTTCGTGGCGTCGGAGGAGGCCACGTCGGGCTCGGTCATCGCGAACGCCGAGCGGATCTGCCCGTCGAGCAGCGGTTGCAGCCACTCCTTGCGCTGCCACTCGTTACCGAACATGGAGAGGACCTCCATGTTGCCGGTGTCGGGCGCGGCGCAGTTGGTGGCCACCGGGGCGAGGTTGGGGCTGCGGCCCATGATCTCGGCCAGCGGCGCGTACTGCAGGTTCGTCAGCCCCGCGCCGTGCTCTCCCGGCAGGAACAGGTTCCACAGGCCGCGCTTCCTGGCCTCGTCCTTGAGGTCGGCGACGAGCGGCGGGGAGCTCCATCCGCTGGTCGCGGCCTGCTCCTCGAAGGCGGCTTCGGCTGGATAGACGCATTCGTCCATGAAGAGAAGCAGGCGCTCACGCAGGTCCTCGGTGACACTGTCGAAGGCGAAGTCCATACCCCGGAGCCTACCGACCGGCCGGTATGAGTGTCGACAGGTGGTCGCCGAGAAACCGGCTCAGGTGGCTGTAAAGGCGATCCGGATCTTCTTTTAGGGTGACCGCTATGACCGCGAACCTGCCCTCCCCTGTGCTGCTCGAGAACGACGTCGTCCGCCTTGAGCCGTTGACGATGGAGCACATTCCCGACCTGTTCCTGGCCGGGGGCGGGGATGAGGAAGTCTGGCGCTGGATGCCCGCCAAGCCGCCGCGAGCCGAGTCGGAGCTGGCGGGGCTCGCTCAGGGCCTCATCTCGGACGACAAGCACATCCCGTTCGCGGTCGTGCTCAGGTCGTCGGGGCTGGCCGTCGGCTGGACCACGTACGGCGACGTGCCCGGGTTCGAGAAGAGCATCGAGATCGGCTGGACCTGGTACGGCCGGACGGTCTGGCGTACGGCGGTCAACACCGCCTGCAAGGTGTTGCTCATCGACCATGCTTTCGACAAGCTGGGCTACAACCGCGTCTTGCTCAAGACGGACGTCCTCAACCTACGTTCGCAGAACGCCATCAAGCGCATCGGCGGTGTGCACGAGGGGACGCTGCGCCGCCAGCGCAGGAGGCCGGACGGCACCTGGCGTGACACGGTCTATTTCGGCATCCTCGAAGAGGAGTGGCCGGACCACCGAGCTCGCCTGATCCGTTAGCGAAAGGGCCGCATGACCGACCGGCTGGGGGGCTACTGGTTAGGCTCCCGGCTCGGCGGTGCCGTCCATGACGCCTACGACGAGTCGGGCACTCGATATGCGCTCACCCGCCTCCCCGCGCGGCCCCCGGGCCCCGTCAAGGCGGCCTTACAGGTCCGGTCGCTGTGCGTCGCGCGGGTGGTGGACGCCTGTCTCGACGGGGACGCGCCGTATCTGGTCAGCGAGTACGTGCCCGGGCCGACGCTGGCGGAGGTGGTCGGGCGGCGGGGGCCGTACGGCGGGGACGACCTGTACCGGCTGGCGGCGGCCACGGCGACGGCGCTGGCGGCGATCCACGAGGCCGGGGCGGTGCACGGAGGGCTCACGCCGGACCGGGTCGTCCTGGGGGCGGAGGGGCCACGGCTCGTCGGGCTCGGGACCGCGACCGACGGGAGTGGGCCGCCGGGGGATGTACGGGATTGGGGCCGGCTGCTGGTGTTCGCGGCATACGGCCCCGCGCCACCCGACGGGCTGGACCCATCGCCGGGCCAGCCCTCCGGCCGGCCCACTCAACCCGGCCAGCCTGGGCGGCCCGAGCGGCTGCTCGATCGGTTCGATCGGCCGCTTCGGGAGCTCGTGCTGGCGGCCCTGCGCCGGGATCCGGACCGGCGGCCGAGCGCGCACCAACTGCTGCTGTCCCTGCTCGACGTGCCGCAGTCGCAGCAGGGGCGCCTGCTCCCGCCCGAGCCGGTGGACGACCCCCCACTGGGCGCGCGAGCCGAACGCCTCTACCTCCAGCTCAGCCCCGCCGACCAGGACCTGGTGCCCGAGGTGTTCCTGCGCCTGGTCGGCATGGCGGCCGACGGCACCGACACCCGCCGTCGCGCCACCCGTACCGAGCTGGTCACCGGCCGCCCTCCGGAACAGGCCGCCATGGACCGGGTCCTCAGGGCGTACACGGAAGCGGGGCTGATCGACCAGAGCGACTCCGACGCGGACGGCGTGGACATCGACCAGAGCGGCACCGACGCGGGCGGCCTGGTCATCGCCCAGGCGGCGCTCCTGCGGGCCTGGCCGCGCCTGCACGAGTGGCTGGAGGCCGAACGCGACGGCCTCGCCGTACACCGCGACCTGACCAGGGCGGCGCGGCGGTGGGAGTCGGGCGGCCGGCGGGAGAGCGACCTGTTCCAGGAGGACGACCTGGACCGGGCGCTGGCGTGGGCGGCGAGCGGGCGGCGGCGCGTGACGCTGAGCGCCGCCGAGCAGGCGTTCCTGGACGGCGGACGCGCATGGGTACGCGGTCGCGCACGCGGTCGGCGGCGGGCCATGGCGGCCCTGGCGTCGGTGACCCTCGTGGCGGTCCTGGCGGCGGTCGTCGTCGCCGTCTGGCACAACAGCAGCGCCGAGGGGCGGCTGGACCAGGCGATGGCGCGGGTGGCGGCGTCCAGGGCGCGGGCGCTGCGGGCGGCCGACCCGGTGACGGCGCGCCGGTTGAGCCTGGCCGCGTGGCGCCTGGCCCCGGTCGCGGAGGCCCGTGCCGCGCTGGCGGACTCGGCGGCCGATCCGGCGGTGGACGTGTTCGCCGACCCGTACGGCGGTCCGCACTCGCTCGACGCCCTCAGCGACGATGGCACCCGGCTGGCCGCGCTGACCGACGGGACGATCCGGGTGTACGACCCCCTTTCCCGCAGGCAGCTGGCCATGACCGCCGGTCCCGCCCAGAGCGTACGGGCGCTGGCCTGGTCCCCCGACGGCCGGACACTGGCGCTCGTCGGCGTCGACCGGTCCTACCTGTGGGACACGACCTCGGGCACGGGCGTGGGACGGCCCTTCGGCCGGGGGCTGGGCGCGCCGGGACAGCAGGCGGCCTGGTTCAGTCCAGGAGGCGGTCTGCTGTTCGCCGCGGCCCGCCAGTCGGGCGAGCGATGGGCCTGGAACCTGCGGACCGGCCGGGCCGCGTTCGTCGGCCAGTACGCGGTAGTGGGGCCGCGTGACAAGGTGGCGCTGGTGTTCGCGGGGACGCGTTCGGAGGTGGTCCGCCTGTCCGGCCATGGCGCCCGTACGCCGGCGCCCTGGCTGGACCGGATGCCGTGGGAGTACACGGTGTTCAGCCCCGAGGGTGAACGGGTGGCGATCGCCGAGGAGACCGGCGTGCAGATCTACACGCTGGACGGCGTGCCCGTGCTCCCGGTGCGGCTCCGGCCCTCTCCCGGCAGCCTCACCTTCAGCGCCGACGGCCAGCTCCTGGCCAGCACGGACAGCGACCGTGTCCGGGTCTGGCGGGTCGCGGACGGCACCCGCCTCACGGACCGCCAGGTCCCGGCGGCCGGCGCCGACCGTCCCGTCCAGGCCGCTCTCGCGCCGGGCGGACGCTGGCTGCGTGTACTGGCCGGCCATGGCACGGTCCTCACCATCGACCTCGCCCACGCGACCCCGCGCCCGGATCCGGCCGGGTCGGCGGCGTCGATCTGCGGCCGGTACGGAGGGCTGTCCCAGACTGACTGGGACCGTTATCTGGCCGAGGTGCCGTATCGACCGGTGTGCTAGCTCACCCCACCACGTGGAGGTGCTCGCGTGCGTAGGCGCTCGCACGTCAGTGGCCGCGTGCGTAGGCGCTCGCACGCCGATGGCCGCATGCGTAGGTGGCCGGGCGCCGATGCCCGCATGCGCAGGTGGCCGGGCGCCGATGCCCGCATGCGCAGGTGGCCGGGCGCGATGGCCCGCGCCGCCTCAGGTGCCTGACCCCAGCATCCCCCGCAGGAGGTCCCGTACGGCCTCCCGCAGGTCGTCGCGCGAGGGCACGGCACCCGCCCCCGCGATGGCGTCGAACATGATGCCCTCGCCGAACGCCACCAACTGCCGCCCATGCCGCACCGGATCCGGCGACCCGAGGGCGGCCAGCAGCCCGACGACGGGATCGCGGAAGCGGCGCCCCGCCTTGTCGTAGATCTCGCGCAGCTCAGGCCGCCTGGTCGCCTCCAACGCCAGCTCGTAGCGGGCCAGCGTGCGCCTGGAGTCGCCGAGCTGAACGTGCAGCGCCTCAGCCACCAGCCCCGGCAGATCGGACTCCAGGAACGGGTCAGCTGCGGCGTTCGCGCCCTGGAGCCGGTAGACCGGGGCCAATGCCTGTACTTCCAGGTCCGTGAGGCGGGAAAGCGTCAGTTCCAGCAGCGCGGCGCGGGTGCGAGCCAGGTTGGACGTGGACCCGGGCGGGAGGCCCGCTGCCTCGTCGACGGCCCGGTGGGTGAGGCCGCGCATGCCGCGCTCCGCCAGCAGGGTGATGGCCGTGTCCGCGACGGTCTCAGAGCGCTTCACGAGCAGCAAGACTACACCGGTAGTGCCACCCGACTACAGGCGTAGTATGGTGAAACTACAGACGTAGTTTGGGAGGCAAGGCATGGCCAGAGCCGTGGTGATCGGTGGCGGTATAGGCGGGCTGACCTCGGGAATCGCGTTGCGGCGCAAGGGCTGGGACGTGACCGTGCTCGAACGTGCGGCCGCGCTGGAGCCCGTCGGGGCCGGGGTGGCCGTCGCCGCCAACGCGTTGAAGGCACTCGACGTGATCGGCCTGGGCGACCGCGTGCGCGAGTTGTCCAGGATCCAGGGCCAGGTGGGCGTACGACAGCAGAACGGGCGCTGGCTGACGCACACCACCGAGGACAAGGCCCAGAAGCTCTACGGCGACTCGATCGTCATCCTGCTCCGCGCCACCCTCGTCGAGTTGCTCATAGAGAGCCTGGGTCACGAGCGCCTGCGCTTGAACACCACCGTCACCGGGGTGGACGCAGGCCAGGGCATCGTCCGCACCGGTGCCGGTGACATGGAGGCCGATCTGATCGTGGCCGCCGACGGCATCCACTCGGCGACGCGCACCGCGCTGTTCCCTGAGCACCCCGGTCCGGTGTACTCGGGAGTCACCGCCTGGCGGGGGCTGGTGCCCGCGCTCGACCGTGAGGTCCCGAGCACGGAGACGTGGGGCAGGGGCCTGGTGTTCGGGGCTCACCAGTTGAACGACGAACTCATCTACTACTACGCGACGGACCTGTCACCCGCCGGAGCCGTGCACGCGGACGAGCGCGCGGAGTTGCTGCGCAGGTTCGGTGGCTGGCACGATCCGATCCCCGCCCTGATCCGCGCGTCGGACAACGCACGGATCCTCCGCAATGACCTCTACTACTTCGACACCCCGTTGCCCGCCATGCACCGAGGCCGGGTGGCGCTGGTCGGCGACGCGGCCCATCCCATGACGCCCAACCTCGGCCAGGGCGCCTGCCAGGCCATCGAGGACGCCGTCGTTCTCGCCCTCACCGTCTGCGGCGACTTCTGGATTAATGGTGGTTCTCCAGGCCGACACCTCGACGCGAATGGCGCGGGTGGGCACCTCGACGCGAATGACCCAGGTGGGCGCCTCGGCGCTGGGGGTGGGCTCGCCGCCTATACGGCCGCGCGTCTGGAGCGGACCGCGGGCATCGTGCGCCAGGCGATGACCATCTGCAAGGTGACCAAGCTGCGGAATCCGGTGGCCGTCGGGCTGCGGAACGCGGGGGTGGCGCTGGCCTCGCGGATCACACCAGATCTGATGTTGCGGTCAATGAACGAGATCCTCGGGTGGCGTCCACCCCGACAGGCTGGGAGTGATCAGGGGCCAGCCGCCCGAGTGTGATCGTTCCCCCGATGGTGAGTGCGGCCGCCAGCATGGCCGGGATCGCCGTGGACGGGCTGGTCGGGAGTGGTTCGCCGAGGAGGATCGCGCCGGCGAGCACCGAGGTGATCGGGTCCACGACCTGTACGCCCGCGTACGCGATGCCGAAGTAGCCGACCGCGTAAGAGCGTTGCAGCATCACGACCGCGCCGACCAGCAGCACAGGTATGACGAGTGTGAACCAGTGCAACAGCCTGCCCCAGTCCCCGTTCATGCCACCGCCGACCGCCCGGACGAACGTTGACACGCTCGCGGTCACGGCGCCGGCGCCCACGGACAGGACGAGGGCCTTGCTGGGTCCGCGCAGCCTGTTGGCGAACAGTTCGGCGGCGAGCACGATCAGGCCGATCACGACGATGAAGCCGATCGCGGCCCCGCTGCCGAGACTCGGTCTGACGTTGTGCGCCGGGACCAGCACCATGAGCCAGAGCAACCCGACGGCCACCGCGATGGAGCCGAGGATCTCCGCCTTGTACGGGCGGCGGCCGTACATCAGCGCGGCGAGCGGCACCGCGAACACCAGAGTGGCCACGCTGATCGGTTGTACGGCGACCAGCGGCGCGAGGCTCAGCGCCACGGCGTGCAGGGACGCGCCGACGAAGCCGATGACCCCGCCGATCCACCAGCGAGGACGCCTCACCAGCCTGAGCGAGGCGCCCTCCGCTACGGCTTCGTACTGTTGCAGCGCCGCGCCGAACGCGTATCCGAGTGCCCCGGCCAGCGCGATCACGAGACCGACCCAGGTCATCGGCGCCCGCGCAGGGACATGGATCCTTCCAAGAGCATTGCACCAGCTTATGAGGGAAGCTAAGTGCTTGAATCATCCTTTTGGCCAGACATCCCTCATCACGGACGTACCACCGCACCAGTCCGGTCCATCACCCCAGCCACACAGCGGGACGACGGGACGTGTCAGGATTTTTCAGGACTTTTCGGGGCAGACGCAGAACGCGTGCCCCTCCGGGTCCTGCATCACGATCCACCCGACCTTCCCGTCCGTGACCCCGGGCTGGAACTCGGGCTTGGTCGCCCCCAGGGCGATGTACTCCTCCACCGCCCGCTCCACGTCCGGCACCCGGAAGTCGAGATGGAACTGCTTGTCCGAGCTGGGCCACTCCACCGGCTTGCGGTCGGCGACGCGGCCGAAGTAGATGTTCGTCGTCCCGTCGCCCACCGCGGCGTACTCGTCCTCGGAGTATTGGATGTCCAGCCCGGTCACCTGGTGCCAGAACTCGGCCAGCCTCTTGGGCTCGGCACAGTCGATGGTGAAGGCGATGAGCTTCGCGTGAGTTGTCATGATGAAAGGCTCGCAGGCATACCTGCCATCTTTTGTCAGGTACGCCTAGCCGCGACGAGTGGCCGATGTCACACGCTTGAGGATCCTGTCCCACTCCGTACCGAACGGGTTGTCCTGCACCAGATAAGTCCAGGTCGCGGTGGGGCGCTTGAGGTCGGGCTCCGGTGCCTCGAACGATTCGACCGAGCGGCGTTCGACCTCCGACAGCAGCGACTTGTACTCCGCCACGGCCTCCCGGTGGAACTCGTCGATCGGGCTCATCCGGCCGAGCGCTCGCAGGTGGATGCCCTCGCGCAGGTCGGTCAGGAACGCCAGGTGCTCGGTCCAGCAGCGGTCGATCGCGTGCAGCACGATCTGCCTGGCCGTCTCGTCGCGGGTGTCCTCCGGCAGCGACTCCCAGCGCTCGGGGTCGGCCTCGGCCAGCGCCTTGGCCGCCGAGTCGCCGTGCAGGACCTTGTCGCGCCACTCCAGGATGAGCTCGCGCTGGTGCTCCAGCAGGCGGGTGTAGCGCCACGTGTTGCGGTGGATCTCCAGGTTCACGCCCTCGGCGACCCGCTGGGCGTGGGCCACGAGGTAGGGGCCGCGGCGGTGGCGTACGAGGCCGTCGGCGTCGGCGGCGGGCGGGCGCTCGTCGGGGACGAACTGGGTGATGAGGTCGTCCTGCATGCTGACGAAGAACACCGAGGCGCCGGGATCGCCCTGACGGCCCGCGCGACCGCGCAGCTGGTCGTCCAGGCGGCTGCTGGCGTGGCGGCCCGAGCCGATCACGTACAGGCCGCCCAGCTCGGCCACGCCGTCACCGAGCCGGATGTCGGTGCCGCGGCCGGCCATCTGCGTGGAAACGGTGATGGCGTCGCGCTCGCCGGCCTTGGCGATGATCGCGGCCTCTTCGGCGTCGTTCTTGGCGTTGAGCACGACGGGCTCCAGGCCGCGCCGCTGCAGAAGCTTGGCCAGGTTCTCCGACTCGGCCACGTCCAGCGTGCCGATGAGGATGGGCCGGCCGGTGGCATGCGCCTCCTGGATCTCCTCGACCAGCGCGGCGTCCTTGTCCGGAACGGTCGGATAGATGCGGTCCGGCTCGTCCTTCCTGACGCACGGCCGGTTGGGCGGGATCACCGCGACCTTGAGGCCGTAGAACTCGCCGAGCTGCTCGCTGACGGCGACCGCCGTGCCCGTCATCCCGGAAATCTGCGGATAACGCCGGATCAGGCCCTGGACGGTGATCGAGTCGAGGATCTCGCCCTTCTCGCTCGGCGGCAGCGTCTCCTTGGCCTCCACGGCCGCCTGCAGGCCGTCGGGCCAGCGCTGGAGCACGGCCACCCGGCCGCGCGAGGGGTTGATGAGCTGGACCTTGCCGTCGCGCACGATGTAGTCGACGTCACGGGTGAGCAGGGCATGGGCGTGCAGGGCGAGGTTGAGCTCGATCAGCGTGCCGGGCTCGTTCTCGTCGTACAGCTCGACGTCCAGCATGCCCTCGACGCTGTCGGCGCCCTTGGTCGTCAGGTAGACGTTGCGCGCCTGGTCGTCGATCTCGTAGTGGTAGCCCCGGATCAGCTGCCTGACCAGCGCGGCCATCTCCGGCACCGCGCTGCCCTCGTCCGCCGCCCCCGCCATGACCAGCGGCACCCGCGCCTCGTCCACGAGCACCGAGTCGGCCTCGTCGACCAGCGCCACCTCGGGCGCGGGCACGATGATCTCCGCCGCGTCGGTGCGCAGCCGGTCGCGCAGCACGTCGAAACCCATCTCGCTGACGGGTCCGTACGTGACGTCCTGCGCGTAGGCCGCGCGCCGCTCGTCGGGCGTGGAGTTCTGGTCGATCCAGCCCACCGAGACGCCCATGGCCTCGTAGAACGGCGCCATCCACTCGGCGTCGCGCCTGGCCAGGTAGTCGTTGACGGACATCACGTGCACGCGCTTGCCCTGCAGCGCGTAGCCGGCCGCGGCCATCGCTCCCGACAGCGTCTTGCCCTCACCGGTCGCCATCTCGGCGATCTGCCCGTCGAGGAGGGCGAGCGTGCCAAGAAGCTGCACGTCGTACGGCCTGAGCCCGAGCGTCCGGTCGGCGGCCTCCCGCGCTACGGCGCAGAACTCCGCCAGATCATCCATTTTCGGCCTGGGCAACTCTTCGAGCGCGCTGACGCGTTCGGCTCGTTCGCCCGCCGCCTTGACGATCTTTTTGTACGGGCTGAGGTTCACCCCGCCCGGACGATCCAGGAGGTTTCTCACTATTCCGGAAATCGACGCCACAATCCCTCCAACGCATGCTTTGTCAGCGCCGTTCCCATTTAGTGTCAAGTGCGCTCTATCGGGAGCGGAGCGACGGTACGGCAAGCATCGCCGTACCGGACCCTAACTCATAGGACGCCCGCAATCGCCACTCCGCTCCGCGACCGCTAATCCTTCTCTGTAGTACGCCCTGCTTGAACGGCCGGAACCACCACCGCCGCCAGCAGCAACCCGCATCCGCACCATGCCATGGGCGTGAGCCGCTCACCGAACAGCACCACGCCGAGCACGGCCGCGCCAACCGCCTCGCCGAGCGAGATGATGGAGACGGTCGTGGCGTTGAGCGTGGTCAGGGCGCGGAAGAACAGCCCGTACGCGAGCGCGGTCGGCACGGCGCCCAGGTAGAGCAGCAGGGCCACAGGTGTCGCCCCGGCCGTCGGTAGCACCCCGTCGACCAGGGCGAACGGGGCGAGGCACGCGGCCGCGACGGCGAACCCGCCCATGGCCGTGCGCTGGGGGTCGTCGCGGTGGTGGCGCGAATAGAGGGTCACGCCGGCGTACCCGGCGGCGGACACCAGAGCCAGGACGATCCCGGCCGCCCGCCCACCGCCGACGCTCCCGGAGAGGACGGCGCTCACTCCGGAGAGGTTGCTCTGCCCGGTGAGGGCGCTCTCCCCAGTGAAGGCGCTCTCACCGGTGAGGAGGAGCAGGCCGCCCAGCGCCGCGACCAGCGCGGCGAGCGCGGTGCGGGTGACGCGCTCCCCCAGGAGGAAGCGGCTGCCCAGTGCGGTGAACACCGGCGTGGCGCCCATCGTGACCACCGTGGCGATGGCGACGCCGGACTGGGCGATCGCGCCGAAGTAGGCCGTCTGATAGACGGCCATCCCGATCCCGACGACCAGAAGCCGCCGGTCGAAACGCGCCCACAGCAGAGAAGGCCGACGCCCGCCGACATCACCCGGCCGCACAACAACTGGCCTAACGATGGCCGACCGAACGGCGGCTCGCCGAACGGCGGTCGCGGTGGGGCCAGAGGTGAGGCGGGTGGTGAGGCGGGTGGTGAGGCGGGTGGTTACGTACAGGAAGGCAGCGCCCAAAAGGTAGCGCCAGAACGAGACGTCGACGGGGCCGAGCCCGCCCGACTGGAAGAGCAGGGAACCGGCGGCACCGCCGGTGCCCCAGGCGGTCGCGGCCACGGACATGAAGAAGGCGCCCCGCCGCGCGGAGACATGGGACATGACTGATCTCTCCGGATGGAGTGGTGGAAGTGGGCCCGGCGCGCGGGCAGCAGCCACCCCCAGATCTGGTCAGATCCGGAAAAATCGGGAAAAGCCGCCCGCTACTCGGCGGGCGGAGGGGAACAGATCAGTCGACGCGGCACGACGCCCACTCTAGCGCCGACAATCCACCACGATTCGCCAGATTCCCGGACTTCGGAGGCCAGCGCCCAGACGTCAGCCGGGCTTCCGGACAGCTGAGGCGGGTTTGCGGGCCACGCCACCCAGCAGGAGCGCCTCCCACGTGGCCAACGGCCCCGGCAGCCGCTCGTCCGGCCGCCACTCCGGGAAGTGCACCACCCCGGGCTCCTCCAGCACCAGCCCGTCGAAGAAGCGCTCGATCTCTTCCCGCGACCGGAAGTAGCCCGTCCCCATCGTCGCGTGCAGCATGGCTTCCAGCGCCTGGGCCTGCGGGCTGACCGAGGCCAGCATGTTGGACGCCGCCAGGTAACTCCCCGGTGCCAGCGCGTCCATGTATCGCTTGACCAGCCCGTGCGGATCGTCCCTGTCGGGGAACAGGTGCAGCAGCCCGATGGCCATCAGCCCGACGGGCTGCGAGAGGTCGATGAGCCGCGTCAGCCTCGGATGCCGCAGCACGGCCGCCGCGTCCCTGGCGTCCTCGGTGATCGCCAGCGCGTTCTCGTTCCCGTTCAGGATCGCCCGCGCGTGCGGCTCGACCATGGGGTCGGAGTCGACGTACACGACTCGCACGGAGGGGTCGGCGAACTGGGCGACCTCATGGGTGTTCTCGATCGTGGGCAGCCCGGACCCCAGATCGATGATCTGCCGGATCCCGGCCTCACGGACGAAGAAGTCGACGACCCGGCCGACGAACGCGCGGTTGCACCAGACAAGGTTCACCACCTCGGGCACCGCCTCTTTCAAGCGGCGGGCGATGGCCCGGTCGGCGGCGAAGTTCTCGGTGCCGCCCAGGAGGGCGTCGTGCACGCGCGCGACGCTCGGCGTGGTGCTGTCCACGCCGGGAGGCGCCCACTCGGACCCGAGAGTCACCTGTCCCCTTTCACCTCATCTGTGACGCGGATGTTATCCGCTAGCTGGCCATTCCGAAACTGCTGGCCACCTTGGCGGGGCGCCGCCGGGGAGCAATCAAGCGCTTGAGCGAGCGGGTACGTGAGCGCGAACGCCGATTCTTCATGTGATTCGCCCCCTTCGTCATGAGGAGGGCGCCCAGCCGCCTTGACGGCTCATTGACGACCGCTATACGAGAGCGCGGTGTTTAGCGGCCATAGACGGGGTAGCGGAGGGCCTGCCCGAGAAAAGACGAAAGACGGAGAGAGGATGAGCCATGGAGCTCTGGGACTATCAGCCTGACGTCTACAATCGCGGCCAGAGTCTGGACCTCGTGGGTTACCACGTCCAGGCGACGGACGGGAAAATCGGGTCCGTCGATGAAGCCACGTACGAGGTCGGCGAGAGCTACATCATCGTCGACACCGGCCCGTGGATCTTCGGCAAGAAGGTGATGCTCCCTGCCAAGGTCGTCACACGTATCGACCCGCAGGAGCGCAACGTCCACGTCTCGCGTACCAAGGCCGAGATCAAGGACGCGCCCGAGTTCGACGAGGGCAGCTTCAAGGAGCCCGAGTACAGGACGCGGCTGGGTGACTACTACGGCCGCTTCCCGCACTAAGCTCCCCGTACGAGACGAGAGCCGCGCCCGACCACGGGCGCGGCTCTCGCCGTCTCACGACCGCCATTGCGGCCGCCGTCGCGACCACCGACGCAACGACCGACGCGTCATACGGTCACGGCCAGTGCGGGTCGCCGTTCGCCTTCACCGGCGCTTCGAGTACGGCCAGGCGTTCGAGCAGCGTGATGAACGTCGTGGCGTACGGCGATCCGGCGACCACGGCGGCCGCCCGGGGCCAGTCGACCTGCTCGCGCAGGGCCCGCACCTGGGGCAGCAGCGCCCCGTAGTCGCAGGCGTGCTCCGACAGCGGCAACAGCCACGAGATCACCAGGTCGGTCGCCTCCAGCACGGGCACGATGACCGCCGACGCCGTCATCGGCTCGGCCCGGTCGAGGAGCTCGTCCGTGATCGCCTGGTCGGACACCCGGAAGATCAGATCGACCAGCCGGTCCTCGTCGAATGCCTTGACCAGCCAGTCCTCCGGCGGTTTGGCGGTCTTGAAGCCGATCCCCCGCAGAGCCTCCAACGCGGCCGGCACATCATGCTCGGTCAGTACGAAATCGACGTCGTGCAGCGAAGGAGCCGCACCTCTGGCATAGGCCGCACAGCCGCCCGCCAGGGCGAACTTCACCCCCGCGTCCTTCAATCCGGAGCTCGCGCGCTTGAGTGTGTCGAGGATGGCATCAGTGACCGCATGACTATGGCTGCCCATGGGATCGGGCTACCCGGACGATCGACAAGTAGGCGTTACCCCGCGCGGCGGAGTAGAGCCGGAGGCCGAGGGTAGCGCCTCCCCTTATGACCGACTTCCTGGAGCAGACAGAACGGGACTACGAAGGCGAGCACGACCGGCCACTCGGCACCTACGCACGGATCATGGCCGTCTACGGCGGCTCGGTGGCGACGGCGGTGGCGGCCGCCGCGCTCACCGGGCGGCGGCCGCCCGAGCACGTCGGGTTCATGGACGTGGCGCTGATGGCCGCCTGCACGCACAAGGTGGCGCGGCTGATCGCCAAGGATCCGGTGACCAGCCCGATACGGGCGCCCTTCACCCGCTACGAGGGAGTGAGCGGGCCCGCCGAGCTGAAGGAGACGCCCCGCAACACGATCGGCGAACTGCTCGGCTGCCCGTTCTGCATCGCCCAGTGGGCGGCGACGGTGTACGCGGCCGGGATGGTCTTCGCGCCCCGGTTCACCCGGCTGGCGGGTGCGACGATGACCGCGGTGGCCGTCGCCGACTGGCTCCAGTTGGGCTACGCCAAGCTCATCAAGGCGACCGATTAGCGAGCCCCTTCGCAGGCCAAGAAATTGGCTTATACACCTTTCTACCTGGTGCTTCGGAGAAAAGCATGTTAAAGGCCGATGGCTGAGGGCAGAGGCGGCTCATGGCTACTTTGCTCTGGATCATCGCCGTCATACTCGTCATCTCCGGGATCTATGTGATCCTGGCCCGGCGCGACCTTCTCTGGGGAATCGTGCTCATCGTACTCGGCTTCCTGGTGGGTCCCGGCGGTGTCAGCATCTTCAATGTGTAAGGGGCGTGACGCCCCGTCCTACCGTCCCCTCCACTGGGCCGGTCTTCGAGTCCGGCCCAGTGGACTGTCCACTCTTTGCTGAAATATCGCAACGTATGCACCTCTTTCCCGCCCTCTGCTAGGGAATGGGAAGGATGTGAGCAATTACCCGCCGTTCGGCGGCCGCTACGACTGTGGCGCGGCGGCCGCCGGGATTCGCGAGCTGCTGACGCGGCTGCGTCGCCGGATGCGTAACGAGGCGATCGTCGACGAGGCCACCGCCCGGCTGGCGATACGGCTGAACGTCAGGCCCGCGGAAGCGGCCGACGAGCTGTCACGGATGGCACACGACAGTGGGATCTCGCTGGTCGAGGTCGCCATGGGGGTCGATCGGCCGCCCGGCAAGCCCGTCGAGCCACCGAAGCTGCCCGGCTGGGTCACCGGAGTTCTCGAAAGCGTGCACGTCCCGGCGTGTTTCCTCACCCCCGTGCGCGACGCCACGGGCCGCGTCGTGGACTTCCTGATCGCGGCGGCCAACCAGCAGGCCGGCGAGCCGGCCGGTCGGACGCCCGAGGAGCTGCGCGGGCGCCGCCTCATCGAGACCAGCCCCGGCGCGGCCAGCTCGGGGCTGTTCGACGACCTCCTGCACGTCCTGGAGACCGGTGAGACGCTGCACCGGGGGCCGCTGGAGTTCGTCGAGGCACGGGACCACCTGCTCTGGCCGGCCACGATGACCGTCCGCGCGGTGCGCATGGACAACGGGCTGCTCGTCACCTGGCGCGCGCTGGACGATGAGGAAGTGCTGGTCGCCGGCTGGGAGCGGGCGCAGCGGCTGGCCGAGCTGGGCTGGGGCGAATGGAACCTGGCCACCGAGCGGACGCTGTGGACGCCGCAGATGTACGAGATGTTCGGCAGGGAACACGGCGAGGGCCCGATGCCCTTGGAGGAGCTGCCCCTCGTGGTGGTGCCTGAGGACCTGTCCATCGTGGACGACCAGTTGCGCACGCTCCTGGAGCACAGCGAGGCGGTCGAGACGGAGTTCCGCATCCAGCACCGGCACGGGCTGCGGCACCTCAGTGTGGTCAGCGAGCCGGTCCTGGACACCGACGGGCTGCCCATCAAGGTGCGCTTCCTCGTCCAGGACGTGACCAAGAACCGCCGCAGGGAGCGGGCCCTGGCCGTGGCTCACGCGCAGGCCTCCCGGCAGCGGGAGCGGGCCGAGGAGGAGCACCGCGTCACCGTCCAGCTCCAGAACACGATCCTGCCGGTACGCCGGGGACTGATGCAGCTGCCCGGCCTGTCCATCGGGGTGCGGTACCTGCCCGGCGAGGAGCTGGCCCGGCTGGGCGGCGACTGGTTCAAGGCCCGTCCCATCCCCGACGGCAGGGTGCTGCTGGCGATCGGCGACGCGATGGGCCACGGGCTGGCGGCGGCGAGCCTCATGCTGCAGATGCGCTCGGCGCTGGCCGGCCTGGCCTACACGCACGCGCCCGCCAACCAGCTCACTACCTGGCTGAACGACCTGCTCGTCCACTCCAACGAGGGTGTGACCGTCACCGGCACCGCGATCATCGGCCACTTCGACCCCGCGGACCGCACGCTGACCTGGACGAACGCCGGCCACCCGCCACCGGTCCTGGTCAGGAACGGCCATGCCGAGCTGCTCGAAGGCGTGCCCGGCACCATGCTGGGCGCCTTCGAGGCCGCCCAGTACGGCCTGGCCACCACGCAACTGGAGGCCGACGACACCGTGGTGCTCTACACCGACGGCGTCATTGAACGGCGCAGCCAGGACCTCGACACCGGGATCGCCGCCCTCGCCCAGGCCGGGAGCCAGTGCGTCGGCGACGACCCGGAGAAGATGATCGACTGCGTGCTGTCGCACCTGGGCGGCCGGGCCTCGGACGACGACGTCTGCATCGTCGCCGCCCGCATCCTGTGATCAGTCGCAGATCGGTCAGGCGCAGATCGGTCAGTCGCAGTCGTCGAGGCAGTAGACCCCGTACGCCCTGCCGAGCACCGGCAGGGCCACGTTGCGTACCCTGATCCCGCCCGGTGTCATGCCCTTCTCGGTGCCCTTGTGCGCGTGCCCGTGCACGAAGAGGTCCGCCCCGGCGGTGTCGACCGCCTCGGCCAGCAGGTAGCTACCGAGAAACGGGTAGATCTCGGGCGGCTCGCCCTCCAGCGTCTCCTTGATCGGCGAGTAGTGCGACAGCACCAGGCGATGATCGGCCTGAACCTCCTTCAGCGCCACCTTCCACGCCTCGGCGATGTGCCGGGTGTGCGCGACGAAGTTCTTGATCTCCCGCTCGCCGAACTCGCTCGCGCTCTTACCCGCGAACCCGCCGCCGAAGCCCTTGCCGCCGACCACGCCCAGCTTCGTCTCGCCGCACTGGAGCACGGCGCCGTCGTCGTCGAGCACGGTCACCCCGGCGTCGCGGAGCTCCGAAGCGATCTCGTACTGCTGGTCGGAGTGGTAGTCGTGGTTGCCGAGCACGGCGACGACCGTGACGGGCAGGTCTCGGAACTCGTCGGCGACCACCCGGCCCTCCGCCAGCGTGCCGTGGCGGGTCAGATCGCCCGCCAGCATCAGCACGTCGGCGCGCTCCTCGATGCCCTCCAGATGTTTCCGGTAGTGGCCCCGGCTGTCCTCGCCCAGGTGAACATCCCCCACGGCCGCTATACGCAGGTCAGTCAAGGTGCTCATCCTCTCCGGGCTCGATGATTTCCACGATCTTGATCTCGTTGTGCAGGTGGAGGGCCGGCGCCGTCTCGTGGGCCACCGCCCCGAGCCGTTCGCGCTGTTCGGCGCCGTCCACCTGGCCGCGCAGGAACAGCTGATCGCCTCTGATGTCGACCCGGATGCCGAGCTCGTGCGTGCGCGCATCCTCGGCCAGCGCCCGCTGGACCCTGGCCGCGACGTACTGCGGAGCTTCCATCGCAACTTCCTCCTTCTCCAGACGCCGCATGCCCGGAGGGAAACCGCTCAAACGGCGCGTACCAGGCCGATGACCGCCCGTTCCACCGGGCCACGCGTGGCCAGCTGGCCGAAGCCGGCGTCGGCGCCGAGCTCGGTCAGCGCGCCCGCGATCGTCTTGCCCTGGTCGTACGCCTTGATCACCCGCGGGTCGACGTAGGACTCGCGAGCGACCGTGGGGGTGTTGCCGAGATACTCGGCCACCTCCTTCATCACCCGCGTGACCGCCCGCTTGCCGGTCCCGGCGTGGGTGGAGACCGCCAGCCCCACGGCGGCCAGCACGGTCGCGTGCCAGGTACGGAAGTCCTTCGCGGTCACCTCGTAGCCGATCGTCTCGCGCAGATAGTCGTTGATGTCCTCGCTGCGTACGTCGGCCCAGCCGCCGTTGTGCCGGTAACGCAGCAGTTCGCCCTCGGCCCTGAGCCTCTTGAGCGATCTGATCACCGCGCACGCCCCCGGGTCGGCCACCTCGATCTCGCGGGGGATGTCGCCCTTGGCGGGGTACGAGCAGGTGATCACGCCCTTGCCGCAGGACACGTGCTCCATCTTGAGCGTCGCCAGGCCGTAGGAGTCGTAGCTTTCGCCGCCGACCCGGAAGAAGCCCACGTCGAGCAGCCGCGCGGCAGCGGCGAGCACCCGCTGCCTGGTCAGCCCGCGCCCGGAGAGCTGCTTCTCGACGCTCTCGCGGAAGGCGGGCAGCCGCTCGGCCAGCTCCAGCACCCGGTCGAACTTCTCCCGGTCCTGCTGCTCGCGCCAGTCGTCGTGGTAGCGGTACTGCCTGCGCCCGGCGGCGTCGGTGCCGGCCGCTTGGAGGTGCCCGTCCGGCGAGGCGCAGATCCACACGTCGGTCCAGGCCGGCGGGATGGCCAGCGCCCTGATCCGCTTCAGCGTCCCGGCGTCGCGCACCGTGCCGCCGTCGGGCCGGTGGTAGCTGAATCCGCGACCGCGCCGACGGCGCGCGATCCCCGGCTCGTTCTGGTCACTCGGCCGTAGTTCAGGCACGCCGGCGCGGCTACCCGCGACGTTACGCGGCAAACGGCGGGGGCAGGTGGGCCCTATGCCTGAGAACAACGGTTGGGAAGAGAGCCGGGATGAGCGATCCCACGCGATGGTCCCCGCGACACCGCGCGATGTGGCGCACATCAGGGTGGGCTCCTTCATCTTGATGTTCCTGTTCGCGTTCGCCGTGCTCGGCGTCATCGCCAGGGCCCCGGTGATGACGGGCATCGCGGTCGTGGCGGCGATCGCCACGGTCATTGACATGGTGCTGGCCATCCGGCGGCAGCACCGCGGTAGATCAGGAGAGGCGGGATGACCTTCATGGCGCCACAGAGTGCCGAGAATCTGACCACCAAGACGGAAATCACCGACAACCTGCGTGACCGCGTGGTCGTGGTGACGGGCGCGAGCGGCGGCGTGGGCCGCGCCGTGGTGCGCGAACTCGGGGCGAAGGGCGCCAAGGTGGCACTGATCGCCCGCGGGACGACCGGCCTGGGCGCCGCCGCCGTGGACGTCGCCGTGGCGGGCGGGAGCGGGCAGGTCTATGAGGCGGACGTGGCCGAGTACGACCAGGTACGCCAGGCGGCCGAACGCATCGAGGCGGAGATCGGCCCGATCGACGTGTGGATCAACGTGGCGTTCTCCTCGGTGTTCGCCAGGTTCTCCGACGTCTCCCCGGAGGAGTTCGAGCGGACGACCAGGGTCACCTACCTCGGCTACGTCTGGGGCACGCGGGTGGCGCTTGAGCTGATGCGGCCCCGCAACAGGGGCGTCATCGTGCAGACCGGCTCGGCCCTGTCGTATCGGGGGATCCCGCTGCAGTCGGCGTACTGCGGGGCCAAGCACGCGATCAAGGGCTTCACCGAGTCCGTACGGGTCGAGCTCATGGCGGCCCGCAGCAACGTCAAGATCACCATGGTGCAGCTGCCGGCGGTCAACACGCCCCAGTTCGACTGGGTGCTCAGCAAGCTGCGCCGCCACCCGCAGCCGGTGCCGCCGATCTACCAGCCCGAGGTCGCGGCCCACGGCATCGTGTACGCCGCCGAGCACCCGGAGCGCAAGGAGTACTGGGTCGGCGCCACGACCGCGGCCACCCTGGTCGCGCAGCGGATCGCGCCCGCCCTGGTGGACCGCTACCTGGCGCGGACCGGCGTGGACTCCCAAGTGACGGACGAGAAGCCGCCCAGCGGTGCGGCCAACCTCTGGGAGCCCGTGGACGACGACCGCGACTACGGCGCGCACGGCAGCTTCGACAAGCGCTCGCACGCCCGCAGCCCGCAGCTCTGGCTGTCGCAGCACCGGCGCGCGGTGCTCCTCACCCTGGCCGCCGCCGCGACGGCGACCGGCCTCGCGGTCCTCAGCCGGGGCGGCAGACCGGGGCGTTAAGCAAGCCCGAGCGTTAAGCAAGCCAGAGGGGGTAGGCGGCGGGCAACCACGAGGAGGGACCTGATGCCTGATCGCGATCTGCATTTCCTGTCCGAACTCGCCGCGCAGTTGCGTGTGGACTCCGTACGCAGCTCGGCCGCCGCCGGCTCCGGCCATCCGACGTCGTCGATGTCGGCCGCCGACCTGATGGCGGTGCTGTTCGCCTGCCACTTGCGCTACGACTTTCAGAATCCCGGCAACCCCGCCAACGACCATCTCATCTTCTCCAAGGGTCACGCCTCGCCGCTGCTCTACTCGCTGTACAAGGCCGTGGGCGCGATCACCGACGAGGAGCTGCTGTCGTTCAGGAAGCGCGGCAGCCGTATGGAGGGCCATCCGACGCCCAAGCTGCCCTGGGTGGACGTCGCCACCGGCTCGCTCGGGCAGGGGTTGCCCATCGGGGTGGGGGTGGCGACGGCCGGGCGGCTGGAGCGCCTGCCGTACCAGGTGTGGGTGCTCTGCGGTGACAGCGAGCTGGCCGAGGGGTCCATTTGGGAGGCCGCCGAGCAGGCGGGTGCCGAGGGGCTGGCGAACCTGACGTTGCTCGTGGACGTCAACCGGCTGGGCCAGCGTGGCCCGACGCGGCATGGCTGGGACACCGGCGCGTACGCCCGCAGGTTCGGGGCGTTCGGCTGGCACACGATCGAGATCGACGGGCACGACCCAGGACAGATCGACTTCGCGCTCAACGACGCCTGCAACACCCGCCGGCGGCCGACCGTGATCCTCGCCAAGACGCGCAAGGGCGAGGGCGTCCTGGAGGTGGAGAACCGCGAGGGCGCCCACGGCAAGGCGCTCAAGGACCCGGACAAGGCCATCGGCGAGCTGGGCGGCGTACGGGACGTGCGGGTCGAGGTGCGGCCGCCCGAGCCCAACGGTGAGCCGTTCCGCTTCCACAGCGGGGACCTGGCGCTGCCCGCGTACAAGACCGGCGACGAGGTCGCCACCCGGGACGGGTTCGGCGCGGCGCTGGTCGCGCTGGGCGCGGCCCGTGGCGAGGTGGTCGCGGTCGACGGCGAGGTGGCCGACTCGACCAGGACCGAGGACTTCGCCAAGGAGTTCCCCGAGCGCTTCATCGAGTGCTACATCGCCGAGCAGCAGTTGGTCGCGATGGCGATCGGCCTGCAGGTGCGCGGCTGGATCCCCTACGCCGCCACCTTCGCGGCCTTCCTGACCAGGGCGTACGACTTCATCAGGATGGCCGGGGTGAGCCACGCGTCGATCAGGCTGGTCGGCTCGCACTCCGGCGTGTCGATCGGCGAGGACGGCCCGTCGCAGATGGGGCTGGAGGACCTGGCCATGATGCGCGCGGTGTACGGCAGCACGGTGCTCTACCCGTGCGACGCCAACCAGGCCGCCGCGCTGACGGCCGCGATGGCCGACATCTCAGGGGTGTCGTACCTGCGTACCACCCGTGGCGATCTGCCGGTGATCTACGAGCCGGGCGAGCGCTTCCCCGTGGGCGGCTCGTCCGTGTTGCGGCAGTCGGCGGCGGATCGGGCCACGATCGTGGCGGCCGGGATCACCGTGCACGAGGCGCTCGCGGCGGCCGACGAGCTGAGCCGCGAGGGGATCCCCGTGGGCGTGCTCGACATGTACTCGATCAAGCCGATCGACACGGCCGCGCTGATGGAGGCGGCCACCACCACCGGCACCCTCATCACGGTGGAGGACCACCGGCCGGAGGGCGGGCTGGGTGACGCCGTGCAGGACGCCGTCAGCGAGCTCGGGCCGCGCGTGGTGAAGCTGGCGGTACGGGAGCTGCCCGGGTCGGCGACGCCGCAGGAGCAGCTGGCAGACGCCCGCATTGACCGCCACGCGATAGCCGAGGCGGTCAAGCGGGTGCTGTGAGCTGGGTTGTGGGGGTAAGCCGCGGGCCTTGGCGCCGGCCCGCGGGTTGACCTTCTTGTGGCCGGAGGATTTACAGGGGCGGCTCGTCATAGCGGCGACGTTCCTCGTACACGGTGGTCCGGCGAGCCTGGGGCTCCTCGTAGACGTCCTGACGGACTACCGGCTCGTCGATGGGGGCCACAGCCCTGCGGGTCACACTGATCCGGTAGATCCCGAACAGCAGGCCGACCACGCCACCGAGCATGAGGATGACGCCGACCACGTTGATGTCGATACCGGCAAGATCGAATTCGACGGCCCAGGTGAGAATCGCACCCAGCATGATGAGGATGATGCTTCCGGCGATGGTCATGTTTTTACCTCCTTGACAAGATGAACCTCTATCCCCATGTCGAAAAACAAACCAGCGGTCATGGCCGGGTCGGGTTTGCCCCTGCTGACCAGGCTTGATAGTGAGGGGGGATGTTCGCTGAAAAGCCCACTCTCCAGGGCGATCGAGTGACCCTGCGCCCGGTCGGTCCCGAATACGCCGACGATCTGTTCGAGCTGGTCACCGACCCCGAGGTGCGGCGGCTGACCGGCTCGCACGGCGAGTTCGACCGGGAGGCCAGCCGCCACTGGTACGCGACGAGGAGTCAGCACGCCGACCGCCTCGACCTGGCGATCATCGCGGAAGGCGGCTTCGTGGGCGAGATCGTGCTCAACGAGCTCGACGCGGGCAATCTCTCGTGCAGCATGCGGATCGCGCTGATCGGCGCTCGCGCGTTCGGCAAGGGCTACGGCACGGAGGCCATCGACCTGCTGCTGAACCATGCCTTCACGACGACTCCGCTGCACCGGATCGCCCTGGAGGTCTTCGCCTTCAACGACCGTGCCAGGCACGTCTACAAGAAGGTGGGATTCGTCGAGGAGGGCGTACAACGTGACGCGCTGCTCTGGGACGGCGAGTGGCATGATGCCATCACCATGTCGGTGCTGCGGACCGAATGGCGGCCAAGATCGGAAAGCCTGACATAATGATCATGACGCACGGGTCCTCCGGGGCGCGCGGGGGACCTGTGACGTCTTGCAACCAAATCACGATTTCGTGCATCTAAGCAGCAGTGACGATGCGCTTGGTGCCCGGTGACCCCGAGAGACTTGGCGGCTACTGGCTGGCCGGGCGGCTTGGCGCGGGCGGGCGCGGGGTGGTCTACGACGCCTACAACGACGAAGGCCGCCGGTTCGCGATCAAGGTGCCTCGGGGCGAGGTCACCAGACAGCTCGCCGAGGCCGTCGGCCTGATCAAGCCGCGCCACCTGGCCCGGGTGGTCGGTGTCGGGCTCGACAGTGAGAGCCCCTACATCGTCAGCGAGTTCGCCGACGGGCCCGATCTGCGGCAGGCGGTGGCGGTCCACGGGCCGTACGCGGGTGACGAGCTGCTCGCGCTCGCGCTCGCCCTGGCGACCGCGCTCAGGACGCTGCACGAGGCGGGCATCACCCACCGCGACCTGAAGCCCGAGAACGTGCTGCTGGCCCCCGACGGCCCGCGAGTGATCGACTACGGCATGGCGGCCGGCGATCCGGTCGGCAGGCGGCACACCTACCTGGCGCCCGAGGTGCTCACCGGTCAGCGGGCCGGGACGGCCGCCGACGTGTTCGCCTGGGGCGCGGTCGTGCTCTACGCGGCCACCGGCCGCGACCCGTTCCAGGGCGAGAGCCTCGGCGCGATCATGCACCGGCTGCTGACCGTCGACCCGGACCTCGGCGAGCTGCCGCCGCGGCTGCGCGACCTGGTGGGGCGCGCCCTGTCGAAGAACCCGGCCGACCGCCCCTCCGCCACGGAGCTGCCGGCCCGCGGTCCGGCCGAGCTGCGCCCGCCCGGCGGGCTGACCGGCCCGCGCTCGCTCGGCGAGGTGGCCGAGAAGGTGTACGCCTCACTCACCCCGGCGCAGCAGGGCGAGCTGCCCGGCCTGCTGCTGCGCCTGCTCGACGGCGAGGAGGTCAAGGACGACGGCGAGGAGGGGGGCGTGCTGACCCGCCTGGTCGCCGCCGGCCTGCTGGTACGGCTCAGCGTCCGGGTCGAGCCCGTCACGACCGAGGTGGGCAAGCTGGTGGCGATCAGCGACGACCGGGTCGCCCCGGCCAGCGCCGCGCTCTTCCGCGCCTGGCCCCGGCTGCGCGACTGGGCGGCGCACGACGCGGCGACCCGCCGCTCAGGCGACGCGCCGGCCCGGCGGACGAACGGCCCGGCGGCCCGGCGGGCGGCCGGCGCCCGCGAAGCCGACGCGCCCCACACCGATTCAAGCCCGATGCCGGACCTCACCTCGATGGCCGACCTCACCTCGATGCCGGACCTCACCTCGATGTACGTCGTCCACCGCGCCATGCTGACCGACCTGCGGCGGCTCGCCGAGCTGCTGACCGGGCCCGCCGAGCTCGGCGCGGCCAAGGGCAGGGCGGTGCGCGGCTACACGGCCTCGCTGCTGACCCAGGTCGACCACCACCACGCCAACGAGCGCGAACTGCTGTGGCCGGCCATCGAGCGCGCGGCGGGCCAGTCCGTCGACCTGACCTCCTACAGCGTCGGCCGCCAGACGTTCGGCCCGCTGCTGGACCGCTGCCGCGCCGCGCTGAGCGGCGACCCGGGCGCGCTCGGCCGGGAGCTGGGCGAGTTGCTGGAGCCGCTCGAGGAGCACCTCGCCGAGGAGGAGTCCGAGCTGTTCCCGATCGTCTTCCGCTTCGTGCCGTTCGACGCCTATGTACGGGTGGAGCGGCAGGTCGCCAGGCGGGCCACCCTCCGCGAACTGGCCTTCACCACTCCGTGGCTGCTCCGCCACGCCACGCCCGAGGAGGCCGCGCGCCTGCTCAAGAGAGCGGGCCGGCCGCTGCGCCTGCTCGCGGCCGCCACCAGACCGGGCTACACCCGGCGCGAGCGTCAGATCTTCGGCTAACCCGGCGCTTGGCCGGCCCGATGCTTGGCCGGCGCTTCACGGGCGCCACCGTGATGCCGCTCCTGGTCGGCAGGTAGCCTGTGGGGCGGCCGAACATCCCTACGACGGCACCGCGCATCTTCGAATAGCTGGGAGCTCGACTCGATGACCGATCTGGTGACCTTCGGTGAGACCATGGCGCTGTTCGCGGCCCGGCGCACCGGTCCGCTGCGCTTCGCCCGCGACTTCGACCTGGGTGTCGGCGGCGCCGAGTCGAACGTGGCCATCGGCGTCAGCCGCCTGGGTCACAGCGCCACCTGGATCAGCCGGGTCGGCGCCGACGAGTTCGGCGAGCTGATCCGCTTCACGCTCCAGGGCGAGGGCGTCGACGTCCGGACCGTCACGGATCCGGGGGCGCCCACCGGCCTGATGATCAAGGGCCGTCGGACGGCCGACCTCGTCGACGTCCGCTACTACCGCGCGAGGAGCGCCGCCTCCCGGATCACGCCCGAAGACGTCGACCCCGCGCTCATCCAGGCCGCCCGGGTGCTGCACGTCTCCGCGATCACCCCGGCCCTGTCGGCGTCGGCCCGCGAGACCGTACGGCGGTCGATCGCCGTGGCCCGCGCCGCCGGGGTGTTCGTGTCGCTGGACATCAACTACCGCCGGGCGCTGTGGACGCCCGAGGAGGCCGGCGCCTGGCTGCGCGAGACGATCGGCGACGTGGACGTGCTGTTCGCGACCGAGGCGGAAGGCCGGCTGGTCACCGACGTCGAAGGGGGCGCCGACCTGGCCAAGGCGCTCAGCTCGCTCGGTCCCGCCCACGTGCTGGTGAAGTCCGGCGCCAAGGGGGCCCTGGAGTTCTCGGGCGGCTCCGTGCGGCAGGCTCAGCCGTACCAGGTGACGGAGGTGGACCCGGTCGGCGCCGGGGACGCGTTCGCGGCCGGGTGGCTGGCCGACTGGCTGGCCGGCGCGGACGCCGACCAACGGCTGCGCACGGCGTGCGCGGCGGGGGCCTTCGCGGTGACCTCGCAGGGCGACTGGGAGAGCCTGCCCAGCCGGGCCGACCTGAATCTGCTCCAGCGGCCCGCCGACGGGGTCAGCCGCTAGTCACCCCACCCCGGCACGGCCGCGCCTGCGCCGGTCGGACACCTGACCGGCATGCCATCAGGGCCGCCAGTCGGTCACTTGATCGGTGTGACGTCGAGTCGGCCCTGGTCGCACACGCGGTCGACGGCGAACGCGATCTCCGTGTGCGCACGCTCGTCCGGCGGGATGACCATGAGCCGGGCCGCACCCGGGCAGGCGGTCTCGGTGCCGGTCTCCACGACCGTCCAGTGGAGGACGGCGCGGGCACTGCCGCCAGGCTTGAGCGTCACCTTCGGCCGCGCTCCCGGTGTCCGGCGGACGCGGGTCCGCAGGGCGTCACCCTGCTTGTCGAACATCACCAGCCCCGGATAGCCCTGCAGGGTGCACGTGGCGCGCGACCGGTTGGTGAACACCAGCGGCGCGTTGCGGTTGCCCGCCCCCGCGTCCACCCGGCCCAAGCGCACCTGGAGCTGGGTGGTGGAGCAGCGCTGCGGAGCCGCGGCCAGCTGCCCGGTCTCCTGCGCCAGCGCGGGCGCGGCACCGCCGATCAGCAGCAGCCCGCCCACGAGTGCGGCGATCCTGAACGTCTTCATGGGCTTTTTGACGCGTGCACCACACCAAAAGTTCTAAGCCGGACTTTCTGGCATTCGCGCCGGTATTGCCGCTGGCCGATCAGTCTCCACAGGACACGGGCGGCCATCGGCATCAGGCGGAGAAAGGCCTCGCGCTCCCATGGCGTGGCGTCCTCCAGCAGCGCGCCCAGGTTGACCAGCAGCCGGTCCTTGGGCAGCTGGGCGCGGGCGTACTCCGAGAGCGTGTCCCATTCGGCCTTGGTCAGGTGCGCGGCGACGAGCGGCAGGATGCGCTCCTCCTCCTGGTCGAGGTGGACGAGCAGCTCGTCGTGGAGCAGCGTCAGCGTGTCGGCCAGCCGGTCCCTCCGGTCGGCGTCGGCCTCGGCCCGCCAGGCGGGCAGCAGCTCCTCCAGCACGGAGATGTGGCCGGCGACGCGTTCGTGCTGCTCCTCCATCGTGCGGATGAGGGCGCCCTCCAGCCGTACGCGGCGCAGGAGCACCGGCCAGAGCAGCTTGTCCTCGGCCTCGTGGTGGTGGTGCAGGCCTGCCAGGATCTCGCCCAGGTACGCGGCCAGCGTGGCGGCCCGCTCGGTGTCGCCGGGGGCCGCCTGCCGGATCAGCTCGGGGGCCAGCCTGAACTCGCGGCGGAACACGCGGTGGACGACCACCATCTCCCAGATGGCAGGGGCGTTGTCAGTAGTCACCGTGACAGGATGGCGGAGGCCGATTGCCATACGATTGTCCACTGATCCAAGCCGCCGACCAGTCTGTTACAACAGACCCGCGGCAGCCAGGTGCTTGCCGATGCGGCCGGTCTCCTCGTCGTTCAGCGGGACCTGCGGCAGCGCGGTGGCCGGGTGGTCGATGACGCCGCGCAGGTGCAGCGCGGCCTTGAAGGCGCCGAGCCCCGACGAGCTGCCGCCCATCCGGCCGCCGCCGACCGTGACGATCTCGAACAGCCGGACCAGCCGCTCCTGCTCAAGCCGGGCCGCCTCCCAGTCGCCCCGCCGGGCCGCCTGGTAGAGCCGGACGTACCCGTGGGGATCCACGTTGCCCAGACCGGGCACCACCCCGTCGGCGCCCATCCACAGGGCGGAGTCCACCGTCACCTCGGAACCGGTCAGCACGCTGAACGGCGCCTCGCGGCCCAGGATCACCTGCCGCAGACCGCCGTCGTCCCCGCTCGAATCCTTGACCCCGGCCAGCACCCCTTCGGCGGCCAGCCCCAGCAGCAGTTCGGCGGTCAGCTTGGTGTGCACGGCGACCGGCAGGTCATAGGCGTAGACCGGCAAGCCGCTCTCCGCGCTGATGGTCCGGAAATGGGTGCGGATCTCGGTGGGATGGGTGCGCGTGTAGAACGGCGCCGTCGCCACCAGCCCCGACACCCCGGCCTCGACGGCGACACGCACGTGTTCGAGCACCCGCGGCGTCGTCATGTCGATCACCCCCGCCAGCACCGGCACCCGTCCGCCCACATGACCGACCACGGTGTCGAGCACCACCCGACGCTGGGCGTCGGGCAGGTAGGCCACCTCCGACGACGACCCGAGCACGAACAGCCCGTCCACCCCGCCGTCGAGCAGGTGATCCACCAGCCGGATCAGCGACGCGGCGTCCACCTGGCCGTCGGCGGTCATCGGGGTGCACACCGGGGGGATCACACCGGTCAATGTCATGGGCGCTCCTGGATCAGTTCGAGGTCGGTGGCTCCCGCCGCCACCGGGTGGTAGCAGTGGAAGAGGTGGTCGGCGTCGCTGCGCGCCGCGGGCCAGGCCGCGGCGCACTCCTCGTCCGCCCGCCAGCATCGGGTGCGGAACGGGCAGCCGCTCGGCGGCCTGGTGGCCGAGGGCACGGCGCCGACCAGCGGGATCGGGTTGATCGGGGAGATCAGTCCCGGCGTGGCGGAGAACAGCGCCCGCGTGTAGGGGTGCCGGGCATTCAGGGGTACGGCGTGCGCGGGGGTCTGCTCGACGATCCTGCCCAGGTACATGGTCACCACCCGGTCGCTCATCCGCCGGACGGTCTGGATGTCGTGCGAGACGAACACCAGCGCCAGCCCGAGCCGCTCCTTCAGATCGAGCAGCAGGTTGAGTATCTGCGCCCGTACCGAGACGTCAAGGGCGCTGGTCGGCTCGTCGGCTATGAGCAGGTCGGGTTCGAGGGCCAGCGCCCTGGCGATGGCCACGCGCTGCCGTTGCCCGCCGGACAGCTGGCCGGGCAGCAGGTCGGCGGCGCCGGCGGGCAGGCCGACGAGGTCGAGGAGCTCGCGGACGCGGGCGTCCCGCTCGGCCGGGGTGCCGCGCCCATGCACGTTGAGCGGGTCGCGGAGCACCTTGCTGACGGGCAGCCGCCGGTTGAGCGCCGTGGACGGATCCTGAAATATCATCCCGACGCTGGATCCGATCAGCCCGCGCCGCTCCCCCTCCTTGAGCGCCCACAGGTCCTTGCCCCGGAAGGTCACGGTGCCCGAGGTCGGCCGTTGCAGGCCCACCAGCACCTTGGCCAGCGTGGACTTGCCGCAGCCCGACTCCCCCACGACGCCGACCGTCTCACCGGGACTGACCGAGAGGTTCGCCTCGGTCAGCGCGTAGACGCGGTCCCGCGAGAACACCCCGCCCGAGCGGGCCTTGTGCACGACGTGCACGTCCTTCAGCTCAAGCATGCTGATCACTCCCCACGAGGACGACGGCGGGATGGTGGCACGCCACGGCGTGCCGCTGGGTGTCCCCCTCCAGCATCGGAGTGTCGGTACGGCACACGTCCGTGGCCATCGGGCACCGGTCGGCGAAGCGGCAACCGGCCGGGAAGTCCGCCGCCGCGGGCACCACGCCGGGGATCTGCGTCAGCCGCTCGGCCCCCGACTCCAGCGACAGCACCGAGCCGAGCAGCCCGCGCGCGTAGTGGTGGGCGGGCGCGCCGACCAGCGTCGCCGTGGCGCCGGTCTCCACGATCTGCCCGCCGTACATGACCACGACGCGGTCGGTGACGTCGGCGATCAGCGCGAGGTCGTGCGAGACGAGGATCAGCGCGAACCCGAGCTCCGCGCGCAGTTCCAGCAGCAGCTCGATGACCTGCGCCTGGACGGTCACATCGAGCGCGGTGGTGGGCTCGTCGGCGACGATCAGCTTGGGCTCGCGCGACAGCGCCATCGCGATCAGCACCCGCTGCCGCTGCCCGCCGGACAGCTCGTGCGGGTAGGAGGACAGGGTACGGCGGGCGTCCAGGCCGACCAGCTCGAGCAGTTCGGCCGGTGTCCGGCGGCCACCACGGCGGGTGACCTGCTTGAGCTGGGCCTTGATGGTCATGGCCGGGTTCAGCGACGACAGCGCGTCCTGGTAGATCATCGCCATCTCGTGACCGAGCAGGCGGCGGCGGGCGCGGCGCGGCAGCGAGAGGAGTTCTTGCTGGTCGAAGCGTACGTGGCCGCTGACTCGGGCGTCGCGGGGCTGCAGGCCCATGATGGTCAGCGCGGTCAGCGACTTGCCGCAGCCGGACTCGCCGACCAGTCCGAGGACCTCGCCCGGACGTACCTCGAAGGCGATGCCGTCGACGATGTCCACGCCCTCGGCGAAGCCGATGCGCAGCCGCTCCACCGCGAGGATCGGCGGGCCCGAGGGCAGGGGGCGGGCCCGTTCGGCCAGTCTGCGGGCGGCCTCGGCCAGTCCCGGCAGCTCGACGACCTCGCCCGAGCCCGGCCGGGCCGCCTCGAACGCGTCGTCCTTCTTGATGGCGGCCTTGCGGGTCGCGGGCGCGGCCCAGGCGTCGGAGATGCCCTCGGAGAGGATGTTCAGGGCCAGCACGGTGATCAGGATGAGCAGGCCGGGGAAGACCGTGGCCCACCAGCCGCCGAGGAGCACCATGTTCTTGCCGTCGGCGATGACGCTGCCCCACGACGGGTTCGGGGGGCGTACTCCGGCGCCGATGAACGACAGCGACGCCTCGAACACGATCACGTCGGCCACCATCACCGTGCAGAACACCAGCACCGGCGCGGCGCAGTTGATGGCGATGTGCCGGATCAGGATGTGCGGGGTGCGGGCGCCGATGATCCGCTCGGCCGCGACGTAGTCCTCGCCGTACTGGGCGATCACGTTGGCCCGTACGACCCGCGCCACCGAGGGCATGTAGAGGAAGGCCATCGCCATCACCAGCACCGGGATGCTGCCGCCGAACACCGCCACCAGCACCGCGGCCAGCGCGATGCCGGGGAAGGCCATGATCACGTCGAGGAAGCGCATGATCGTCTCGTCGACGGCCCGGCGGGAGGTGGCCGCGGCGGCGCCGATGACGGCCCCCACGACCAGGGCCAGGACGGTCGCGCCGAGGCCGATGAGCAGCGACCAGCGCGCGCCGTACAGGAGCCTGGACAGGATGTCGCGGTTGGCGCTGTCCAGTCCCATCCAGTGGCTCGCGGACGGGCCGCCGCCGGCGATCTCCTGGAAGTACGGCGAGTGCGGCGCGATCACCGGCGCGAGCAGCGCGGCCAGCACGATCACGGCGACGACGCCCACGGCGATCCACGACAGCGGCCGCAGCCGTCTGAGGTTGACGCCGGGCTTGGCGAGGCGTTCGGTCAGTCCACGTCTCATCAGGTGGCGCTCCTGAGCCTGGGGTTGACCAGCAGGTACAGGACGTCGACCAGCAGGTTGACGACCATGAAGCCGACCGCGACGGTCAGCACGACGCCCTGCACGACCGCGGGGTCGCCGTCACGCACCGCGTTGATCATGAGCTGGCCCATGCCGGGCAGGCCGTAGATCTGCTCGATGACCACCGCGCCGCCGATCAGGTAGCCGATGCGCAGGCCGAGCACGGTCAGCGGGTTGATCAGCGCGTTGCGCAGCACGTTGCGGCCCACCACCACGATCGGCGGCAGCCCGCTGCCGATCGCGGTGCGTACGTAGTCGCGGTCGAGCTCTTCCACCATCGAGGTGCGGATGATCCTGGTGAGCTGGGCCGCGACCGGCAGCGACAGCGACAGCGCGGGCAGCGTCATCGAGCGCAGCCAGCCGCTCGTCGAGTCGGCGGGGTTGATGTAGCCGCCGGTCGGGAACAGCCCCTCCCCCACCGCGAGCCACTGGATCATCAGCAGCGCCAGCCAGAAGGCCGGGGCCGCCACCCCGACCAGGGACACGACGCGGATCACCTGGTCGGGCCAGCGGTCACGGAACAACGCCCCGGTGACGCCGAAGATCAGCGCCAGCACCACCGCGACGAGCAGGCCGAGCAGCGTGAGCTGGAGCGTCAGCGGCAGCGCGGTCGTGACCGATTCGAGCACCGGCTTCTTGGTGAGCACGCTGGTGCCCAGGTCGCCGCGGACCAGGTCGCCGACGAAGCGCAGGTAGCGCAGCGGCAGCGGGTCGAGCAGGCCGTTCTCGACCTGGAACTGGTGGATCTGCTCGGGGGTCGGGTTCGCGCCCTGGAAGTAGGCGTACTCCGGCTTGCTGTTGGAGAAGCGCATCACGATGAACACGAACGCGGCGACCCCGAGCACCAGCGGGACCAGGACGAGGATCCGCCGGAGAAGCATTCTGACGATGAAGGCCATGGGCTCAGGTGCGCTTGGCCTGGAGGACGTTGATGCCCGGGTATGCCTGCGCACGGATCCCGGTCAGCTTCTTCGGGTCCCAGGCGGTCATCAGCTCGGTGTGGACGACGGGGTAGAGAACCGCCTGCTCCGCGATGAGATCCAGATATTTCTGGACCTTCGCGGTCTTGGCCGCCTTGTCGGGCTCTTTGGTGGCCTCGTCCATCTGGGTGAACAGGGCCTTGGCGTCCTTGCTGTCGCCCCAGTGGCTGTACTTCATCCACAGGCCGCCGGCCACGTAGTTGTAGCGCATGATCAGGTCGGCGTCCATGCCGAACTGGTTGGGGTTCGAGGCCGCCGCGACCACCTGGTAGTCCTGGAACTGGTCCATCTTGGCGAACAGCGCGGCCGTGTCCTGCGGCTCCAGCGTCGTCTTGACGCCGATCGCCTCCCAGGAGGCGGCGATGGTCGGCAGGCAGTCGGCGATCCAACTCACGTTGACGGCCATCAGGTTGACCGTCAGGTTGGTCACGCCCGCCTCTTTGAGCAGCGCCTTGGCCTTCTCCTGGTCGTAGTCGTAGACGACCGAGGCCCGCTTGTGGTCGGGGTGGCCCTCGTTGAGGAAGGAGCTGGAGGCGGTGCCGTGCCCCTTGAGGGCCACGTCGATCAGCTTCTTCTTGTCGATGGCGTAGTGCAGCGCCTGGCGTACGCGGACGTCGTCGAACGGCTTGGTCCCGGTGTTGAACATCAGGAACATGTGGTTCATCCCCGCGCCGCCCTCGACGCTCAGCCCCTGCTGCTTGAGCTGCTCGACGTTGGCGTACGGGATGTTGTCGGCGATCTGCGCCTCGGCCGAGCCGCCGGAGATCTTCGCGACACGGGCCGCCGCGTCCACGATCGTCAGCCAGTTCATCTTCTTGACGGTCGCCGGGCGCGGCCCGTTGTAGTCGGCGAACGCCTCGAAGGTGGTGTTGCTCTTGGGGTTGTGCGCGGTCTGCTTGTACGGCCCCGAGCCGACGGCCTTGCCGGTCTTGGCCTGGTCCCAGGCGCCCGGCTGGCTGAAGACGTGCTTGGGCATGATCTTGGCGATGGTCAGCCTGGGCGCCGCGTCGGGGAAGGCGAACTTGAAGACCAGCTCGACGTTCTTGTCGTCGATCTTCTTCACTTCCTGAAGCCAGGACTTGAAGAAGTTGCCGGTCAGCACGTTGGCTTCCGGGTCGAGGATGCGCTGGAAGGTGAAGACCACGTCGTCGGCGGTCACCGGCTGGCCGTCGTGCCACTTCGCGCCGTCGCGGAGGGTGAACTTCCACGAGGTGGCGTTCAGGTCCGTCGGCAGCGCGGTCGCCAGGGCCGGGTACGGCTCGCGGGTGATCGGGTCGGTGTCGAGCAGGCCCTCGTAGACGTGCTGGATGCCGGCCATCGCGAAGGCCGAGGCCGTCTGCGTCGGATCCCAGCTCTGGTCGTTGCCATAGCCGATCACGGCGGTGATCAGGTCCTTGTTGGATCCGGCGCCGACCGAACCGGTCGAGGCCGGGCCACCCGAGCAGGCGGAGAGGGTGGTGGCGATGAACGCCGCCGCACCCGTGGCCCCGCTGTAGCGCAGGAAATCACGGCGGCTGAACTCAGAGCTCACGGATGCCTCCTGGGGGTTGGTGCAGATCCTGCGATCCGCATTAGGCCGCTTCGTTACGGTCCTAATGTAGAACGTGGGACATCCCATGTCCTATGTTGTGCGTAGGGTGGACGCTATGGGCCGGACCCGGTTGAGGTCAACAGGAGATTTCCGGAATGTTACCTAAGCGCTTACGACGAAGGGATTTTTCATGACCACTGTCCCGCGCCCGCGGCCCAGCCGTGCCGTCGAGGCCCAGGAGGGCGTCAAAGAGCTCATCCTCCGGCGCGGGCTCGTGGCGGGTGATCCCCTGCCCACCGAAACCGAGCTCATGGAAGAGCTCCAGGTCAGCCGCAACTCCGTCCGGGAGGCGCTCAAGGCGCTCCAGGCCGTCGGGATCGTCGACATCCGCCACGGCTTCGGCATGTTCGTGGGCCGGATGTCGCTGGCCGGGCTGGTCGACGAGCTGGCCTTCCACAGCCGCATCACCCTCCAGGACAGCAAGAGCCACCTCACCCACCTCACCGAGATCCGCGAGATCCTGGAGGCCGGCCTGGTCCAGCGGCTCATCGACCTGGGCCCCGAGGCCGACCTGACACCGGTGGCCGACGTGATGGCCCGCATGGAGAGCGAGGCGCTGGTCGGCGACGTCTCACCGGAGACGGACCGGCTCTTCCACGACCTGCTCTACCGCCCGCTCGGCAACCCGCTGGTCAGCCAGCTGCTCGGGGCGTTCTGGGACGTCTACCACCAGCTGCGCGACCAGCTCGGCACGCCCGACGAGCCCCCGGCCGACGTGGCCAAGCGGCACCGCGACATCTACACGGCCGTGCAGGCCGGTGACAAGACCGCGGCGGTGGCGGCGGTCTTCGCCCACTTCGACGGCGTCCGCAACCGGCTGGCCCGCCTGCACACCCGCTGAGGGGTTACTCCGATTCGAAGGCCCGCCAGTCGTCCCGCCAGTCGGCGAACCAGCGGGCGAACCACGGTGACGTCGCCGCCAGCGGCACGATGTGCTCCACCGTCTCCCGGTGGTATCGCCGCTGGAAGTCCACCGGCACCCGGTGCAGCTCCTGCACGTTGCTCACCCGGTCGGCCAGCTTGACCAGCACGGCCTGCGGCGGCGCTGCCGCCAGCCCCCGCAGGTAGGCCGCCTTCACCGCCGCCTTCGCCGCCGCCCTCGCCGCTGCTTTGTCCTGCCCGGCGGCCACGCCCGGCTCGTCCTGTGAGGCGGCCACGTCGGGCTTGGTCACCCAGGCGACCAGCTCGGCGACGTGCTCTCCGAACCGCTCGGCGATCTCCGCGCGGGTGCACGGGGTGTCCTCGACCACGTCGTGCAGCACGATCGCCACCAGCACGTCCGGGTCGCGCACCGCCGCCCCGCGCACCGCGACCTCCAATGCCTCCAGCAGATGCTCCAGGTAGGGCACGCCGGTCGGCCGCAACTGATCCCCGTGCCGCAGTTCGGCGAAGGCCACGGCCTCCTCCAGCATCACGACCGTCTCCCCCGGCAGCGCCGCGGCCAGCGGTCGCTCGGCGTCCCGCCAGGATTTCCAGCTCGTGAAGATCTCAGTCATGCCTCGGATGCTATCCTCTGGTCAATCGCCTTGGACGATCGCCCAGGGCGTACGTCCAAACGGAGGAATCCATGCCGGGACCCAAGTCGGCGGACCAGGGGCGCGAGGTGCGCGGGCGGCTGCTACGCGTGGCCACGGAGCTGATCGCCGAGCGCGGCTGGTCGGCGGTGAGCACGCGGATGCTCGCCGAGCGCGCCGGGGTCACGCCCGGACTGGTGCACTACCACTTCTCCTCGGTGCACGCGCTGCTCACGGAGGCCGCCATCGGCACCATGCGGGGCCTGGTCGAGGGGGTGGGCCCGCTGCTGGAGCAGGCCGGCACGGCGGAGGAGGCGCTGGACCTCATGCTCGCCACGCTGGACGAGCACGACGGCCGCGACCCCATGTCGCTGCTGTTCACCGAGACGTACTTGGCGGCCACCCGCGACGAGACGCTGCGCCGATCGCTGGCCGAGGTGATCACCGCCTTCCGCGACCGGCTGGCCTCGCGGCTGGCCGCCCAGGGCGTGGCCGCGCCGGACCAGACGGCGGCGGTGGTCGCCGCCGCCATCGACGGCCTCATGCTGCACCGGGCCTTCACTCCCGGCCTGACCGCCCCGGCCGTCGCCCCCGTACTCAGACGACTTCTCGACAGAAGGGAGCTCTCATGAAAGCCGTGATCTGCGGTGCCGGCATCGGCGGGCTGGCTCTGGCCCAGCGCCTCGACGCCATCGGCTGGGACGTGGTGGTGCTGGAGCGGTCCCCCGGCCCCCGCACCCAGGGCTACATGATCGACTTTTTCGGTCCGGGATTCGACGCCGCGGAGGCCATGGGCGTACTGCCTCGCCTGCACGAGGTGGGCTACGTGGTGACGGAGATGACCTACCGCGACGAGGAAGGCCGCCGCCGCTCCGGGCTCGGCTTCGACCAGTTCGCCAAGGTCGTGGACGGCCGCCTGATCAGCATCATGCGTCCCGACCTCGAACGATCCCTGCGCGAATACCTCTCGGACCGCGTCGACCTCCGCTACGGCGCCGCGCTCACCGGCGTCGAGAACCACCCGGACGGCGTCCGGGTGACCGTCGGCGGCGACACGCTGGAGGCCGACCTCCTGGTGGGCGCCGACGGCATCCACTCGACGGTCCGCGGCCTGGTGTTCGGCGAGGAGCGCGACTTCCTGCGCCACCTCGGCTTCCACACGGCCGCGTGGATCTTCACGGACCCGGCGGTCCGGGCCGATGCGGTAAAGCCCCGTCAACAGATCACGATCTTCCCCGGGCTTTTCAGCCGCTCCAAGGAACGCGTCCGCACGCGGCACGCCTCGGCCGTTGGCGGATCCGCGCGCGACTGTGGGACGGTGTGGGCGTGTCCGACGAACTCCCCCGCATCGCGCTTCCCCAGACCGTGGCCGAGGCGATCGCCGCCGAGCAGGCGGGCCAGGTTCTGCGCTATCTGTTCTTCTGGGGCCATCGCCCGGCCCGCGACGGCGGCGTCGGCCCCGGCTGCCTGTCCCAATGGTGGCCGGTCACGTTCAGCGAGGACGGCCACACCTTCGCCTCCGCCGAGCACTACATGATGGCTCACAAGGCGTGGCTGTTCGACGACCACCAGACCGCCGCCGAGATCCTCGCCGCAGATCATCCCGGCGAAGCCAAGAAACTCGGCCGGGGCGTGCGCGATTTCGAGGAGGACGTCTGGAACGCCCACCGCTTCGACATCGTGGTCCGCGGCAACCTCGCCAAGTTCGCCCAGCACCCCGAACTGGCCGACTTCCTGCTCGGCACCCGGAACCGGGTCCTGGTCGAGGCCAGCCCCCACGACCGGATCTGGGGCATCGGCCTGACCGCCAACGACGAGCGCGCCGCCTCCCCGGTGACTTGGCAGGGCCTGAACCTTCTCGGTTTCGGCCTGATGTCCGTACGGGACACGCTCGCCGCGGCTTCCTAACCGCCGAACCTCACCCCAGCCTCGAAGATCCGCAGCGCCATGACGTCCGTCACCACGCTCGGCCCACTAAATCGGAAGCAGTTGGTTGTCCAGTTGATGCTTGATCACCATCGGTGACACCTGAAAATGAGCAGCGATCCCATCGAGGTCGTCCTGAATCGCGATCTCAGGAGGGACGCTCAGCAACTCACCGATACCTTGCGCGGGCGCCAGAAGTTCGGCGGCGAAGGCTCGCTCGACCTTCTGACGTTCCGTGTAGGCGGTGGTGACCAGAAAGAGGGGCTCCGACTCCCACAAGTAGTGCCAGAGCGCTCGCGAGAGCGTGAACCGCCGGGAACCTCCTGGTCGGCCAGGCTCGACGACCGCCAACGGACCAGAGACACCGGTTGATCCGCCAACGGCCTGCAGCCCTCTGTCCGCAGTGGGCTGGTCGATGCTGTTCATATAGGCAGAGAGATCGAAGACATCCTGGTCGGCGAGTCCCAGGATCCGACGCACCACTCGTGCCTGATTCCACCCTTTCTCCCACGACCGGTTCCCCGGCGCCGCCCGAGATCGCCGGAGCTCTTCGCGCAGCGTTCTCGCTGCTTCCGCTTCCGGCGCCTGTTCGATCTCAGTTCGTGCGCCACGGATCCAATCCAGGGCCTGACCAATGCGGGCAGGTTCCACCGCGTCCAGGAAGTCACCGAGAAGGTCCCCCCGCAATTCAGCCGCGGCTCGCATGATCAGTTGCTGGTACGGGCCGGCCTCGCTGTAAGGGTCGAGACCGAGGCGCGCGGCGGCCAGGCAGAATTCGACCTCATCAGGGTCGGCTCTCTGAATCTCCGCCCACTCTTTTTCCAGCGGCGTATCAGTGACCCCTTGCTCGGCCAGACGAGTAAGGACGGCAGAGATGACGGAGATGAGCTCGCGGTCGACGGAATCGCGGTCGACAAACGCCTCACCGTCCGCCAGGAACCTGATCGGCCTGCCTGATGTCGGGAATCGGTCGCGCTGCCAGATCAGCCGCTTGTGCTCCCCCTCGGGGATGAGCGCCAGGTTGGGCCAGAGGAAACCGTCTCCGATGCCGCGCAACGAATGCCGCCTGAACTGCCGGGAGTCGTAGTGCTCCAGGCCCCACAAATCCAAGCTGCGTGCCGGGCGCGCGTCCGCGCGCAGCAGCCACCAGTTGTAGGCAGCCCACTCCGCGAGCGGGTAAAGGGGGCAGTAGATCGACCGGCGCGAACTACCGGACTCCTGGTCCTCGACCAGAGTGACGTGCTCGGCACCGACAGTGATCTCGATCCGCGCCCAGGTGGCTCGATGCTCGGGCGCCTTGACCGACGGTGCGGCCTCCCATTCCCACCGAATAGCCAACTCCGGAACGGCATTCATTGGTCCTCGCCCTCGCCGACCTCGTAGAGCTTCTCCGGCCACTCACTGCGATCAAGCGGATATCCCTTGTACTGGCCCAGCTCCCGGTTCACCAACCTGGCCTCGTAGACGACATCATCCAATCGACGCCATGCGTACCGTGGAAAATCTCCTTCCCACGGCGCGCCGATGTTCCCGCACGCGATGGTCGTCTTCAGCCAATCCGTGATCTCCACCGGATCAGTGAACTTGGGATCGCACTTGCTGGCATCAGCCCGCAGCCTGGGCTGTCCGCGAACGAGGGGTAGGACTTGTGCTCACCGCTGCCGACATATAGGAGACCCGCTCTGCGAGTTCGTCCAGGCAGACGCCTTCCGGTGGAGTCACGAGGCTACGCGGAAGCGGACGACGGCGTTTGGGGGCACGCATCCACTCAGTATGGCCTCCGTCACTCTTCGTGTCTGGCCGGTTCGGAGTGGTTGCGTACAGCATGGTCATCACGTTAGTTCGCCCGGCTCACACTGCAGGCCCTGGCCCCTCCAGACAACGCCTCGATCACCGAAGACCATGGACACGTACGGGCTCACCGCCGCCGACGAGCGCGCCGCCTCCCCGGTGACTTGGCAGGGCCTGAACCTTCTCGGCTTCGGCCTGATGTCCGTACGGGACACGCTCGCCGCGGCTTCGTAGGCGCGGGTCAGCTCATGTGCTTGACCGGCCCTGGGCGACCGCGGCCAGGAAACCACCGACGAACGCGTCGCCGAGCCCGATGGTCGTGGGTGCGGCGACGTCAAGGTCGAAGCCGGGCAGGCAGCGAACGACCTCGCCCATTCGGTCTTCCAGCGCCGCGGCGAACTCCACCGACTCCGGTCGCCTTGGCCGGTTGCGCATGAGTTCGTACTGGTGCTCTGTGTAACCATCGCCGTGGGAGTAACGGGTGCTGGCGATCACGATGCCCTCGTTCAGCGGCTCCGCGTACTCGCCGGCTCTCTCGCCGAATGCCGCCGACCAGTACTTGGTGTGCACGACTAGGGTCGGCGCGGGGATGAGAGCGCGCAGCGATTCGAGGGCGCGGGCCACCTCCGTCACGGAGAGCAGGTCGACGGCGTAGCCCAGGTGCAGCTGCAGCTCGTCTTCGTTCAGTCCGTAGACGTCGATGACTTCCAGAAGCGCGTCGCGGACCAATTGGCTGTGGCCCGGCTCGTGGAATCCGGCGTCCTCGTAGTAGACGACCGCCTCGGCCGGCAGCTGTCGCATGTGCTTTCTCAGCGTGGTGAGACGCCGGTCGAGTTTCTGCTGGTCCCTGATCGCGTTGAATCCCGAGATCAGAAAGACCCGTGCGTCGCGGAGCAACGAGCCCAGCTCATCACTCAGCAGCATGGACTCGTTCGCCGGGTCATTGACGTAGATCAACCTGTTCGGGAACGGCGCCCGGATGTCGATGTCGCCTGCTCGAACCCGCAGGTCCTGGTCGTACTGCACGATCAGGTGCGGATAGAGGGTGTCCCGGTCGCCGCTGCAGATGTAGTCGCAGCTTGCCGGCAGCAGGCGGCGGACGATGTCGTTGAGACTGACCAGGTGCAGGGTGGAGGGTACGCCGAGCCGGCTCATCTCCAGCGCCGCCCGGACGGAGGTGCCGCCCAGAGTCGTTCGTTTGGGGAACCGCCCCGCGAACGCGCTCAGGCATTCGGAGGAGGCGACGAAGTGCTCGCCTCCTCCGCCCTTTTTGAGGTAGGTGAGAATCGAGATGACCAGCTCGCGCTCATCGGTCACGGTGACCGATGACGTCAGCTCGGCATTGTGGATCTCATACTCGTCGACCAGCTGCTCCAAGACCGCCGAGGACAGCTTGAGCTCGTAGTCGACGCATCCCCCCAAACCCAGGACCACATGGCTGGCCATGTCAGTAGAGAGACGCCTTGCCGGTCGCTTCGAAGAGGTCGATCTTCTGCGCGGCCACGACCTTCATCGCCTCGATGCACGGCGGCTGGATGGAGTTCGGCTCACGCAGGCTCTCATCGGCCAGGACTTCGCGCATCTTCATGTGGTAAGCGAGCTTGATGTCACTGGAGATATTGATCTTGTTGATGCCGAGCTTGACCGATTCCGCGATCTCCTCGTCGGGGTTGCCCGAGCCGCCGTGCAGCACCAGGGGGATCCTGACCCGGTCCTTGATCTCCTTCAGCAGGTCGAGCTTGAGCTCCGGCTTCAGGGTCTTCGGGTAGATGCCGTGATAGGTGCCGATGGCCACGGCGAGGCTGTCCACCCCGGTCTCCCGTACGAAGGTCACGGCGTCCGCCGGGTCGGTGTAGATGATCGCGTCGCTGCCGTCTTCGGCCTCGTTGTCGGTCTTGCCGATCGTCCCCAGCTCCGCCTCGACCGACAGGCCGACCGCGTGCGCGGTCTCGGTGACCTTCTTGGAGAGCGCGACGTTGTCCTCGAAGGACTTCATCGAGGCGTCGATCATCACCGAGGTGAAGCCGATCCTGATCGCGGTCAGCATCTCCTCATAGGTCGCGCCGTGGTCCCAGTGAATCGCGATCGGCACGGACGAGCGATGGGCCCGCTGGGTGATCGCGGCGATCACGTCCACTCCGAGGTGCCGCACCTCGTCGGGATGGATCCCGACGATGAGCGGCGCGTTCTTCTCTTCGCTGATGTCCACGATGCCGTTGAACATGGCGTAGTCGCTGATGTTGAAGGCGGGCACCGCGAAGTTGTTTTCGTGCGCGGCGGCCAGGAGCACCTTGCCGGTCGTCAGCATTACTGTATTTCTCCTCTGAATAGTTGATTATGCCGCGGGACGGGCATGATGCGTCAGGTCTTGACGGCACCCGAGGTGAGGCCGCCGATGAATCGCCGCTGGAAGATGAGGAACAACAGCAGCACCGGAATGGATCCCAGAATGCTCATGGCCATCATCTGGTTCCACTCGTAGGAGTGCTGGCCCATCAACAACTGAATGCCGATGGGGACGGTTCGCATGTCGTCGGTACGGGTGAGGGTCAGCGCGAACAGGTATTCGTTCCACGAGATCATGAAGGTGTAGACGCCCACGGCGACCAGCCCGGGAACCGAAATGGGCACCAGGATCCGCCAGAGAGCCGTCCAGCTCGACGCCCCGTCCACCTTGACGGATTCATCCAATTCCCGGGGCAGGGTATTGAAATAAGCGGTCATCATGATGATCGCATAGGGCAAGGTGAAGACCATGTGCGTGAGAATCAACCCCGCATAAGTATTATACAGGCCGAGCCCCACCACGAGACCAAAGTAGGGAATGACGAGCGTGATCGGCGGCACAGCCTGAACACTGACGATCACGACGTTGATGGATCGCTTCAACGGGAAGTTGTAGCGACTGAATCCATATGCCGCGAGTATCGCCACGAACAATGTCAGCACCGTCACCGACAGCGCGACGATGTAGCTGTTGATGAAAAACCGCAACTCGGCCGCGTCGCCCAGGATCTTCGCGTAGGCGTCGAACGAGAAGTTGTCGGTGATCAGCCGTGGCGGAACCTGGAAGACTTCCCCATTGGTCTTGAACGACGTCGACAGCATCCACAGGACCGGCAGGCCGGCGAAGAGCGCGCCGACGATCAAGCCTGCGAGCACGGCGATCTTCGCGTAGAGGCGCCGCCTTTGACGGGTGAGCACGGGTGATCACCTCTCCTTTTGCAGGCGAACGTAGAAGACGGCCAGAATCATCGTGAGCAGCAGGACTATGACGGCGGCGGCGGACGCGGTGGCGAACTCGTAACTGCTGAAGGCCTGCTTGTAGGTGTAGGTGCTGAGCATCTCGGTGACATTCAGCGGGCCGCCGCCGGTGGTCATCCAGATGAGGGCGAACTGCTGCGAGGTCCAGATGAGATCGAGCACGGCCATGCTCAGGAGCACCGGCTTCAGCTGGGGAAGCGTCACATTGCGGAACTTGCGGTAAGTGGTCGCGCCGTCCACGGAGGCCGCCTCGTACAGAACGGGCGAGATTCCCTGCAACCCGGCCAGGATGCTGATCATGAAGAAGGGGAAGCCGGCCCAGATGTTGATGAAGGTCAACGCCCAGAGCGCCATGTTCGGGTCGGAGAGCCAGCTCACTTCCGCGCGCAGTACGCCGATCGTGGTCAGGATGTAGTTGACCACCCCGGACGGGTCCAGCATGAGCCGCCAGATGACCGCGATCACGGCGACCGTGAACAGCCAGGGCAGGATGTAGACGATGCGGAAGATGGCTTTCGTCACTCCGCCCAGCAACGGCGTGTTGAGCATCGTCGCGAAGGCCAGCCCGAGGCCCAGGTGCGCGACCGTGCTCAGAGTGATGAAGATGAACGTGTTCTTCAGCGCGGCCAGGAAGTTGGGATCGGTGAGCACCGTGGTGTAGTTGGCGAGACCGGCGAAGACCGGATTCTGCTCGACGATCACGTTGTCCTTGAACGAATAGCTGACCACCATCGCGATGGGGATGATCATCAGCACAAAGATCAATATCAGCGTCGGCGAGAGATAGCCGTACGGGACAACACGCTGTACGGGGAAAGGCCGCGTACTTCTTCGTCGGCCCACAGGGGATTCCGATGCCGATGGTGCGGCTCCCGGGGAGGCCGCGGGATCGAGTTTCGCGGTGTCCATCGATGTCTCCTTGGTTCGGGGCCGCACCGCACGGTCGGCGCGGCCCACGAAGTGCGGAAGGTCAGAGCACCGGCGCCCAGGCCTGTTGCGCCTTGTTGAGGGTGTCGTCGATGCTCTGCTTGCCGGTGAGCAGGAGCTGCAGTTGCTCGTCGAAGCTGCGCATGAGGTCTTCGGCCTTCGGCAAGCCCACGAACTCGTTGGCGGGGTAGCCCGCCTTGTAGATGTCGAAGGCCGTCTTGAACAGCGAGTCACTCTTGCTGAAGTCCGGCTCGGCCGTCTTGTTGCCGGGGAAGCCCTTCGCCAACGTGCTCAGCTCCGCGTTCGCCTTCTTGTCCATCAAGAACTGGACCAGCTTGAACGCCTCGGCCTTGTGTTCCGAGGAGTCGGCGACGCCGATGCCCCAGGACGCGTACGGGATGCCGCGCTTGCCGGTGTAGCCGTCCTGGGCCGGGATCGGCACCACCGTGAAGTTCAGCTTGGGATTGTTCTTCTTGATCAGCGTGATGTGAGCCAAGGAATCGATCATCATGCCGACCTGGCCGGTGGAGAACTTCTCCACCTTGTCCTGCTCTTTCATGGTGAGCGATCCGGGGGCGATGACACCCGCGTCGTTCAAGCTCTTGACGTACTCAACGGTACTCTTGACGCCCTGGCCGGTCAGGTCGGGCTTGCCGTCCTTGGTGAGCATGCTGCCGCCCGATGCCCACAGCCATGACATCACGTCATTCTGAATGCCGTTGGGGACGGCGGTGTCGAGTGGCAGGGCCCAGCCCTTGACGTTGCCGCCGAGCGCGCTGATCTTCTTGGCCGCGTCCAGGAACTCCGTGCGTGTGCTCGGCGGCTTCTTGACCCCCGCCTTCTCGAGCAGATCGTTGTTGACGAACAGGGGGTAGACGAAGTTCACCACGGGGATCATGTAGGTCTTGCCCTTGACCTGGATCTGGCTGGCGAGCTGGCTCGAGTCGTACTTCGCACTCGCCATGAGCTCGGACAGGTCGGCGATGGCACCCTGCTTGGCGAAGTCGCTCACCCATGCGCCGTCGAGGCCCACGACATCAGGCAACGTCCTCGACGCCGCTCCGGACACCAACTGCTGCTTGGTGGACGCGTACGGACCGCTCAGCAGTTTGACCTTGATGTTCGGGTTCTGGGCGGTGAATTCCGTCATGAGCTTGTCGAACGATCCCGCCGGTAGCTCCGGCGCCCACCACTGCGCGAACTCCAGCGTGACAGGGCCGCCGCCGCTTGATCCCGCGCTGGTTCCCGAATTGGAACCACACCCCACGGCCGTGGCGCTGAGCACCGCCACCGCCACCACCCCGAGTAGTCGCCGTGTCCGGCCCTGCAACCGGGTGCTGCCTCCGGTCATCGCGACCTCCTTGCTGTACAGGTGTTACCGCTCTTTGCCGGTTTCCGCCACATTAACAACGCGTGACGTCGCCTCACAAGACCTAGCAACAGCAAAGTTCCGCTAGAAACCGCACAGTTCGGCAAAGAAAAGGGAAGAGACGCACAGTTGCGGGTGGATCGCAGCCCTCGAGCCCGCGGAGTAAGCAGCATCTCGCCTGGAAGAAGCCGTGTTATGCGGTAGTCTGCAGTTCTAGGACCTGTATCACCCCTCTGTTGCGTTGATCCACAACGCAACTACCGCAGAGATGGGAGGGTCAGTGACCCTTGACGAAGAGGATCGGCAGCGTCGTCTACCTGCAGGACGTAAAGCCCAACTGGCGGCATACGTCGCAGAGACCGGGCAGGTCACGGTCAGCGCGCTCGCGGAACGCTTCGGCGTCTCCATCGACACGATCCGCCGGGACCTGGACCAGCTGAGCGCCGACGGCGTCCTGGTCCGCACCTATGGCGGAGCGGTCAGTCAGTCGACCCTCTCCCGGGTCGACCGGGCCGTGGACGTGCGGCTCAAGATGGAGGAACGCGAGAAGGAGAAGATCGCGGTACTCGCCGGGTCGCTGGTGGAAGACGGGTCCATCGTCATGATCAATGGCGGTACGACCACTCTCGCCGTGGCCAGGAACCTGCGTAACCACCGGGACCTGACAGTGGTGACGAACAGCCTGCTCGTACCCCCGGCGCTGCCGTCCTCGGCGGTCCGAGACGTGTACGTCGTCGGCGGCGCGGTCCGCACTCTCACGCTGGCCACCATCGGCCCCGTCAGCTTCCGGGCGTCCGGCGGAAGCGAGCTGGACATCAGCTGCGATCTGGCGTTGATCGGGGTCGGCGCCGTTTCGGCGGCCGCCGGCTACACCACGAGCAACCTCGCCGAGGCGGCGATGATGCGAGAGATGATCTCTCGGGCGGCGCGCGTGGCGATACTGGCTGACTCCTCCAAGTTCGGTCGCCGACTCTTCGCCCAGGTGGCCGAGCTCGGGGGCGCCGACTACCTCGTCACGGACTCCACCCCGCCGCCTGATCTTTTGGCGGCGCTGAAGGAGAACGAGGTAGAGCTGATCACGCCGGAGACCGTCGAAGGCGCCCCTGAAGCCCATCAGGATCCCCAGTAGTTCGTGCACCGCTGGCCGTTCCTTCCTCCCCCGCCGCCTCGCACAGGATCCGGAGGACAGTCGATACGTCGATGCGGTCCATGGCGCTCCTCGTCTCTGGGTGGGGGTCTGACCTGGTCGGCCGTCGTCTGAGTGGGGTCTGACCTGGTCAGTCGCCGTCTGAGTGGGGTCTGGTCTGGTCAGTCGTCGGACGCGGTCAGCACCAGGGCGGAGTGGAAACCCCCCGTGCCACGGGCGAGGACCAGCGCGAACGAGACGACCTTCTCAGTGGTGTGCCTGCTGAACTGGAACGTGCGCGTCACGACACCGTCGTCGTGCGTGTTGAAGCCGGTGTAGAAACCCTGGGCCTGGTCGCGAACCAGGAGGAGTGACACGAGATCCGTGTCGAGGGCGTCGACCTTGACCGAGTGCAGGCGCTCTCGCACGATGTACAGCGACTGGGCGTTGATCGCGGTCCGGAATATCGCCGTGACTCCCCGGCTCGCCTGACCGCGGCAGAACTCCTCATAGTGGCGCGCGTCCTCGGCCGTCGCCTCTTTGATGCGCCCGGCGGTCGAGCTCTGGAAGCAGCGAGAAGTACGAGCCGTAGATCCGAGGTGATCGGCTGATCACGGGCCGCACCGCGTAGATGTCCCCGAGCTTCCCGATGACCTGCTCGAACGCGCTCGCCAGTTCGGCACCCGTGCCCCGGCTCACCGCCAGGCCGATCTGCACCTTGCTGCCCATGCTTTGTCCTCATCGTCGGTCTTAAGGATCCGCGAGTACTGAGGGCAACCTCACCAGGCCGCCATCGGAACGCCATCGACTCCGGGAAAATAAGACTGATCCCAATATTGATATGAGGCCAACTTTGGTACGGTACTTGTATGAGTACAGACCAGCCTCACCAAGAGACCGTGAAGACCCGACACGAACGGCGGCGGATCCAGACCAGGGAACGGATCGCCGACACGGCCCTGACCCTGTTCAGCGAGCGCGGCTACGACGCGGTGACCATCGCCGAGATCGCCGAGGCCGCGGACGTCGCGAAACAGACCGTCGTCAACCACTTCCCGGCCAAGGAGGACCTCCTCCTCGCCTGGCACCGCCCGGTGGAGGCCGACGTGATCGACCTGATCGACCAGCTTCCCCTGAGCACCCCGCTACCGGAGTTCCTCAAGGAGGAACTGCCGCGTATGTTCGCGAAACTGCCGGAGACACCGAAGGCCCCCCAAGGCGGTGGCGGACGGGCCGCGGGCGACCCGCAAGGCGGCGGCGGGCGGGCCGGGGGCGACCCGCGCCTCGCCCGCGTGGGGGCGATCATCATGAAGAGCCCCTCGATACAGGACGCGTTGCGGCGGCGCGGCAGCCGTTACCAGGAGGACCTGGCGGCGATCCTGTCCGACCGGGTGCCCGCGCGCCTGGGACCCGTCGCGGCGCGCGCACTCGCCGCCTTCATCCTGACCACGGTCACCGCCATGGTCGAAGAGGCGATGCGGCTACGGGCCGAAGGCCAACCGGCCGAGCAGATCACTGCCGCCCTCACCGAGACGGTCGGCCGCGCACTGGACATCCTGGACACCGGCCTCGGCGGATCGGAAACACCATCCGAGTAGTGGCTCCGCCGCCGGAGAAGCCCTCCGCCACTCGCAACTCTCTGGGAGCAGGTATGACAATGCAGCCCGTTGTCGAAGCGCGCGGCATCGTGAAACGCTTCGGCTCGACGACCGCCCTGCAGGACGTTGATCTGTCCGTTCCGACCGGCACCGTCTACGGCCTGCTCGGCCCCAACGGCGCGGGCAAGACGACGATGATCCGGATCTTGTCGACCCTTCTGCGGCCGGACGCCGGCACCGCCCGGGTGGCCGGACACGATGTCGTCCGCCAGGCCACCGCGGTGCGCTATCAGATCGGGTTGACCGGCCAGTTCTCCGCCGTGGACGAGAAGTTGACGGGACGAGAGAACCTACGCCTGTTCGGCCGCCTCTACCATCTGCCGGGACAACTGATCCGGCAGCGTGCCGAGGAACTGCTGGCTCGGTTCGACCTGTTAGAGGCCGCCGGACGGGTGGTGCGGACCTACTCCGGCGGCATGCGGCGCCGCCTGGACGTGGCGGCCAGCCTCATGATCGAGCCGGCCGTGCTGTTTCTCGACGAGCCGACCACCGGGCTGGACCCACGCAGCCGCAACCAGGTCTGGGACCTGGTCCGCGGCCTGGTCCGCGACGGGACCACGGTGCTCCTGACGACGCAATATCTCGACGAGGCCGACCAGCTCGCCGACCGGATCGCGGTCATCGACCGCGGCCGGCTGATCGCCGACGGCACCCCTACCGACCTCAAAGCCGGCATCGGCGGCGCACGCATCGAGGTCGTGGTCGAAGATCCGGCCACCCTGCCGGCCGCCGCAGCGGCACTCGCCCGGGCGTTCACCACCGAACCCCACATCACCCCGGGTGCCCGCCGGGTCAGCGCGCTGACCGAAGGCGCCAGGGACGACCTGCTGACCGCCGTCCGCGCGCTGGACGCGGCAGACGTCACCGTCGAGGACATCACCCTGCGCAGACCGACTCTCGACGACGTCTTCCTCCGTCTGACCGGCCACACCACCACCGAAGAGCAGGAGACACCGTGACGTCCACATCCGCAGCGCCCGCGGTCGCGGGCCCGCTCTCCCGGCTGGGCTGGGCCATCCGCGACGGATGGGCGGTGGCCGGCCGGGAGTTCAGCCAACTCCGCCACCACCCCGGCGAACTGGTCGGCGCGATGATCGTCCCGGTCATCATGGTGCTTCTGTTCGGCTACGTCTTCGGAAGCGCCATCAACGTGCCGGGCGGCGGCAGCTACCGCGAATATCTCATGCCGGGGCTGTTCGCCATGACCGCTATCACCGGAGTCATCGCCAGCGCCCTGCTCATCTCCAAGGACATCGCCGAAGGCGTCATGGACCGATTCCGCTCCATGCCCATGGCACGATCGGCCATCCCCTTCGGCCGCACCCTCGCCGATCTGGCCACCGGCATCGTCACCACCGCCATGATGGCCGGCGTGGGACTCCTGGTCGGCTGGCGAGCCCACAACGGCCTGGCCGCCACACTGGCCGGATTCGGCCTCATCCTTCTCGTCCGCTTCGCGGTCAGCTGGATCGGCGTCACCGTCGGCCTCTCCATCAGCCCCGAGACCGCGAACGCGCTCATCCCCATCCTTTTCCCGATCTCGGCGCTGTCCAACAGCTTCGTCCCCACCGACGGCATGCCCGCCTGGCTACGCTTCATCGCCGACTGGAATCCCATCAGCGCCCTCGTCGCCGCCAGCCGCCAACTCTTCGGAAACCCCACCATCACCCCCGCAGAGGGATCATGGCCGCTGCAGCACCCCCTCACCGCCACCCTGGCCTGGTCCATCGCCATCCTCGTCGTCTTCATCCCGCTGGCGACATGGAGATTCCAGCGAACCACCCGGTAGAGCCGGTCTTTTTCAGCGACGGCGGGGTTATGGGTGTGGAGTGTCACCGCCTGAAGAAGTCGGTCCCGGCCCAGAAAACAGTAAAACCGCCTAGCGAACTAGGCGGTTTTACCTGGCCAGAAGACCTTCGCTGGTGCGCCGCCAGGGACTCGAACCCCGGACCCGCTGATTAAGAGTCAGCTGCTCTAACCAACTGAGCTAGCGGCGCCCGCAACAGAAGTAACTCTAGCAGCCACCGCGCACCACCCAGCACATCATCCGAGCCGCTCGCCCAGCCCCTCGTAGGCCTCCAGCACCGTCTCCCAGAACCGCTTCACATCCAGCGATGTGGCCACCAGGGCGTTGGGCCGCGCGTCACGGAGCTTGAAGTCGGTGACCGTCATTCCCGAGGTGTGCCGGCCGATCGTCTCCACGTCCACCCGCGCCGGTACGCAGGTGAAAAGCGTGGGGTCGAGCACGTACGCCACGGCGCACGCGTCATGGATGGCCGGTCCGGAGTCGGCCTTGACCTCGCCGTAGGACTGGGCGGCCGGGACCAGCAGGTCGGACAGCCGGCCGAGCGGACGCATCCGGTCCAGGACCTCGGTGGTCACCGCGGCCGTGAGGGTCACGTCGAGGCCGAGCATCTTCACCGTCCAGCCGGCGTCGAAGACGATGGCGGCCGCCTCCGGGTCGGCCTTCATGTTGAACTCCGCCGCGGGGGTCGTGTTGCCGCGGGTGAAGGAGCCGCCCATGATCACGAAGTCGCGGGCCCACTCCACGACGCGTGGCTCCCGGCGTACGGCCAGCGCGATGTTGGTCAGCGGGCCGATGGCGACCAGCGTGATCTCGCCCGGAGCGGCTCGCAGGCTCTGCACGATGAAGTCCACGGCGTGGCCGTCGGAAACGGGGCGCGTCGCCTGTGGGAGGACGGCGTCGCCGAGGCCGGACAGGCCATGGATGTCGGCGGCGCGGACCGTGGGGCACACCAGCGCGCCCGCGCTGCCCGGAACGACCGGAACGTCGCCGAGGTCGAGAAATTCCCTGAGTGCCAGCGCGTTGGCCGTGGTCAGCGCGAGGTCGACGTTGCCGCCTACCGTGGTGATGCCCACGAGTTCGAGGGCCGGGGTGCCCGCCACCAGCGCCAGGGCCAGCGCGTCGTCGATGCCGGGATCGCAGTCAATGAGGACCTTTGTCACAGAACCGAACAATACGCATGAATCGGGGCCGGACAGTCCCCCAACTGTCCGGCCCCGACCGAGGGCGGTCCAGGCCGACGCTTTCCCCCAAAAACGTCGGCGGTCCCGCACTGCGAACGACGGTCCCCCTCCGCGTCCGCTCTTCGGTAAAAGTCTGCAAGTCAGTCGCAGGACTCTTGACCTGCCTCGACACTACCGAGACGAATGCAACGAACGTGCCATAGGGGGGGTCGAATGTCCGCCTAATCCGGTTACGGGATTACCAAACGGACCTCCGTACCCTCCTGGAGGGAGCGGCTGACCGTGCAGTACTTCGCGTGCACCCGATCCGCTACCGCCCGGAAGACCTCATCCGCCTGCTCAGAGGGGACTTCGACGTCATAGGTCACCGTGACGGGACCCAGCAGGTTCGGCTCGACCTTCTCCGATTCGACGGTCATCGCCAGACGGATCAGCCTTTGCCCGCGCTTGGCGGTCAGGGGCTCCACGGTCACGATGTTGCACCCGCCCACCGCCGCGAGCAGCAGCTCGACGGGCGTGAACGCGCCCTCCTCGTCGCCGGTCCCGATCCGTACCTCCGCGCCACGGGCGTTCGTCGCCCGGAATCCGCCGTCTTCGGTCCGCTCAACACGTACGTTAGCCATGTTTTAGACACTACTCAGACGACTCTCATGTTCGGCGAGCATCGTCTATCCCATGGCTAGCGAGGCAAAGGCGAATCAGCCTCTCATCGTGTTCTGGTGCGGTGTGGCGGTCGCGGAGTTCGGGGCGATCCAACCGGGGTTCGGTTACCCGTGGCGCCCCTCCGCGTGGGCCGTCGCCGGACTGCTGGTGACGCTCGGGCTGCTGTCCGCCAGGGCGCCGGAACTCCTCCGTTCGGAGCAGGTCAGGCGGCGCCTGCGCCTGGCCGGGTACGTGGCGGGCACGCTGCTGGTGACGCACCAGCTCAGCTCCACCGCCTATGTGACCAGCGCCAGCCGCACCGGCTCGCTCCTCCTGTACGGCATCGCGGCCGTGATGGCCGTCTGGCACCACGGCGTACGGGCCACCACACGGGGCTCCCTGCTCATCGTCGCCGACCTCGAACCCGCCGGGCTGCGCGACCTGCTCGCCACCCGCACGGGCGACACCGTGACCGTCTACCGGACCGACCGGGTGACCGACGAGCTGCGCGAGCTGGAGGCCGAGCACGGCCTGGTACTCGTCGAGGGCGAGGAGCACGACCCCCGGGCCAAGGAGCGGCTCAGCGCCTCGGGGCTGCGGCGCCAGGTGCCCGACATCGCCGAACGCACCGTGATCGTCGCCGGACCCCGGCCCTTCCAGCGGTACGTCCGGGGCGCCCTGACCCGGCTATCCGTACCAAAGGCGCAGGTCAGAACAACTCGGTTCAAACGCAAGCCTAGGGTTTAACCAGGCATTACGCGCGCCGTGGGACGGTTGCTGCGAACAAGGAGGCAAGGTGACGACTTTCCCCGGAAGCGCCCGTGTCGAAATGGTCATGGGCATACCGGTCAGCGTGGACATCCGTACTGCCCTGCCACGGCGCGAGCTGGCCCCCGTACTCGACGACGCCTTCGCCTGGCTGCGCTGGGTGGACGAGACGTTCAACCCCGACAGGGAGAGCAGCCAGATCAGCGCGCTGAACCGCGGCGGGACCATCCGGCAGGTCCCGGAGCTCATCGAGGTGCTGCATCGCTGCGACGAACTCAGCGAGGCGACCGGCGGGTGGTTCGAGTCCCGCATCAACGGCGTCATAGACGCCTCCGGCTACATCAAGGGCTGGGCGCTCGAACGGCTCTCCCGCGCGCTGACCAACGCCGGCGCCGTCGATCACCGCATCAACGCCGGTGGGGACATCAGGGTGCGCGGCTCGGCCGCCCCCGGCAAGCGCTGGCAGATCGGCGTGCGCGATCCGCGTACCGATCGGGTGCGCACCGTCGTGTTCACCCACGACCTGGGCATCGCCACCACGGGCGGCGCGAAGGTCGTCGATCCGCGCACCGGAATCAAGCAGGACACCCTCGGGTCGGTCACCGTGCTCGGCCCCGACCTGGGCGCCGCCGACGCCTACGCGACGGCGATGTACGCCATGGGGCCGGTGCTGGGCAGGCGCTTCGCCATGGAACTCGCGGCGGCCGGGCCGTACCAGACGATGATCATCGGCCGTGACGGCCAGGAGGTCATCACCACACCCGGCTTCGCCGCCTACAGCAGCCCGGAAGCCCTCCTGGCGGGCTGAGGCGGCCTTTCGGGCGGCGCGGCTTCGCCGCTCGCGCGGCTTCGCCGGTCGCGCGGCTTTGCCGGTCGCGCGGCTTTGCCGGTCGCGCGGCTTTCGATTGGTGTGGAACAGAACAGCTGTGGGTTGGAAGCGCTAGGCCTCGGGATGCTTGCTCAGATATTCGATGTAGACCGGCCGCAGAGCCTCGCCGAGCTCGCCTTCGCCGGCCGCCAGGGCATCGCTGAGCAGCGCGGACACCCGGCTGAGGTCGTTGGCGGTCTCCGTGTCGTGACCGCTGGCGGCCTCGGCCGCCGGGATCACCCGCAACAGATTCCACAGAAAGCCCAGATCGCCGTGGCGTACGGCGTAGCTGACCGCGCGATCGTGCAGCTCGCTGGCCGACAGCGATTCGAATCCATCCGAGTCCATCTCGCTCCCTTCCCCCGACTGCCTCTTCCCAGCGTTGGCCCTCGGTAACGCCTATCGACAACGCCTATCACAGTGGGTGGCTGGGTGGCACATATCCGCTCATCACGGAGTGCCTCTATCGGAGCACCGATCGGTAATGGGAGGATCAACCAGCGTGAGATTCATCATCAGAACCCTGGCGGCCGCGGTCGCCCTCTGGGTCGCCATCCAGTTCGTCCCTGGCATTCAGATCGCCGGGTCGAACACCCCCAAATACTGGGGCACCCTGCTCATCGTCGCCCTGATCTTCGGCCTCATCAACGCCATCGTGAAGCCGATCATCAAAACGCTGGGCTGCGCGCTGATCGTGCTGACGCTGGGGTTGTTCCTCCTCGTGATCAACGCGGCCATGCTGCTACTGACGAGCTGGATCTCCGGCCAGCTCGACATCCCCTTCCATGTCGCCAACTTCTATCCGGCCGCCTTCTGGGGCGCGATCATCATCAGCGTCGTCAGCTGGCTGCTCGGCCTGTTCATCCCCGACAACGATTGAGCTCGGTGGAGCTCGACGGTGCCGGTCTGACCTGCGCGCAGGTCCATGCGGCGGCGTACGGCGCGGCCCGGGTCACGATCTCCTCACTGGATCGGGCCCGGGCCGCGTGGCGGGCCGCCCAGGAGCTGACCGGCCCCGTCTATGGGCAGAGCACCGGGGTCGGGGCCAACAAGGACGTGGCCGTCGAGGAGGGCGGGTTCGACCTGCTGCGCAGCCACGCGGGCGGGGCGGGGCCGCTCGTGGCGCCAGAACAGGCCAGGGCGATGCTGGTGGTACGGCTCAATCAGCTGCTGGCGGGCGGCTCGGGCGTCGATCCCGGCGTGCTGCCGGTGCTGGCGGAGGCGATCAACGACGGCTTCACACCCCCGATCCGCACGTACGGCGCCATCGGCACCGGCGACCTGACCGCCCTCGCCACCACCGCGCTGTGCCTCCTGGGCGAAGTTCCCTGGCAGGGACCCACCTCTCCCCAGGAACCCACCTCCCGGCAGGGACCCATAGCCGGACAGGAACCGACGGTCACGGACAGGTCGGCTGCTGGGGAACGAGCGACGGCCGGGCAGGGATCGGCGACCACAGACGGACCGACCGCCGCGGAGGGAGCGACGGCGGAGGGAACGACGGTTTCGGTCAGCGGGCCCCGTTATCCGCTGGCCTCCAGTGACGCGTTGCCGTTCATCAGTTCCGGGGCCGCGACGCTGGCCGACGCCGCCATCGCCGTGCACCGGCTGCGCGTCCTGCTCGACGCCGCCGTCGACGTGGCGGCCTTCAGCTTCGTCGCCGTAGCGGCCTCGGCCGAGCCGCTGGCCGCCGCCGTACAGGAGGCCCGACCCCACCCCGGCCAGGCCGCCACGGCCACCCGCCTGCGCGGGCTGCTCTCGCGGGAGTTCGCCGCCCGCCTCCAGGACCCGTACGGCTACCGCGCGTTCGCCCAGGTGCACGGTGCCGCACTGGACGCGCTCGGCCGCGCCGAGAGCGTCGTCGAGACCGACCTCAACGCCGCCACCGAGAACCCGCTCATCGCCGACTCGCTGGCCTGGCACAACGGAAACTTCCACTCGGCGCCGGTCGCGCTGGCCCTCGACGCGCTGCGCGCGGCGCTGGTACCGACGGCCCAGCTCAGCGTGGCCAGGCTGGCGACGCTCATGGAGCCCGCCTACACGGGGCGGCTGCCGTTCCTGGCGGCGCGGCCGGGCGGGTCGGGGGCGTTGATCCTGGAGTACGTGGCCCAGGACGCGCTGGCCGAGCTGCGCCACCTGGCGAACCCGGTCACGGCCGCGACCGCCGTCATCTCCCGGGGGACAGAGGATCACGCGGGGTTCGCGACGCAGGCCGCGCGCTATGCCCTGCGCTGCGTGGAGCCGCTGGAGATCGTGCTCGCCTGCGAGCGCGTCGCCGCCACAAGAGGCCCCGATGTCCCCGACCGTCCCCTCTCGGATGACCTCGACGCCGCACGGGCGCTGATCTCACAACCTTTCGATCTTGTACGGCAAGCGGTGGGCACCCGCCACCCACCGTACGGGGCTGAGGACCTCCAGGAAGACGGCCGCTGACCGGCACAGACATCCCGCCGTTACGGCCCGCGGAAGACCCCGTCTGCTCACCGCCACAGCCCGGCCCACGGCCAGTAGACAGGCAGCCAGTCACCACGACCCACCGACGACAACACCCCGCCCGCCCCCACAGCCGCCGACCCGCCGAAGACAGGCAGTCCCGCCGCTACGGACCGCCCACGACCGGCAGCTGCCCCACCGAGCCGCGTTCGCGAAGCGTCGGCTGCTGCACCACCCGCCGACGCCGCGTCCCCCCGTCGGCCGCCGCCGACATGAGGCGGACCGCAGCCCGCACGATGCCGTCGATGTCCCAGTCGACCGTTGTGAGCCCCGGTGTGAGCAGGCCCGACATCGGGTGGTTGTCGTAACCCATGACCGAGACGTCGCCCGGGATCGACAGCCCCAGCTCCGCCGCCGCCGCGTAGACGCCATAGGCGATCGAGTCGGCGAAGCAGAACACCGCGCTGGGCCGGTGCGCGTCGAGGATGCGGTGGGCCGCGTCGGTGGCCGCCGCCAGGCCGTGGGGCGCGGTGGCCACCACGATGTCGAGGCCGAGGCGGTCGGCTTCGGCGGTGACGAGCACGTCGGCGGGGCGGTCGGGAGTGCTGGTCATGGTCGGCGTCAGGAGGGCGATCCGCCGGTGGCCCATCGCGTGGAGGTGCTCCAGCGCGAGGGTGACGCCACCGCGGTTGTCGAAGACCACTTCGCCGGCCGTGCCCGCCAGTGAGTCACCGATCGCCACCACCGGCAGCGACTCGCACAGCTCCGACCAGAACGGCGCCGCCGGATCGACGGGCTGCACGATCATGCCGTCGACCCGCTGGTCGCGCAGCTGCTGGGCCAGCGCCCGCTCGCGGGCCGGGTCGCCGACCGCGTCGAGGATCAGCGCGTAGCGGTCCTTCTCCCGCAGGCCCCTGCTGATGCCGACGGCCAGCGACTGCTGCCAGAGGTCCTCGAGCGAGCCGCAGAGCAGCCCGATCATGTTGGTGCGCCCGCTGGCCAGGGCCCTGGCGATGGGGTCGGCCTCGTAGCCGAGCTCGGCGGCGGCGGCGCGGACCCGCTCCATGGTCTCCTCGGAGACCTGCATGCCACGCAGCGCGTAGGAGACAGCGGCCGGCGACAGACCGGTCGCCTGGGCCACTTCCCGGATCGTCGCTCTCTTCCGTGGCATCTAGTCAGCCTATTGCGTGGCACCGACAGAAGCTCGCATGCCGAAGAGGCCGCCGGCGGGGTTTGTCCCCCTCGTGGGGCATGCGGCCAACCGTTGACATTTGTCCGGTGAAACGGTTCACTGAACCGTATCACTGAAACGGTTCACAGTCTCGAAGTTCCAGCGTGATAGGTTTACCTGCAATACTAGTAGGAAATAGAGGGAGGTGTGGTCGTGATCATCGACATCCATCAGCATTTGTGGACCGGAACATTCGTCGAAGCGCTCCGCGATCGGACCGCACCCCCCTACCTCGACGGCTGGACGCTGATCCTCGACGGCGAACCGCCCTACGAGGTCGACCCCGCAGACCACACCGACCGGGACGTCACCGGGCTGGAGCTGGCCCTGGTCTCGCTGTCCAGCCCGCTCGGCATCGAGTTCCTGCCTCCGGAGGAGGCGTGGCCGCTGCTCGACGCCTACCACGAGGGCGCGCTCGGGCTGCCCGAGCCGTTCGGCGCGTGGGCCTCGACCTGCCACAGCGAGCCCGACCCCGAGCGCCTGGCCAAGGACCTCGACCGCGGGTTCGCCGGGCTGCAGATCCCGGCGACGGCCCTGCCCGACGACCGGCTGCTGGACGTGCTCACGGAGCGGGACCTGCCGCTGTTCGTCCATCCGGGCCCGGCCGCGGCCACGCCCGGCACACCGTCCTGGTGGCCCGCGCTCGTGCCGTACGTCCAGCAGATGCACGCGTCGTGGCACTACTTCCACGCGGTCGTCAGACCGCGCCACCCCAGGCTGCGCGTGTGTTTCGCGCTGCTGGCCGGGCTGGCCCCGCTCCACTCGGAGCGACTGATCGCGAGGGGCGGCACGGGCCGCGGCCTGGTGGACCCCGGCTGCTTCGTGGAGACCTCCTCGTACGGCCCGCGCGCGATCGACGCGATCGTCCGCGAGCTCGGCGTCGACGTCGTGGTCAACGGCTCCGACGCCCCCTACGCCACCGCACCAGACCCGGGACTCGGCGAGGCAGCCGCCCACGCCATCCGGGTCACCAATCCCCGTCGTCTACTCGGCCGAAAGGAGACCCGTACGTGAGCGAGCAGACCATCGAGCACCCCGGCATTAACCAGACCCAGGACGGGGGTGCCTGTGCTCAGCTCCCGGAGCGCACACTGGACCGGCGCGAGCTGCGCCAGCTGGTGAACGAGCTGGCGGCCAACCCGGCCGAGTGGCGCGAACAGGTGGAGTTCCCCGCCGACGGCGGCCGGCACTACGCCTCGCTCTACCGTGACGCCTACGTCGACGTCTGGCTCCTGTGCTGGCGGCCCGAGGACGACACGGGCTGGCACGACCACGACATCTCCTCGGGCGCGGTCCACGTGGTCCAGGGGGCGCTGCTGGAGTGCAACCCGCGCATCGGCGGCGAGCACCTGGAGACCGTGGTGTCGGAGGGTCAGTCGTTCTCGTTCGGCCCGGACCACATCCACCGGCTCAACGGCGCCGTGGACAACAGCGTCTCGATCCACGCCTATTCGCCGCCGCTGTGGCGGCTCGGCCAGTACTCCATCGACGACACCGGCGTCATGCGCCGCGTCTCGGTCAGCTACGCGGACGAGCTTCGTCCGATGGACGACGCCGTGGTGGCCTAGGAGAGGCCGTAGTGGCTAGGAACGGCGTGGTGGCCTGAGCACGCAGCAGCTCGCGCAGGGCTCCACGTCGGGCAGCGCGATCCACAGGCAGCAGGTCCTGCGGAAGTAGCCGTCGTCGGCGGGCTCGATCAGCCCGTCGACCGGCTTGCCGATCTCGGCCAGCAGCGCCATGTAGTCACCCGCCACGAACTGCGTCAACGGGTGGGCGAACGCCTCCGCGGTCGAACCCCAGAGCGTCCGCTCACCCACTCTGGCCATCCGGCTGAGCACGCGTACGAGCGGCTCTTGCGACTCGGCCAGCGCCCGCCTGATCGGCGCGACGCCGGAGCCCCAGCTCACGCGGGAGGCCGCGATCGTCACCCCCGCCCCGGACACCTTGAAGTACGTCTCGGCCGGCCGCATGGTCGGCACCCGCCCGTCGAGCGCCCAGCCGAGCGCCATCGGCAGCGTGTGCCAGTAGCCGTAGGTCTTCCAGAACAGCGCGGCACCGACGTGGCGCGGGGCGCTCCAGCGCGCCGCCGTCTGGTCGACCAGCTCCTCCAGCAGGGTGTACGGCGGGCGCAGCAGCTCCGAGGCGGCCGTCCAGGTCTCGTCCGGCGTGATGACCAGGCCGGGTTCGACCCCGATCACCCCGCCGCGCTCGTCGGCCAACCGCTGGAGCGCCTCCGTGAGCACGTGAAGTCCTTCCACTACCGGTAAGCCTTACCCAACGTAGCAGGGCGTCCCGCGAACCAGCCGGCCAGGAGCTGCGCCCCCAGCACCCCGAGCCCCGTCAGCAAGGGCACCGTCCACCCGCCGGACACCTGCCTGAGCAGCCCGAACAGCACCGGCCCCAGCGCGGCCACCGCGTACCCCACCGACTGCGCCACCGACGACAACGCGGTCACCGACGCCGGGTCGGGCGCACGCAGCGCGATCAGCAGCAGCGCCAGCGCGAACGAGGCCCCCTGCCCGACCCCGAGCACGACCATCCACAGCCACGGCAGCCACGGCGCGGCGACCGGGGCCAGCAACATGCCGAGGTACCCGGCCACGGTCAGCAGCCCCGCCCCGATCACGAACGGCACCTGCGACGGCCGCCGCCCGGCCAGGATCGGCACGCCGAGCGTGGCGCCCACCTGGACCAGGTTCGTCACGCTGAGCAGGTAGCCGGCCTGGTCGGCGGGCAGCCCGGCGTCATGGAAGATCGTCGGCAGCCAGGCCAGCAGCACGTAGAAGGTGAACGACTGCAGGCCCATCAGCGCGGTCACGTACCAGGTGACCCGGCTGCGCAGCACCACCCCGAACGGCCGCGGCCCGCCCTGCGGCCCCGCCTGCCCGCGCAGCGCCTGCGGCAGCCAGAGCAACGCGGCCAGCAGCGCGGGTACGGCCATCAGCGCCGACATACCGCGCCAGCCGTAGCCCGTGGCGTGCTCGACGGGGATGACCAGTGCCGAGGCGGTCGCGGCGCCGCCCACGATCGCGGAGCTGTAGACGCCGGTCATCAGATTGACCCGGTCGGGGAAATATTCCTTGGTGATGCCGGGCATGGCCACGTTCATCACGGCGATGGCGGTGGCCGCGATCGCCGAGCCCGCGTACAGCGCGGGGATGTCGTCGAGACCGCGCAGCACCACGCCGGCGGCCAGCACGAGGAGCCCGGCAAGCAGCGTGCGGTCCAGCCCGATCCGGCGCGCGAGCAGCGGCGCGATCGGCCCGAACACGCCCAGGCAGACCACCATCACCGTGGTGATCCCGCCGCCGGCGGCGGGCGTGAGGCCCACGTCGTTCATGATCTCGTCGAGGAGCGGGGAGATGCCGGCGATCGCGGGCCGCAGGTTCAGCGCGGCCAGCACGAACCCGGCGACGAGGAGTGCGGATCTCAGGGGCATAGAACCTCTACTCTCGCATAACGCTCTGACAACGTTGTCTGGCCGTCCTACTTGGGAAAGGATCCAAGGGTGAGACCGACGATGAAGGATGTCGCCACGGCAGCCGGGGTGGCGCTCAAGACGGTCTCGCGCGTCGTGAACGGCGAGCCGGGCGTCAACCCGGCGACGGCCGAACGGGTGCGCGAGGCCATCGACCGGCTGGGCTACAGCCGCAACGAGAGCGCCCGCGTGCTGCGCAGGGGCCGCACCGCGACCGTCGGGCTGGTCATCGAGGACGTCGCCGACCCGTTCTACGCGGGGCTGAGCCGGGCGGTCGAGGACGTGGTCATCGTCGAGGGCTGCCTGCTGCTGAGCGGCTCGTCCGGCGAGAAGCCGACCAGGGAGCGCGAGCTGGTACGCACCTTCTGCGCCCGCCGGGTCGACGGTCTGATCGTGGTGCCGGCCGGTGACGACCACTCCTATCTGCGTCCCGAGCTCGACGCCGGGACGCCCGCGGTGTTCGCCGACCGGCCGCCCGGACCAGGGCTGGACGTCGACACCGTGCTCAGCGACAACGCGGGCGGCGCCAGGGAGGCCGTCGGCCACCTCCTGGCGCACGGCCACCGGCGGATCGCCATGCTCGGCGACCATCCGTCGATCTACACGGCGGCCGAGCGGCTGGCGGGTTACCGCGCGGCCCTCGGCCCGCTCTTCGATCCCCGGCTGGTGGCGATGCGTGCCCCCACGCCCGAGACGGTCCGGGACGACCTGGAGCGCATGCTGGCGCTCGACGCGCCGCCGACCGCCCTGTTCACCGGCAACGGGCGGCTCACCGTGACGGCGCTGCGTGCCTTGGGCGGGCGGCGGATGGGGCTGGTCGGGTTCGACGACTTCGAGCTGGCCGACCTGCTGACGCCCGGCGTGACGGTGGTGGCCCAGGACCCGGCCGGGATGGGCCGGGTGGCCGCCGAGCTGCTGTTCCGCCGCCTGGCGGGGGACGGCGGGCCGTCGGAGCACGTCGAGCTGCCGGTACGCCTCATCCCCCGCGGCTCGGGCGAACTACCTCCGTGACCTCCGAGGCGGAGACGGGGCGAGCTTCCGGGCGTAGGGCGCCGGACAGGGCCAGGGCGACGAGGACGCCCGCGATGCCCGCCGCGAAGATCGCCGGTCCCGGGCCGATCGCCTCCCCCAGGACACCGATCAGCGCCGCGCCGATCGCCTGCCCGGTCATCAGCCCGGCCGACAGCAGCCCGAACGCCTGGCCGCGCGCCTCCTCCGGCACCGAATCCACGAAGCGCCGCTGCAACCCGAGCTGGTAGGACACCCCGGCGGCGGACACGGCGGCCAGCACCGCCGCCCACGCCACGCCGGGCGCCGCCAGGAAGGCCAGCCACGGCAGCCCGATCAGCACCGCCAGCGGCAGCGACAGCCGCTCCCTGACCGCCGGAGCCGCGAACCGCCCCACCGCGAACTCCCCGACCGCCATCCCACCGGCCGCCGCCGCCAGCACCGCCCCCGCCTGCCCCTGACCGCCCAGATAGGGCACGACCATCGCCTCGGCCCCGGCCATGCACGTGCTCGGCAGCCAGCTCGCCAGCAGCAGCCCCCGCACCCGCCGATCGACCAGCAGTGACCGATTCACCCGCAGAGTCACCCGCACGGCCCCGCCGCCCGCGCCGCGAGCCGCCTCCGCACCACCCACCGCCGCGCCACCAGCCGCCGTACTACCGGCAGCCGCGCCCCGGCCGGGCCGGTAAGGCAGGCCGTACCGGAGCACCAGGGCGGCCACCGCCGAGAGCCCTGCCGTGATCGCCAGCGCCCCGCGCGGCCCCGTGACCGCCAGGAAGGCACCCCCTACGGCCAGCCCGGCGATCTGGGCGCCCGCCGAAGTAACCCCCATGAGCGACCGGGCCAGCACGAACGCGTCCCCGGGCAGTACGTCCGGCAGCAACGCACTGCGCGCCGCCCCGAACACCGGCGCGAACAACCCCGTCACCAGCACCAGCCCGAGCATCACCGGCACCGGCAGTCCGGCGAAGGCCAGCAGCAGGCACACCACCACCCTGACCAGCTCCCCCGCGACCATCACCGCCCGAGGCGGCAGCCGATCGGCCAGCGAGAGCAGGAACATCCCGCCCAGGATGTACGGCAGCCACCCGACCATGTACGCGGCGGCCGAGAGCCCCGGTGACCCCGTCTCCGCGTACACCAGCACCGACAGCGCCAGCATCTTGATCGAGTCCCCGGAGATCAGCAGCGCGAAGCTGCCGAACAGCACCCGGAACTCCCGTACCGCGAACACCTGCCCGAAGGTGGCCCCACGCTCGGTCAACCCGCACCCCCATCGTGAAAGGGCGGCTCCGGAGGGAGGTCTCGGAGCCGCCGGTCACGATGCTGCGGGACCACGCCCGGCCAGGGCGAATCTTTCGGATATAAACGAAAGGTGTTCAGGATCGAGGTCACTCCGCAGGACGTGGTGGCCAGCCGGTTCGCCATCTCGCCGCTGATCGAGACCATGCACGCGCAGTGGGTGCTCGAAGGGCGGACCAGGGCGGGCGCGCACCGGCGGTGGGTGGACAGGTGGCACGAGCGGTACAAGGAGCTCGCCGGCCGCCTCCCCGCCCTGCGCGCCATGGCGGCGATCACCGGCAACAAGGGCACCGGCAACGTCGACTTCATCGCGCCGCCGCCCGCCGGGATGAGCGTGCCGTTCGAGACCGAGCTGGCCGCCATGCGCACGACTCCGGTCGAGCAGGCGCACGCCGAGATCGCCTCGGTCCTGGCCCAGCGGCCACCCGTGCCGGAGTGGACCAGGGAGCTGCTGCTCGGACCCGACGTCGTCCAGGTGCTGGCCGACGCCTACGAGACGCTGTGGACGGAGATCCTTTCCAAGGACTGGCCGCGCTTCCAGGCGATCCTGGAACGCGACGTGGTGCAGCGGGCGGGCCGGCTCGCCGCGTACGGCTGGGCGGCCGCGCTCGACGACCTGAGCGAGCAGGTCCGGTGGCATGGCGACGGGTACATCGAGGTCCGGATGGGCCAGAGCGACGAGCGGCACCGGCTCGGCGGCAAGGGGCTGCTGTTCCTGCCGTCGGCGTTCGTGCCCGCCGTGGGCGCCTACCTGGAGGACGCCTGGCCGTACGCGCTCACGTACCCGGCCCGCGGCACGGCCGTCGAGGTGCCCGCGGCGGGTGCGGGGGCGGGCCTGGCGGTGCTGATCGGCCGCACCCGGGCCCGCATTCTCGCCGAGCTCGCCGTGCCCGCCACCACCACCCACCTCGCGGCCCTGCTCGGGCACAGCCTCGGCACCACCGGCGGCCACCTGGCCGCCCTGCGCCGCACCGGCCTCATCGCGGGCACCCGTACCGGCCGCGCCGTCCTGTACGCCCGCACTCCACTCGGCGACGCCCTCGTAGCGGGAAACAACTGAAGCACGGGTACGCGCGCGAGGACCGATGATAGTTCGGCAGACTCGATACCCCCGTGATCCGAGGGCACGAAGGTATAGTCACATCTGTCCAGCACAACTGTTCAGGCCGAGGGAGCGCGCGCATGAAGGCCGCCGATGTCGCGCCAGAGGCGCAGGCCCGGTTCCCGCACGATCTCATGTACGCTGCGGCGACCCAGTACTACCTCGAAGACGCCACCCAGGCCGACATCGCCAAGCGGCTGGGCGTCAGCAGGGCGACCGTGAGCCGGCTGCTCACCGAGGCCCGCCGCCAGGGCATCGTCGAGATCAAGGTGCACCGGCCCGCCACTCTCGAGGACGGCCCCCTGGCCGCCAGCGTGGCCGAGGCGCTGCGGCTGCGGCGCGTCCACCTGGTCCCCAAGGTGAGCGGCCCGGCGCTGGGCCCCTGGCTGGCGCCGGGGCTGGCCCGTGCCCTGGCCGGGGTCGGGCTGGAGTCGGGTGACGTGGTGCTGGTCTCGTCCGGCAGCACGGTGTACGAGTGCGCGCGCGAGGGGCTGGGGCAGTTCCCCGGCGTCACCATCGCACCGGCTGTCGGCGGGCAGGAGGAGCCGCAGCCGTGGTTCCAGACCAACGAGACCACCCGCATCCTGGCCGAACGCGTCGGCGGCGTGCCCAGCTACCTGTACGCGCCCGCGCTGCCGGGGCCCGAGCTGTTCTACTCGCTCCAGCACGAGCCGTCGGTACGCAAGGTCATGGACCTGTGGGCGCACGCCAAGTGCGCCATCGTCGGCGTCGGCTCCGCGCCGCTGATGCGGCAGGTCGTGCCCGCCTTCATGCCGCGCGACGCGGAGAGCCTGCGCGAGGCCGTGGGCGACGTCTGCATGCGTGTGTACGACCGCGCCGGCGAGCCGGTCTCCTACCCGGGCAGCGAGCGCCTGGTGGCCCCCGGCCTGCACGAACTACGCCGCATCCCGTCGTCGATCGCCGTCGCGGTGGGCGCCGAGAAGGTGCTGTCGATCATCGCGGGCGCCAAGGGCGGCTACTTCAACCAGCTGGTCACCGACGTCCTGACCGCCGAGGGCCTGCTCGCCGCGGCACGCCGTTCCTGACAAGCAGCCGACGCTCCTGACAGCGACGGCTTGATAAACACCCGACAAACCGGGAACGAACCCCAAACGACCACTTCTTGCCCAAAACCAGGCCTAGGCCCTGAACACTTTTGCTGGACAATTATTCAGACCTCGCGCTAGCGTGAGCCACACCACAGGACGTGGCCGGTTGTGAGCGGCTTGTCTCCCGTGGCGTTTTCGGGGGAGCGACGCGATCAGCGAGTCCGTGAGGACGTAGTGAGTGAGGAAATATCCCGTGAAGAGAGTTCAGATGCGGACCTCCGCGTTCGCCGCGGTTGTAGTCATCGCAGGGTCGGCGCTGGCCGCCTGCGGCTCCGGCTCCACCGGTGGTGACAGCGGCACCAAGGCCGGCGGCGGCGCGGAGAACGCCAAGGTGGCCTTCCTCATGCCCGACCTCGCCTCCACCAGGTACGAACTGCAGGACAAGCCGCTGTTCGAGGCCAAGATGAAGCAGCTCTGCCCGAGCTGCACGGTCATCTACCAGAACGCCGACTCCGACGCGGCCAAGCAGCAGCAACAGGCGAACTCGGCCCTGGCGCAGGGCGTCAAGGCCATCGTGCTCGACCCGGTCGACTCGGCCGCCGCGGCCACGATGGTCAAGACGGCGCAGTCGCAGGGAGTGGCGGTCATCGCCTACGACCGGCCGATCCCGGCCACGCCCGCCGACTACTACATCTCGTTCGACAACGAGAAGATCGGCAACATGATCGCCCAGTCCCTGGTCGACCACCTCAAGAAGGAGAACATCCAGGGCGGCCTCCTGGAGGTCAACGGCTCGCCCACGGACGCGGCGGCCGGCCTGATCAAGAAGGGCATCCACAGCGCGATCGACCCGAGCGGCTTCAAGCTGCTGGCCGAGTACGACACTCCCGACTGGCAGCCGGAAAAGGCCCAGACCTGGGTCAGCGGCCAGATCACGCAGTTCAAGGACCAGATCGCCGGCGTGGTCGCGGCCAACGACGGCACCGGCGGCGGCTCGATCGCCGCGTTCAAGGCGGCCGGCGTGAAGGTGCCGCCGGTCACGGGCAACGACGCCGAGCCGGCCGCCGCCCAGCGGATCATCGCCGGCGACCAGTACAACACGATCTCCAAGCCGATCAAGATCGTGGCGGAGGCATCGGCCGACGTCGCCTACCAGTTCATGCAGGGCAAGAAGCCCGCGGGCAAGACCACGCTCTACAACACCCCGTCCCAGCTGTTCGTCCCCACGGTCGTGACCAAGGAGAACATCAAGGCGGTCCTGTTCGACAGCGGCATCATGAAGGCCGGCGAAGTGTGCACCGGCGAATACGCCAAGGGCTGCGCCGAGCTCGGCATCAAGTAAGGCTAGGGAGGAGCGGCCTTGTCGCCCACACAGCAAGCGGACAGCGTTCTGTCCCTGCGAGGGATCAGCAAGACGTTCGGAGCGGTCGCCGCGCTCACCGACATCGACCTCGATGTCGCGGCGGGCCAGGTCATGGCCATCGTCGGCGACAACGGCGCGGGCAAGTCGACGCTGGTCAAGATCCTGTCGGGGGTGCATCCGCCCGATTCGGGGACGATCACCTTCGAGTCGCGGGACATCCACATCCCGACGCCGGCGGCGGCGCACAAGCTCGGCATCGCCACCGTGTTCCAGGACCTCGCCCTGTGCGAGAACCTCAACGTGATCCAGAACCTGTTCCTGGGCCAGGAGGTCCGCCCGCTCCGGCTGAACGACGTGGCGATGGAGACCCGCTCCTGGGACCTGCTCCGCCAGCTGTCGGCGAAGATCCCAAGTGTCCGCGTGCCGGTGGCCGCGCTCTCCGGCGGCCAGCGCCAGACGGTGGCCATCGCCAGGTCGCTGCTCGGCGACCCCAAGGTGATCATCCTCGACGAGCCGACCGCCGCCCTGGGCGTCGCCCAGACGGCGGAGGTGCTCAACCTGGTCGAGCGGCTGCGCGAGAACGGCCTCGGCGTCATCATGATCAGCCACAACATGGCCGACGTGCAGGCCGTGGCCGACACCGTGGCCGTGCTGCGGCTCGGCCGCAACAACGGGGTGTTCGACGTGGGCGCGGTCTCCACCGAAGAGATCATCGCCGCCATCACCGGCGCCACCGACAATGCGGTCTCCCAGCGCCAGGCGCGCCGCAAGGAAGGTCTGCCCTCATGAACAGCACGCTCACGGACCGCCAGGACGAGCGGCTGAGCGCGAACGAAGGGGTGCGCGGCGCGATCGCCGACGTGGTCGAGCGGGCCCGTGGCGGCGACCTGGGCGTGATCCCCGTCGTGGTGGGGCTCATCGTCATCTGGACGGTGCTGCAGATCCTCAACCCGATCTTCCTGTCCAGCGCGAACCTGGTGAACCTCACCCTGGAGTCGGCCGCGACCGGCATCATCGCGCTGGGCATCGTCTGCGTGCTGCTGGTCGGCCAGATCGACCTGTCGGTCGGCTCGGTCAGCGGCCTGTCGGGGGCCGTGCTCGCCGTGCTCTTCGTGGTCAAGGGGCTGCCGGTCTGGCTGGCCATCCTGGCCGCGGTCATCATGGGCGCGGCGATCGGCTGGGTGTACGCGCAGCTGTTCAACCGCTTCGGGGTGCCGAGCTTCGTCATCACGATGGCCGGGCTGCTGGCCTTCCTCGGACTGCAGCTCTATGTGCTGGGCACCAAGGGCTCGATCAACCTGCCGTTCGACTCGGGCCTGGTGAACTTCGCGCAGCTCGACTTCGTACCGGCCTGGCTGTCGTACTGCTTCGCGGTGATCGCGGCCGTCTGGCTGTTCGCCAGCGGCTACCTGCACGCCCAGGAGCGGCGGCGCGCCGGGCTGTCGGCCAGGAGCCTGTCCATGCTGCTGGTCAGGAGCCTGGCGCTGCTGGCCGTGCTGGCCTTCGTGGTCTACTACCTCGGGCAGACCCGCGGCATCGGCTGGATGTTCATCTTCTTCGTGGCGCTGGTGCTGATCATGCACTACATGCTGTCGCGTACCAAGTGGGGCCGGGCCGTCTACGCGGTCGGCGGCAACGTGGAGGCCGCGCGCCGCGCGGGCATCAACGTCAGGGCCATCTACACCTCGGTGTTCGTGCTCTGCTCGTCGTTCGCGGCGGTGGGCGGCATCCTCGCGGCGGCCCGGCTGGCCGCGGCGAACCAGAGCAGCGGCGCGGGCGACGTCAACCTCAACGCCATCGCGGCGGCCGTGATCGGCGGGACGAGCCTGTTCGGCGGGCGCGGCACGGCCTTCGGCGCGCTGCTCGGCATCATCGTCATCCAGTCGATCTCCAGCGGGCTGACCCTGCTCAACCTCGACTCCTCCATCCGCTTCGTGGTCACGGGCATCGTCCTGCTGCTCGCGGTCGTCGTCGACTCGATCGCCCGCAAGTCGCGGACCTCCCACGGACGCGCCTGATGGCGGTCATCTGCGTCGACGCGGGGACCACGGTCATCAAAGCCGTCGGATACGACGAGACGGGCGCCGAGACGGCCGTCGCCCGGCACGGCACCACCGTCTCCAGGCCCGCGCCCGGCCAGGCCGAGCAGGACATGGACTCCGTCTGGGACGCGGTCGCCGGCACGGTCCGCGAGGTCGCGTCCCGGCTCGGCACCGCGCCCGACTTCGTGGCTGTGACCGCGCAGGGTGACGGCTGCTGGCTGGTCGACGGGGCGGGCCGCCCCACCGGTCCGGCGATCCTGTGGAACGACGGCCGCGCCGCCGCCACGGTCGACCACTGGAACCGCTCGGGGCTGGCCGCCGACGCCTTCCGCGTCAACGGCTCCTCCGCCGCCTCCGGGCTCCCCCACGCGATCCTGACCTGGCTGAACGAGCACGACCCCGACCGGCTGGCCCGCTCGGCCGCCAACCTGTCGTGCGGCGGCTGGATCTTCTCCAGGCTGACCGGCGAGCTGGCCGCCGACGAATCCGACGGCTCGGCCCCCTTCATGGACCTGCGCACCCGCGCCTACTCCCCCGCGCTCCTGGCCATGTTCGGCCTGGAGTGGGCCGATCGCCTGCTGCCCGAGCTGCGCGACGACACGCGCCGGGTGGGCGCCCTGACCCGCGAGGCCGCCGAGCTCCTCGGGCTGCCCGCCGGGACACCGGTCGTGATGGCGCCCTACGACATCGCCGCCACCGCGATCGGCGCCGGCACCGTCGGCCCCGGCCAGGCGTGCAGCATCCTGGGCACCACGCTCTGCACGGAGACCGTCGTCGAGCGGCCCGACCTGGACGGCGAGCCCGTCGGCATCACGATCGCGATGCCCGACGGCTACCTGCGCGCCTTCCCCACCTTCGCCGGGACCGAGGTTCTGCAGTGGGCCTGCCGGCTGCTCGGCCTGGACGGCCCGGCCGAGCTGGGCGAGCTGGCCGCCACCGGCCCGCCGGGCGCGGGCGGGCTGTCGTTCCAGCCCTACTTCTCCCCCGCCGGTGAGCGCGCGCCGTTCTCCGATCCGCTGGCCAGGGGCGCCTTCCTCGGCCTGTCCTTCGAGCATGGGCGCGAGCACGTCGCCCGAGCCGTGCTCGAAGGGCTCACACTCGTCATCCAGGACTGCCTGGCCGCCTCCGGTGACGGGCCGCACGAGCTGCGGGTGTGCGGCGGCGGCTCGGCCAGCGCGCTGTGGCTGCGGATGATCTCCGATGTCACCGGCCTGCCGGTCTTCCGATCGGGAGACGCCGAGGTCGGCGCCAGGGGCGCCTTCCTGGTCGGCCTGGCCGCCACGGGCGCGGCCACGAGCATCGAGGCCGCGGCCGACCGGTACGTCCGGTTGCGGGATGCCGTACGACCCGAGTCCGGCGCGTACGGCACGGCGTACCAGGACTTCCTGGCCCTGCGCGAGACCAGCGCCCGATCATGGCCGCTGCTCGCCGAGATGCGGGGGCGCTCGTGAGCGTCTGGATCGGTGTGGACCTGGGCACGCAGAGCGTCCGGGCGATGGCCGTCACGGACGGCGGCGAAGTGCTCGGCGCGGCGAGCAGGCCGCTGACCAGCCACCGCGACGGGCCCCGGCACGAGCAGGACCCCGAGGAGTGGTGGCGGCAGCTCTCCGCCGCCACCAGCGAGGCGCTGCGCGAGGTGCCGCCGGAGCGGATCCGCGGCGTCGCCGTGGCCGCGACCTCGGGCACGATCCTGCTGACCGGCCCCGACGGCACCGCGCTGACCCCCGGTCTGATGTACGACGACCGGCGGGCGGCGGCTGAGGTGGCCCGGATCGACTCGGTCGGCGCGCCCGTCTGGCAGCGGCTCGGCTACCAGCGCATGCAGGCCAACTGGGCGCTGCCCAAGCTGCTGTGGCTACTGCCTGACGCCCCGCCGGGCGCGCGGCTGGCGCACCAGAACGACTTCGTCAACCGGCGCCTGGTCGGGCGCGACGTGGCCACCGATCTGAGCAACGCGCTCAAGACCGGCGTGGACCTGATCGAGGAGCGGTGGCCGTACGAGGTGTTCGACGAGCTGGGGGTGCCCGCCGAGACACTGCCCGACGTCGTACGGCCCGGCACCACGCTCGGCACGGTCTGCGCCGAGGCCGCCGCGAGCACCGGCATCCCGGTCGGCACCCCGGTGATCGCCGGGACCACCGACGGGTGCGCGGCGCAGCTCGGCGCCGGAGCGATGACGCCGGGCAGCTGGAACTCCGTCATGGGCACCACCCTGGTGCTCAAGGGCGTCACCAGGGAGCTGATCCACGACCCGCTGGGCGTCGTCTACTCGCACCGCGCGCCGGACGGCTCGTGGCTGCCGGGTGGCGCGTCGAGCACGGGCGCGGGGGTGCTGACCCGCGAGTTCGCCGGACAGGACCTCGACGCGCTGAGCGCCCGGGCCGCCGCCCGCTATGGCCCCACCGCCAGCTTCGGTCCCGCCACCCACTTCGGTCCCGCCGCCACGGAACCGGTCGTCACCTATCCGCTCGTGTCGCGCGGGGAGCGGTTCCCGTTCGTGGCGCCCGAGGCGGAGGGGTTCACGCTCGGCCGGCCCGCCGACGACGTCGAGCGCTACGTGGCGATCCTGCGCGGCGCGGCGTTCGTCGAGCGGCTCTGCTTCGACTATCTCGACCTGCTGGGCGCCCCGGTGGACGGGGAGATCGTGCTCACCGGCGGAGCCACCAGGAGCGCGTACTGGAACCAACTGCGCGCCGACGTCCTCGGGCGGCCCGTCACGCTGCGGGAGAACGCCGAGCCCGCGCTCGGCATGGCTGTACTGGCCGCGGGAGACAAGGGCGACGCGGCCGGGATGATCCGCACCCGCGCGGTCGTGGACCCGGCCGGACCCCGCATGGACGAGACCTACCTACGCTTCGTCACCGAACTGGAAGGACGCGGCTGGCTGCCCGCGAGCGCCGCCGACCACGCCCGTGAGAGGACCGCGCCATGACCAACATCGCACTGGTGCGCCACGGCGAGTCCGTCTGGCATGCCGAGAACCGCTACGCCGGGCTCAGCGACGTCGAGCTGACCCCGCGCGGCCTCGACCAGGCCGGGCAGCTGGCCTCCTGGGCGGGCCGGGCCGGGCTTGCGGCCGTCTGGGCGTCCACCCTGAGCAGGGCCCGCATCACCGCCGCCGCCAGCGCCGAGGCGGCGGGCGTCGACCTGCGGGTGGACGAGCGGCTGCGGGAGCTCGACTTCGGCCAGGCCGACGGGCTGACCGCGGCGGAGATGCGCGAGCTCTTCCCCGAGGCCCGCGCCGCCTTCGAGGCCGACCCCGCCACGAACCCACTGCCGGGCGGCGAGGACCCCAAGCTCGCGGCCGACCGGTTCACCGAGTGTCTGCGGGACATCGCCGCGGCCCATCCCGACGGCCGGGTGATGGTCGTCGCCCACACGACCGTCATCAGGATCGCGCTGTGCCGGCTCATGGGCGTGCCGCTGGACGAGTACCGGCGGCTCTTCCCGAGCCTGGACAACTGCGCCATCACCGAGATCCGCCCGCGGAACGGCCAGGTGGCGATCCTGCGGTACAACTCCCCGATTGGAGCTCTTCGTTGACCATCCGAGTCCTCGCCGCCGGCGACCACTTCGTCCAGAACCGCCTCTTCATCGACGCGCTCCGGCACGCGGTTCCCGGTGAGGTGGAGATCAGCGAGCTGACGCTGCCGTGGCCGGAGGTGCCGTTCGGCCGGGTGAGCGAGGTGGACGAGGCGTCCGATGTGGAGGACGAGCTGATCGAGGCGCTGCGCGGCGTCGAGGTCTGCGTGACCCAGATGGCCCCCCTGACGAAGCGGGTGCTGGACGCGTCGCCGGAGCTCAAGCTGTTCTGTGTCAGCCGGGGCGGCCCGGTCAACGCCAACCTGGACGCGGCCACCGAGGCGGGGGTCGCGGTCACGTTCGCGCCGGGACGCAACGCCGTGGCCACCGCCGAGCACACGCTGGCCATGCTCCTCGCGGCCACCCGCCGCATCCCCCAGACGCACGCCGACCTGGCGGGGGGCGTCTGGCGGGGCGACTACTACACCTATGACAACGTCGGGCCCGAGCTGGAGGGCTCCACGGCGGGCCTGGTCGGCTATGGGGCGATCGGCCGCCGGGTGGCCCGCATGCTGGAGGGCTTCGGGGCGGAGGTCCTGGTCTACGACCCTTACGTGGAAATTTCAGGACAGGTGGAGTTGGACGAGCTGCTCGAACGCTCCCAGTTCCTCTCCCTGCACGCGCGGGCCACCCCCGAGACCATCGGCATGATCGGCGCGCCGCAGATCGCCGCGATGCCTCGCGGGTCCGTCATCGTCAACTGCGCGCGCGGCTCGCTGCTCGACTACGACGCCCTGTGCGACGCGCTGGAGTCGGGTCACCTGTTCGGCGCCGCGGTGGACGTCTTCCCCGAGGAGCCCATCCCGGCGGGGTCGCGGCTCCTCACGACCCCCAACCTGGTGATGACCCCGCACCTGGCCGGCGCCAGCAAGGAGACGGCCATGAAGGCCGCCGAGATCGTCGCCGAGGACGTGGCCCGCTATGTCCGCAAGGAGCCGCTCAAGCACTGGGCCAACCCGGCGGCGCTCATCCCTTGAGCGCGCCGGCCATCAGCCCGCGCATGAAGAACCGGCCGAGCAGCACGTAGATCAGCATCGTCGGCACCGACGCCAGAATCGCCGCCGCCATCTGCTGGCTGTACGGCGTGGCCTGGGCGCCGGCGATGTTGTTGAGCATGACGGTCGTCGGCCAACTGGTCGGCCCGGTGAGGAAGACGGCGAACAGGAAGTCGTTCCACATCGAGGTGAACTGCCAGATGATCACCACCGCGATGGCCGGCGCGGACACCGGCAGCACTACCGACCAGTACGTACGCAGCATCCCCGCGCCGTCCACCCGAGACGCCTCGATGAGCTCGTCCGGGATGGTGACGTAGTAGTTGCGGAAGATCAGCGTGCAGATCGGGATGCCGTAGACCACGTGCGCCAGCGTCAGCCCGGGGATGCCGCCGTAGAAGACGCCCTGCAGCCCGGTCAGCTCGTTGAGGTTCACCAGGAGCTGCACCAGCGGGATCATCACCCCCTGGTAGGGGATGAACATGCCGAACAGGAACAGCGTGAACAGCACATCCGCGCCCGGGAAGCGCCATTTCGACAGCACGTAGCCGTTCATGGAGCCGAGCACGCAGGACAGCAGCGAGCCCGGCACGGCCAGCAGGACGGAGTTCCACAGGCCCGGGGCCAGTTTCTCCCACGCCACGTGCCACGCCTCGAAGGTCCAGGTCCGCGGCAGGTTCCACGCCTGGCTCGGGTCCGCCTCGGTCAGCGGCTTGAAGCTGGTGACCAGCAGGACGTAGATCGGGATCAGGAAGATCACCACGAAGGCGATCAGCAGGACGAGCCGCACCCCGGTGGACACCCGCCGGCGCCCGATCACCGCGGTCATGAACGCCTCTCCTTACGCACGGACCAGATCAGGTACGGGATGACGAAGACGGCCACGCTCAGCACGATGTACGAGGCGATGGTGGCGCCCTTGGCCGGGTCGTGGGAGTCGAACACCGCCACCCACATGAACACGGCGGGCACGTCGGTGATGATCTGCTTGCCCGACACCGCCACGATCAGGTCGAACACCTTGAGCGAGATGTGCCCGAGGATGATCAGCGCCGACAGCGTCACGGGCCGGAGCATCGGCAGCACGACGTACCGGTAGACGCCCCACTCGTTGCACCCGTCGACCCGCGCCGCCTCGCGCAGCTCCTCCGGCACACCACGGAACCCCGCCAGGAACAGTGCCATGACATATCCGGACATTTGCCAGACTGCCGGAAGGGCCATCGCGGCCATCCCCCAGTCCGGATCCCGGAACCACTGCCACTGCGGCAGCCCGATCCAGTCGAAGAGCCGGTTGAGCCCGACCGCCCGCTGCTCCATCCCCGAGTTCATCAACCACCGCCACACGATGCCGGTCGCGACGAACGAGATGGCCATCGGGAACAGGTAGATCGCCCGGAACGTCCCCTCGCCCCTGATCCCCTTCTCCATGAGGAAGGCCAGGAACCAGCCGAGCACCAGCGCGCCCAGCACGAACACGAGCGTGAACATGATCGCGTGCTGCACCGAGATGTGCCATCGAGGCAGGTCCCAGATGTCGACGAAATTCTTCAGCCCGACGAACTTGCCCTCGGACACCTCGTCGTGCTTGTCGGTCATGGCCAGCTGGAAGTTCCAGCCCAGCATGCCGTACACGAACACGCCGATCGCGATGATGGACGGCGTGACGAGGAGTAACCCAGGCAGCCAGGTGCGTGCCCGCCTCACAACATCCCCTCCAAGAGGTACGGCAGGCGCGAAACGCCTGCCGTACCCGGGTGACCGCAATTACTGCGCGTTGGCCGTTGCCGCGTCGACGAGCCCCTTCTGCAGGGCCGCGACGTCCTTGCTGCCGATGAACAGGCCGACCGCCTCGGTGATCGAGGCCAGCCACGGCTGGTTCACCGACACCCCGTGCTGGATGGAGCCGGCCAGCTTGTTGCTCGACCAGTCCTTCAGCGCGTCCGCCAGGTAGTCGGTGTAGAGCGACTGGTCGGCGTCCTTACGGGCGGGGATGGAGCCCTTCTTCGGGTTGAAGGCGTCCTGTCCCTCCTTGCTGGCCGCGACCTTGAGCCAGGCGATGGCCCCGTCACGGTTCTTGGCGCCCTTGGGCAGCGTGAAGCTGTCGGACAGCCACAGGTAGGTGCCCTCGGTGCCGGGAGAGGGCGCCCAGTCGAAGTCCTCCTTCGACTTCTTGCCCAGGCCGCCGTCCGGCGGGTTGTGGAAGTAGCCGTAGGCCCAGTCGCCCATGACGTTGAACGCGGCCTCGCCGTCGGCCACCTGCTTGGCCGCGGGCTGCCAGTCGTCCTGCGGGTCGCCCGCGTACGACATGATCGTCTTGAAGCTCTCCAGCGCCTTCTTCACCTCGGGGCTGCCCCAGTTGGCGCCCGGCTTGAACAGCGCGTTGTAGGCGTCGGTGCCGAGCGAGCCGAGCAGCACGCTCTCCATCAGGTGCACCACGGTCCACTCCGAGCCGATGGACAGCGGGATCTTGCCCTTGGCCTTGACCTTGCCCAGGTCGGCGATGAACTCGTCGACCGACTTGGGCGCGGCCGCGATCCCCGCCTCCTTCAGCAGCTTCGGGTTGAACCACAGCACGTTCGACCGGTGGATGTTGACCGGCACCGAATAGATCTTGCCGTCCACGCTGATCTGGTCGATCAGCTGGGAGGGGAAGACGTCCTTCAGCTTCAACTCGTCATAGAGGGAGTTGAGGTCCTCCAGGTCGCCCGCCTTGATGTAGCCCTGCAATTCGGCGCCCGCGTGACCCTGGAAAGTGTCCGGCGGGGTGTCCGCCTGCAACTTCGACTGCAGCAGCGCCTTGGCCTTGTCGCCGGAGCCGCCCGCCACCGCCGCGTCGAAGAAGGTGTAGTTCGGGTTCTCCTTCTCGAAGATCTCCCGCATCGCCTTCAGACCGTCGGCCTCACCCGGCCCGGTCCACCACGAGAACACCTCGACCTGCTTCTTCTCGCCGCCACCCGTGGCCTGCGGGCTCGCCGTTGCGCCGCCGCCGCTACCACCGCAGCCGGCCAGGCCGAGCACGCTCGCCATAGTGATCGCGACGGCCGCCAACCACCGTCGTCGCATCGCACACCGTCCCTTCGAAACCCCGAGTGGTGAAGGTTGACAACGTTGTCAGTAGGGCAATCAACCCACTTCGCACTTGGAGCCGTCAAGGCATGTGCTGATAACAGGTCCGCATAGGCGCGACGACCAGCAGATGGTGGGCGGGCCCGAGCCCTGCGCGGCTCGAGCCCGCTGTCACGCGTCCGGAACCAGACCCCCACCCCTCCGAGGAGGCCAAGCTCCGCCTGGACACGCGACGCCCCATTGGATCGAGCCACGACGCCCCCTGACTGAGAGGCGAGATCGCAAGGTGCGGTCGATCACATGCAGAACGTTAGACATGTGGACGGGACACCGCATGCGTCGAGATGGCCATTCGAGGATGTAACCGTTCGACCCCGGAGATGTGTAGAGAGGTCTGTGCAGCGCCATATGTAGGAGGAGAAGAGTGCCGAGGTCATCCCGGTGAGCGCGTGTTGGCGTACCACTTCAGGAGAGTGCCGCCTCCAGGACGGCGCGGGCGATGAGGGCGGCGGTCGACGGCGCGGCGTGCTCCAGGACCACGCCCACGGCCACCTCCGGCGTGTCCGCCGGGGCGAACGCCGTGAAGAGCGCGTGGTCCTCCCCTGCCCCCGACTTGGCCGCCACCTCCACCCCCGGGATGGCGGACGCCGTACCGGAACCGCCGGCACCGGTGACCGTGAGCATCATCGAGGTGAGCTGGCGGGCCAGGGTGGCGGGGATGGTCACCCGGTACGGCGCCGGGTCGGCCCGATCGATGAGCGAGCCGTCCGGAAGACGTACATCCTCCACCAGGTACGGGCGCATGAGGACGCCGTGGTTGGCGACGGCGGCCGACAGCATGGCGATCATCAGCGGCGTGGCCCGGACGTCATGCCGCCCGATGGCCGACAGGGCGGTCTGGGCCCGGTTCATGTTCGGGGGGTAGGTGCTGGCGGTGACCTGCAGCGGGATCGTGAGGTCGCGGTCGTTGAAGCCGAACGCCTCCGCCTGGTCACGCAGGATGTCCTGCCCCAGCTGGAGGCCGATGCCGGCGAAGGCGGTGTCGCAGGAGGACCGGAAGGCGTCCGGCAGCGTCGGACGGGCATCGCCGCAGGACCCGCCCGTGTCAGGCAGGTAGGCCGTGCTGCCGGGCAGCCGCAGCCGGGCGGGGGCATCGACCCGTGAGGTGGGCGAGTACTCGCCCGACGACAGCGCGGCGGCCGTGGTGACCAGCTTGAACGCGGAGCCGGGCGGATATCTCTGGCTGACCGCCCGGTTGACCAGCGGCCCGGCGGGGTCGCCGCGCAGACGCCGGTCCGTCTTGGCCAGCTCGGCGGGGTCGGTGGTGGTGTAGGCGTTGGGGTCGTACGACGGGTAGCTGGCCAGGGCGAGGATCGCGCCGGTCGCCGGGTTGACGGCGACCGCGGCGCCCGGCCGGCCCGCCGCCCTGAGGCCTTCGTACGCGGCCGTCTGCGCGCGGTCGGTGATCGTGAGCCGGACGTCGGCGCCGCGGGCCCTGCCGTGCCGGACGAGCGAACGGACCTGGATCCTCGAGTCGTCGCCGGACAGGACGTCGTCCGCGGCCCCCTCGATGCCCGTGGTCCGGCTGAGCGACGCCGTCCCGGTCACTGGGGCGTACAGCTCGCCGTGGGGGTAGACGCGGCGATACGCGTACGGCCCGCGGGCCGTCGGACGGCTCACGGCGACGGTCGTGCCGTCATAGGTGAGGATGTCGCCGCGCGGATGGTCGAACCTGGCGATGGCGGAGCGCTGGTTGCGCGGATCGGCGTTGAGCCCCCGCGCCCCGAACCCCTGGATCACCGTGATGTTGGCCAGCACCGCGAACAGCAGCATCGCGCACCCCTTGGCGACGCGGCGCAGCGGGATGTTGATCCGTCTCGCCCTGGGCCCGGCCATGGTCCCGGTCTAACAACCGGACCCCAAAGACAGGGCTAGACGACTCTGCGGTAGTAGGAAATCTTGTTGTGGATGTAGCGCTGACGCTCGGTGAGGTTGGCGATCTGCTCCCGGACGCGGCCGTCGTGCTCCTCCAGGAGCTTGATGCGGTCGGCGATCGTGTGGTCGCCCTGCCGCACCAGGTCGGCGAAGCGGAGCATCTCGGCGATCGGCATGCCGGTGTCGCGCAGGCAGCGGATCGTGCCGAGCCAGCCGACGTCCTCCTCGGTGAACCGGCGCTGACCTGCGGCGTTGCGGCCGACAGGCTCCAGCAGGCCGATCTTCTCGTAGTAGCGCAACGTGTCCAGGGTGAAGCCGGTCTCCTCGACCACTTCCGCGGGTGTGTAGACGCTCACGGCAGAAGCATCGCACCTGGAGCCGACTCCAGGTCAACCACTTCTCAGCAGAGACCGGCTTGACATGGAGCGCACTCCAGCTTTCACGATCACGGCCATGAACATCGCACTGGGCACGATCCCGTTCGGCACCGCGGTCGACGAGAAGGACACCTTCGCCATTCTGGACCGGTTCGTCGAGGCCGGGGGCACCATGCTGGACACGGCCAACAACTATCCGTTCTGGGTGCCGGGGTGCACGGGCGACGAGAGCGAGCTGGCCATCGGCTCCTGGCTCGCGGCGCGCGGCAACCGGGACCGGATCTTCCTGAGCACGAAGACCGGCGCCCGGCCCACCGTACCCGGCGACGACACGCTCGCCTCGGCGGAGGGACTGTCCGCCGCCTCCATCGGCAAGGCGATCGAGGGCAGCCTGCGGAGATTGCGGACGGACTACATCGATGTGTATTGGTCGCACATCGAGGACCGCTCCGTACCCCTGGAGGAGACTCTGGGGGCATTCGACGACCTGGCCCGGCAGGGCAGGATCCGCAGCGTAGGGGCCAGCAACCTGGCCACCTGGCGGGCCGAGCGGGCCAGGAACCTGTCGGCGGCGCGGGGCTGGCTGCCGTACACATGCCTGCAGCTCCGGCACACCTACCTGCGCCCGCGACCGCTCACGCGGCTGGCCGAGTCGGGCCACGCGCTGGCGACGGACGAGACGCTGGAGTATGTACGCGCCGAGCCCGACGTGACGCTGTGGGCGTACAACACGCTGATGGCGGGCGCCTACACACGGCCCGACCGCCCGATCCCCGACATTTACCAGCATCCGGGTACGACCCGGCGGCTCGCGGTCCTGCGTGCGGTGGCGGCGGAGGTGGGGGCGACGCCCAACCAGGTGGTGCTGGCCTGGCTGCTGGCCGACGGGCACGTCCCGATCGTCGGCGTCTCCACGATGGCCCAGCTCGAGGAGGCTCTGGGCGCGGCGGACGTACGGCTGGACGACGAGCTACGCGCCCGGCTGGACGCGGCGTGCTGAGACCGGCACCGCGGCCCGGCGTGTTGCGGGAGCGCTCCCGCGAAGTGCCGCAGACACAGAAGCAGGCGGTCCGTCAGCGACAGACGGACCGTCAGGGCAGGTGGTCGGCCAGGTAGCGGTGGACCAGCTGCTTGCACTCGGCGATCAGGTCGGAATCACCGTCGGGACGCACCCGGAAGGCCAGCTTGAGCACCGCGTCCGTGGCCTCGACCGCCACCAGCAGGGCGCGGTCGAGCCCCGGCCCGACAGGAGCGTCGAGCAGGTCGACCGTGAGGGCTCGCAGCCGGTCGGCGACCACGACGTTGTTCTCCAGGGCGGCGTCGAGCATCCGGTCGGTGCCCTTGAGCGCCGGCCCGCCCGGCGCCGTCAGCACCTCCCCGAAGTCGACCACCGCGAATCCCGGAGTGGTCCGCTTCATCACCACGAACTCGTCGATGGCCAGGTCGACCAGGTCGGTCCAGTGGTCGAGACCGGACTCGGCGATCCGCTCCGTGAGCCGCTCGGTGATGCGCTGCAGGAAGGCATCGAGGTTGCGCAGGGCCAGCGCTCGCACCAGACCCTGCTTGTCGGAGAAGAATTGGTAGAACGTGCCTATCGGCACCTCGGCCCGGCGCGCGACCTCTTTGGTGGTCAGTGCCTCGTAACCGACCTCGTCGAGCAAATGTGCGCACTCGTCGAGCATCCGTTCGACTCGCTCCACGCTGCGGCGTTGGGCTGGACGCCGGCGCAGGGTACTCGTCATGCCCCCCATCTTGGCGTATTACCGCCAGGTAGGCTCCCCCGAGCCTCCGCGAGTTAACATGAGTCCCACTCGGATGATCGCTTAGGAGTGCGCATGTTCCTGTGGGGTACGGCCACAGCCGCCTACCAGATCGAGGGCGCCGTCAAGGATGACGGCAGGGGCGCCTCCGTCTGGGACACCTTCGCCCACGAGCCGGGCCGCATCCGGGACGGGCACACCGGGGACGTCGCGTGCGACCACTACCACCGCTGGCCCGAGGACCTCGCGCTCATGGCCGGCCTGGGCGTCAACGCCTACCGCTTCTCGATCGCCTGGCCCCGCGTGCTTCCGCTGGGCACGGGCCGGGTGGAGCCGAGGGGCCTCGACTTCTACGACCGGCTGGTCGACGGCCTGCTGGCGGCGGGGATCGCGCCAGTGCCGACCCTGTTCCACTGGGACCTGCCGCAGGCGCTGCAGGACATGGGCGGGTGGATGAACCGCGATATTTCCTACTACTTCGCCGAATACGCGGCGATAGTGGCCGAGCGCCTCGCCGACCGGGTGCCCATGTGGATCACGCTGAACGAGCCGTTCGTGCACATGGCCTTCGGGTACGGCATGGGCGTCCACGCCCCCGGCCAGGCCCTGCTGTTCGACGCCCTGCCCGTCGCCCACCACCAGCTGCTCGGCCACGGCCTGGCCGTACAGGCGCTGCGCGCGGCCGGGGCGCGGCAGGTGCTGATCACGAACAACTGCACCCCGGTCTGGCCCGCCTCGGCGGAGCCCGCGGACCTGGCGGCGGCCGACGCGTACGACACGCTCCACAACCGCCTGTTCAACGACCCGATCCTGCTGGGCGAGTATCCGGACCTGAAGGCCATCGGCGCCATGGACGTGGTCCGCGACGGCGACCTGGCCGTCATCTCCGCGCCCCTGGACGGCCTGGGCATCAACTACTACAACCCCACCCGCATCGGCGCGCCCACGGACGACGGCCTGCCCTTCACCGACCACGGCATCACCGGCTACCCCACCACCGCCTTCGGCTGGCCGGTCGTCCCCGACGGCCTGCGCGAACTCCTGACGGGCCTGCGCACCAGGTACGGCTCCGCGCTGCCGCCGGTGTACGTAACGGAGAACGGCTGCTCCCAGGAGGATGTCCCCGGCCCGGACGGCACGATCGACGACCAGGGCCGCATCGCCTTCCTGGACGGCCACATCAGAGCGGTGGAACAGGCGGCGGCGGAGGGCGTCGACGTCCGGGGCTACTTCGTCTGGTCACTGCTGGACAACTTCGAGTGGGCCGAGGGCTACCACCAGCGCTTCGGCCTGGTCCACGTGGACTTCACCACCCAGCACCGCACGCCAAAGGCGTCATACGCCTGGCTCCGCGACCTCATCGCAGCCTTCTCCCGCTCCCCCGGAGGGGGTATCTCCCTGTAGGGACCCCAGCCCCAACGGACCGTCGTTCCGCACAGCCGCTAGAACACCGACACATGCACATGGTCGTAGTGGTTGGCGGTGACCCCACCCCGATCCGACATCGGGTCCCAGCCACCCCCCGACCGAATGTCGTAATACCGCTGCTTCCAGATGATGTACATCACCCCGATCCGGGGCCCGTTCTTGATCAGCCACTCGGCCAGCGCGTCACCCCGGTCGCCGTCGGCCCCCGAGGCCGCCCGCCCGCCGCTCGACATCATGAAGTCGCAGGCCCGCCCCTTGCCGTGCTCACCGGGGTCACCAGGCCGCAGGCAGCCCACCCCGTACGGCATGGGGAAGTTCCGCATGATCTCGGCGCGCACCGCGATCATGCGCGGCGTGAGCCCCGAGGAGCCGCCCGGCTGCTGGAAACCGTACTTGGCGAGGAGCCGCTCGATCTCGCGGCGCTTACCCTGCATGGTCTTGATCTCTTTTTTCAGCTTGTCGATCTTTTCGGCGGCGGTCCGCTTGGCGTCCGCCGCCTTGTCGATCAACGCCTGGATGCTCTGCACCTTGCTGATGCGCTCGTTGGCCAGATAGGTCATGTTCGCCGCCTGGCCGAGCGCGACAGTGGGGTCGACGCCCGGGGCGATCAACTGGACGCCGTCGAGCGGGCCCGCGATGTAGGTGCTCTGGGCGATCGAGGTCACTTCGGCCTTGGCGCTGGCGAGCCGGGCTTCCAGGTCGCCGGAGTTGTCGGTGGCCTTCTTGGCCTGGATCCGTACTTCCTCCAGGCTCTGGATCTGGCCGCGATAGAGGTCGTTGAGCTGGGACGCCTGCTTGGTCAGCTTGCGCAACTCGGCCGGGTTGGGAGCCGCGGAGACCGGGAGAGGGAACGCGAACAGCCCCACCAGGACGATGGCGAATAGGGCGAAGCGACTGATTTTCACGTCCGTCCTCCCCTCATCGACGGACCGAAACTATAGAAGATGATCTTGAATATTGTCACCTGAACACGGCAAGTCGCGCCCCTTTGGCGAATTATCTGAAGATTGTCCGATCTAAGGCAGGCATAAAGATTGGGCCTTGCCGAGCGCGACGTATCGGTCTGAGATGGCGACGAAACTCGTCTCTGCGAAGGGGCAGACCTCGTGTCTCGATTACTGACCCTGTCCACCGCCGTCGTCCTCGGCCTCGGCACGTCCCTCGTCGCCCTGGAGGCCCAGGCGTCGGTGGACCCCCTACCACCCCGCGACAGGATCGAGCTCTACCAACTGGAGAGCACGCCCGGCACCGGGCAGGCCCTCAAGGAGAAGGGCTTCGACGTCGTCCAGCAGGACACCAAGGGCGGCAAGGAGCACGTCGAGGTGACCGCCGCCCAGACCGACCTCGACGGCCTGCGCAAACTCGGCTACAAGCCGGAGCCCGTACGCAACCCGCAGGGCCAGACCCAGTTGGAGGCCGCCAAGGCGCAGGCCACCGGCGGCTACACCGTCTGGAAGTCCTACTCCGAGCCGGGCGGCATCGCCGACCAGCTCAAGGCCATCGCCAACGCGAACAAGGACATAGTGAAGATCGAGTCCCTCGGCAAGACGCTGAAGGGCCAGGACATCCTCGCCGTCAAGGTCACCGCCCTGGCCAGGGTGCTGCCCGACGGCATCAAGCCGGCGACGCTGTACTCGGCGACGCAGCACGCCCGCGAGTGGATCTCCACCGAGGTCGACATGCGGTTGCTGAAGCACGTGATCGCCAACCGGGTCGCGCTCAAGGACCTGCTGAACAGGACCGAGCTCTGGTTCGTGCCGGTCGCCAACCCCGACGGCTACGACTTCACCTTCACCGAGGGCAACCGCCTGTGGCGCAAGAATCTGCGTGACAACGACGGCGACGGGCGGATCACCACCGGCGACGGCGTCGATCCGAACCGCAACTACCCCACCAACTTCCACTACGACGAGGAGGGCTCCTCGTCGATCCCGAGCAGCGAGACCTACCGCGGCGCGGCGCCCGCCAGCGAGCCCGAGACCAGGGCGCTCGACGGGCTGCTCAAGCGGATCAGGTTCAAGGGCCAGGTGAACTACCACTCCTTCGGCCCGCTGCTGCTCTATCCGATCGGCTGGCAGGTCGCCACCAAGACCGCGGACAACCCGATCTACGAGGCCATCTCCGGGAACGACGCCAAGCCGGCGATCCCGGGCTTCGACCCGGACCTGTCGGCGGAGCTCTACACCACCAACGGCGAGACGACCGACCACGCCCACGCCTCGTACGGCACGCTGGCCTGGACGCCGGAGCTCGACGAGGGCTGTGACGGCTGCGGGTTCGTCTTCCCCGACGACGAGGCGCTGGTCCAGGCGGAGTTCGAGAAGAACATCCCGTTTGCCCTGGACGTGGCCAAGTCGGCCACCAACTGGTCCGAGCCGGTCAACCACCTCGGCAACGCAACGGCCGACTTCGTGCTCGACCCGTTCGAGGTCAGCTACGGCCGGGACCAGGTGGTCCAGGTCGACGCCAAGCGCAAGCTCGGCCCGATCTTCCTGAACTACCAGGTCAACGGCGGCCGGACCAAGACCGTACTGACCGGCGAGTGGCGGGGCGGCGAGCGCTACGGCAAGGGCTACGACACCTACTACCACTGGATGCGCGGCAAGATCACCGGCACCAGGCCCGGGGACAAGGTCAAGGTCTGGTTCAGCTCGATCGGCAGGAAGAGCGGAGACTTCACCTACCAGGTCGCCAGTGACATCGGCGGCAAGGTGCTGGTGCTGGCCACCGAGGACGTCACGGGCCTCAGCCCCGTCCAGGGCGTGACCGAGGCCAAGTACGCCGACGACTACGTCAAGGCGCTCGACGAGGCCGGTTACAGCTCCGACGTCTATGACATGGACAAGATGGGCCGCAAGGCTCCGCACGCGCTCGGCGTGCTCAGCCACTACAAGGCGGTGGTCTGGGAGACGGGCGACGACATCATCCCGAGATCGGTCGGCCAGGTGGCCGGCACCACCTCCAAGGGCGGCGTCGACACCGAGCTGGCCGTGCGCGACTACCTGAACGAGGGCGGCAAGCTCCTGCACTCGGGCAAGTACCCGTCATACGCGGCCAACAACAACGGCGCCTATTACTACCAGCCCGACCAGCCGGCCCAGCCCGAATGCGCGACCCCCAACGACCCGCCGTGCATCCAGGTGTTCAACGACTTCCAGCAGTACTGGCTGGGCGCCTACGTCTTCTTCGACGACTCGGGCATCAACCCCGACACGGGCCTCCCGTACGCGCTGCAGGGCGTGAGCGGCCGGTTCAAGGGCTTCGCCGGCACGCTGGAGCCGAGCCACACCAACTCGTTCGTGGCGACCTCGGCGATCCTGCCGGCCGCCCAGTTCCCGCAGTTCGCCAGCTCCGCGCCGGTCAAGTGGGCACGGCCCGGCGGACCGTTCGACCCGCACACCGGTTCCTGGGACGTCTACAGCGGCATCGCCGACGCCTCCTGGAAGCGGCTGACCAAGACCGTCGACCTGACCGGCAAGACCAGCGGCGACCTGTCGTTCTGGACCTCGTACGACACCGAGGCCGACTGGGACTTCCTGACCGTCGAGGCGCACACCGTGGGCGGCGACGACTGGACGACCCTGCCGGACGTCAACGGTCACACCTCACAGAGCACGGGCAGCAGCTGTGACCCGCCCAGCGGCGGCGAGGGCTGGCGCGCGCTCCACCCGTTCACCCAGCGCTACCAGGGCGCCAACTGCGAGCCGACCGGCACCTCCGGCTCGTGGAACGCGGCCTCGGGCAACTCGGCCGGCTGGCAGCAGTGGAAGGTCGACCTGACCCCGTACGCGGGTAAGAAGGTGGAGCTGTCCGTCTCGTACATCAGCGACTGGAGCACCCAGGGCGCGGGCGTCTTCCTCGACGACTTCACCGTCACGCTGAACGGCGCGACGGCGGAGCAGACCTCGTTCGAGAGCGACCTGGGCGGCTGGAGCGCGGCGGCGCCTCCTGAGGGCACCTCGCCCTCGATCAACACCTGGGCCCGCACAGACCAGGTGTTCGAGGAGGGCGGCGGCATCGCCACCAAGGACACCGTCTACCTCGGCTTCGGCGTGGAGAGCCTGACGACCCAGGCCATGCGCACGGACCTGGTCAAGCGGTCCTTGCGGCACCTGCTCGGCTGATCGACCGGAGGGGTCCGGTACGCGTACGCGCGTGCCGGACCCCTCTTGCGCGCGTGGACAGAACATGGTTCGGTCACCTTGAGGAGCACCGTAGCCAAGCAAGCATTCGGTCAAGCAGGAGGCTCACGACATGCGCCAGCACGACACGCTGTTCATCGGGGGCGAATGGGTGGCCCCGGCCGGGACCGGCACCATCGACGTCATCTCCCCCCACACCGAAGAGGTCGTGGGCCGCGTGCCCGACGGCACGCCCGAGGACATGGACCGCGCGGTGGCCGCGGCGCGGCAGGCGTTCGACCACGGTCCGTGGCCGCGCATGACGTTCGCCGAGCGGGCCGAGGTGATCGGCAGGCTGGCCGAGATCTACGCCGCCCGTCAGGGCGAGATGGCCGCGCTCATCACCGAGGAGATGGGCTCACCGATCACCTTCTCCAACCTGGCGCAGGCGCCCCAGCCGCTCGGCATGCTGCAGTACTACGCCGACTACGGCAAGACCTTCGCCCAGGAGGAGCAGCGGCCCGGCCTGTTCGGGCCGACGACCGTGCGGCGGGAGCCGGTGGGCGTGGTGGCGGCCATCGTGCCGTGGAACGTCCCGCAGTTCGTCGCCATGACCAAGATCGCGCCCGCGCTGCTGGCCGGCTGCGCGATCGTGCTCAAGCCCGCGCCGGAGACGCCGCTCGACGCGTACCTGCTCGCCGAGATGGTGGTCGAGGCCGGGATCCCGGCCGGGGTGCTCAACATCGTGCCCGCGGGCCGCGAGGCCGGTGAGCACCTGGTCTCCCACCCGGACGTGGACAAGGTGGCCTTCACCGGCTCGACCGCCGCGGGCCGCCGCATCGCCGCCATCTGCGGCGAGCAGCTCAAGCGGGTCAGCCTGGAGCTCGGCGGCAAGTCGGCGGCGATCATCCTCGACGACGCGGACCTGCCCTCCAGCATGGGCATGCTGGCCATCGCCTCGCTGATGAACAACGGCCAGGCGTGCGTCGCCCAGACCCGCATCCTGGCCTCACGGACCCGCTATGACGAGGTCGTGGACGCGGTCGCGAACATGGTCACCTCCCAGCCCGTCGGCGACCCCGCCGACCCCGGCACCGGCATCGGCCCGCTGGTCGCCAAGCGGCAGCAGGACCGCGTCGAGGGCTACATCCAGGCCGGCATGGACGAGGGCGCCAAGGTCGTCGTCGGCGGCCTGGACCGGCCGATGGACCGCGGCTGGTACGTCGCCCCGACCGTCTTCGCGGGCGTCACCAACGAGATGCGCATCGCCCGCGAGGAGATCTTCGGCCCGGTGCTGTCGGTGATCCCGTACGAGGACGAGGCGGACGCGATCCGCATCGCCAACGACAGCGACTACGGCCTGGCCGGTACGGTCTGGACGGCCGACGCCGACCACGGCATGGAGGTGGCCCGCCAGGTCCGCACGGGCACCTACGGGATCAACTGCTTCATGCTGGAGTCGAACGCGCCCTTCGGCGGCTACAAGGCCAGCGGCGTGGGCCGCGAACTGGGCCCCGAGGGCCTCAGCAGCTACCTGGAATACAAGACGATCGCCCGCCTGGGTTAAGGAACAGGGCTCCGGTACGACGTACCGGAGCCCTTCTCACGGCGCCCCGCACCCAGCGCGCCCCCGCAACGCTTGGTGTGGTCTCCGCTACTCCACGAAGTATGTCCTACGTCCACCGCCTCGACGGTTTCCTTCCCGTAGGACTTTCTCCCGGCGGATTTCTTCCTTACGCCCTAGATAGACGTCTATTACTCAGAAAAGGTTCGTACTGATCCACTTTCCGATTCGGCGGATGAGTTCCGGGGTCGCCGCGGACTCCGCGTGACCGTAGCCGCGCTCGATCCAGAGCTTCTTGGGCTCGCGGGCGCCCTCGTAGAGCTGGTGCGCGTGCTCCAGCGGGAAGAACCCGTCGGCGTCGCCGTGGACGATCAGCAGCGGCGTCGGAGAGATCAGCGCGGCGGCCTCGTGGGGCGGCACCGGGATCGGGTCCCACTCGCCGCGAGCGATCTTGGTGCGCTTGGCCACCCTGGCCGCCCACCTGCCGATCGGCCGCTCGATGGCCCAGTGCACCTGACGCATCGGCTTGGTGCCGCGGTAGTGCCAGCGGGCCGGGCCGCTCACCGACACCACCGCGTCGATGCCGCCGAGCAGTCCCGCGTGGCGTACGGCCACGGCGGCGCCCATGGAGAAGCCGACCACGGCGACCTTGGAATAGCCGATCACCCGCGCGTGCCGTACGGCGGCGTCGACGTCGAGGATCTCCTTGTCACCCACGGTCGACTCACCACCGGAACGGCCGTGCCCCCGGAAGTCGAACGCGACCACGCCGCCGTAGCCGCTCAGCACGTGCGCGATGCGCCGCGTGGCCGGGTCGCGCCATGAGCCGGTGAACCCGTGCGCCACCACGATGCCGAGGCCGGAGCGGGTGGACGGGGTGTGCGCGGCGTCGATGCGGACGCCGTCCTCGGTGCGGAGCATGACCGGGAAGTTTGGAGCGAGCGCCATGTTTCCGAGCTTATGGTCACCGATTGTCGAGGCCGTGCTCGGCTGCCCATACCGCGATCTGGGCGCGCGAGCCGAAGCCCAGCTTCTCCATGATGTTGGCCACGTGCCTGGCCACGGTGGCGGGACTGATCACCAGTTGCGCCGCGACGGCCCGGTTGCTCAGGCCCTCGGTGAGCAGCCCGGCGATCTCCCGCTCGCGCGCCGTCAGCGTCGCGTAGCGCGGCTCGCGGGCGGCCGGGCCCGACGAGGACACGAACAGCGTGGCGGGCAGGGACGGGAGCAGGTCGGCGGGCTCGTGCACGTCTCCGGCGTCGGCCTTCTGGTCGAGGATCCGCCGGGCCACCGCGCCGGGATCCTGCGCGATGCCGCTGGCCCAGAGCAGCGCCACCCGGCCCTCGCCGAGCTTGTCGCGGGCGAGCGAGAGCAGCTCCTGGGTGCGGGCCGGGGCGTCGTGCTGGCCGATCGACTCGCGCAACGCGCTCGCCGCCGCGGCCGCGACGACCGCCCCGTCGAGATCGCCCTCGGCCTGCGCCAGGACGGACAGGGCGACCAGCGCGCGGACGACGCCGCTGCGCCGGCCGGTCTGCGTGCTCAGCACCAGGCTGGCGGCCAGGCTGCGCCGGGCGGCGGGGAAGTCGTGCAGTCTGGCCGCCACCCTGCCGACCTTGGCCTGGCAGCGGGCCAGCTCGACCCGGTTGTCGAGCTCCTCGAGGATGGGCAGCGCGGCCGTGTGGTGCCGCATGGCTGCCGCCAGGTCGCCCCTGGCCTCGGCCACCGCGCCCAGGTGGGTCAGGGCCCTGGCCAGGGTCCAGTGGTGGCCGGTCTCCATGGCCAGGGCCAGCGCCTCCTCGCCGAACCGCTGCGCCTGACGCGGTTGTCCCTGGAAGAGCGCCAGGTTGAGCCGGGCGATGCGGGCGGTCGTCAGGTTGAACAGGTCGTCGTGCTCGGCGGCCGCCACTTCGAGCTCGCGCAGGTGGCGCAGGGCCGTGCCGGTCTGGCCGGTGCGGAAGAAGACGGTCAGGGCCACGCCGTAGGTGACGCCGAGCCAGTGCGTATAGGGGTGGCGCCGCTGCTCCTCGATGCTCTCCTCGATGAGCGCCGCGGCCCGGTCGAGCTCGTCGCGCGTCTCGAGCCCGTAGGCGAGGCCGCCCTTGGCCACGCCGATCAGCTGGTCGGGCACGCCCGACAGGTCGAGGCCGAGCAGCCGTTCGTACCAGCCGACACTCTCCCGCAGATCGCCGCGCACCGCGAGGATGGTCAGCGCCGCGTGGGCCAGGCGCAGCCCCAGCTCGGCACCACCGGACTCGACGGCCCAGTCGATCGCCGCCCTGCAGTCGTCGAGCAGGCGGCGCCCCCTGGCGAAGTGGACGGCGCGGGCCGGCCACGACAACCGGCGGTGGAGCGAACCGGCCTCGTTGCAGCGCTCCATCTCGGCGCAGATCACCTTGAGGTGGCCGCCGCGCAGCCGCGCTTCCTCGCCCGCCTCGCACAATCGCTCGGCGGCGTAGTGCCTGATGGTGTCCAGCAGGTGGTAGCGGCCGCCGTCGCCATGGTGGAGCACCAGCGACTTGTCGACCAGGCCGCTGAGCACGTCGAGCACCTCGCCGCGGCGCAGCAGGTCACCGTCGGCGCACACCTGCTCGGCCAGGTCGAGATCGAAGCGCCCGGCGAACACCGACAGCCGCCGCAGCAGCACCCGCTCCTTACGGGCGAGCAGGTCGTGACTCCACTCGACCGTGGCCAGCAGCGTGCGCTGGCGGGCGTGGGCGGTTCGGTCACCGGTGGTCAGCAGCTTGAACCGGTCGCCGATCCGGTCGGCGATGCGCCCCGGGCTGAGCAGGCTGCTGCGGGCCGCGGCCAGCTCAAGGGCGAGCGGCAGCCCGTCGAGCGCCCGGCACAGCCGGATGACGTCGGGCATGCTGTCGGTCACGGCGCGGGCCCCGGCCGCGGCCGCCCGCTCGACGAAGAACAGCACGGACTCGGCGTCGGGATGCCGCTCGTCGGGCAGGTCGAGCGGCGGCACCCGCCAGATCAGCTCGCCGGGGATGCGCAGCGGCTCGCGGCTGGTGAGCAGGAATCTCAGCTCGGGGCAGTCGGCGAGCAGGCCGGCGACCAGTTCGGCGCACGGCTCGACGAGATGCTCGCAGTTGTCGAGCAGGAGCAGCGTCCTGGTGCCGCGCAGCCGGATCCGCAGCCCGTCGAGCAGCCGCTCGGAGCCTTCCTCGCGGACGCCGAGCACGTCGGCCATCTCCTTCACGATCAGCTCGGGGTCGCTGACGCGGGCGAGCTGGACCAGCCACACGCCGTCGGCGAAGCCGGACAGGGCGCTGGCCGCCACCCGCAGCGACAGGCGGGTCTTGCCGATGCCGCCCACTCCGCTGAGCGTGACCACGCGCTCACCGCGGACCAGCGCGCACAGCTCGGCCACGTCGCGCGCCCGTCCGACGAAACGGTTGGGTTCGGCGGGGAGGTTGTGCTGGACTTGCGGAGTCATGGCGGAGGTCCAAGTGTTGGCGGGAGGATCACACTCCCTCACAGTCTCCCTTGGTTCGCCGCCCGGTGGGATCACTTTCCGTGCAGAGTTCGCGACTGACCGGATACGAATGTAGCTCCGCGACGCTCACCACCATGCGTACGCGTGACTCTCTCGCCGCGTTCATCGCCCGCGGCAGGTCGGAGATCATCAGGCGGGCCCGGCTGGCCATGATCCGATCCCGCAGTTTGCCCTCGTCGAGCTCCGGTGGGACCGGCCAGACGATCCCGCCGGCGGCTATCACCGCGTCGGTGGCCACCAGCAGGTCGGGACCGACGGTCAGGCAGATGAGCACCGTGTCGCCCGCGCGCACGCCCCGGCGTCGCAGCTGGACGGTCGCGGCGGCCGACCTCTCGTCCAGCTCCCCCTCGGTGAGACACAGGCCGGTGCCAGAGTCCACCATCACGATGCGCTCCTCCATGGCGCCCACGCTATGGAGGGCATCTCATGCACACATGGGGCGGAATATGCAGATCGCTATGCAGAACCGCGCGGCTGCTCGGCCGCCCACACCGCGATCTGAGCGCGCGAGGTGTAGCCGAGCTTCTCCATGATGTTGGCGATGTGCCTGGCCACGGTCGCGGGGCTGATGACGAGCTCCTCGGCGATGGCCCGGTTGGACAGGCCCCTGGTCAGCAGGGCCGCGATCTCCTGCTCGCGGGCGGTCAGCAGCGAGTGCCTGACGGGCTCGGTCGCCACCGGACCGGCCGGGACCGGCCGCTCGCCCGCGAGGACCTGGCGGGCGGCGTCGTCGGGGCTCATCGTCCTGCCCCGCGACCAGAGCGTCGCGGTGCGGCCCTCGCCGAGCTTGGCGCGGGCGCGGGTGAGCAGCTCCTCGATGCGGATCGTGGCGGAGTGCTGGCCCATCGACTCGCGCAGCGCGGTGGCCGAGGCGGCGGCAAGTACGGAGCTCTCCAGGTCTCCTTCGGTCTCCGCCAGCACCGACAGGCTCACCAGGCAGCGGGCCACGCTCTGGCGCTGCCCGGTCAGCCTGCTCAGCTTCAGGCTCGCGGCCAGCCGCTCCCTGGCCACCTCGAACTCGTGCAGCAGCGCCGCGACCCGGCCGATCCTGGCCAGGCAGCGGGCCAGCTCGATGGTGCCGTTGAGCTCTTCAAGCCACGGGACCGCCAGCTCGTACTGGGCCATCGCCTTCACCAGGTCGCCGCGCGCCTCGGCGACCGCGCCGAGCTGGGTCGCGGTCCTGGCCAGCAGCCAGCGGTGCCCGTGCTGACGGGCCTTGGCCAGGGCCTCCTCGCCGTGACACTGGGCCTCGCGCAGCCGGCCGCGGGTGAGTGCGACCGCCGACAGCCCGGCCAGCCCGGCCGCCTGGTTCCACTGGTCGCCGGAGGCGGTGGCCAGGGCCAGGCCGGTCTCGGCGTGGTGCAGCGCCTCGTCGCCTCGTCCCATGCGCAGCAGCACCACGACCGTCAGGCTGTGCATGACGCAGCTGGGGAAGACGTTGTCGGCGCCCAGGCCCGCCAGGCTGGCCATGGCGTACTCCAGCGAGCGGGCCAGCTCGTCGCGACCCTCCAGCCCATAGGCCAGGTACGCGTGGGCATGCGCGATCTGCTCGTCGGACACCTGGGTCAGGTCGAGGGCCAGCAGCCGCTCGACCCAGCCGACGATCTCGGCCGGATTGGCGCTGCTGACCGGGAGCAGGCTGGTGCTGTAGGCGCACAGGCGCAGGCCCAGCGGCGCGTTGCCGGACTCGATCGCCCAGTCGAGCGCGGCCCGCTGGTCGTCCACCAGGCTCCGGCTGGCCTCCAGCGCGGCCAGCCGCACCGGCCACGGCAGGTCGGGCTCGACCATCTCGGTGCCGAAGTGGCGCAGCTGGAGCTCGCACAGCACCTCCAGGTGCCGATCGCGCAGCACCTCGCGCTCGGCCGCCTCCGCCAGCCGCTCGGCCGCGTAGTGCTTGATGGTCTCCAGCAGCCGGTAGCGCCTGCGCTCCTCGTCGCACAGCACGAGAGACTTGTCGACCAGGGCGCCGAGCAGGTCGACGATCTCCGTCTCGGAGATGGGCCGGTCGGCGCAGATCTGCTCGGCGAGTTCGAGGTCGAAGGACCCGGCGAACACCGACAGCCTGCGCAGGAGCACCTGTTCCTTGGCCGACAGCAGGTCGTAGCTCCATTCGACCGCGGCCAGCAGCGTGCGCTGCCTGGGCGGAGCCGTACGGCCGCCGGTGGTCAGCAGCGAGAAGCGGCCGTCGATCCGATCGACGATCTGCCCGGGACTGAGCAGGCTGGTGCGGGCCGCGGCCAGCTCCAGCGCGAGCGGCAGTCCGTCGAGCGCCCGGCACAGCCGTACGACATCGTCCAGGCTCGCCGGGCTCAGCCTGGTGCCCGCGGCGGTGGCGCGGTCGACGAAGAGGAGCACGGACTCGGCGTCGGGATGCCGCTCGTCGGGCAGGTCGAGCGGCGGCACCCGCCAGACCAGCTCACTGGCGATGCGCAGCGGCTCGCGGCTGGTGGCCAGGATGCCGAGGCCCCGGCACGCCGCGATGAGCTCGGCGGCCACTTCCGCGCACTGGTCGACCAGGTGCTCGCAGTTGTCCAGCAGCAGCAGGGCGGGCGTGTCACGCAGCCGGGCCGCCACCGTGTCGAGCAGCGGGCGGGTGCCTTCCTCGTGGATGCCGACGGCCCGGCCGATCGCCTGCAGGATCAGCTCGCCCCGGGTGAGCCTGGCCAGCTCGACCAGCCACACGCCGCCCGGATAGGAGGGCACCAGACGCGCGGCGACCCGCAGCGCCAGGCGGGTCTTGCCGATGCCGCCGACCCCGCACAACGTGACCACGCGCGTCTCACCCAGCAGCCCGCACAGGTCGTCGACGTCGCGCTCGCGACCGACGAACCTGTTGGGCTCGGCCGGAAGATTGTGCCTGGGGGGCTCGGACATTGTGGTTACCCTGCGTCGCGGAAGGATCACACTCTCCCACAGTGTCGCACTTTTCACCGGCTGAGCGAGCTGACGACGGCCCTTTCGTCCACAACGCGCAATGTCGGATCGCCGAGCAGGCGTCTGACCACCTCGTTCGGCGCGATCACCAGGGTGGCCGCATGCACGTGCGCGAGCACGCGGCAGCCGATCAGGCTCGGCTCGTGCGCGATGACCACGTGGGCGCCCGACATCAACGCCAGATCGAGCACCCGCAGCCCCTTGAGCGGATCGCTGACCGCGGCGAGCACGACGTCGTCCTCGTTGACCAGCAGCCGGGACGACAGACTGCGCAGGTCCGACGCCAGCTCGTCGTGGTCGTAGACGTATTCGCCGCCGACGCTCAGCGCGGGGCCGGCCAGCGGCCCGAACTGGACCGAACGCTCACCCAGCAGGTCGCTGAACGGGAGCTCCCCCGGCGTCGGCTCGAAGGTGAAGACCTTCTGAACATCCACCGCGAGCGGGTCGTAGCCGCGCTGGGCGATCATCATGCGGGCGGTCCCGGAGTCTCCGAGCACCGCCACTCCCCCGGACCAGGCGACGGAGTGGACGGCGATGGCGAATCCCACCCCGAGCGGCATGTCGACGATCACGCGGTCGCCGTAGCGCAGACCGTGACGGCGCAGCCCCGCCGCCGCGTGCGTGACCTTCCGCGCGAACGCGTTGTAGGACAGCACCTCGCCGGTTCTGACGTCACTGACCGCGGGCTGGTCGCCCTGTACGGGAGAGGCGCCCAGCACCAGCTCTGTCCAGGTCATGCCGCCAATGTAGGCATCCGGCACCGGCCGGGACATGCGTAGAAATGTGCAACCCGCTATGTACGTCCGGTGCCCGGCGAGCCGCCCATAGTCTTGATCCATGCAGGACGACTCCGGCGAGCCGACCACGGCTGGGCGCATCCTCGACGCGGCCTACGCGCGGATGCTGGAGCACGGCCTGCGCCGCCTGACCGTCGACGACGTCGCCCGGCAGGCGGGCCTGTCGCGGATCACCGTCTACCGGCGCTTCGCCCGCAGGAGCGACCTGATCCAGGGCGTGATGCTGCGCGAGCTCCACCGGTTCCTGCGGGCGTTCGAGCAGGAGGTCGGGCCGCTGCCGACCATGGCCGACCGGGTGACGGAGGGGTTCGCGGTCACGCTGCGCCTGGTGCGGGGGCATCCGCTGCTGAGCAGGCTGCTGGCGACCGAGCCCGACATGATCCTGCCGCACCTTACTGTGCAGGCGGGCCCCTACCTCGCGGCCGCCAGGGCGTATCTCGCCGGCCATCTCAATGCCTCAGACGCCCCGGACGCCGAGGCAGTGGCCGAGATGTTCATCCGCATCGCGCTGTCGTTCGTGCTCACTCCGGACAGTGCGATTCCGCTGGACAGCGACGACGAAGCCCGTGCCTACGCCAGGCGGCATCTCGTCCCGCTCCTGCCATCAGAGGGGATCAACTAGACTTATAAGGCCGCGACTTCGCGTGGCCGACCCCACGATCACAGAGCGAGACGTCATCATGCCTTTGAACAGCCGCGACGACCTGCGGAACATCGCGATCATCGCGCACGTCGACCATGGCAAGACCACGTTGGTCGACGCCATGCTCTGGCAGTCCGGGGCGTTCCGCGCCAACCAGGATGTCGACGACCGCGTCATGGACTCCAACGACCTCGAGCGCGAGAAGGGCATCACCATTCTCGCGAAGAACACCGCCGTGAGTCACGGCGGCATGACCCTCAACATCATCGACACCCCGGGCCACGCCGACTTCGGCGGCGAGGTCGAGCGCGGCCTGTCGATGGTCGACGGCGTCGTGCTGCTGGTCGACGCGTCGGAGGGGCCGCTGCCGCAGACCCGCTTCGTGCTGCGCAAGGCGTTCGGCGCCAAGATGCCGGTCATCCTCTGCATCAACAAGGTCGACCGGCCCGACGCGCGCATCAAGGAGGTCGTGGACGAGGTCTACGAGCTCTTCATGGACCTCGACGCGACCGAGGAGCAGATCGACTTCCCGATCGTCTACGCCTCCGCCAAGGCGGGCCGCGCCTCCCTGAACCGTCCCGAGGACGGCGGCATGCCGGACGCCGAGGACCTGGAGCCGCTCTTCGACATCATCAAGTCGACGATCCCGGCGCCCACCTACGACCCCAGCGCCCCGCTGCAGGCGCACGTCACCAACCTCGACGCCTCCTCCTACCTGGGCCGCATCGCGCTCTGCCGGGTGCACCAGGGTGTGCTGCGCAAGGGCCAGCAGGTGGCCTGGTGCCGTACCGACGGCACGATCCAGCGGGTGAAGATCACCGAGCTGCTCATGACCGAGGCCCTGGAGCGCAAGCCGGCCGAGGAGGCCGGTCCCGGCGACATCATCGCGATCGCCGGCATTCCCGAGATCATGATCGGTGAGACGCTGGCCGACCCCGAGGACCCGCGCCCGCTGCCCCTCATCACGGTCGACGAGCCCGCCATCTCGATGACCATCGGCACCAACACCTCGCCGCTGGTCGGCAAGTCCAAGGGCTCGAAGGTCACCGCCCGCATGGTCAAGGACCGGCTGGAGAAGGAGCTCGTCGGCAACGTGTCGCTGCGCGTGCTCCCCACCGACCGGCCCGACGCCTGGGAGGTGCAGGGCCGCGGCGAGCTGGCGCTGGCCATCCTGGTCGAGCAGATGCGCCGCGAGGGCTACGAGCTGACCGTCGGCAAGCCGCAGGTGGTCACCAAGACCATCGACGGCAAGGTGCACGAGCCGGTCGAGCGCCTCACGGTCGACTGCCCGGAGGAATACCTGGGCGCGATCACGCAGCTGCTCGCCGTCCGCAAGGGCCGCATGGAGCACATGACCAACCACGGCACCGGCTGGATCCGGATGGAGTTCGTGGTGCCGGCGCGTGGCCTGATCGGCTTCCGCACCGAGTTCCTCACCGAGACGCGCGGCACCGGCCTGGTGCACCATGTCTTCGACTCCTACGAGCCGTGGTTCGGCGAGCTGCGCACCCGCAACAACGGCTCCCTGGTGGCCGACCGCTCCGGTCCCGTGACCGCCTTCGCCATGCTCAACCTCCAGGAGCGCGGCACGCTGTTCGTGTCGCCGACCACCGAGGTCTACGAGGGCATGATCATCGGCGAGAACTCCCGGTCCGACGACATGGACGTCAACATCACCAAGGAGAAGAAGCTCACCAACATGCGCTCCTCCACCAGCGAGGAGACCGAGAAGGTGATCCCGCCGCGCAACCTGTCGCTGGAGCAGGCGCTGGAGTTCATCCGCGAGGACGAGTGCGTGGAGATCACCCCTGACCACGTGCGCATCCGCAAGGTGGTCCTCGACGCCTCCACGCGTGGCCGCTCCGCGGCTCGCGCCAAGCGCGCCTGATTCAGGCACTCACCGACCACACCTGACTTCTTCCTGACATTCGGTAGAAGTCAGGTGTGACCACACCGTGACCGGAGTGGCGAGAACAACTCCCTCCGTGAGTGAATCATCCACTTGTGGGGAAGCTCCGGATGTTCATCGCGTTCGGGCTCGCGATGGTCTCGGCGGGAGCGATCGTCTGGTGCACGGTGGCGGCCAGGCCCGTGCCGCTGTCCACGCGGTCCGCGGGTCCCACTGTGCCCGAACCATGGGAGCTGGAGGACCGGGGCGACCCGCAGGTGAAGCTCGCCCGGCAGGCGACGACCGAGGTCGTGGTGACCAGGGCCCTCCCGGGTGACCTGAGCGCTGTGCCCCAGGGGCGGCTCGACGAGCGGCAGCGCCAGGTGAAGGTGACCATCACGCACCGGCTGCGCATGAACCGGGCCGACCCCCTGGTCGAGACGCTGCGGCAGGGCGGCAGCTTCCCCGGCGGCATCCAGCAATTCACCGACGACGGGTTCGGGGCCATCAAGGTGGGTGGCGACTGGCTGGCCCCGACCACACGGCCGGCACCGATCCTCACCACAACCGGCGGGCTGACCACGGCCGAGTTCCGGGTGACGTTGCTGCGGCAGTTCGAGCCCAGCGATCTGATGACGCTCGACTTCACCGCCCCCAGCGCCAAGCCGCTCATCGTGAGCCAGCGGACGATCAGCCTGCTGCCGGGCGACTGGACCGTGCTGCAGGCCCAAGGGCTCGATCCCGAGCGGGAGGAGTCGGAGCGTCTGCAATTCACCGTCGGGTCGTACCTGGTGAAGGTGACGCTGGCCCAGGACTCCTACGGGTTCCCGGACGCGGAGGAGACCGACGACTTCTCGTGGACGGCCGGGCTCGGCGTGCTCACCGCGATCGCGCTGGCCGCCTTCCTGGCCCGCTCGCTCGGCCTGGCCTGGTGGAACCGGCAGCCCAACCGCGAACTCCTCCTGGGGATCGCCCTGATCACGCCCCTGGTGCTGCTCCCGCTCCTGGCGCCGGACTGGCGGCCCGTGGCGTACGTGGCCCTGTTCCTCGCGCTGCCGGCGCTCACGGCGCGGCACGCGAGCCGGGTCCTTCCGACCAGCCCGCCGTGGACCACCCGCGACATGCTCGTGGTCACCGGGCTCGCCTGCCTCGTCGGCATCGGCATGCTGTCCTGGTCCTGGCTGCACGAGCAGTTGCCCGCCCAGACGCTGCTGATCGGCTCCGTGGTCGCGGCCGTGACGGCCGCCGCGGCGGCGGTGGTGTTCAGCGTGGACCTGGGGGTCCGCGTGGTGATCGTACGACTGGCGGTGCTGGCGGCCGAGGCGGCGATCGGCCTGCTGGCGCTCGCCCTGTGGGGCCGGGCGCTGCTGACCGGGGTGTACCCGCCGGACAGCATCCGGCTGGTGCTGGCCCTCGGCTGGGCGGTGATCCCGGTCGCCGCCATCGCCGTGGCCACCAAGATGTGGACCCGCACCGCGGTCGTGGGCGCCGTGCTGGTGAGCCTGCTGGTGCAGGGCTGGCCGACCGAATGGCTGGACAGCGGGTCGTGGAACCTGCCCTTCGACGGCACGGACATGTCGAACATACCGAAGATCGGCATCCTGCCGCTCGACCCGCTCGTACGCGGAGTGCTCGGGTTACTGCTGCTGGCGTTCGCGCTGCTGGTGCTCCGGCTCCGGCGGCTCGGCGGCTCGCTGGCCGCGCTCGACCACCCGGCGACGCACCCCACGGTGATCGCCTGCCTGATGGTGCTCTACCTCACCCCTCGGGGCAGCACCACGCTCACCGACGCCAACGTGGCGCTGCCGCAGCTGACGATCACCTCGATCGCCGCCTGGGTGACGGCCCGCTGGCTCCTCGTACGCCCCCACCCGGCCGTCGTCGAGCCCGCCACCGCCGAGGAACACCGGCAGCTGGTCAGGGCCGCCCTGCACAAGCGGCTCCTGCTCATCTCCGAGCAGGAGCTCTATCGCATCGGCCGGGGCAAGCTGGGCGCCGGCGAGCTGACGATGACCGAGTTCGACACGCGGCGCCACGAACTGGAGGCCGCGCTGGAGGAGCACGGGCGGCACCCCGAGACGGCCCTGGCGACCGCCGCCGGCTGCACGCCCTGGCACAACGGCGTGTACGCGTTCGTGATCAGCCTGCTGCTGAGCCTGCCCTTCGTGCTCGTGTTCGGCTGGCCGACGGGGGCCGACCTGAGCAGCTTCGTGTTCGACTCCCGGTACCTGCTGACGCTGCCCGCCTTCGGCTTCGTGTTCGGCTACTTCTACCCGCGCGTCCGGGGCACCCAGCCGATGACCAAGGCGCTCCACCTGATGGCGGCTGCGTTGGTCACGGAGCTGTCGGCGTACCTGCCCACGCTGTTCGAGCCGGACATCGGGATGGCGGTCAAGGTGCAGGTGGTGGCCATCGTGGTGGGCGAGGTGGCGCTGGTCTGCATCGGGCTCGGACTGTACTGGGAGTGGCGCGTCATGCATCTGGCCGGGGAGCCGTGGGCGCGGGTGCGCAACATACGCAGCGTACGCAGCCTGGCCACGCCGCTGCTGGCCGTCGTCATCGCGGCGGGCACCACGGCGGCGACGTCGGCGGCGGGCCAGACCGTGGACCGCATCCTCAAAGGGGACCAGGTGTCGTCGTCGTCCGGGCCGTAGCCGCCAGGACCACGTAGCCGTCCCGGGAGAACCGGACCTCGTAGCCGCTGCCGACCAGGAGCCGTACTCGCTCCCGCTGCTCGGCCACGTTCACGAACGGGAAGGTCTTGCGCCCCACGTCGGCCACGACCCACGGCGCCCCGCGTTGAGTGCGGTCCCACAGCAGCACCCTGCTCCGCCCCGACAGGGCCGGCGCCAGGTTGTTGGCCACCTCCACGAGCACCCCGTCGGGCACCACGGCGACGGCGGCGGCCGCGGCCCGCTCGCGGGCGTCGTGCCGGTAGGAGTCGGGGTCGGCGAGCCCGGCCAGGGAGAAGAACGGCACGGAGACCAGCGCGAACCCGACCACCCCCAGAGCCCAGACCCGCGTCACCCGGTCCCCGATGGGCGCGTGGCGGGCGCGTAGGCGCCGGACGCCGTCCACTCCGGCCGCGAAGACCACCACCACGACGAAGGCGTTGTAGTGGTAGCCGGCCACCCACCAGTTGGGGAACGAGCTGGCCAGCATCCGCTCGGCCAGCAGCGGCACCGCCATGATCAGCAGCGGCGACAGCGGCGCCGTCAGCAGCGTGATGCCGAGCAGCAGGGCCAGCGTGACGAGCTTGACCGGTGGGCTGCCGAGCTGGGCGAGCACCGCGAGCGGATCGGTCAGGGCGGTGTGCGCGACGCCTCGCATGTCCGGCCCCAGCGCGCCGTACGCCCAGTAGTAGTCGGCCCGCCCCCCGAACAGCGGGATGAGCACCTGCGACGCCAGCCACGTGTAGGCCGCCCCGCCGGCCACGAACGCGCCGCCCAGGACCCGCCAGCCGCGCTGGGTGAGCAGGACCAGCCCGAACCCGGCGACCAGCAGCCCCATGTCCTCCTTGACGCACAGCAGCGCCAGGGCGGCCGTCACCACGCCGACCCGTTTGCCGGCCTGATGGCGTTCGAGCAGCACGGCGGTGAGCAGCGGCGCGAACGCCGCCTCGTGGAAGTCGAACGCGACGGTCTCCACCACGGGCCACGAGAGCGTGTAGGCCACGGCGACGAGATGCGCGGCGCCCGGCCCCAGCGCCCGCCGCGTGAACACCCACAGCGGGACCACCGCCGCGGCCAGCAGCACCGCCTGGGCGACCAGCAGCGTCACCGGGCCGTCGAACAGCCAGTAGAGCGGGGCCACGAGGGCGAGGATGGGCGACCAGTGATCGCCGAGGGTGGAGAAGTCCGGGCCGAAGCCGTTGTGGACGCCCTTGACGATGGCTATGGGCAGGCGGAACTGGGAGTAGGAGCGTACGGCCTGGTCGAAGATCACCAGGTCGTAGGCGCCGGCCTTGAAGTTCGCCAGTTTGGTGAGGGAAAGGGTGGTGTAGAGGGCGGCCGCCGTGGCGGTGATCGCCGCCAGCGTGACGCGATCGCGGCGCGTCCGATCCCCCGTCTCGGCGATGACCGACGCCGCGTCGTCCCCGCGCACCGTCACGCTCGGTTGACCTCCCATGGTCAGCGGCGCGGCAACTCGCTGGCGCGTACGTGGGCGCACATCCAGTCCACCAGCGGCCCGAAGGCACGCCAGGTGGCGCGGACCCGGTCGAGGACCTCGGCGGTGTGGACCCACGGCTCGGGCTCCCACCGGCGGCCCGCGTGCAGGGACCTGTGGCGCAGCAGGTCGAGGCGGGGATGGTCCTCCGCGATGCCACGGGGACGGGTCTTGAGCCGGTCGCCGCCGATGACGTAGCCCTCGGCCCGCAAGGCCGTCACCATGTCGGCCAGCGGCTTGCCCGTCAGGTCCTCGTCGACCGCGGCGCGGTAGCGGGCCACCTGGTCGGACGCCTGGGTGTAGCAGCCGCCCGCCGTGAACAGTCCGTCGGCGCCGATCTGGACGTAGAACCCGATGCCGGGCGTGAGGTCGACGAAGGCGCCCTGATGGGTCTTGTACGGTGACTTGTCCTTGGCGAAGCGGACATCACGGTAGGGGCGGAACAGCTGGGCCTGGCCGAACTCCGCCGCCAGCTCCTCGGTGAGGGCGAGCATCGGCGCACGCACCGCGTCCTCGTAGAAGTGCTTGTGCCGGGTGAAATATGTCTTGCTGTTGTCCGCCTCAAGGCCCTCGTAGAACACGAACGCCTCGTCGGGGAAACCGGTGAAACCCATGTGGTCAAGAGTGCCACGGCCGGCCGACGGTTTGACGCGCCACATGGCCGTACGGGCTCATCGGGCTTTGTACATTCGGGCCGTGTACGCCCGGGCCGCGTACATCCGGCCCGGCGCCGGCGTCCTGCCGTACAGCTCCGAGATCGTCACCGGCACGCAGCCCTTCTTCGCCAGCAGGTCGAGCAGGGTAGGGACCGCCTGGATGGTGCTGCGGTGGATGTCGTGCATCAGCACGATCGACCCCACTGCCGCTTTGCCCGCGCGCCTGGCCACGAGGGCGGGCACCCGGTCCTGCCAGTCCAGGGTGTCGACGCTCCACAGGACCTGCGCCAGCCCCAGGCGCCGCGCCTCGGCGGCCACCCGGCGGTTCGTCGCCCCATACGGCGGGCGCATCACCCGCATCCGGACCCCGGTCACGTGCTCCACCAGGTCGTTCGTGTGCTTCAGCTGGAAGCGCAGACCTCGGTCCGTCAAGCCGGTGAGCGGTGGATGGTTCCACGTGTGGTTGCCGAGCTCGTGCCCCTCGGCCACGATGCGGCGTACGAGCTGGGCGCCCCCGTGCGCGGCGACCATCTGCCCCACGACGAAGAAGGTGGCCCTGACCTTCCGGGCGCTCAGCAGGTCCAGCAGCCTTGCGGTGTAGTCGCCGGGCCCGTCGTCGAAGGTGAGCGCGACGCACTTCATGCGCCTGCAGTTGATCCTGCGGGCCGCCGGCCAGCCGGGCTGCATGGCTTCGAGCCGCCTGGCCAGCTTCTTCGGGTCGATGGGCGCCTGTGGGCGGGTCAGCTGGGGTTGGATCATCGGCCGGGTCCCGCATCCCGCCACGAAGACGAGCAATGCCAGAGATACCGCCCAGCCCCGCATGCCGCCCCCCTGAGAGCGGGGTTTACGGATATTCCTGTACCGGGTTACCCCGCAGCTCCTTGGCCAGGTCCTCCCACCAGAGTGGGATATCGGCCTGCAGTTCGGTGTATCGACGCGCCACTCGTATGGCACATCCAACCGGATCCGTACCCAAATGCCGACGTTTCACGGGCCCTTCCTGCCAGCGGTAAAACCCGTCTCGGTAATGCACGACCAGGCCGATCCACACCGATAGGGTGGCGTCGTCGCCCACCTCGTAGGCGCTGGTGACACCGAGACCGTGCAGCTCCGCGTGGAGCTTCTCCGTCGCCGTGCGCCCTTCGGTCACGCGCCACCCCCAGCTGACGTTACGTCGCACACACCGGGATGTACCCACCATCCGGCATCAGCCGTCAAGGACATGCTGTATCGCGGATGCCCTGAAGGTCCTCCAAGGCGACGCCACGGCCGGTGCGTTCGGCTTCACGCACCACAAACTTCGAGATTTGGTGGTTGAGGTCGGTCATCATCCGGTGCTCACGCCCGGACAGACGGCGCGGCACCCGCCGCGCCGCAGAAGTCCCCTTCTTCTGCATGCGGCAGCGTTGCCGGTGCCGCCGCTCCCGCAGCGTGCGGACGTGGCCGTTGCCGGCGACCGGCAGCGTGTCCACGGCTTTGAGGTCTTCCGGCCGGCCAGTGTAGGGCACGGTGACGCGGCCGGTGGGGGTCCACAGCGACACCGCCGCCGCCGGCGCCTCAGCCTGGACCGGGGTAGGCGTGAGCCGCAACCGCACGACCATGGGCAGGCCGTGGCGTTTGGTGGCGGAGTGGCGGATCGCCATCGCGCACCTCCTGTCACAGCGCCATCACCCACCGCACATATTACCTAACGTCACCGAGCCTTTCCATGCCGTTTTCGAAAGAAGGGTGGCGCTTCCTCCCGGCCCTGGAGGACCGGGTTTCCGCGTCACCATTCAGATGAAACTCCAGAAGGTGATCCAGAGGTTGTTCGACGTTATTGGTCAGGCGCCTCTCTGGGCTCGGCGACCACCATCACCAGCCGGAGCTCCTCGGATCCCTGGTTGGCGTAGCGATGGGGTCTGTCGGCGGTGAAGAGCACGGCGGAGTCGGCCTTGATCACGTGGCTCCTGCCGTACACCGTGAGTGTCAGCTCGCCTTCCAGGACCGTCAGCATCTCGCGGGTGCCCGGCGGGTGGGCGTCGCCGTCGTGGTGCCGGCCGGGCGGCAGCCGCCAGTCCCACAGCTCGAGGATCATCGGCGTATCGGCCCCGACCAGTAGCTTCGCCTGCACCTCGCCCTGGTCGAACGTGACCACGTCGGCCTTCTCGACGATCCGCACCACCGGCACGTCGGAGACCTCCACCAGCCTGGCCACGGTCACGCCCAGCGCGGAGGCGATCCGGGTGAGCGTGGAGACGCTGGGGTTCGTCCGGGCCTGCTCGACCTGGACCAGCATGCCTCTGCTCACTCCCGATCTGGCGGCCAGCGCGTCGAGGGTGAGCCCGCGGTGCGCGCGCTGAGCGCGCACGTTGTTGGCGATGGCCTGCGTGATCGTCTCCGGATCCTCCATGCAGTGCAGTGTAGTGAAGGCGATTTGCACTGTGTTGTACTCTAATGAGTTGTACTAGCAGTACACTCTGATGAACTGGACGGTGGAGCATGCTCACGGTGATCCTCGCGACGGCCAGCGCGGTGGTCTACGGCACGGCCGACTTCTTCGGCGGCCTGGCCACCCGCCGATCGCGGGTGTTCTCGGTCGTGGCGCTCTCGCAGCTCTCCGGCCTGGCCGTGATCCTCGTCCTGCTGCCGCTGCTTCCGGGCGTGTTCAGCGACGCGGCGCTGCTCTGGGGGCTGGGCGCGGGCGTGGCGGGCGCCGCCGGGCTGGTGCTCTTCTACCGGGCGCTCGCCGTCGGCGTCATGTCGGTGGTGGCGCCCACGACCGCGGTCACGTCTGCGGCACTCCCTGTCATGTACGGCCTGGCGACCGGCGAGCGCCCCGAGCCCGTGGCGCTGGTCGGGGTGGTGCTGGCCCTCGGCTCCGTACTCCTGGTCAGCCAGGATCGCTCCGCCGCCAAGAGCGGCTCGATCGGCTCGGTGCTCATCGCACTGTCCGCGGGCGCCGGGTTCGGCGGCTTCTTCATCCTGCTCGCCCTGGCTCCCGCCGACGGCGGGCTGTGGCCCCTGGTGGGGGCCAGACTGTCCTCGGTGGCGCTGGTGGTGGCCCTCGCGGTGGCGACGCGGCGCACGCTGAAGCCGAGCGGCCGGTCGCTGCACATCATCCTCTTGGCGGGCGTGCTCGACATGCTGGCCAACGTCCTGTACCTGGAGGCCAAGCAGCAGGGCCTGCTGAGCCTGGTGGCGGTGCTGGTGTCCCTCTATCCGGCGAGCACGCTACTGCTGGCCAGGCGGGTGCTGGGCGAGCGGCTGCACGCGATCCAGGTGGCGGGCGTCGCGTGCGCGCTCGGCGCGGTGGCGCTCATCGCGGTCGCCTGACGCGGCTGCGCTTCGCCCGGGGTCTCCGCGGCCGCTTGGCACGGCTCGCGTGAGGTCTCTCCAGTCGCTTGGTGCGAGGTCGTGTGAGGTCTCTGCGCGACAGTTGCGGTCGCTTGGCGCGTCAATTCGGCCGTCCGGCGCGGTGCTGACCGCAGCCGTTGCGCAGATTGCAAGCGCTTGCTACGTTTCGGCCGTGCGCCCTGATCGGGCTCGTCCAGACCACGAGTCGTTCAAGCACGTTGCGGTGTCGTACGACTCGAATGCCGCCTTCCTGAGGCTGACCGTGCCGCGCGTGCGCGCGGCCCTCGCCCACGACAGGCGGGTCATCGTGGCGACCTCGGCGGACAAGCTCCGGCTGCTCGACGAGGCGCTGGGCGACGAAGCCCGGCAGATCGACCGCAGAGACTCCCGCACCTGGTACATCCACCCGCCCCGGACCCTGGCCGCCTACCACGAGTACACCCGGGGGCGGCGCACGCTCGTCATCGGCGAGATTCCCTGGCCCGAGCGTGGCGAGCGCGAGACCCGCGAGTGGATCCGGTACGAATCGGTGCTGAACGCCGCCCTGGAGGACGCCAAAGCGGTCGCGCTGTGCCTCTACAACCCGCGAACCACCCCGGCGGCGGTGCTGGAGTATCAACCGGCGATCCATCCCCTGCTGCTGGACGCCACCGGCGAGACGGTCAGCACGGGCTTCGTCCGGCCGCACGAGCTCGTACTGAACGGCGACCTGGAGCCGCTGCCCGCGCCGAGCGGGCGGGTGGCGACGGTCAGTTTCACCGCGCGGGAGATCAAGGGGCTCAGGCACACGGTACGCGACTACGCCAGCGCCGCGGGGATGGACGTGAACCTCATCGGCTCCCTGGTCCTCAGCGTCTCCGAGATCGCCGCGAACAGCGTCGAGCACGGCGCCGGCCACGGCATGATCAAGATGTGGGTGAGCGGAGGGGAGATGATCTGCGAGATCGCCGACCCGGGCGGCGCGCTCGATGACCCTTTACCGGGCTATATACCACCTGAGCCCGAATCCCCTAGAGGATACGGGCTCTGGATCAGCCGACAGCTCTGCGACTACGTCGACCTACGCGCCGAGAACGGAACACTCCGCGTACGGCTCCATATGGGGTTGGACGGCTAGACGGCACCTGGGTATAGGGGTTGGGCTGCTATGCGGCGCTCTGGGCCGGCACGCGCAGGGCGCCCTCTTCGCGGGCGTAGCCCTCCAGCATGCCGCGCAGCTGGCGGCGGCCCCGGTGCAGCCGGGACATGACCGTGCCGATCGGCGTGCCCATGCGCTCGGCGATCTCCTTGTAGGCGAACCCCTCGACGTCGGCCAGGTAGACGGCGACGCGGAAGTCCTCCGGCAGGGAGCGCAGCGCGTTCATCACGACGTTGTCGGGCAGCCGTTCGATCGCCTCGGTCTCGGCCGACTTCAGGCCGGTGGAGCTGTGCGACTCGGCGGCGTGCAGCTGCCAGTCCTCGATCTCCTCGGCGGCGGCCAGCTTGGGCGAGCGCTGCTTCTTGCGGTAGTCGTTGATGAAGTTGTTGGTGAGGATCCGGTGCAGCCAGGCCTTCAGGTTGGTGCCCTCACGGAACTGGTGGTACGAGGTATACGCCTTGGCCACGGTCTCCTGGACCAGGTCCTCTGCGTCGGCGGAGTTGCGGGTCAGGCGCATGGCGGAGGCGAACAGCTGCGACGTCACGGGCACGACGTCGCGCTCGAACCAGTCTTGTCGCTGTTCATCGGTCATGGTGATCAAATCATTCCCCCTTGCGCTATCCCCCATCTCGGCCAAGCCGCTGGCCTCGGTACCAGTTTCGCAATCGGCACGTAAGGGCCGCGTTAACGGTTCCGCCAGGTCAGAGAGGTTAAAGGTCCACCTGCTCGCGGCGTGCGTCATCACGTCCACGGCGGGACCAGTCTCATTAGCATAACACTATACCCCCAATTTCGCACTTAATGTGGTCAGAGTCACATGGGATAGCGTATAGACCATGGATTTCGTGGATCGGCATGACATGGAGACGCGACTGTGGGTGACGGAGGCGATTCGTAAGGTCGAAGCCGACGCCAACCGGAGCTGTGATACGCACCTCCACGTCTTCCCGCTTCCCTCGCACTGGGGCATAAACCTCTACTTGAAAGACGAGTCAGTCCACCCCACTGGTTCACTCAAACACCGACTTGCTCGATCTCTCTTCCTGTACGGCCTGGCCAACGGCTGGATCGGGCCGGCCACCACGGTCGTGGAGGCGTCGAGCGGCTCGACGGCGGTCAGCGAGGCATATTTCGCCCGGCTCCTCGGTCTGGCCTTCATCGCGGTGATGCCCGCGTCCACGTCACCGGAGAAGATCGCGCTGATCGAGTTCTACGGCGGCAAGTGTCACCTGGTCGACGACCCCGGCACCATCTATGACGAGTCCTACCGCCTGGCGGCCGAGACGAACGGCCACTTCATGGACCAGTTCACCTACGCCGAGCGGGCCACGGACTGGCGGGGCAACAACAACATCGCCGAGTCGATCTACTCGCAGATGTCCATGGAGCCCCACCCGGAGCCCACCTGGATCGTGGTGGGCGCGGGCACCGGCGGCACCTCCTCGACGATCGGCCGCTACATCCGCTACCGCCGCCATCCCACGCGTCTCGCGGTGGCCGACCCGGAGGGCTCCGCCTTCTATCCGAGCTGGGTGTCGGGCGACACGTCCGTCACCGCGCGGGGCTCCCGCATCGAGGGCATCGGCCGGCCGAGGGTGGAGCCCTCGTTCCAGCCGATGGTCATCGACCGCATGATCACCGTTCCGGACGCCCGCTCGATCGCCGCGATGCACTGGGTCCACGAGGTGACGGGCCGCGACGTGGGCGGCTCCACCGGCACGAACATGGCCGCCTGCGTGGACCTGATCCGCGAGATGCGCCAGTCCGGCGCCCAGGGCAGCATCGTCACCCTGATCTGCGACGGGGGCGAGCGCTACCGGGGCACCTACTGCGACCAGGACTGGCTCACCGCCCAGGGCCTGGACCTCACACCCCACCTGGCAGACCTGCGTACGTTCCTGTCCGCGGGCTGACCTGGTCACGGCCGACCAGAAAGCGGCTCCGGCCGGATCGGCTCAGGAAGCGGTTCCGGCCGGATCGACTCAGGAAGAGGCGCCGGCCGGATCGGCCCCGGAAGTGGTTCTGGCCGGCTAGGACGGGTTCTGGCGGGCTAGGACGTGGTTCTGGCGGGATCGACGGCGAAGAGCTTCGCCACGTCGTCGAGGATCGCATGGGCGCCCTGGATGCCGACCGCGCTCATCCAGGTCAGGTCACTGACCTCGTGCTTCTCACCCTTGAGCTTCCCCCACAGCGGGTTGCCCACGAACTTCTCCTTGGGCCCCTCAGACGACGGATCCGGATATGTCGCGACAAACAGGTGATCCGCGTCCAGGTCCCCGATGCGCTCCTGGCTCACGTCCACCACGATCGCGTCCTGCTTGGTGGGCTGGCCCTCCGGGCGCGGGAAGCCGACGTCCTTCATCACGACACCCGAGTAGGAGTTCTCGACGTACAGCCGCGTCGTCGGCTCACCGGCGAACCTGACGATGGAGATGGTGGGCAGCTTCCCGTCCTTCTCCTTGATCGCAGTGCCGATCTTCGTGGCGCGCTCCTCGTACGACTTGATCGTCGTATCGGCGAGCTGCTCCTGACCCAGGGCCTGCCCCATGAGCCGAATGTTGTCCTTCCAGATGGCACCGGTGGTCTCGCTGAAGACAGTCGGGGCGATCTTGGACAGCTTGTCGTAGAGGGCCTCATGGCGGACCTTGGCCGAGACGATCAGGTCGGGCTTGAGCGCGATGATCTTCTCCAGGCTGGGCTGCTCCAGGGTGCCGACCGGGGTGGCCTCCTTGCCGTACTCGGCGGCGACGGAGCCCAGGTAATCGGGTAGTTTCGTGTCGATGGACCGGTATGTGGTGTAGCCGACCACCGGCGTCCGCAGTGTCAGCACCGCGTCGACGAAGCTCTGGTCCAGGGCCACCACCCGCTTGGGCTGCGCCGGGATCTTGGTCTCACCCATCGCGTGCTTGACGGTACGGAACGGCTCCGCCGGCTTCTGCGCAGCCGGAGTCGAAGAACCACAGGCGGCGAGCACCGCCACGAATACGACCCCCACCAGAGCGCGCAACGGTCTCATCTGATCCCTTCCCAGCAAATGTTAGGTAACCCTAATTAAGGTTAGCCCTGCCTAACCTGGCATACTTCACCAAGGTCAGGCAAACAGGAGAGGGAGCGTCGGGAGCGAAGCGACCAGAGCGACGGAGGAAGACGACGGCATCGGACGACCGAGCCCGCCGCACGGAGTGCGGCAAATTGGCAGGAAAGGAAACCAGCGTGACCGTTACGGCTGTGACGCCGCGGCCGCACGGCGTTCAGCATCGGCGGCTCACGGTTCTCCTGGCTCTGCTCGGGGCCGTCGTGATCGGCGTGGTGCTGAGCATCACGATCGGCGCCAAGTCCGTACCGCCGGCCGACGCCTGGCACGCGCTCACCGCCCCGACCGGCACCGAGAACGACATCGTCATCCGCTCGCTACGCGTCCCCAGGACCGTGCTCGGCGTACTGGCCGGGTTAGCGTTGGGCGTCGCGGGCGCGCTCATGCAGGGCCACACCCGCAACCCGCTCGCCGACCCAGGGTTGCTCGGCGTGACGCAGGGGGCGGCGTTCGCGATGGTCGCCTCGATCATCCTGCTGGGCGCCTCCAGCCTGCTCGCCTACGTCTGGTTCGGCCTGGCCGGCGCGCTGATCGCCAGCGTCGGCGTCTTCGCGCTCGGCATGGTCGGCGGGCGCGGCGGCCCGACGCCGGTCACGCTCGCCCTGGCGGGCACCGCCGTGAGCGCCTTCCTGTACGCGCTGACCTCGGCCATCGTGCTCCTGGACGAGCAGGCGATGGACGTGTTCAGGTTCTGGCAGGCCGGCTCCATCGCCGCCCGGGGCTCCGAGGTGGTCTGGCAGGTGCTGCCGTTCATCCTGGCCGGCCTGGTGCTGGCGATGGTCAACGCCCCGGGGCTGAACGCGCTGGCCCTGGGTGAGGACGTTGCCCGCGGCCTCGGCCAGAACATCGCCCTCACCCGCACCGTCGGTGTCGCCGCCGTCACCCTCCTCACCGGCGCCTCGGTGGCCGCCTGCGGGTCGCTGGCGTTCGTCGGGCTGATCGTGCCGCACCTGGTCCGCCCGCTGTCCGGCACCGACCATCGGTGGTTGCTGCCGTACTCCGGGCTGGTCGGCGCCGCGCTGCTGCTGCTCGCGGACGTGATCGGCCGCGTGGTCGCCCCGCCGGGCGAGCTGGAGGTCGGTGTGGTGCTCGCGCTGCTCGGCGCCCCCTTCTTCGTCGTCCTGGTCCGCCGCAGAAAGCCGGTGCGGCTGTGACGACGACCCCGCTCAGGAAGACCGGTTGGGCCGTGATGACGACGATCCCGCTGCGGGTGGCGGGCCTGTCCTGGCGGGTACGGCCGCGCGCCGTCGCCCTCACGCTGGGCGGCCTGGCGCTCCTCGGCCTGCTCATGGCCCTGAACATGCGCATCGGCGACATCCCGATGAGCCTGTCCCAGGTGCTGGGCGGCACGTTCGACGTCAACAGCGCCGAACACTTCGTGATCATGGAGCTTCGCCTGCCGCGCGCCCTGACCGGCGCCCTGGTGGGCGCGGCGCTGGCGCTGTCCGGCGCGATCATCCAGTCCATCGCGCGCAACCCGCTGGCCAGCCCCGAGATCCTCGGTGTCACCACCGGCGCCTCCGTCACGGTCGTGGCCGGGGTGGTGGCCAGCGGCAGCGCGTACGGCGGGGTCAGCGGGCTGCTCTCGACCCTCGGCATCCCCCTGCTGGCCCTGGTGGGCGGCCTGGCGGGAGCCGTGATCGTGTACGCGCTGGCCTGGCGGCGCGGGCTCGACGGCTACCGGCTGGTCCTGGTCGGCATCGGCGTGGCCGCGGTGTTCACCAACGTCAAGTACTGGCTGCTGACCGTCGGCGACGTCAACGACACCGGCCGGGCCATGGTCTGGATCAGCGGCTCGCTCAATGGCCGGGGTTGGGAGCACGTGCTGCCCGTGGCGCTCGCGCTGGCCGTACTCGTGCCGCTGACGCTGCTCGGCACCCGCTCGCTCGACGCGCTGCGCTTCGGCGACGACACGGTCACCGCACTCGGCCTGCGCATGAACCCGGCGCGCGCGCTGATGATCCTCGCCGCGGTGCTCCTAGCCGCCGTCGCCACGGCCTCGGCGGGCCCGATCGCGTTCGTCGCGCTGGCCGCGCCGCAGGTCGCGCTCCGGCTGACCCGCTACGGCCAGCCGCCGCTGTTGTCGTCGGCGGTGGTCGGCGCCGTGCTGACCGCCGCGGCCGACCTGATCGCGCGTACCGTCTTCTCCCCGATCGAACTGCCCGTCGGCGTCGTGACCGCGGTCCTCGGCGCCCCGTACCTGATCCACTTGATCTGGAAGGCGCGCAAATGAGGCTCCAGGCCGTCGACGTCAAGCTCGGGTACGGCGATCGCACCATCGTCGATGGGCTCGACCTCGGCATCGAGGCGGGCACGGTCACCACGATCATCGGCCCCAACGGCTGCGGCAAATCCACCCTGCTGCGCGCGCTCGGCCGGCTGCTCCGGCCGCAGGGCGGCGAGGTGCTGCTCGACGGCAAGCGCATCGACCGGACCCCCACCCGCGAGGTGGCCAAGATCCTCGGCGTACTGCCGCAGGCGCCCACCGCGCCGGAAGGGCTGACGGTCGCCGACCTGGTCGCCAGGGGCAGGCACCCGCACCAGACCTGGTACCGGCAGTGGTCGTCGGACGACGAGTCGGCCGTGGACGAGGCGCTGGCCATGACCGGCCTGGCGGACCTCGCCGAACGCCCCCTGGACGAACTCTCAGGCGGGCAACGTCAGCGGGCCTGGATCTCCATGGCGCTGGCTCAGGGCACCGACCTGCTGCTGCTCGACGAACCGACCACGTTCCTGGACCTGGCGCACCAGGTGGAGGTCCTGGAGCTGGTACGGCACCTGCACGGGGCGGCGGGCCGGACCATCGTCATGGTCCTGCACGACCTCAACCTGGCGGCCCGCTACACCGACCGGCTGGTGGCCATGCGGGAGGGCCGCGTGGTGGCCGCGGGCGACCCGCATGAGGTGCTGACGGAGGACCTGCTGCGGGAGGTGTTCGAACTGGACGCCAAGATCATCGCCGACCCGGTGGCAGGCACGCCACTCGTCATCCCCATCGGCACACACCGCTGAGGGCACTCACGCCTGAACCCCCTGGCGGCACGCCTCCCTGACGGCCGGTCGGCACGCAACCCGCCGCACATCCTCATATCCCGATTTACTTGGAATTGTCGTCGCCGAGAATGGCGTCCACGAACACCTCGGGATCAAAAGGCGCCAGGTCGTCGGGACCCTCGCCGAGCCCCGCCAGCTTGACCGGAACCCCCAGCTCCCGCTGGACCGAGATGACGATGCCGCCCTTGGCCGTGCCATCGAGCTTGGTCAGCGCGATGCCGGTGATGTTGACGACCTCGGCGAACACCTGAGCCTGCCGCATCCCGTTCTGGCCGGTGGTGGCATCGAGGACGAGGAGCACCTCGTCGACCGTGGCCTTCTTCTCGATGACCCGCTTGACCTTGCCCAGCTCGTCCATGAGGCCGGTCTTGGTGTGCAGGCGGCCGGCGGTGTCGATGATGACGACGTCGGCCTTCTCCTCGATGCCCTTGGCCGTAGCGTCGAAGGCGACAGAGGCGGGATCGCCGCCCTCCGGCCCGCGTACGACATCGGCGCCGACCCGATCTCCCCAGGTCTGGAGCTGGTCGGTGGCGGCGGCCCGGAACGTGTCCGCCGCGCCGAGCACGACCTTCTTGCCGTCGCCGATCAGCGCGCGAGCCAGCTTGCCCGTGGTGGTGGTCTTGCCGGTGCCGTTGACGCCGACGACCAGCACGACGGCGGGCCGCTCGCCGTGCTTCTGGACGTGCAGCGTACGGTCCAGATCGGGGTTGATCTGGGCGAGCAGCTGCTCCCGGAGCAGCTTGCGCACCTCCTCGGGGGTGCGGCTGCCGAGCACCTTGACCTTCGTCCGCAGCTCCTCGACCATGGCGCGCGTCGGCGCCACGCCGACGTCGGCGGTGATCAGGCTCTCCTCGATCTCGTCCCAGACCTCGTCGTCGAGGCGGTCGCGGGACAACAGCTCCAGCAGGCCGCGCCCGAGCGTGCTCTGCGAGCGGGCCAGCCGGGAGCGCAGCCGCACCATCCGGCCGGCGGACGGCGGCGGCACCTCGATCTCGGGCGTGACGACAGCGGGTTGCGCGGGCGGCGGGAGCGTGGTGGTCGCCCCTCCCCCCTCACCCTCCTCCGCGCTGGGCGCCGGACGCTGCTCGGGGAGCGTGGGCGCCTGGGGCATCTGGGGCGGTTCGACCGGCGGCGCGCCCTTGCCACCGGGCCTGAAGAGCAGGAAAAGGCCGCCGGCCGCCAGCAGGGCGACGACGACCACGATCACGATGACGCCGAGGTAACCATCCACAACAGGTCAGTTTTCCAGATGGACCGGCATGCTGATGACCCGCGCCGCGCGGACCGGCCCGATCGGGGCCCGGACGATCAGGCCGATGTCAGGCGGACTCGCGCTCCCGGAGTCGCTGGCTGACCACCTGGGTGACGCCGTCGCCGCGCATCGACACGCCGTAGAGGGCGTCGGCGATCTCCATCGTCCGCTTGTTGTGGGTGATGACGATCAGCTGGGAGCTCTGCCGCAGCTCCTCGAAGAGCCGCAGCAGCCGCTGCGTGTTGGTGTCGTCGAGGGCCGCCTCCACCTCGTCCATCACGTAGAACGGGGAGGGCCGCGCCTTGAAGATGGAGATCAGGAACGCCACCGCGGTCAGCGACCGCTCCCCGCCCGACAGCAGCGACAGCCGCTTGACCTTCTTGCCGGGCGGCCGGGCCTCGACCTCGATGCCGGTGGTCAGCATGTCGCCGGGCTCGGTCAGCACCAGGCGGCCGTCGCCACCGGGGAACACCCTGGTGAAGATCTGCTCGAACTCCCGCGCCACGTCCTCGTAGGCGGAGGAGAACATCTGCTCCACCCGGTCGTCGACCTCCTTGACCACCAGCAGCAGGTCGCGCCGGGTCTTCTTGAGGTCTTCGAGCTGCGAGTTGAGGAAGGCGTGCCGCTCCTCCAGCGCCGCGAACTCCTCCAGGGCCAGCGGGTTGACCTTGCCGAGCTGGTTCATCTGCTTCTCGGCGATCTTGGCCCGCTTCTCCTGCTCCTCCCGTACGTAGGGGACGGGCGGGTCGCCGGGGACCGGGGCCTCCGGGCCGTACTCGGAGATCAGCGACTCGGGCTCGACGCCGAACTCCTCCAGGGCGCGCTGCTGGAGCTGTTCGAGGCGGAGCCGCTGCTCGGTGCGGGCGACCGCGCTGCCGTGGACCCGGTTGACCAGCTTGTCGAGCTCCTGGCCCAGCTCGCGTACGTGCAGGCGGACCTGCTTGAGCTCGGCGTCGATCGCGACGCGGGCCAGGTCGGCCTCGTCGCGTTCGCGGGCGGCGAGCTGGATGGACGTCGCCAGGACCGTGAGCACCTGCTTGGCGCCGCTGCTCACGGCCTCGGCCACCGCGGCCTGCCGTCTGCGCCTAGCCCGCTGAGCGGCGGCCTCGGCGCGTTCGTGGCGCTCGCGCTGGGCCGCCCTGATCAGGCCGTCGGCCCGGCCCTCGATGCCCTTGACCCGCTCCTCCGCGGTGCGGACCTGCAGGCGGGTCTCCATTTCGCGCTGCCTGGCGACCTGGCAGGTGGCGGCCAGCTCGTCGCGGACCTCGGTGGTCGGCTCGGTCTCCAGCTCCTGCGCGTATTCGGCCTCGGCCAGCCGGATCTCCAGCTCGGCCAGCTCCTCCAGCCCCTCGGCGCGGGACTCCTCAGCCGTCGTGACGCTCTTGGCTAGGCGCTGGGCCTCGGCGCGCGCTGCGTCGGCGGCGGCTTCGAGCTGGGCCAGCCGCTTGGCCGCCGCGGCGTTGCGCTGGTCGGCCTCCCGCTGCCTGGCTCTGACCTGGTCGAGCGCGCCCTGGGCGGCGTTGACCCCGGCCTGGGCGGTGCCCGCGGCGGTCTGTGCCTCGTTGACCTGGCTCTGGGCCGACTCCAGGGCCAGCTGCGCGGCCTGCTCGGCGGCCGCGGCCTCCTCCAGGGCGGCGGCAGTCTCCTCGGCCCTGCCCTCGGCCTCCTCCAGGTCCGCGACGGCGTCGTCGAGCGCCGCCCGCACCTGCAGCACCGAGGTGCCGCCCTCGGAGCCGCCGCTGGCCAGATGGGCGCCGACGAGGTCGCCGCCTTTGGTCACGGCCCGCAGCTCGGGATGGGCGGCCACGATCGCGCGGGCGGCCTCGAGGTCGTCCACGACGACGACGCCGGCCAGCACATGGTCGAGGGCGGCCCTGAGGTGTCCGGGCACCGTCACCAGCGCGGCGACCCAGCGACTCCCCTCAGGCGCGGCCGCGCGTACCTGGTCGGCGACCTGTCCGCCGGAACCCGCCACCAGGAGGGTCGCCTGGCCCGCCTCCTTGACGCGGAGCAGTTCGAGGGCGCCGATCGCGGTGTCCACCGTCTTGACGGCGATCGCGTCGGCGATCGGCCCGAGCACGGCCGCGACCGCCGGCTCGGCGCCCGGTGTTACCTGCATCGAGGCCGCCAGCGGACCGAGCACCCCGGCCAGGTCGGTCTCAAGGAGGGCCGCCCCGCCGTCGCCCTTGGCCAAGCCGAGCTCCAGGGCCTCGCAGCGGGCCCGGAGAGCGGCCACGGACCGCTGGGCCTCCTGGTCGGTGGCGCGGGCCGTGCCGATGCCCGACCGGGCGGACTGAAGGGCCGCTCGCGGCGCGTCGAGCGCGGACTTGGCCTGCTCGACCGCCGCGCGGGCCTCGTCGGCCGCCGCCTTGGCCTCGTCGACCAGCGACTGCGCGGTGACCAGTTCCGCGGCCAGCGCCGGGTCGACGGCGGGCTCCTCCAGCCGCCGCGCCTCCAGGTCCTCGCGGGCTTGGCGCTCACGTCCGGCGGCCTCGGTCACGGCGCGGGTGAGGCGGCCGATCTCGTCTTCGGCGGCACGGGCCCTGCTGCGTACGGAATCGACCTGGCCGCGCAGTTTGGCCAGGCCCTCGCGCCGGTCGGCGGCGGCCCGCGAGGCCATCGCGAGCCGCTGCTCCTCGGCGCTCAGCTCGGCCTCGGACTCGGCACGCCGCTGGACCGCCTCTTCCAGCAGGTCCTGGGCCTGCTCAAGCTCCGCCCGGAGGATCAGCTCGTGCTCGCGTACCTCGGCCGCCTCGCGTTCGAGCTCCTCCGGATCGCGTCCGCGCCGCTCGATGGCGGCCGCGTCGAGCGCGTGGCGGTGCCGTTCGGCGGCCAGTTGTTCGAGGCCGGTGATGCGTTCGCGCAGGGAGGAGAGCCGGAAGTAGGTCTCCTGGGCGGCGCTCAGCCGGGGCTGGGCCTCGGCCTCGGCGCTCTCCAGAGCGGCCTCCCGCTGCTGGCCCTCGGCCAGCTCGGACTCTACCCTGGTGCGCCGGGCCAGGATCGCCGCCTCGTCGGCCGCCTCGCGCTCCAGCGTGTCGCGTAGCACGCACACGTCGTCGGCCAGCAGGCGCAGCCGCGCGTCGCGCAGGTCCGCCTGGATGACGGCGGCCTTGCGGGCGATCTCCGCCTGGCGGCCGAGCGGCTTGAGCTGGCGGCGCAGCTCGGTGGCGAGGTCCTGGACGCGGGTGAGGTTGGCCTGCATGGCGTCGAGCTTGCGGAGCGCCTTCTCCTTGCGTTTGCGGTGCTTGAGTACGCCCGCGGCCTCTTCGATGAAGGCGCGCCGGTCTTCGGGGCCCGCGTGGAGCACGGCGTCGAGCTGGCCCTGACCGACGATGACGTGCATCTCACGGCCGATGCCCGAGTCGGACAGCAGCTCCTGGATGTCAAGCAGGCGGCAGGTGTCGCCGTTGATCGCGTATTCGCTCTGGCCCGACCTGAACATCAGGCGGCTGATCGTGACCTCGGTGTAGTCGATCGAGAGCGCGCCGTCGGAGTTGTCGATGGTCAACGTCACCTCGGCGCGGCCGAGCGGCGGCCTGGAGGAGGTGCCGGCGAAGATGACATCTTCCATCTTGCCGCCGCGCAGCGACTTGGCGCTGTGCTCGCCCATGACCCAGGCCAGGGCGTCGACGACGTTGGACTTGCCGGAGCCGTTGGGGCCCACCACGCAGGTGATGCCGGGCTCGAAGCGGAGGGCGGTCGCGGAGGCGAACGACTTGAAGCCGCGCAGGGTGAGGGTCTTCAGGTGCAAGACCACGCCCCCTTCTGCGAGAACCGACTTCGGGAAAGCCTACTGGTCTTCCCTGCCCTACGAGGGCGGGTGCGGTCGAGGCCGCGCCGGTCTGGTAAAGGAGGCACAAAACTCTAGGGAATATGCAAATAACAAGGGACGCCTCTTCGAGACGTCCCTGGGGTGTCGTGCGCTCCGGACACTCTTAGGTGAGTGCCGGCTCGCGCTCTTGCATACGGCTGAGCGCCTCGTCGCGGGTTTGCGCCGCAAGAGCGTCATTCGTGGCCTGGAGTCGGATGAGTTCTGCCTCCAAATCCCGGATCCGCTGTTGCAGACGGCGCATCTCCGAGACCATTCGAGGGTCAGGACCGCCGACGTGGCCGAGTAGAGCCTTCGCCATGGTAAAGGGTCCTCCACGCTGAGTGACCAGACTGGTTCGCGCACTTCTTATTCTGCGGGAGGGGTGCGCGTGGTACCTAACAAGAGTCGCACCGGCAGTGTGGGCGGTCAAGTCGAACGAACCGCATAGACCTTCCCTCGGGCACTCCCGACATACAACTATACCCTATTTGAGCTGTTTAACGAAACCCCTTACCTCTCCACAAACCCCACCAAACTACCTCGGGCTTCGCTCCATCGTTCCACCACTCCATCGACTCTGCCCGGCGTGTCGCAACCTCTGAGCAGCTCCAGCAGCTTGACGCAGGACTCTTGTGTGCCTTCCGCCACTATCTCCACCCGGCCGTCAGTCGCGTTCCTCGCCCAGCCCGTGAGTCCGAGCTCCAGAGCCCGTGCGCGCGTCCACCATCGGAAGCCCACGCCCTGCACTCGCCCCCGCACCCACACCGTCAACCGCACCATGGGATCCCCCTTTTTCCTTTACGCAAGCCGAACCCAGGCCACCACACGGTCCTCCGCAGGACTCCGCTCAGCGAGGCTTGCGCTGGCAGGTCGGGCAGCTGTAGGACGAGCGGTTCATGAACGGGTCGCGCCTGATCGGGGTGCCGCAGCGGGAGCAGGGCTGGTCGCGCCGGCCGTAGACCTCCAGGGAGCGCTCGAAGTAGCCGCTCTCCCCGTTGACGTTGACGTACAGGCTGTCGAAGGATGTCCCGCCTTGCAGGAGGGCGGCGCCCATGACCTGGCGGACCGCGGCCAGCAGCTCGGCGATCTTGGGGCGGGTGAGCGTCTGGGTGGGCCGGGCCCAGTGGAGTTTCGCCAGCCAGAGCGCCTCGTCGGCGTAGATGTTGCCGACTCCGCTGATCAAGGACTGGTCGAGCAGGGCCCGTTTGATCTCGGTCTTCTTCTTGCGCAGGTTCGTGGCGAAGGCGGCCTCGTCGAACGCCTTCTCGAACGGGTCGGGGGCTATGTGCGCGATCGGCGCGGGGATGCCCTCGACCAGGGGGGTGAGCATGACGTGGCCGAAAGTCCGCTGGTCCACGAAGCGGAGGTCGGAGCCGCCGTCGGCGAAGCTGAGGCGTACGCGTAGATGCTTCTCCAGCGGCGAGTCGGGCGGCACGATGAGCAGCTGACCGCTCATGCCCAGGTGCGCCAGGAGCGCCTCGTCGTCGCCCGAGAGCGGAAGCCACAGGTATTTGCCGCGGCGCTCCGCGGAGAGCACCGTACGGCCTCTCAGACGCGCGCAGAACTCCTCGACGCCCGGCACATGCCGCCTGGTGGCACGGGGATGGAGCACCTCGGCTGAGGCGATCTCCCGGCCGGTGACCCATTCGGCGAGGCCGCGGCGGACGACCTCGACCTCCGGCAGCTCTGGCACCTAGCCCGCCGGCTGGCTCTCGCGCTGCTCGCGGCGGGCCCTGATGCGGGTCCACGCCGCCTCGGCCGCCTGCTGCTCGGCTTCCTTCTTGCTGCGGCCGGTGCCCGCGCCGTAGGACTCGCCGCCCACCCGCACTTCGGCGGTGAACGACTTGGCGTGGTCGGGGCCGCTCTCCTCGACGTGGTATTCGGGCACGCCGAGCGCCTCTGAGGCGGTGAGCTCCTGCAGCGAGGTCTTCCAGTCGAGGCCGGCGCCCAGCGAGGCCGAGCGGACGATCAGCGGGTCGAACAGCAGGTGCACGACCCGGAACGCCTCGTCGAGACCCTTGTCGACGTAGACGGCGCCGATCAGCGCCTCCAGCGTGTCGGCCAGGATCGAGGACTTGTCGCGGCCGCCGGTGCCCTCTTCGCCCCTGCCGAGCCGCAGGAACCGGCCCAGGCCGAGCGTGCGGGCCACATCGGCCAGGGCACGCATGTTGACCACCGCGGCCCGCAGCTTGGCCAGCTGGCCTTCGGGCAGGTCGGGGTGGTTGCGGTAGAGGGTGTCGGTCACGACGAGGCCGAGCACCGAGTCGCCGAGGAACTCCAGGCGCTCGTTGGTGGGCAGGCCACCGTTCTCGTACGCGTAGGAGCGGTGGGTCAGCGCCCGCTCCAGGATGTCGGAGCCGAGGCCGACCAGCAGCACCCGCTCCAGCTCTTCTCGGGCGACCTCGACGGCCACCGGCTTAGGACCTGTGCCCACGTGCTTCCTCCTCGGACATCTTCACATGGCGCGACGGCTGCGGAAGATGCCCGAAAACGTGGTGGGCGTCGGGGGGATCAAACCCCGGCGTCCACCACGGCCGCGGGCGAACCGCCACCGCACGCGTCAGACGGTAACGCCGACCGGGGCACAATGGCACCCGGTCGGCAGTGCGTCAACCCTTCGAGCGGTCATGGTCCGCTCACCAGGTGGTGCGATCAGGCGGACGGCTCGATCACCTGGCGGCGGTTGTAGGTGCCGCAGGTGGGGCACGCGATGTGCGGCTGCTTCGGCGAACGGCACTGCGGGCAGCTCACCAGGGCGACAGCAGTCGTCTTCCACTGGGAGCGACGGGCGCGGGTGTTGCTCCGCGACATCTTTCGCTTCGGGACGGCCACGTCACTTCTCCTGATCGTTATCGTTCTCGGTAACCAGACCTTGCAACGACGCCCAGCGAGCGTCGATCTTCTCGTGCCGGTGATCGTCGCCGGCCTCGGCCAGCTTGACCCCGCATTCCGTGCAGAGACCCGCGCAGTCTTCACCGCAGACGGGGCTCAGCGGCAGTGCGAGCACCGCCGCGTCGCGGAACGTCGGCTCGAGGTCGAGCAGCTCGCCGTCGAGCAGTGAATCCTCCTCCGAGGCGTCCTCGTCGGAGTAGAAGAACAGCTCCTGCAGGTCGACCTCGATCTCCGAGGTGACCGGGTCGAGGCACCGCGCGCACTCCCCGGCGAGCGGGGCCTGCGCCGTGCCCGAGACGAGCACGCCTTCCATCACTGCTTCGAGCCGGAGATCCAGCTCGACTTCGGCGTCCTTGGGGACACCGATCATGTCGACGCCGAGATCCACCGGTGCCGGGAGGGACAGGGTCATCCGCTTCATCGAGCCCGGTCGCCTACCCAGGTCGTGAGTGGAGATCACCCAAGGGGAGCGGGGGTCGAGGTGCTGAGTCATCTGCTCTCGCTAGGCATGGCGAAATGTCGCCGTCGTACAAGGCCGAAATCAAAGGATAGCAGGTCGGTGTCAGCTCCTGAGCCGCTCGATGAGGAGCTCGTGCACCAGGTCAGGCACCAGTCCGGACACGTCACCACCGTATCGGGCGATCTCCTTGACCCTGCTGGAGGACAGGAAGGAGTATTCGGGGTTGGTCGGCATGAACAGCGTCTCGACCCCCGACAACCGGTAGTTGAGCTGTGCCATCTGCAGCTCGTAGTCGAAGTCGCTGACCACCCTGATCCCCTTGACGATCGCGGGGATGTCGTTCTGCTTGCAGAAGTCTACGAGCAGGCCATGGAATTTCTGCACCTTGACGTTCGCGTACTCCTTGGTCACGGTGTGCAGGACCTCGATCCGCTCGTCGACCGTGAACAGGCCGCTCTTCTCGAGGTTGATGAGCACTGCCACGGTCACCTCGTCGTACAGCCGGGCAGCCCGGCCGATGATGTCGAGGTGGCCGTTGGTGATGGGGTCGAATGACCCCGGGCAGACAACGCGGCGCAAAACGCCTCCCCAGGTCTACGGGTTCCCGGCGGCGCGACCGTACCAAACGGATGCTTCGCCGTAGCGACGGACCCTCTCCTCTGCGTAGCCTTCGGGCCACACCAGGGCTTTTCCCCTGCTTTCCCGCTCGAACGCCACCAAAGCCCCATCCGTCAGCCAGCCGTTGTCGCGCAGTGACTCCAGTACGCGTGTGACCTCGTCGTCAGTGACGGCATAGGGCGGATCCGCGAAAACTATGTCGAAGCCCTCCTCCTCGGGCTTCGCCAGGAACCGCTCGACCTTGTCGGCCACCACCCGCGCCCCGTCGAGCGCCAGCGTCTCGACGTTCGCCCTGATCGTGCGGACGGCCTTCGGGTCGGACTCGACGAGCACCGCGTGGGCGGCCCCCCGGGACAGCGCCTCCAGCCCGACGGCCCCCGACCCCGCGTACAGATCGATCACCCGGGCGCCCGCCAGCCCGTGCAGCGAGTCAAGGGTCAAGAAGATCCCTTCTCGCGCCCTGTCACTGGTCGGTCTCGTCCCGCGCCCCGGCGGCACGGCCAGCCGCCTGCCACCCGCGCTCCCCGCGATGATCCGAGTCATGAGGACCATTGTTCCGCATGTCGACGCAGGTCAAGAGTGGACAAGTGTCGGCCTCGAGTACGCAAGGGTGATTCCCATCGCGGGGAGGGTCTCGCATGATGGGTCCTGCGGCCTTCAAGGTGACCCAGTTGGAGGCCGACCGGCGTGATCGTGAGCCCTTCCGCACGCCGGTTCCCTCGGCACCTGACCCGAGGGTGGGCCCAGCCGGGGACGGCATTCGGGGGGAGGCCGTCCCCGCGGCTGGGGCCCACATCAAGATCAAGGGCTTTTTTGTTTTTACGGCACGGCCGGGTTGGCCGCCACCCGCCATACGTGGCTGGGGGCCTCCAGGAAAACGGCCGCTGAACCCGCACAGAGCCGGGCGCCGTTACGTGCGATCCTTACTCGATTCCGTGGCATCTCATGCCCGGAGCTGCCCTTGGATCAGGTCTTCTCCAAGTATTCGGCCCGTTCGTCCGCCAGCAGGCGGTCTATCTCCGCGCGCAGGGCGTCGTTGGACTTCAGGTCCGGGTCGGCGGCCAGCAGGGCCGCGGCTTCGTCTCTGGCCGCCTCTATGACGTCCTCGTCGCGCAGGAGCTGGAGCAGCTTCAAGGACGAGCGTTTGCCTGACTGGGCCGCGCCCAGGACGTCGCCTTCGCGGCGTTGTTCGAGGTCCACGCGGGACAGCTCGAAGCCGTCGAGGGTCGCCGCCACGGCCGACAGGCGGGCTCGGGCGGGGGTGCCCTCGGGGAAGTCCGAGATCAGGAGGCAGAGGCCGGGCAGACCGCCCCGGCCGACCCGGCCGCGGAGCTGGTGGAGCTGGGAGACGCCGAAGCGGTCGGCGTCCATGATGATCATGACTGACGAGTTGGGCACGTCGACGCCGACCTCGATGACCGTGGTGGCGACGAGGACGTCGAGCTCGCCACGGGTGAACGCGCGCATGATCGCGTCCTTCTCCTCCGGCGGGAGCTTGCCGTGCAGGACGCCCAGCCGCAGGTCGCGGAAGGGGCCGCTGGAGAGCAGCTCGGCCACGTCGAGGACGGCCAGCGGCGGGCGCCGCTCGTCGTCGGACGGCGGCGCCTGCAGATCCCCCTCGTCGCCCTCCAGGTCGCCGATGCGCGGGCAGACGATGTAGGCCTGCCTGCCGAGGGCGACCTCCTCGCGGACCCGCTCCCAGGTGCGCTCCAGGAAGTGCGGCTTCTCGGCGGCGGGCACGACGTGGGTGGTGATCGGCGCGCGGCCCGACGGCAGCTGCGACAGCGTCGAGACCTCCAGGTCGCCGAACACCGTCATGGCCACCGTACGCGGGATCGGGGTGGCGGTCATGACCAGCACGTGCGGACGGCCGCCGCCGGCCTTCTCGCGCAGCGCGTCACGCTGCTCCACACCGAACCGGTGCTGCTCGTCGACCACGACCAGCCCCAGATCGGCGAACTGGACATGCTCCTGGAGCAGGGCGTGCGTGCCCACGACGATGCCCGCGGTGCCGGAGGCGGCGTCGAGCAGCGCGGACCTGCGCGCGGCGGCGCCCATGGAGCCGGTGAGCAGGGTGACGGCCGTGCCGCCGAACATGCCGCCCTGCGCGAGGTCGCCCAGCATGCCGCTGATCGAGCGGTGGTGCTGCTGGGCCAGCACCTCGGTGGGCGCCAGCAGCACCGCCTGGCCACCCGCGTCGACCACTTGCAGCATCGCGCGCAGCGCCACCACGGTCTTGCCCGCGCCCACCTCGCCCTGCAGCAGCCGGTGCATGGGATGCTCCAGCGCCAGGTCGGCCGCGATCTCCTCGCCGACGAGCGCCTGCCCCTCGGTGAGCGAGAACGGCAGCCGCCCGTCGAAGTCGGCCAGCAGGCCGTCGGCCCGCCGGGGCCGGGACCTGGCGGGCCACGCGGTCGCCGCCTGCCTGCGCTGCAGCAGCACGGCCTGCAGGACGAACGCCTCGTCGAACTTCAGCCGCTCACGCGCCCGCCGCATGTCGGCGAAGTCCTTCGGCCGGTGGATGGACTCCAGCGCCTCGCCCAGCCCCTCCAGCCCGCGCCGGTCCCGCAGCTCGGCGGGCAGCGGATCGTCGAGGGGCCCGAGCGTGTCGAGCACCACGCCGATCGCCCGCCTGATCGCCCATGGCGTCAGGTCCTTGCCCGCCGGATAGATCGGGACGGGCGCCGCCGCGAAGTCCTCGGCGCTCGCCTCGCCCTCCTCGAACAGCTCGAACTCCGGGTGCGACAGCTGCCACCGCGGCGTCGTCCTGGACCCGAACATGCCCACCTTCCCGGCGAACATCCCCCGCCGCCCCGGCTTGAGCCGCGACTCGGCCACGTGGGAGCCCTTGCCGAAGAAAGACAGGTAGATCTTGTTGCGCCCGCCGTCGACGACCTCGACCTCCAGCCAGGTGCCGCCGCGGTTGCGCATGGGTTTGCGCATCAGCCTCGTGACCTCGCCGACCACGGTGACGTGCTCGTCGACCTCCAGCGCGTCGAGCGAGGTCAGCTCCCCGCGCTCGGCGTAGCGGCGCGGGTAGTGGCGCAGCAGGTCGCCGACCGTCTCCAGGCCGAGCACGCTGTGCAGCAGCTTGGCGGTCTTGGGGTCGAGCGCTTTCGTCAGGGGCTCGTCGAAACGGCTCACGGGACTATGTTCTACCGCCTGCGGCCGACAGGAATCATTCGACACCGATGAGCAGTGGATAACCGCCCTGCTCTCCGTCGTAGACGACCAGGTCCACGTCGGGCCTGATGACCCTGAGGTGGGCTTCGACGTGCGCGGCCAGGCGTACCGGCGCGTCGGCCCCCGTGACCAGGGTGACCAGTTCGCCGCCGCCCGCCACCATCCGGTCCACGACGAGCGTGGCCACCTCCTCGAGCGTCCCGCCGATCACCGACACGTCGCCGTCGATCAGCCCGAGCACGTCACCGGGACGGCACACGCCCGCGCTCGTCACCGCCTCGCGGTCGGCCACCACCAGGTGCCCGTGGCGCGTGTGCCCGGCCGCGTCGGTCATGGCCACCACGTCGTCGTCGAAGCGGCGCAGCGGATCGTGCACGGCCAGCGCGGCCAGCCCCTGCACGGTGGCCCTGGTGGGCAGCACACTGACCACGACGCCGTCCTCACGGGCGACCTCGGCCGCCGCGGTCGCCACCGCCCCGGCGCCCTCGTCGTTCGGCAGCACCGCCACCTCGCCGCCCGCCTCCCGGATGGCGGCCAGCATCGCGGGCAGCGTGGGCCGCGTGCCGGGGGCGCGGCGCACCACCACCGCGCCGCACTCCTCGAACAGCGCCGCGATCCCGTCGCCCGCCGCGACCGCCACCACGCCCCGACCCGCGCTGGCCCGGTGCGTACGCTCGGCCAGGTAGGTGATCCTGATCCGGTGCGGCCGCCCCGCGCGCAGCGCCGCCTCGACCGCGGGGCCCGCCTCGCCGACGTGGACGTGGACGTTCCACAGGCCCTCGCCACCGACCACTACGAGCGAGTCGCCCATCGCGTCGAGCTCCTCGCGCAGCTTGGCCACCGCGGCGTCGTCGGCGTCGAGCAGGTACATCACCTCATAGCCGGCCCCCACCTCGCTCATCGGCGAGATCCGTGAGGTCGGCGCGGGCACGTCGTAGCGGTCGCTGTAGGAGCCGGTGATCACCCGTTCGAGCGACTCCAGGATGATCGCCAGCCCGGCGCCGCCGGCGTCCACGACGCCGCTGCGCGCCAGCACGTCCAGCTGCTCGGGCGTACGCCGCAGCGCCGCCCGAGCCGCACCGGCCGCCCGCCGCGCGACCGCCGCGAGATCGCCCGTCACTTCCTGGCCGACCACTTCCTGCTGCTCATCCTGCTGGCCGGGCACCTCGTGGGCGCGCACTTCCTGGCTGCGCACCTCCTGTACGGGCATCTCCTGTACGGCCTGTGCCGCCGCCTCCAGCACGCTCAGCACGGTGCCCTCGACCGGCCTGGCCACGGCCTCCCTGGCCAAGGTGGCGGCCCGCAGCAGCCCGGCGCGTAAGTCGGCGCCGTCCTTCAGCACCTCCGCGAGCCCGCGCAGCGCCTGGCTGACGATGACCCCCGAGTTGCCCCTGGCGCCGATCAGCGCGCCGTAGGAGAGCGTCTGCCACATCACCGCGGCGTCCACGTCGTCCGGCAGCGCCTCGACGGCCTCGGCCGCGGAGAGCACGGTCAGGTGCAGGTTGGTGCCGGTGTCGCCGTCCGCGACCGGGAACACGTTGAGCGCGTCGATCTCCGCTCTGGCGCCGCCCAGAGCGTCGGCGGCCAGGCGGGCCCAGCGGCGTACCGCGGGCGGGTCGAGAACCTCCATCTGCGCGCTCCGACCTCCCCGCATGCGCTACCGTTAATGCAGGAGGATATCTCCGCATTTGAGCCCGTCTAGTGCTCGTGGTTCGCGCCCAGTGGCGCGGATCGGATATCCTCGTCAGGCTGGCCGGTTGTCCCGGCATGCCCTTCGCCCGGAAAGCATCACGCGGACAGGGCTACATCGACTGTTTTAAGGAGCGATACCGTGGCTTCCGTCTGCGATGTCTGCCGCAAGGGGCCGACCTTCGGCAACAACGTGTCCCACTCGCACCGCCGCACCCGCCGTCGCTGGAACCCCAACATCCAGACGGTCCGCGCGGTCATCGGCGGCACGCCGAAGAAGCTCAACGTGTGCACCTCGTGCATCAAGGCCGGCAAGGTCACCCGCTAGCCGGTCCCGACTTTCGCCAAAGCCCGCCTGCTCGACACCGAGCGGCGGGCTTTCGCCGTGTCCGGGATGGCTCGGGTCAGCGCCAGCGCCAGGCGTGGTCGACCGGGCCGATGCCGTCGCCGAGCGGGAAGCCCTTGGCGATGGCGCCCGTCACGTACTCCTTCGCCTTGCCCACCGCCGTCGGCACGTCGTCCCCCAGCGCGAGGTGGGAGGCGATGGCCGAGGCGAGCGTGCAGCCTGTGCCGTGCGTGTGCCGGTTGTCCAGGCGTGGCGCGGAGAAGCGATATTCGCTCGTGCCGTCCGTGAGCAGGTCCACGGGCTCGCCGGGCAGGTGGCCACCCTTGATCAGGGCCCAGGCGGGGCCCAGCTCCAGGATGGCGTCGGCCGCGCGGCGCAGGCCGTCCTCGTCCTCGACCTTGACCGAGGTGAGCTGCTCGACCTCCCACAGGTTGGGCGTGACGACGGTGGCGACCGGCAGCAGCCGCGTCTTGACCGTCTCGACGGCCTCGGGCGCGAGCAGCGGGTCGCCGTGCTTCGACACGCCGACCGGATCGACCACCACCGGCGCCGAGTACGCGCCCAGCGCCGCCGCCACGACCTCGACCAGTCCGGGTGAGGCCAGCATGCCGGTCTTGACCGACCGGGCGCCGATGTCGCCGAGCACCGAGTCGAGCTGCGCCCGTACGGCCTCGGGCGGCAGCTCCCAGTAGCCCTGGACGCCGAGCGAGTTCTGCGCGGTGACCGCGGCGATGACGCTCATGCCGTGGACGCCCAAGGCGAGCATGGTCTTGAGGTCGGCCTGAATACCCGCCCCGCCGCCGGAATCGGACCCGGCGACGGTCAGCACGCATGGAGGGGTCGTAACCGTCATATCCCCCATCCAACCATCCCCCGCCGGGACGGCCGGCTAGCCAACGGCCCATCCCCAGCGGGAGGGCCGGGTAGCTACGGCTTGTCCCCAGTGAGAGGGCCGGTTGGCTGAGGGCCGTCCCCGGCAGGAGGGCCGATCAACTGACGGCCCCTCCCCCACCGGCATGGCTGCTTAGCTGACGGCGCAGTCCCCGCCCACCAGGCCGCAGTTCGCCGGCGCGGCGCCCCGGCCCGTGGCCGAGATCGTCAGCTGGGCGGTGCCGCCCTCGGCGAGCGACTCGGGCAGGTCGATGATCAGCTGATCCCCGTCCTGCGTCCACCCGGCGCCCTTCACGTCCAGTACCCGGCCGCGGATCGGCAGGGAGACCGTGAGCGACGGCAGCGCCGCCAGGGAGGAATTGACGACGTCCAGGTGCGCGGTGTAGCCGACCAGCCCTTGGTTGGTCACGTCGAAGTTCAGGCTCACCGACTGACCGCCCGCGGCCTGGGCCGGGTCGGTGGGTACGGGGGCCGTCGTGACAGTGCCGGTCTGGGTGTCGGGGTTGTTGACCGTCGTGGCCTCTTCGGTCGGCTCCTCCGTGGGGCTCTCCGTCGGGCTCGGGTCGGCCGGCTCCCTCGTGGGTTTGACCGGTTTCTTCGTCTTCGTCTTGGTCGGCGTCGGTGTCGGGGAGGCGCTACGGTGCGGCGTGTGCACGTTGACCGTGGCCGACGGCTTCGGGGTGTCGGCGGCCTTGGTCTCCTCCTTGGTCGGCTCCTCGGAGGGCTCCTCCGTGGGCTCCTCATCCGCCGGGGACTCGCTGGGCTTCGCACCCGGCTGGTTGGTCACCTGTACGGCGGCGCAGGTGGCGCCGGCGCACTTGGCCGGATCGTTCGAGGAGCTCATCATCTTGACGCCGGCGACAGTACCGCCGAGGACGACCGCCACGGCGGCGACCGAGAGCAGCGCCACCTTGCCCCGCCCGCCACTGGGAGGCGCGGCGAGCACGTCGGGGTCGGCGGGCGGCTTCTTGCGGCCACGGCGGCGGCGCGGCTCGGGCTCGTCGATCGGCTCGTCCGACGACCAGCCCGAGCCGAGGAAGCCGTTGTCGGCGCTGTCCGCCCAGGCGGGCGTGGGCGCGTCGACCATGGTCGGCGCGCCGTACACCTTGATGTCGCCCGGCGCGGGCGGCTCGTTCGACGGCGGCCCGAACACCTCGGTGGAACCGAAGACCTGGGTGGCGCCGAAGGGCTCGTTGAAGTCACGTGTCTCGTTCGAGCCGGGCTCGCCGGCGGGTCCCGATGGCCGGCCGGGGGTGTCCCATTCCGGACGCGTGAAGGCGCCGGTCGTCTCGAACGGCCCCTCGGGACGGTCGGACTGTCCGGCACCGCCCGCCGGCGGCTGCTGCGGCTGGTTGAACCCACCTTCGGGGGGCATGATGAAGGCCCCCGTGGTCTCGGAAGGCCCCTCTGGGAACGCCCCAGAGCCCTCAGGACGCCCCTGGGGCCGCGTGGCTGACCCGTCGGGACGCATGAAGGGGAGGACCGAAGCTCCTTCGGGCCGGGTGAAGCCGTCCGCGGGTCCTTCCGGGTGAGCGAAGCCGCCCGAGGGCCCTTCGGGGCGAGTGAAGCCGCCTGAGGGCCCTTCCGGATGGGTGAAGCCGCGTGCGGGCCCTTCGGGCCCGGTGAAGCCCCCTGCGGGTCCTTCGGGGCGGGTGAAACCGCCCGTGGGTCCTTCTGGGCGGCTGAACATGCTCGGGGGCTCGGAGGACGACTCCGGGGGCCGGCCGGCGGCCTTCGACCGCGGCGGCGGCGCGAACGCGCCCGTCGTCTCGAACGGGTCAGGCCGTACGCCGGGAGCAGGCCCGGTCGGGGCCGGTCCGCCTTCCCGTTTCGGCATCGGCGCCCACTGGCCCGTCACCTCCACCTGGTCGGGCGGCGAGGGCCAGCCGGGTGGCTCGGCTCCTGGCTCGTCCGGGCCCCAGAAGGCGCTCTTGGCGGTCGGATCCGGGACGGCGGCCCACCTCGCGGCGGGGTCGGTGGTGAACCTGGGGTCCTCCTGTGAATCGTCGGAGCCCTCGTTCCCCCATTCATCCTCGTCGTCGGATCCACCTGTGCCGTGGCGGCCCATATGGCTGCCCTTTCTGCAGGTTACAGTGGCCGCCAATCTTCATAACACCTTTACTACGGCTTTGTCCCAGTAATCCCGGTAGTCACACCCCAAATCCGCCAAACCTTACACAAATCGCGGCGGCTTGTCACGCAAAGTGATCCCATCCGGCGTGACCAATTTCACGCCCTCGGACGTGAACTCCCTGACCTGCCACTACGTCCCCCACGATTCGCCACGGAGGCGGCAGCGCCACTCCGGCGGGGAACACCGCCGCGAGCGCGTGATCTTCACCGCCCGACAGCACCCAGTCCAGCGGATCGGCCCCCAGCCGCTCGGCCACCGCCGCCACCGGCTCCCCAACGACGAACGCGGCCGGGTCCAGCTCGACGCGTACGCCACTGGCCGCCGCGATGTGCCCGAGGTCCTGAAGCAGGCCGTCACTCACGTCGAGCATCGCGCTCGCCCCCAGCTCCGCGGCTTGGGGCCCCGAGGAGTACGGCGGACACGGCCGCCGATGCGCGGCCACGGCCTCCCAGAGCGCCTCTCCCTGCGGAGAGAAGGGCGGAGAGAGGGGCATCCCCTCCACACGGCTCGGCTCCGAAGGCTGGCTGGGCGGCCAGCCGGATTCGAGCAGTGCCAGCCCCGCGGCGGCGTACCCAAGGCGTCCGGCCACCGCCACCACCTGCCCGGGGCGCGCGCCCGACCGGGTCACCGGCGCTCGGCCGCCCAGATCGCCGAGCGCCGTCACCCCGATGACGACCAGGTCGCCGCGCGCGATGTCGCCGCCCACGACGCTCGCTCCCACGATCGCGCACTCGTCGCGGAACCCGTCGGCGAGCGCGTCGAGCCACTCCACCGGCAGGTCCGCGGGCATCCCCAGGCCGACCACGATGGACGTCGGCACGGCCCCCATCGCGGCCACGTCGGCAAGGTTCTGAGCTGCGGCTTTGCGCCCCACGTCATAGCCGCTGGACCAATCGCGGCGAAAGTGCCTACCCTCGAGTAGCAGGTCCGTAGACACCACGACGCGCCCGTCGGGCGCCCTTACCATTGCGGCGTCGTCGCCCGGTCCGAGGAGAACCGTCGCACCTTGCGGCAAACGCCCGGAAATACGAGACACCGCTCCGAATTCGCCGAGATCTCCGACTGTGATGACGCACCTCCTGACGCACACAGGGTACGGTGGCCCTTCGGCGTGATCGAATCGCCCGGGAGGACGTAATGGTGCAGGCCTACATCCTTATTCAGACCGAGGTCGGCAAGGCCGCGAGCGTGGCCCGCGAGATTTCCGGCATTCCCGGAGTCACGCAGGCGGAGGACGTCACCGGCCCCTACGACGTGATCGTGCGCGCGGAGGCCAACAACGTCGACGAACTGGGCAAGCTGGTGGTCGCCCAGATTCAGGCCGTGGAGGGCATCACACGTACTCTGACGTGCCCGATCGTCCATATTTGAGGTAAATCTAGTTCATGCGCCGCACCACTGTCCTGCTCGCCCTGCTGATCCTCGCGGGGTGTGGCGGCGCCGTTCGCGTGGAGCCGCCGAAGCCTCAGGGGGAGGCGGCGGCGGCCTGCGAGAGGCTGGCCGGGCGGCTGCCCAAGACGCTTGACGGCGCCGCACGCGGTGAGTCCACGCCCGCGTCCCCGTACGTCACGGTCTGGGGGGAGGCGGAGATCGCGCTCCGCTGCGGTGTGCCGCGCCCGGCGCGGATGTCCCCGACCGACACGTTGCAGGAGATCGACGGCGTGGGCTGGTTCGCCGACCCCGACAAGCCGACCCTGTACACCGCGATCGCAGACCCCGCCTATGTCGAGGTCACGATCGCGGGCACCCACGTCGCCCCCTCGGTCCTCGCGGACCTCTCGGGGCCGATCAGCCAGGCGTCGGCCTCCCAGAAGCCCACCCCGTAGTCAGTCAGCGCAGCCCGGGTGAACGGTGCAGGGCGAGCTGGATGAGCCGGTCGACCAGCGCCGGGTACGACAGCCCCGAGGCGGCCCACAGCTGCGGCGCCACCGACAGCGAGGTGAACCCGGGCATGGTGTTGATCTCGTTGAAGATCAGCTTCCCCTCGGGCGTGTAGAAGAAGTCGACCCGCGACAGCCCTTCGCAGTCGAGCGCCTCGAACGCGCGTACGGCCATCTCCCGCAGCTCCTCGGCCACCGCCTCCGGGAGGTCGGCGGGCACGGTGAGCGACATCTGGTCGGGGTAGTACTTGGCCTCGAAGTCGAAGAACTCCTGACCGCCCTGGACCTTGACCTCGCCCGGCGTCGAGGCGATCGCCGGCTCGTCGCCGAGTGACTCGAGCACCGCGCACTCGATCTCGCGCCCCTCGATGGCGGCCTCGATGAGCACCTTGGGATCGTGCTCGCGGGCGACCTCGACGGCCCGCTCCAGCGAGGCCCGGTCGTGCGCCTTGGAGATGCCCTGTGACGACCCGGCCCTGGCGGGCTTGACGAACACCGGCCAGCCGAGCTCCTCGGCCTCCTTCAGCACCCGCTCCCGGTAGAGCCGCCAGTCGCGCTCGCGCACCACCACATGGCGTCCGATCGGCAGTCCGGCGGCGGCCATGACCGTCTTCATGTGGGCCTTGTCCATGCCCACCGCGCTGGCCAGCACGCCGGAGCCGACGTAACGCACGCCGGCCATCTCCAGCAGGCCCTGGATCGTGCCGTCCTCGGCGAACGGGCCGTGCATGACGGGGAAGACCACGTCGACGCTGCCCAGCTCGACCGGGATGCTGCCCGGGTCGTAGGCAACCAGCGAGGCGCTGCCGGAGGGCAACGCCAGGGCCGCGCCCGTGGTGTCGACGGCGGGCAGCTCGCCCGCCTCGATGGCGAACCGCTGGTCCGACGCGGCCAGCACCCACCTGCCGTCCTGGGCGATCCCGATGGGGATCACCTCGTACTTGCTCCTGTCGATCGCCTCCAGGACACTGCCGGCTCCCATCAGGGACACGGCGTGCTCGGAATTGCGACCTCCGAAAACGACGGCGACGCGTGGCTTGCTCATGAGGTCCGAATCTACCGGCGCGTACGCCGCACAGCGAGTCAAGCGCGCGGATGACGTCGCCATACGCACGCCGGACCACAAATCAGGCAAGCGGAAGACGTGTCATACGCCGTAACGCTCGGGCTTGGGCGAGCGGGACATGAGCAGCATTCCGGCCTCGCTCGGCGACATGCCGTCGTGCACCACGCCGACCACGACCTCGGTGATCGGCATCTCCACGTCGTGCTTCCTGGCCAGCTCCAGCACGGACTCGCAGGACTTGACGCCCTCGGCGGTCTGCCTGGTGGCGGCGATGACCTCGGCGAGCGTCATGCCGCGGCCCAGGTTCTCGCCGAACGTACGGTTGCGCGACAGCGGTGAGGTGCAGGTCGCCACCAGGTCACCCATCCCGGCCAGACCGGCGAACGTGTGCGGGTCGGCCCCGAGCGCCGCGCCCAGCCGGGAGATCTCGGCCAGTCCCCTGGTCATCAGCATGGCGCCGACGTTGTCGCCCATACCCATGCCCGAGGCCACGCCGACGGCCAGCGCGATCACGTTCTTGACCGCACCGCCGAGCTCGACGCCGACCACGTCGGTGTTGGTGTAGGGGCGGAACCACGGCGGCAGGTGGCAGACCGCCTGCAGGCGCGCGGCGACCCCTTCGTCCACGCAGGCCACGACCGTGGCGGCGGGCTGGCGCTGGGCGATCTCCTTGGCCAGGTTGGGGCCCGAGACGACGGCGACCCGATCCTCGTGCACCCCCGCCACCTCGCGGATGACCTCGCTCATCCGTTTGGTCGTGCCGAGCTCGATGCCCTTCATCAGGCTGACCAGGACCGCGTCGCGCGGGATGTGCTCACGCCAGGCGGCCAGGTTGGGCCGCAGGGACTGCGACGGCACGGCGAGCACCACGAAGTCGGCGCCGTCGAGCGCTTCGGCCGGGTCCGTCGTCGCGCGCAGCGACGGGGGCAGCGCCACGCCGGGCAGGTAGTCGAGGTTGGCGTGACCGCGCTCGATCCCCGCGACCAGCTCCGGCCGGCGGCCCCACAGCACAGTGTGGTTGCCCGCCTCGGCCAGGATCATCGCGAACGTGGTGCCCCACGATCCGGTGCCGAACACCGCGACCTTCGTCATGCCATCACCGTCCGGCCGGGTCGTAGGGGGCCGCGGGAGCCTGCTGCCCGCGCAACGCGGCGAGCTGCTCGGTGATCGCCATCACGATGTCGTGGGTGGCCGCGCGCAGCACGTCGGCCTGCGGCTCCTGCCCTGTGTACGCCGACAGGTCGACCGGCGGCCCCACCATCACGCGGAACGTCTTGCGCGGGAACAACCTTGGCCGTTTCTCCCCATAGGGCAGCAGCTCGTGCGCGCCCCAGTGGGCCACCGGGATCACCGGTGCGCCGCTCTCCAGCGCCAGCCTGGCCGCGCCCGTCTTGCCGACCATCGGCCACAGGTCGGGATCCCGGGTGCAGGTGCCCTCGGGATAGAAGAGGATCGCGGCGCCGTCCTTCAGCCGCGCCGCCGACTCGTGCAGCGACTTGGCCGCCTCGTCGCTGCCCCGCTCGACGGGGATGGCCCGCAGGGAGCGGACGGCGTTGCCCAGGAACGGCACCTTGAACAGCGTGGCCTTGGCCAGGATGACCGGCCACCGCCCGTTGTTGTAGAGGAAGTGCGCCAGCAGCACGGGGTCGGTCCAGGAGAGGTGGTTCGTCGCGATGATGATGCCGCCTGTGCGAGGAATGCGCTCGCCCCTGCGCCAGTCCTTCTTGATCAGGAGCCATGACAGTGGTTTCACGATCACTACGGCCAGGGTCTCCCAGAAACGCGATGGGCGCGTGGGGCGGCTCATGATCTCCTCCTACGGTCTGCGCCCCAAGTCTCCCGGTTGGCCGCATGGGATGTCGAGGCGCGATGCTTAACCCTATGAGCATCCGCTGGTCACTGGTCATTCCGGTGAAGACGCTGGTCGCGGCCAAGACTCGACTGGCGGCCGCCACGGGTCCGCACCGCACCCGGCTGGCCGTCGCCGTCGCCTGCGACACCGTCGCGGCGGCGCTCTCCTGCCCGCTGGTGGCCCGGGTAATCGTGGTGACCGCCGACCCGGCCGCCGCCGGGCCGCTGACCGCGCTGGGGGCCGAGGTGGTGCACGACCCCGACCGCGGCCTGAACACCGCTCTGCGTACGGGCGCGGCGCACGCCGTACGCGTCGCGCCCGGCGACGGGATCGGTGCCCTGCAGGCGGACCTGCCCGCCCTGCGCCCGGCGGAGCTGGCCACCGCGCTGGCCCGCGCCGCGGAGTTCGACCAGTCCTTCGTGCCCGACGCGCTCGACGTCGGCACCACCTTCTACGGGGTACGGCCGGGCCGCCCGTTCACGCCGCGCTTCGGCGGGGAGTCGCGGGCCAGGCACCTGGCGGGCGGCGCCAAGGAGCTGTGTACGGAGGACATCGACTCGGTCAGGCGCGACGTGGACACCCCCGACGATCTGCGGGCCGCCATCGCCCTGGGACTGGGACGGCACACCGCGGCGGTCGTCGCCGAACTGTGGCCGCCTGCGTGACGCGGCGAGTTGTGATCGTCTTCGTGACGCGCCGGGGTCTCGCTGGGCGCGGACGCACCGTTTACGCTGGGCCGCATGCAGGCGACGGTACGCAGTTTCGATCCGGTGACGCGTTCCGGCTCGGTCTTCCTCGATGACGGGACCGTGCTGGAGTTCGGCACGCCCGCCTTCGACGCGGGGCCGCTGCGGCTCCTGCGCTCGGGGCAGCGGGTCCGCCTCGCGATGACGGGTGACGAGATCACCTACATAACGCTGTCGACCTTTCCGCTCCCTGATTCGCCGGGAATCCAGGAATCCCCGGGATCCCCCAGAGATAAGGAAACGCCCGGCCCCCCGACAGGGGACCGGGCGCCCGGCTACTTCCTGTGATTACTTCTTCTTCGAGAGCTTCTTGCCGCCGACGTTCACGAGTTCCTTGAAGTCCGAACCCGGACGGAACTTGGGCCCCCAGCTCTCCGGGACCGCGATTTCGGCACCCGTAGACGGGTTACGGGCGCTCCTGGCCCCCTTGTGGACCATCTCGAACGCGCCGAAGCCGGTGATCGAGACCTTGTCTCCGCTGGCGACCGCCTTCTGGATGGCGTCGATGATCGCGTTCACGGCCTCCGTGGCCGTCCTCCTGTCGCCCACCCGGTCTGCGATGGCGTCGACGAGTTCCCGCTTGTTCATAAAGGTCTGCTCCCCCAGTTACGGCTCGGGGTTCCAGCTCATGAGTTCTCGTTAGAAACCCCTTACGCGCTCGAAAGTAGGCGGGATCGCGGGGGAACTCAATCACCGAGCGTGTTTTCGGGTGCGCGTGGCGTGTCGAAATCGCTGTCGAGTGTGGCGAGAAACGCGTCGAGGCGGGTCGCCGCCCTTTCCGGATCCCGCTTCGCCAGATCGCAGATCGCGACGTAACGGCGGCCCAGCCGTTCCTTCTCGGCTGCGGGCAGCATGCGGACGCGGCGGTGCGCTTCGCGCAGCCGCCGCGCCAGTTCGTCGTCTTCTAGACGGTCGTCGGCAGCCATGGCTGCCGACCATTCTCGTACGTCGCCACATCGTCGGCATGACGCAGGGTCAGTCCGATGTCGTCGAGGCCCTCCATGAGGCGCCAGCGGGTGTAGTCGTCGATCTCGAACCCGACGCTCTCCCCGGCCCAGCGGACCTGGCGCTCCACGAGGTCGACGGTCACCTCCAGCCCCGGGTCGGCCTCGACGGCCGCCTGGAGCGCCTCGACCTTGTCGCCCGGCAGGACGACCGGGAGCAGGCCCATCTTGGTGGAGTTGTTGCGGAAGATGTCGCCGAAGCGGGCGGCGATCACGGCGCGGAAGCCGTACTGCTGCAGGGCCCACACGGCGTGCTCGCGCGAGGAGCCGGTGCCGAAGTCAGGGCCCGAGACGAGGATCGAGGCGCCGTTGTAGACCGGGTCGTTGAGCACGAACGCCGGGTCCTCGCGCCAGGCGGCGAACAGGCCCTTCTCGAACCCGGTCCGGCTGACCTGCTTGAGCCAGACGGCCGGGATGATCTGGTCGGTGTCGACGTTGCTGCGGCGCAGCGGCACCGCCGTACCGGTGTGGGTGGTGAAGGCGTCCATCGGAAGGCTCTCCTAAACGAGATCGGCGGGGGCGGTCAGGCGGCCGGTGACGGCGGTCGCGGCGGCGACCTGCGGCGACACCAGATGGGTGCGGCCACCCTTGCCCTGGCGGCCCTCGAAGTTGCGGTTGGAGGTGGAGGCGCTGCGCTCGCCCGGCTGGAGCGTGTCGGGGTTCATGCCGAGGCACATCGAGCAGCCCGCCTCGCGCCATTCGGCGCCGGCGGCCTTGAACACCTCGTGCAGGCCCTCCTGCTCGGCCTGGAGCTTGACCAGCATCGAGCCGGGCACGATCAGCGTGCGGGTGGTGACCTGGCGGCCGCGCAGGATCTCGGCGGCGGAGCGCAGGTCCTCGATGCGGCCGTTGGTGCACGAGCCGACGAAGACCGTGTCGACCTCGATCTCGCGCAGCGGCGTGCCGGCCGTGAGGCCCATGTACTCCAGCGCCCGCTCGGCCGCCGAGCGGGCGATCGGGTCGGCGAAGTCCTCGGGGCTGGGCACGGACGCGTCCAGCGGCAGGCCCTGGCCCGGGTTAGTGCCCCAGGTGACGTACGGCGTGAGCGTCGAGGCGTCGATCTCGACCACCTTGTCGAACACGGCGTCGTCGTCGGTGCGCAGCGACTTCCAGTATTCGACGGCCTGGTCCCACGCCTCGCCGGTCGGCGCGTGCTGACGGCCCTTGAGGTAGTCGAAGGTCGTCTCGTCGGGCGCGATCAGGCCCGCGCGGGCACCGGCCTCGATCGACATGTTGCAGACCGTCATGCGGCCCTCCATGGAGAGCTTGCGTACGGCCTCACCACGGTATTCGACGATGTAGCCCTGGCCGCCGCCGGTGCCGATCTTGGCGATGATGGCCAGGATCAGGTCCTTGGCCGTGACGCCGACGGGCAGCTCGCCCGAGACCTCGATGGCCATCGTCTTCGGCCGGTAGGCCGGCAGCGTCTGGGTGGCCAGCACGTGCTCGACCTCGGAGGTGCCGATGCCGAACGCGATGCCGCCGAACGCGCCGTGCGTGGAGGTGTGGGAGTCACCGCAGACGATCGTCATGCCCGGCTGGGTCAGGCCGAACTGCGGGCCGATGATGTGCACCACGCCCTGACCCGCGTCACCCATGGGATGCAGCCGGATGCCGAACTCGGCGGCGTTCTTGCGCAGCGTCTCGACCTGCGTCTTGGACACCGGGTCGGCGATCGGGCCGAGCACGGTCGGCACGTTGTGGTCTTCGGTGGCGATGGTGAGCTCAGGCCTGCGCACGGTCCGCCCGGCGAGACGGAGACCGTCGAACGCCTGCGGGCTGGTCACCTCGTGGATGAGGTGCAGGTCGATGTAGAGGAGGTCGGGTTCGCCGTCGGCGCGGCGCACGACATGCTGCTCCCAGACCTTCTCCGCCAATGTGCGGGCCATGATCTCCTCCTGGTTGATGCGATGCTCCCCATCGCGCTCCCTCGCGGGAGTGTCCTCCGACTTGCCTTCTCATATGTCGAGACGTCAGTATCGGTGTATGGACAACTCTAGCGGAGTCGGCGTACTGGACAAGGCCGTTCTGGTACTCAATGCCCTCGAAGCGGGTCCCGCTTCGCTGGCACAGCTGGTCCAGGCCACCGGCCTGGCCCGGCCCACGGCCCATCGGCTCGCCGTCGCACTCGAGCACCACCGCATCGTGACCCGTGACACGCAGGGCAGGTTCGTGCTCGGCCCACGGCTTTCCGAGTTGTCCACGGCGGCGGGTGAGGACCGGTTGCTCGCGGTGGCCGCGCCCGTGCTGATGCAGTTGCGCGACCTCACCGGCGAGAGCGCGCAGCTCTACCGGCGCCAGGGTGACGAGCGGGTCTGCGTGGCGGCGGCCGAACGGTCCAGCGGGTTGCGCGACACCGTGCCCGTGGGCTCGGCGTTGCCGATGACGGCGGGTTCCGCCGCCCAGATATTGCTGGCGTGGGAGGAGCCCGACCGCCTGCACCGGGGGCTGCGCGGCGCCAAGTTCACCGCCGCCACGCTGGCGTCGGTGCGGCGCAGAGGATGGGCGCACAGTGTCGGCGAGCGCGAGCAGGGGGTGGCCAGCGTCTCCGCGCCGATAAGGGGCAGCGGCGGCAAGGTCATCGCGTCGGTCTCGGTTTCCGGGCCCATCGAACGGCTGACGAGAGCCCCCGGCCGGCTGCACGCGGTGCCCGTCATGGCGGCGGCCGAACGCATCACGGAAGCGATGCGCCGCACGTCATGATCAGCAAAAGCGCCTATTTGGGGAGCCGAGTGCCTCGCGGGCGCACTAGCCTGAGTGCGTGACAGATCGCATCGAGGTAGCCGCCACTGAGCTGCGACCCCTGCTCGAAGAGTTCATCATCTGGGCGCGCGACAACGCGCCCGAGAGCGACCCCGAGCTCGTGGGACCAGCGGCGCTGTGGCACCGCCTCGCCTTCTCCCAGGATCTCGGCACGTGGAAGCGTGCCGACCTGCGCAACCTGCTGCTCGACCGCATGCCCAAGGTCGTGGAGGACCCCGACGCCGCGGCCGACGGGATGCTCCCGGCCGTCGACGCGTACCTGACGTTCCTCTCGCAGACCGGACGGCTCACCGAGGGTTCTGACTCCCTCTCCGACCTGCAGGCCGAGCTCGACGACGTCGAGGACGACTTCGTCGAGCTGATGGAGGACCTCCTCGACGACGACGCCGAAGGCGACGACGACGAGGAGGAGGAGATCGGCGACCTGGGCGACTTCGAGCCGTTCGCCGACGCGCTGGCCGACCTCGACACGATCAGGCTGCGCCCCGACTCCGAGCTGGCCACGGCCGCCCGCGAGGTGCCGCTGATCGCCCAGGCGCGCGACCTGGCCGTGTGGGTGGGCTCCGGGCGCAGGGTGGGGGAAGACACCCTGCTCTCCGACGACGAGGTGGCCGAGGCGCTGACCGCCGTCGGACTGCCCAGGCCGGAGACCGAGGGCTCGCTCGCCGAGGCCGTCCCGCACCTGTGGAACGTCTGGAACCTCGCCGTCGACCTGGAGTTCCTGGAGCCGGGTGACGCCAACACCGTGGGTGTCCAGGACGACACGTCCGAGTGGCCGTTCGACGACGACGAGGACGTGCTCGACGCCTGGATGCTCGGCCTGCACTCGGTCGACTACGGCGACCCCGAACTGGCCGACGAGGACCTCACCATGGCCCTGGCGGGCCTCACGCGGGGGGCGCTGGTCAGGCTGCTCCTCGGTGGCGGCTCCCGCGACCTCGCGGAGCTCGGCCAGGAGCTGGCCGAGGCGGCCGCGGAGCTCGACGAGCTGGGCGCCGACGCCTGGGAGGCGGCGGGCGACCCGCTCGCCGGGGCGCTCGCCTGGCTGACCGGCTACGGCATGGTCGAGGTCACCGGTCAGACGGTCAGCCTCACGCCGCTCGGCACCGAGGGCGTCGTCCACCTGGTGGACGACTCCGACATCGAGGTCGACGCGCGGCCGGCCATCGAGTCGATGAGCGCCCACGAGCTGCTCGCGCTCAGCGCCGAGCTGCCGGAGGAGGAGGCCGACGCCGAGTTCGCCGACTGGATGCGGCTGCGCGAGCCCGGCAAGGCAGCCGAGGAGCTGCTGGAGGCCGCCGCCCAGGACGAGTCGGACGCGCTCATCCGGGTGCAGGCGGCCAGCGTGGTCGGCACGCTCGGCGAGGCGGCGATCCCGGCCTGGCAGGAGGCGCTGAAGCAGTCCTCGCTGCGCCCCTACGCGGCCACGCACCTGAGCCAGCTCCAGGTGGAGGGCGCGCCGGAGCCGACGCAGGACGACACCCACTGGCTGATCCTCGACATGTGGACGATCTCGGCCGGGCTCGGCCGGTCGGAGTTCATCGGGAGCTTGCGGGACATCGGGCCGGAGCTGCTCAACAACCTGCTCGAGGTGATCTGGAAGATCCCGCACGCGCACGTGGAGGAGTTGCTGGACCTGATCTCTCAGGTCCACCCGGACAAGCAGGTCGCCAAGGCGGCGCGGCGGGCGCTGTTCAAGGCCCGCTCCAACTCCTAGGCACTTTCCGTACGGGATGGCGCCGCTCCAGTCGCTGGAGCGGCGCCATCGCCGTTCCAGCGACGTCTTGGGCGGGCCACCGGCTTGGACGGGCAACGGGCTTGGACGGGCCACCGGCTTGGGCGGGCAAAAGAAAAAGCCCCCGGCGCGAAATGCGACCGAGAGCGGTGATGAAATGTAGTCCCGACCGGATTCGAACCGGCGCTACCGCCTTGAGAGGGCGGCGTCCTGGGCCACTAGACGACGGGACCTTCGTAAGCTTGTGGCAGTGGTAGTCCCGACCGGATTCGAACCGGCGCTACCGCCTTGAGAGGGCGGCGTCCTGGGCCACTAGACGACGGGACCCTGTCCACAAGCGATTTTGCCAGGTTCCCCCGGCAACGCAGGTAACTCTACCGCACCCTCGGAGCACCACCAAACCACTATCAGGCCAGCAGATCGGGCCTATGGCGGCGGACCCAGTCGCCCATCGGGCCGCGTTCCCAGAGTGGATCGACGGCACCGAGCGGAATGCCGAGCCACTGGAGGCCGGTCTCCGGATCGACGGGCACCGCGGCGAGCTGAGCCCGCATCCACGGGGGTATCCGCGGCGGCACGTCACGCTCGCCCCAGCCGATCAGCCCGACGGACCGCAGGGCGTCGGCCCGCACCCGGACGCCGCCGAGGCGGCCGATCGGACGAGGGCTGGCCATCCGGCTCTCCACGACGTCGATCCGCTCCATCCGGGCCCACGCCAGCCGGAGGCGGAAGCCGTGCGCGTCGGCCAGCTCCACGCCCTGCGGGGAGAAGCGCACGACGGTGCCCGCCACCATCCGGCGGTGCTTGATCGCCAGCACGCCGGTGAGCGCGCCGACGCCGAGGGCGCCGATCAGCACTCCGGCGGCCGTGCTGCCCGTCACGATCGCACCGAGCAGCAGGCACACGGGGAAGAAGAGCACGAGGGGCATCAGGAGGGGAGCCAGGAAGGCGAGGAACGACCCCGGCCGCATCCGAAATTCATCCATAAGCAAAAAACGGACGCCTCTATGAGACATCCGTTAAGCGCTGGGGTACCAGGACTCGAACCTAGACTAACTGAACCAGAATCAGTCGTGCTGCCAATTACACCATACCCCACCGGCCCGAACCCCGTGGGGTGCGTTAAGGCGACGTCCGAAAGAATAGCCCAGCTTGGGCGCCAAGACCAAAACGATTGCCGAACCGCCTTCTTCCAGGGCGCGGAAGAGAGCCGGGCGTGCCAAGCTGAGGGGGACAAAGCACCACGTGGAGGAGCCCAAGCGTTGGCAGAGAACCCCTTCTTCGCCCCCAGCAGCCTGCCCTACCAGCTGCCGCCCTTCGAGGAGATCCGCGAGGAGCACTACCTCCCCGCGTTCGAGCGCGGGATGGCGGAAGGGCTGGCCGAGGTCGAGGCGATCGCGGACAGCGGTGAGCCGCCCACCTTCGACAACACGATCGCCGCGCTGGAGCGTTCCGGGCGCATCCTGGAGCGCGTGTCCGCGGCCTTCTTCAGCATCGTCTCCTCCAACTCCACGGAGGGCGTCCTGGAGCTGGAGAAGCAGATCTCGCCCGCGCTGGCCAAGCACAGCGACGCGATCCGGCTCAACCGCGCGCTCTGGGCCCGCGTCAAGCGGGTGACCACGGACGACCCCGAGGAGTCGTGGCTGCTGGAGAAATACCGCGAGGACTTCGTCAGGGCCGGCGCCGACCTGACGGAGGTCGAGCAGGGCGAGCTGCGGCGGCTCAACGAGGAGTTGTCCCGGCTGTCCACCGAGTTCGCCCAGAACCTGCTGAAAGCGCTGAGCGAGTCCGCGCTGGTCGTCGACGACGCCAAGGATCTCGACGGCTTCGACGAGGCCACGATCCAGTCGCTGGCGAAGGACGGGCGCTACGTCCTGCCGCTGCTCAACTACACCAACCAGCCGGCGCTGGCCCAGCTCACCGACCGCGACGTGCGCCGCAGGCTCTACACGCTGAGCGTGGAGCGGGCGCCGCGCAACTTCGAGCTGGCGATCAAGATGGCCACGCTGCGGGCCGAACGCGCCGCGCTGCTGGGCTTCCCCAACCACGCCGCCCACACGGTCGCCGACCAGACGGCCAAGACCGTGGAGGCGGTCGAGGCCATGCTGGGGCAGCTCGTCGGGCCGGCCGTACGCAATGCGAAGAAAGAGGCGGAGGCGCTCACCGAGCAGGCCGGGTTCGCGGTCGAGCCGTGGGACTGGTCCTACTACTCGGAGAAGGTGCGCCAGGCCCGCTACGACTTCGACGCCGGGGCCATGCGACCCTACTTCGAGCTGTGGCGCGTCTACCGCGACGGCGTGTTCTACGCGGCCACGCGGCTCTACGGCGTCACGTTCACCGAGCGGCCCGACCTGAAGGGCTACCACGAGGACGTACGCGTCTACGAGGTGTTCAACGAGGACGGCGGCCGGCTCGGCCTGTTCCTGCTCGACCCGTACGCCCGGCCCAACAAGCGGGGCGGCGCGTGGATGAACAACCTGGTCGACCAGTCGGGCCTGTTCGGTGAGCTGCCGGTCGTGATGAACAACCTCAACATCACCAAGCCGGGTTCCGGGCCGACGCTGCTGACCTACGACGAGGTCAACACGGCTTTCCACGAGTTCGGGCACGCGCTGCACGGGTTGTTCTCCGAGGTGCGCTTCCCCCGCGTGTCGGGCACCAGCGTGCCGCGCGACTTCGTCGAGTACCCGTCCCAGGTCAACGAGATGTGGGCGACCTGGCCGGAGATCCTGGCCAACTACGCCAAGCACCACGAGACCGGCGAGCCGATGCCCGCCGAGCTGGTGGAGAAGATGAAGGCCGCGGAGAAGTTCAACCAGGGCTTCATGACGGTCGAATATCTGGCCGCGACGCTCCTCGACTGGGCCTGGCACAAGCTGGCCGCGGGCGAGGCGGTGGCCGACGCCGAGGCTTTCGAGTCCGCGGCGCTGGAGGCGGCCGGGATCGCCCTGCCGACGGTCCGGCCGCGTTACCGGACCAACTACTTCGCGCACATCTTCGCGGGGGGCTACAGCGCCGGCTACTACTCCTACATCTGGAGCGAGGTGCTGGACGCCGAGAGCGTCCTGTGGTTCAAGGAGAACGGCGGTCTGGAACGGGCGAACGGCGACCACTTCCGCCGCGAGCTGCTGTCCAGGGGCGGCAGCATCGACCCGCTGACCGCCTTCCGCAACTTCCGCGGCCGGGAGCCCAGCATCCAGCCGCTGCTGGAGCGCCGCGGCCTCCTCTGACCTCCCCGCGTCTGTCCGCTGCCCCCTGTCCGGCGTGCTCGACCGGCTCAGGGGCGCGGCGGCGCGCCGTACCCCTGAGTGCCCGCCGGATCGTTGCCGTCAGCCCTGGAGGCGGGCCAGGGCGGCGCGGATCCGCTCCTCGGTGCGTTCGCGGCCGAGCACCTCGATCGACTCGAACAGCGGCAGGCCCACCGTCCGGCCCGTGACGGCGACGCGTACGGGCGCCTGGGCCTTGCCCAGCTTGAGTCCGTGGGCGGCGCCGACCTGCTCCAGCGCCTCCTTCAGCGAATCGGGGTCCCAGCTGACGCCCTGGAGCCGCTCCAGGTAGCCACCGAGGATCTCCACCGGGGAGTTCTTCATCGCCTTGTCCCAGGATGCCTCGTCGAACACGGGCTCGTCGAGGAAGAGGAAGTCGACGTTCTGCCTGATCTCGGACAGCACGGTGATGCGGGTCTGCGCCAGCGCCGCGACCTTGCTGAACATCTCCCGGTCCCAGTCGGCCTCGAGATAGGACGAGCAGCGCTCCTCGAACGTCTCGACGGGCAGGGCCCGGATGTACTCGCCGTTGAAGGCCCGCAGCTTCTTCTCGTCGAAGAACGCGCTGGCGGAGTTGACGCTCTCCAGCTTGAACAGCGGCATCATCTCCACCCACGGCATGATCTCGCGGTCGTCGCCGGGGCCCCAGCCGAGCAGCATGAGGTAGTTGACCATGGCCTCGGCCAGGTAGCCCTCGGCGCGGTAGTCCTCCAGTGCCACCTTGTCGCGGCGCTTGGACAGCTTCTTGCGCTGCTCGTTGACGATCACCGGCAGGTGCGCCCAGACCGGCGGGTTGGCGCCGAGCGCGGGCCACAGGAGCTGCTGCTTGGCCGCGTTGCCCAGGTGCTCCTCACCGCGCACCACGTGGGTGATGCCCTGGGTGATGTCGTCGACCGCGTTGGCCAGCACGTAGAGCGGCGAGCCGTCGGTGCGGGCGATGACGAAGTCCTCCTGGGCGTCGTTGGGGAACTCCACCCGGCCCCTGATGACGTCCTCGACGACCGTGACGCCCTCGTCGGAGGTGCGGAAGCGGACGGCGCCCTCGGTCAGGCCCCGGTCACGGCAGAACCCGTCATAGCCCTTGTGCTCGGAGCCGGTGCGGGCGACGAGCGTCTCGCGGGTGCAGTCGCAGAAGTACGCCTTGCCGTCGGCGAGCAGCTTGGCCACGGCCTCGCGGTGCTGCGGCTCGTAGGCCGACTGGAAATAGGGGCCCTCGAACACCGGGTTGGTGCCGTTGATGCCGATCCAGTCGAGCGCCGAGATGATGCCCTCGGTCCACTCGGGCCGGTTGCGCGTCGCGTCGGTGTCCTCGACGCGCAGCACGAAGCGGCCGCCGGACTGCTCGGCCAGCGCCCAGTTGAACAGCGCCGTACGGGCGCCGCCGACGTGGAACATACCGGTAGGCGACGGGGCGAAACGCACCCGTAGATCAGTCACGGGAGACCACCTTGTTCGTCAGAGTGCCGATGCCTTCGATGCCGACGCTGACCTCGTCACCGACCTCGACCGGGCCGACGCCCGCCGGGGTGCCGGTCAGAATCACGTCGCCGGGGATCAGCGTCATGACCGCGCTGACGTAGGCGACCAGCGCGGGGATGTCGTGGATGAGCTGGTTGGTACGGCCGCTCTGGCGCACCTCACCGTTGACCGTCGTCGTGAGCGCCAGGTCGGAGGGGTCGAGATCCGTCTGGATCCACGGCCCGAGCGGGCAGAAGGTGTCGAAGCCCTTGGCCCTGGTGAACTGGACGTCCTTCTTCTGCAGGTCGCGGGCGGTGACGTCGTTGGCGCATGTGTAGCCGAAGATGACGTCCTTGGCGCGCTCGACCGGCACCTCGCGGCAGAGCCGGCCGATCACCAGGGCCAGCTCGCCCTCGTAGTCGACGCGGTGGGACAGCGACGTCGGGTAGGCGATGGGCTCGCCGTGGCCGATCACGGAGGTGGACGGCTTGATGAAGATCAGCGGCTCGTCCGGGACCTCGTTGCCCAGCTCACGGGCGTGCTCGGCGTAGTTTCTGCCGATGGCCACCACCTTGCTGGGCAGCATCGGGGCCAGCAGCCGCACTTGGGACAGCGGGTGGCGTTCGCCGGTGAACTGGACGTCCCCGAACGGGTGCCCGGAGATCGCGGACACGAACTCCTCACCCGGGCCACCCTCGACCACGCCGAACGACACGCCTTCGCCTGTGGAGAACCTCGCTATACGCACCTGACAAGGCTATCGCCGCCGCCACCCCCTCCGCCCGCCTCATGAATCGGTCACAAACGTACCTAAAGTCCGTTTTGTCGCGCATTTTCGGTTGCCTGGAGGTTACGAGGGCTTTGTGACACATCGAGTGTCAGGAGGTGACGGATCGTGGCTGACACGGTAGTCAATCAGCAGGGCACGGTACCGCGGGCCAGGACGATGGAAGGCGGCCCGTCCGGGTCACTGGTGACCGACAAGGGCACCACCACCATCGAGGACGTGGTCGTCGCGAAGATCGCCGGCATCGCGGCGAGCGAAGTGTCCGGCGTGTACGACATGGGTGGCGGCACCGCCAGAGCACTCAGCACCATGCGCGGCATGGTCGGCGGCGACAAGAGCCTTTCTCAGGGCGTCTCGGTGGAGGTGGGCCAGCGGCAGGCGGCCGTGGACCTCGACCTGGTCGCCGAGTACGGCATCGCGATCCCGGAGTTGGCCGGGGCCGTGCGCAGGAACGTCATCAACGCGATCGAGCGCATGTGCGGGCTCGAGGTCACCGAGGTGAACATCAGGGTCGACGACGTACACATGCCCATGCGGGACACACCCGCCGGGGAGGAGAGCGGGATGGGCACCGCCGCGGGCGAGCAGTCTCGCGGCAAGTCGGAGCAGGGGCCCAGGGTCCAATGACCGAGGCCCAGACGAGCGGCGCTCAGACGAGCGGCGCCCCGGCGAGTGATGCCCGGACGAGCGACGCTCAGCCGAGTGGCGCCCGGACGGCCGAGGCCCCGATGAGCGAGGCCCAGTCGGTCGCCGAGCGGGTTCGCGCCTGCGCCGGGGTGGCCGGGCTGTCGGGCGGTCTCTTCGGGACGGTGGCGACCTACCTGCCCGGCGAGCGCCTCATGGGCGTCTCCGTGGACGAGCGCGAGGTGACCATCGCCATCGTGGCGCGCCTCGGCCGCCCACTGCCTGAGACTGCGGAAGAGGTGCGGCGGGCGGTGGCCGACCTGGCCGGCGACCGTCCGGTGAACATCCGGATCGACGACGTGGTGCCCGAAGACACGGTGTCCACAGACAACACGGTGCCCACAGACAAGAGGCCCGAAGACGCGGTGAAGGAGACCTCAAGATGAACATCTCATGGTTGCCCGTGATCGGCATGGCCGTAGGCATGGTGCTGGGCATCGTCGGCGCCATCGGCGGGCTCGGCGCCTTCCTCCTCGTGCTCGTCCTGGGCGCGATCGGTCTTCTGGTGGGCCGCATCATGGAGGGCGGCGAGGTGAACCTGTCGAACCTCACCGTGAGGCGGAGATGACCACGGACACGCCCGCGTCTCAGGCGTCCGCCGTGCTGGTGCCGGGGCAGCGTCCTACTCCGGCGGTACCTCCCGAGGGGCGTGGCCGTACCGAGGTCACGGACCGCGTGGCGGTCAAGATCGCCCGCCATGCCGCCGGTGAGGTGGCTGGGGTGCGCGAGGTGATCGAGCGCGGCGGGCTACGCGGGACGCGCCCGGCGAGCGCCACGGTGCGGGGTGACACCGTGGAGATCGGGCTGACCGTGTCCGTGGCCTATCCGATGCCGCTGCGCGTGGTGGCGGCCGCGATCAGGAGCCACGTGGCGAGCAGGATCGCCGCGCTGACGGGACTCCAGGTGTCCCATGTGGACATCACGATGGCGGAACTCACGGCCCCACCGGCGCCGACGTGGGGGTCCTCGCGGGGGACCTTCTCGCGGGAGACCTTCTCGCGGGAGTCCTTGCCGGAGGCACCGCAGGAGACCTCGCGGGAGACCGCACGACAGGCACCGCCGAAGCCGCCGCCGCGGACACCGCCGGAGGTTTCGCCATGAGTCCGGAGGTTTCGCCATGAGTACCGGAGCCCACGGGGCGGATGAACCGGTGACGACGACCCTGGGCGACCAGGCGATGGAGGCGCCGCTGGGCGGTGCGATCGGCCAGGTGACGGACCGGCCCCCGAGCGGCGCCGGGCGGGCGGCGGATCGGGCGGCGATGCGGGCCTTCAGGCCGCGGCGGACCGTGCCCGCCGTCGTGGTGGCCGCGCTGCTCATGATCCTGGGCGTGGTGGTGGCCGCGCAGACGATCTCGGCGCTCGCCGGGCGGCCGCTGCGGTGGGCTAGCCTGGACCGGATGCTGAGCTGGGCGGCGTCCACTCCGTGGAACAACGGGCTGTTCCTGTTCGGCGCCGCGATCGTCGCGCTGGTCGGGCTGGCGCTGATCGTGGCCGCACTGGTGCCCGGCAGGCCGCGGTTGGTGCCGGTACGTACCGGGGACGCGGACCTGATCATCGGCATGCGGCGCAGGAGCTTCGCCAGGGCGCTGGCGCATGCCGCGGAAGGGGTTCCGGGCGTGCACGCGGCCCGCGCCTCGGTCCGCGGCCACACGGCCGCCGTCACCGCGACCACCGCCGGGTGGGATCGGGAGCGGTTCGGTGCGGCCGTACACACCGCGGTGCTGTCCAGGCTCGTGGCGCTGAGCCCCATCGAGGCGTACCACGTGAAGGTCAACGTGAGGGAGCGCAAGTGAACCGCAGAACGAGCCGCGGCAACCGCTGGGGTCTGGCCCTGACCGGGATCGTGCTGCTCCTGCTCGGCGTCTACGCGCTGGCCCGCGGCCTGGGGGCGTTCGGGCGGGCCCGCGCGCTGACGCCGATCGTGAACTTCTCCGTGCGGTCGTTCTTCGCGGCCTGGAGCCCGTGGATCTGGTGGGCCATCGCGCTGGTGGCCGTGATCGTGGCGCTGCTCGGCCTGCGCTGGCTGTTCGTCCAGGGGCGCCGCGACAGCCGCGACTCGCTGCGGCTGGAGACCGGCCCCGGAGGCGTCACCGACCTCACCGCGAAGGGCATGACGACCGCGGTCGCGGCGGACGTCGAGACCAGCCCCGCCGTGCTGAGCGCCGGGGCCGACCTCGGCGGCTCCGGCGCCCGGCTGCTGGTACGGCTGCGCCTCGTGGCGGACGAGCAGGCGCCGATGAGCGAGCTCAGGGACCACCTGTCGGGCGTGGCGATCCCGCACATGCGCAGCGCGCTGGATCAGGATCGCGTACCGGCGGTGGCCCGGGTGACCCTGGAACCCGCCCCTGCCGCACACCGCGTCGTCCACTGAGACGTCGCTCCAGCTGAAGCGCTGGTCGGCGCTGGTCGGCGCTAGCCATCCAGCGGGTTGCGGGCGATGCGGTCGGTGATGCCCGCCCGGACGAACCGGCCCGCGAGGCTGGACGGCTTGCGGGTGCCCTGCTCGGTCACGCAGGCCGCGAACTCCTTGGCGATCTCCAGCCGCGGATGGCGGGCGAGCACCTCCTGCCGCAACTCCGCGGGGATCTCCTCGGTACGCCGTCCCGAGATGTCCATGCCGGTCGACAGCTCCAGCAGGTGTCCCTCGGGATCCTCCGCCAGTGGCACCGCGTCCCACATGTGACGGATGATCACCTCGGCGGCCCGGACCCGGCGCTCGACCGGCCACCCGGCCCCCGCCGCGAACGCCCAGGCCACATGCCCGCCCGCCTCCTCGAACGGCACCGTGTGGCTGTCGAACTCCGCGGTCAGCCCGATGTCGTGCAGCATCGACGACACGTACAGGAGCTCGGTGTCGAAGGCGATCTCGTGCAGCCCCGCGTACGCCGCCGCCCACAGGTAGGCGCGGACGGAGTGGTTGAGCAACGAGGGCGAGTGATACCTGGTCGCCACCTCCAAGGCGCCCCGGCAGACGGGGGTGTCCGGGATCACGATGTCGTCGTATCTCATGCCCTCAGCATGTCGTGAAATGTCCGGCCCGGAAACCGAGCCGCATCGAGCCGCTAACGATCCGGCACCCAACTTGACCAGTTGATCGTGATTCGGTCAGCATGTTCCGCCCCCATCTTTTTGCCCGGAAGGAACCGGCGTGCGCCGCCTTGCGATCCCCCTCGCTCTCATGCTCGTTTCCACCGGGCTGGTGAGCACCGCGCACGCCGACACGTCGGTGAAGCGCACCTCGCAGTGCCAGGGCGACTGGCTGCCCGGTACGCCCACTGCGGACGAGGTCATGCGGGGTGAGCTGCCCCTGGTCGAGCAGCCTCCGGTGAAGATCGGGAAGAAGATCAACTGGGCCATGAGCCCGTACCACAACCGTTCGTGGGAGTTCGTCTTCCAGTCGCTGCGCTGGATGGGCACGCTCGTCGTGGCGTACGAGAACAGCGGCGAGGAGCGTTACCTCGACCGGGCCGTGGAGATCACCAAGGACTGGGCCCAGAGCAACAGGCGGGGCGCCCGCGGCACCCCGTCGTACGCCTGGAAGGACCACCCCGTCTCCCTCCGCTCCCAGGCGCTGGTCTGCCTGAGCATGCACGTCAAGGATGCCTGGCTCAAGCAGACGCTGGCCGAGCACGGCAAGCTCCTGACCGACTCGCGGCTGTACAAGAAGGGCCACAACCACGGGATCGACCAGGACATCGCGCTCATGGGCATCGCCTGCCGCTACGGCCGCAAGGACTGGCTGAGCCTGGCCGTCAAGCGGCTGACCGGCACGGTCAAGCTCGACGTCGACTCCCAGGGCGCGCTCATGGAGCAGGCGCCGCGCTACGCCGTCTACGTGCACAGCAGGCTCATGGTCGCGATGACCAACATGAAGGACTGCGGCCGCAAGGTGCCCGGCGAGATCACCCGGCGGGCCGACGCGCTCAAGACGTTCGTGGCCCACTCCACCCAGCCCAACGGCTTCATGGTGCCGATCGGCGACGGCAGCGCCGAGGTCGAGCCCAAGATCGAGACCGGCACGCCCAAGGAGAAGGTCAAGGTCTACAAGGCCGGTTACGTGTACGGCCGGACCGACTGGGGCAAGCCCGAATCCGCCTTCTACTCGATCAGGTTCGGCCCCGGCCTGAAGTTCCACGGCCACGAGGACCACCTGAGCGTGACCTACTACGCCCAGGGCCGCGACATCCTGGTCGACGGCGGTTTCAACTCCTACGAGAAGAGCTCCTACCGCTACTGGACGCTCTCCCCCGAGGCCCACAACGTGCCGTCCGTGGTGGGCGGGCGCTTCCGTCCGCGCACGGCCAGCAAACTCATCAAGTCCTCGTACGGCAAGGACCGGCAGGCCTTCCGGCTGACCGACACGGCCTATGGCACCTCCCGTACCCGATCGGTGCTGGTGAACCACGGCCAGGACGTGATGGCGGTGCTCGACACCGCGTCCGGCGGCAAGAAGGTCAAGAACCTGTGGCGGTTCGCCCCGTCGCTCAAGGTGATCTCCAACGGCGGCGGCCGGGTCGTGCTGGGCGACGGGAAGTACCGGGTCACGATGGTCCAGCTGGCGGGGTGCAAGCCGGTGGGCGGGCAGCAGGTGCAGCGCGGCGGGAAACTGGGGTGGGTGTCGCCGACGTACCTGTCCAAGGTGCCGACGAACGTCGTCGTCTCCCCCGCCGCCAAGTCACTGCTGACGGTCATCGTGCCCGACACCGATTCGCCGAAGGTGTCCTGCTCGGGCGGGAAGGTCAAGGTCCAGGGCCTGACCTTCCCCGCCAAACTGCTCTAGCCGGTCCGGCTGGAGCGGCTGGCCCGGTTTTCCGCACGTCAGGTTTATTGAAGATCGCCGGATTGTCGTGGTGATCGCCATCACGGTATGACCTTGGGCTGGTGAGACAGCCGACCACAGGCGATCGGTCGGCTCGTAACGCTCCCGTGGGACCTGACGGCGCAGGACCGCGTTCTGATGTCGCGATGCCGACGGCGTGGGCTTGGCCGCGCGGTGGCCGACCCGCTCAGGAGCCGTTGCTGTCGAGCGCGGGGATGTGCCCGTCACGCTCGGGGCCGTAGTTGCACGTGTCGATGACCGTCTTCCCGGCCAGTGGCACGGCGGGCAAGTTGGGGAACGCCTTGACCGGCACCGTGACCACGACGATGTCACCGGCCGCCGCGGCCTCCCCGCTCGTCGCCGCGGACGCCCGCGGCCCCAGTTCTGCGACCGTGTCCGCGAGCGTTTCGGGACGGCGCGAGTTGCTGAGCACGACCTGATGCCCGGCCTCGACGGCGAGCCGCGCGATGGTGCTGCCGATGGCGCCGCTGCCGATGAATCCCACAGTCGTCATATTCTGAGCCGCCCTCCTTGTCATGTGCCGGACTCGTTGAGACTCGGGTCCTGTCATCAGCCGGCGGGGAAGTAGTGGCCGTTGTCCAGATCGGCGAGCAGGCGGGGCTGAACGGGTTCCCAGCCGAGGGTCCGGCGGGTGACGAGGTTGGACGCCGGGTAGCTCTGCGTGACGATGTGCGCGAGGAACCCGAAGTATCCCGGCAGCACCAGTTCGTCCACGGGAACGCTCACGGCGGGCAGGCCCAGACGGCTGCCGATGGCTTCGGCGATCTCGCGGAACGGGATGCCCCCGTCGTCGACCGCGTGCCAGTATTTGCCGGCCGGGCCCTTCTCCAGCGCCAGGCGGAACAAGGAGGCGACATCGCGGATGTGCACGGCGTTCCACAGGTTCGCGCCGTCTCCGGGGTAGCCGATGAAGCCCTTCTCCTTCGCGAGCGCGATCAGCGTCGGGAGGAAGCCGGCACGATCGGTCGTGCTGTGCGCGATGTTGGCGATCCGCACGACCGAAGACCGCACGCCCTGCTCGGCGAGGCCGACTACGGCGGTTTCCACGACGTTACGAGCCCGCAGGGTGCCCTTGTGCTCATCGCCACTGGGAAGGGCCGGGTCCTCCTCGGTGGCCGTCCGGCCCAGGAATCCCTGCCCGGGCGAGCCGATGCTCCCCGCCGCGACCAGCGGCTTTCCGGTTCCCGCCAGTGCCTCGCCGTAGGCGAGCATGATCGGGAGCTCGGCGGCGGCCACGGCGTGGATCCCGCCGGAGAAAAGCAGGTCTTGCCGGTGCGCGACGTGGATGACGCCGTCGGAGTCCGCAGCCGCTTCCTTGAGCCCGTCGAGATCCCCGAGGTCGCCGCGACGCACCTTCGCGCCGAGCGCGGACAGCGCCGCCGCGGCAGTGTCCGACCGGGCCAGGCCGGTGACCTCGTGCCCGGCGGCGATGAGCTCGGGGACGATGTACGAACCGGAATGGCCGGTCCCGCCAGTGACGAAAACGCGCATTCTGCTGTTCCTTATGAGTGAGCTGGCGCGAGAATCGGTGGTGCGGGTGTGCTCAGCTGAGATTGCTGACGCCGAGGGCGAAGTTGAAGTCCCCCACGCCGTGGCGGCCCAGGTTGATCATCAGCAGGCCCGTCCCTTCCAGCCAGTGCGCCATCTCCAGGCCTCCGGCATCCAGCGGGCGCAACCCGAGGCTCTCGATGAAGGCCGATACGCTTGCCTTGGCCCGCGCGTCGTCGCCGGCGAAGAGCACGTCCAATGGGCGCCCCGGGGTCAGGACGTGGCCGAAGACGGTGTTGAACGCCTTCACGACGTGCGCGCTCGCCGGGGCGGCCTTGGCGATCTCCTGCGCGGCGGAAGTGCCGTCAGGGGTGGTCAGCCCGGTGGCGTCGGCTTTCATGGGGTTGGTGATGTCGATGATGACCTTGCCGGCTAGCGCGTCGCCGTACTGGGCGACGACCGGCACGGCGCTGGCGTTCGGCACGGCGAGGATGACGATGTCGCCGGCTGGGGCGGTGCCGAATGTCCCGGCCGTGGCGCCGCCGCCGAGCGCGAGGGCCAGGTCCTTGGCCTTGGCCGCGTCGCGACCGACGACCTCGACGGCGTGGCCGCCCTCGACCGCGCGGGCGCCAATGGCGCGGCCCATACTCCCCAGGCCGATAATGCTGATGCTGATCATGGAGTGCCTGCTTTCTGGAGCTGGATAGGACGCCATGCCCACCCGTCGTTGTCAACGGCTGTGTCATCGACACACCCATTTGGTTAACGTGTGAACCAGAATGTACGTGGCGCTTGGTTACCATGTCAACTAGACGGTAAAGTGACGTGCGTGACCGAGCCGCGGTGGTTGGACGAGCGAGAACAGCAGGCCTGGCGCAGCTTGATGAAGATGCAGGACGGACTGTCGGAGTTCATCGAGCGGCAGCTGCGCAACCGGTGCGGGCTGTCCGGCGCTGACTACCAGGTCCTGGCCCATCTCTCTGAGGCGCCCGAAGGCCGGCTGAGGTCGTTCGAACTCGGCCAGTTGTTGCGCTGGGAGAAGAGCCGCCTGTCGCAGCACCTGGGCCGGATGCAGAATCGCGGCCTGGTGTCCCGCGAGCGGTGCCTCGCCGACCAACGGGGGGCGGTAGTCGCCATCACTCCCCGGGGCAGCGACCTGATCAAAATCGCGGCTCCGCAGCACGTGGCCGACGTCCGCGACGTGCTCATTGATCATCTCACTGCGACAGAGATGGCGATGCTCGTCACCATCGGCGACAAAGTAGCCGAACGGCTGGCGGCGCTGGAACACAAGCACTGATACCCGATCCCGGACCTCATCGCTCACGAACTGCGTGCGTGTCAGACCGCTGCCTACAGCATCCCGCGGGCGCCGGCATAGCTGTTCGCGATGCACGACCCACAGCTACGACCCGCTCAACGCCTGACTTGATCAGCGACATGCCCTTGGAAGGCGCGGCTCACGTGCAGACGACTTGGGAAACTGACACGCACTAATGATCTTGGTCGGAAAACTTGAGTTTCGGGACCGTTTCAGGGCCTACATAGCCTTCAGCGGAATGATCGCAGTCGCAGAGAACCAGGTATCACGTCGAGAGTGGCCTCTCGGGCAACTCGGCCGTCAGCCCGGTTTCCCGCATGCCAGGCGGACCTTCATGATGTGTACTCCTCCTGGTCACGGGAGCCCTCGACGTCTCCCAGCACCGAGCGGAGCCAGCTCTCGGTCGTGCTGATGTGCATCAGCGCCGCGGCCTGGGCGAGAGTCGCGTCGCCGGCGGCCAGGGCGTTGTAGATCGCCTCGTGCTCGGCGACGGTCTTGTGCGAGCTGCCCGCCTCGACGGTGCCGCGCCACACCCGCATCCGCAGCGTACGGCCGGAGATGCCGTCGAGCAGGGTGGACAGCGTCTCGTTACCGGTCGCCCGCACCACGGCGCGGTGGAAGGCGGCGTCGTGGTGATTCAGCTTCTCCACGTCGTCACTGGCGGCGCGCATGGCGTTCAGGTGCTCGGCGATCTCCTCAAGTTGCTCGCTGGAGATCAGGGACGCGGCCAGACCGGTCGCCGCGGGCTCCAGCATCCGCCGTACCTGGACGATCTCCGGCAGGGTGTCGTCGCGCAGCAGCTCGACAGCCAGCCCCAGCCCTTCCAGCAGCAGCCGTGGCTCCAGGCTGGTCACGAAGGTGCCGTCGCCCCGCCGTATGTCGAGCACCCGGGCCACGACCAGCGCCTTGACCGCCTCGCGCAACGGGTTACGGGAGACGCCGAGCTGGGCGGCGAGCTGGTGCTCCGGTGGCAGCCGCGCTCCCGGGGACAGCTCGCCCGACTGGATGAGCGCCCGGATGCGGGAGATCGCCTCGTCGGTCAGGGACATGGGTACGGCCTCCCGAGGTGGAGCGGCTCGATCGGCACGCGAGCCACACGGGAAACATAACAGACATCCCATGTCTAAGCGAGAACCAGATCTGGCGATGAACAGACATGGGCTGTCTAAGGTCCTTTTCGGCTACCTCTAGACAGGAAGCAAGGGCCGGGATTACAAAGACATCCCATGTCAAAAATTTGACTTGCTGGGAAACATCCCATGGAGGTACCTCATCGTGCCCGAGCTGATCACTGCGGTCGAGGCCCACGACATCCGGTTCCCGACTTCACGGCACCTCGATGGGTCCGACGCCATGAACCCCGAGCCCGACTACTCGGCCGCCTACGTGATCGTGCGGACCGGCGACGGGCAGGAAGGCCACGGGCTCGCCTTCACCGTCGGGCGCGGCAACGAGATCGCCGTCGCCGCGGTGGAGTCGCTGGCACCGCTGGTCACCGGGCGGCCGGTGGCCGAGGTGCTCGGCGACCTCGGCGGGATGTCCCGCCTGCTCACCGGCGACAGCCAGCTGCGCTGGCTCGGCCCGGAGAAGGGCGTCACCCACATGGCGGCGGGAGCCGTGCTCAACGCGCTGTGGGACCTTCGTGCGCGCAGGGCGGGCAAGCCGTTGTGGCGGCTGCTGTCGGAGCTGTCGCCGGAGGAGATCGTCGACGTCGTTGACTTCCGCTACCTGGAGGACGCCCTCACCCGGGAGGAGGCGCTGGCCATCCTGCGCCGCGCCGAGCCGGGCCGCGCCGAGCGCCACGCCCGTCTGCTAGCCGAGGGCTACCCCGCCTACACCACCACCCCCGGCTGGCTCGGCTACACCGACGACAAGCTGGTCCGGCTGGCCAAGGAAGCGGTCGCTGACGGTTTTCGCCAGATCAAGCTGAAGGTCGGTGCCGACCAAGCCGAGGACGTCCGGCGCGTACGGCTGGCCCGGGAGGCGGTCGGACCCGATGTGCGCATCGCCGTGGACGCCAACCAGGCGTGGAACGTCGGCCAGGCGATCGAGTGGCTGGCCCCGCTGGCGCGGTACGACCTGTACTGGATCGAGGAGCCCACCTCGCCCGACGACGTGCTCGGCCACGCCGCCATCCGCAAGCGGGTGGCGCCCATCAAGGTCGCCACCGGCGAACACACGCACAACCGGGTGATGTTCAAACAGTTCCTGCAGGCGGACGCGATCGACATCCTGCAGCTCGACGCGGCCAGGGTCGCCGGGGTCAACGAGAACATCGCCATCCTGCTGCTGGCCGCCAAGTTCGGGGTCCCGGTGTGCCCGCACGCGGGCGGCGTCGGGCTGTGCGAGATGGTCCAGCACCTGTCGATGTTCGACTACGTGGCCGTCAGCGGCACCGCCGAGGACCGCGTCATCGAGTACATCGACCATCTGCACGAGCACTTCGCCGACCCGGTCGTGATCCGGGAAGGCCGATACCTCGCCCCTGAACGGCCGGGCGGGGGCGCCGAGATGCGTCCGGAATCCCGCGCCGAGTACGCCTACCCGCACGGTCCCCAGTGGACCGCCGACCTCCGGCTGTGACCCAGAACAGCGACCCGGAAGCAGCGCAGGAAAGGAACAGCCATGAAACGAGGACTCGCCCTGGGGGCGGCCATCGCCCTGTCGGCCGGACTGGCCGCGGCCTGCGGGGGTGGCGGAGGCAGCGGCACGACCGCCTCAGGAGGCGGCAAGCCGGTCGTCGGGGTGGACTACCCCCGCTCCGACACCGACTTCTGGAACTCCTTCATCAAGTACGTCCCCAAGTTCGGCGCCGAGAACGGCCTGGAGCTGAAGACCTCCAACTCGCAGAACGACATCTCCAAGCTCACCGCCAACGTGCAGAGTCTCATCAGCCAGGGCGTCAAGGGCATCGTGCTGGCGCCGCAGGACACCGCTGCCGTAGCCCCCACCCTCCAGCAGCTCAACGCCAAGAAGATCCCCGTCGTCATGGTCGACACCCGTCCCGAGCAGGGCCAGGCCTTCATGGTGGTGCGTGCCGACAACCGGGCGTACGGCGAGAAGGCGTGCAAGTTCCTCGGCGAGAAGCTGGGCGGCAAGGGCAAGGTCGTGATGCTCCAGGGCGACCTGGCCTCCATCAACGGCCGTGACCGCACCGAGGCGTTCAACGAATGCATGAAGGCGAGTTACCCCGGCATCACGGTGTTCGGCGAGGCGGCCAACTGGGACGGCGCGATCGCCTCGCAGAAGCTCCAGACGCGGCTCACCGCCAATCCGGACATCAAGGGCGTCTATATGCAATCGAGCTTCGCCCTGTCCGGCACCCTCCAAGTGCTCCAGCAGCGCGGCCTGCTGGTCCCCCCGGACAACCCCAAGCACGTCTTCGTCGTCTCCAATGACGGCATCCCCCAGGAGCTGAAGGAGATCGCCGCCGGCAACATCGACGCCACCGTCTCCCAGCCGGCCGACCAGTACGCCAAGTACGCGCTGCAGTACGCCAAGGCCGCCATCGACGGCAAGACGTTCAAGCCCGGCGCGACCGATCACGACAGCACCATCATCCAGGTGCGCCCTGGCCTGCTGGAGGACCAGCTCTCCGCGCCGCTGGTCACAGCCGACGGCGGCACCTACGGGGGCGTCACGAGCGTCAAGCCGGGCGAATCCTCGCTCTGGGGCAACAATCTTGGCGGCTGACCAGGCGCCCACGCCTCTGGCCGAGGCGGTGGACGTCACCAAGAGATACGGCGAGACCGTCGCGCTGGACCGCGCCGGAATCCGGATCATGCCCGGCCAGACCCACGCTCTGGTCGGCCGCAACGGGGCAGGCAAGTCCACCCTGGTCTCGATACTCACCGGGCTCCAGGCACCCGATGAGGGCGAGGTGCGCTTCGACGGCGAACCCGCCCCGCGCCTCGCCGACCGTGACGCCTGGCGGCAGCGGGTGGCCTGCGTCTACCAGAAGTCCACGATCATCCCCCAGCTCACCGTGGCCGAGAACCTCTACCTCAACCGCCACGCCGCCTTCGTCAACTGGCCGGACCTGCGCCGCAAGGCCGCCGCCCTGCTGGAGACGTGGTCGGTGGACGTGGACGTACGGCTGCCCGCCGGAGAACTGGACGTCGAACAGCGGCAGTTCGTGGAGATCGCCCGTGCGCTGTCCTTCGGTGCCCGGTTCATCATCCTCGACGAGCCGACCGCCCAGCTCGACGCCGCCGCCATCGCCCGCCTGTTCACCCGTATCCGCACCCTGCAGGAGCAGGGAGTGACCTTCCTGTTCATCAGCCACCACCTGCAGGAGATCTACGAGATCTGCGACACGGTCACGGTCTTCCGCGACGCCCGGCACATCCTGACCACCACGGTGGCCGGCCTGCCGCACGCCGAGCTGGTGGCGGCCCTGGCGGGAGAGGCCGCCGGCCTGGCCGGCACCTCCTCCCGGACGGCCGTGCCCGCCGGCGCCGATGTGGTGCTCGGCGTGCGCGGCCTGTCGTACGGCGACGCGTACAGAGAGGTCGGCTTCCAGATCCAGGCCGGCGAGATCGTCGGCCTGGCGGGGGCGGCCGGCAGCGGCCGGACCGAGCTGGCCGAGACCGTCGCCGGGTTGCGCGCGGCCGATTCAGGCACGATCGAGGTCGCCGGGCGGGTCCCTCGTCCCGGCAGCGTGCCTGACGCGCTCGCCGCGGGCGTCGGCTTCGTCCCCCGCGACCGGCACCATCAGGGATTCGTCCCGATGATGTCGATCGCCAACAACGCCACCATGACGGTCCCCGAACGGCTCGGCGAGGCCGGCCTGATCAGCGGCAGGCGGCGCGACCGGCTGGCCGGCACCCTGATCACCAACCTGGCGATCAAGACGCCCGGTCCCGGCCTGCCCGTGATGGGCCTGTCCGGCGGCAACCAGCAGAAGGTCGTCATGGCCAGGGCGCTGGCCTCCGATCCCCGGTTGCTCGTACTGATCACCCCCACCGCCGGGGTGGACGTGAAGTCCAAGGAGTTCCTGCTGGGCAAGGTCGAGGAGACGGCCGCCGAGGGGACCGGCGTGCTGATCGCCTCCGACGAACTCGACGACCTGCGGCTCTGCGACCGGCTGCTGGTGATGTTCCAGGGTCGCATCGTCGCGGAGATGGCCGCCGGGTGGCACGACCACGACGTGGTGGCGGCCATGGAAGGAGTCCGGCTCGATGCCTGAGAAAACCCTCACGCCCGTCACCGGGAGCGCCCCTCAGGAGCGGGCACGGCCACAGGTGCGGCTCGCCCGGCTGCGCGACTTCGCGCTGATCCCGGCGATCATCGTGATCGCCGTCGTCGGTCAGATCGTCAACCCGATCTTCCTGCAGGGCGACAACCTGATCAACATCCTGCAGACCATGTCGGAGATCTCTCTCCTGGTGCTGGCCCAGACCATCGTGCTGGTCGCCGGCAAAATGGACCTGTCGCTAGAGTCGACGTTCGGCCTTGCGCCGGGCGTGGCCGCCTGGCTGACCGTCGCCGCCGGCTCGGGCGCCGGGCTCGGCCTGGTGCCTGGCGCCTGGTCGATTCCGATCACCCTGGCCGTCGGGGTGCTGATCGGTATGGTCAACGCCCTGTTGATCGTACGGTTCGGGCTCCACGGCTTCATCGTCACCCTCGGCATGCTGATCGTGCTGCGCGGCCTGCTCACGGGCATCTCCGGCGGCCAGACCTTCTTCAACCTGCCGTCGTCGATGCTCTACCTCGGTTCGGCCATGTGGCTGGGGGTGCCCGCCTCGATCTGGCTGTGCCTGCTGCTGTTCGCCGCCGGCATCGTGCTGCTCGGCTTCACCAAGTACGGCCGTGCCCTGTACGCCATCGGCGGCAACGTGGACGCGGCCAAGGCGGCCGGCATCCGTACCGACCGGGTGCTGTGGACCGCCTTGGTGGGCGCCAGCCTGCTCGCCGCGCTCGGCGGCCTGCTGATGTCGGGTCACCTCGCCTCGGTGGCCGCTGCTCAGGGCGATGGCGCCATCTTCACCGTGTTCGCCGCGGCCGTGATCGGCGGTGTCGGCCTCAACGGCGGCAAAGGCACGATGTTCGGGGCGTTCACCGGCATCCTCCTCCTCTACATGATCCAGAACGTCCTCACCCTGGCCGGCGTGCCCGCCCAGTGGATCCAGGCCCTCAACGGCGCCATCATCATCATCGCCCTGGTCCTGTCCCGGCTCACCGGAGGCAAGGTCCAGGAGTAGGCGCCTTACGAGCCGGCTTCGTGGCCCGCGCGGAGCAGGCCGTACGTCACCGCCTGCTCCAGCGCCTGCCAGGAGGCGTCGATGATGTTCTCGGCGACGCCGACCGTGGACCACTCGGCCGTGTCGTCGCTGGAGGTGATGAGCACGCGGGTTATGGCGTCGGAGCCGTGGGTGCCCTCGAGTATGCGCACCTTGAAGTCGATGAGCTCCAGCCTGGCCAGCTCGGGGTAGAGCTTCTCCAGCGCCAGGCGTACCGCCCGGTCGAGCGCGTTGACCGGGCCGTTGCCCTCGCCGGTGGCGACGATGCGCTCGCCCTTGGCGTGCAGCTTGACCGTGGCCTCGCTGACCAGTTCGCCACCCTTGGTGCGCTCGACGATCACCCGCCACGACTCGACCTCGAAGTGGCGCTTGCGCTGTCCGTGGACGGTGTCGCGCAGCAGCAGCTCGAAGGAGGCGTCGGCGGCCTCGAAGGTGAAGCCCCTGGACTCCATGTCCTTCACCCGCTCGACCAGCGCCTTGGTGGCCTCGGGGGTGAGTTCGTAGCCCAGCTCGCGGCCCTTGAGCTCGACCGAGGCGCGGCCGGCCATGTCGGAGACCAGCATGCGCATGTCGTTGCCGACCTGGGCGGGGTCGATGTGCTGGTAGAGGTTCGGATCGACCTTGATGGCGCTGGCGTGCAGCCCGGCCTTGTGCGCGAACGCCGACATGCCGACATAGGGCGCGTGGGAGTTGGGCGTGACGTTGGTGACCTCGGTGATCGCGTGGGCGATGCGCGTCATGTCGGCGAGCGACTCCTGCGGCACCAGGTCGAAGCCCCGCTTGAGCTGGAGGTTCGCGACCACGGTGAACAGGTTGGCGTTGCCGGACCGCTCGCCGTAGCCGTTGGCGCAGCCCTGCACGTGCGTGGCGCCGGCCTTGACGGCGGCGAGCGTGTTGGCGACCGCGCAGCCGGTGTCGTCGTGGCAGTGGATGCCGACACGGGCGCTGGTCTGGACGGCGGCGTGGACGATGTCCGCCAGCTCGTCGGGAAGCATGCCGCCGTTGGTGTCGCACAGAGCGATGACGTCGGCCCCCGCCTCGGCCGCCGTGCGCAGGACCTCGAGCGCGTAGGCTGGGTTGGACTTGTAGCCGTCGAAGAAGTGCTCGGCATCGAGGAAGACTCGCTGTCCCCCCGCACGAAGGTGGGAGACCGTATCGCGGATCATCGCGAGGTTCTCCTGGAGAGTCGTGCGGAGGGCCAGCTCCACGTGCCGGTCGTGGCTCTTGGCGACAAGGGTCACGACCGGCGCGCCGGATTCGCGCAAGGCGGCCACCAACGGGTCGTCGGCTGCCTTCACACCTGCTCGGCGGGTCGCACCGAACGCGGCGAGCTGCGCGTGCTTCAGGTCGAGCTCTGTTTGAGCGCGCCTGAAGAACTCTGTGTCCTTGGGGTTGGCGCCGGGCCAGCCCCCTTCGATGAAGCCGACACCCAGGCCGTCCAGCTGCCGCGCGACGGCGAGTTTGTCGGCGACGGTGAGGGTGAGGCCCTCCTGCTGGGCGCCATCACGCAGCGTCGTGTCATAGACGTGAAAGCGGTCGTCGGCCATGGTGTCGTCTCCCTGGAAAACAAAAAGACCCCTCACGGACGTGAGAGGTCTGCGCGCTGGCGGTGTCCCTTTGTCAGCCAGCGCGCCTGCTGATAATGAGCAGACCGTAGAACATGGTGCTTGTGAGTCTGCCACACCTATCCACTGGTCGGCACATCGATCTCAATCCTTGGGACGTGTCAGACGGTGATGCCTGTTCCGCCGGTGATGGCCCGCTCCAGGGTGACCGGGTCGAACGCCTCGTTGCCCAGCACCTCGCCGTCGAGGAGCAGCGTCGGTGTCCCGTCGATCCCCGCCTTCGCGCTCTCCTGCAGGTGCGCGTCGGCGTACGACTGCGAGATCACGCACTGGTCGACGTCCGCGCCGACCTTCCTGGCCGCCTTGGCCAGCTCCTGTACGTCGAAGCCCGAGGCCAGTCCGTGTGGCGAGGGCTGCATGGCGTACAGCTCCTCCCTGAACGCCAGCCAGCTCTCCTCGGGCACGCAGCGGGCAGCGGCGGCGGCGCGGACGGAGTTGGAGCGCATGGGCTCGTCCTCGAAGACCGTCACCGGATGGAAGACGACCTTGACCTTGCCCTCCTTGGCCAGCCGCTCGATCGTCGCGTTGACCCTGGTGTGCAGTTCCTTGCAGACGGGACAGTCGAAGTCCTCGTAGAGGTCGAGCACAGGGGCGTCGCCGCCCCTGTCCGCGAGCACCATGGAACCGTCGGGTTGCCGGGTGAGTCGCACTCCCTGCGCCGCCGACGTGCCGGGCTCGGAGAACGCCACGACAGTCAGCAGCACGACGAGCGCCACGCCCACGGCCACGACAGCCGTCACCCTTTTGTTCATTTTGCCCGCCCTTAGCTCATTGATCGCCGAGACCTTACCCGAAGAGCAAGGGCGGGCGTCTGTCAGCCTCCAGCCGCGCCGTTGTGGTGTCCGTTGCCGTTGCCGTTGCCGTTGTGGTGTCCGTTGCCGTTCCCGTACGCGCGCATGAACGTCCGGACCCCGGCGGCAATGGAGGCGTCGAGCTCGTCGTCTCGCATCGACGCGTCGCCGATGGTCCAGCCGACCTGGGCGTCATACGTGATCAACGCCAGGAAGTCGCGCGCCGCCTGATCGGGGTCGGCCAGGGAGAGCTTCCCGGCCAGCGCCAGCCTGGCGAACCTGGCGGCCAGGGACCCCGCGAGCTGGCCCTGACCACGCTGCCGCCACTGCCTGGCGATGTCGGGACGCCGAGATCCCTCTGCCTGGACGAGTGTGCGCAAGGCGCGCGCCCGCTCGTCCATGAGACATTCACGCATGAGAGCACCGGCGAACGCCGTCAGCTCCACCATGAGGTTCGCCGGTCGATCGGGAAAAGTCTCGATCATGGCGAATTGCTGGGCATTGACCCGATCGAAGTTCTCGTCGATCAGGGACTCGAACAAGCGCTGCTTGTCGCCCAGATGGTTGTAGATGGTCTGTTTGGATACCGCCGCTTCAGCGGCGATGGTTTCGATGCTCGCGCCTGAGTAACCGTCGCGCACGAACACCCTCATTGCAGCGGTCATGATCGCTTCTCGTTTGGCGATACGCCCGCGCGGAGCAGCCTTTCCGGTCGCCCCTAGGCCCCTCGCCGAGGTCGCCGTTTCACCCACCCCGTAAGAGTACCCGTTTGACATATCGGACGTTTTATGTCTTTAGGGATCGGGGATTATGACTTTCCCCATTGTGCCCGGCTAGTGGCCGGAGCTGGTCCCATGCCCATTAAGAATAGAATCATGAAAGCAGAATTTCTCGACCCCGCCGTGGCCCAGTACATCCTCGACCGTTCCACCCCGCCCGACCCCCTGCTGGAGGAGCTCGCCGCCGAGACGATCGCGGCGACAGGCGACAGCGCGGGCATGCAGATCACGCCCGATCAGGGCACGTTCCTCACGATGATCACCCAGCTCACCCGGCCGGAGGTGGCGGTCGAGGTGGGCACGTTCACCGGCTACTCGTCGCTCTGCATCGCCAGGGGCCTGTCCGGCGGCACCCTGCACTGCTTCGACGTCAGCGACGAGTGGACGTCCATCGCCCGCCGCTACTGGGAGAAGGCCGGCGTGACCGACCGCGTCACCCTGACCCTGGGCCCGGCGCGCGAGACGCTCGCCGCCTTCCAGGGGCCCATCGACCTGGCCTTTCTCGATGCCGACAAGCCCAATTACCCGGCGTACTACGAGCTGCTGATCGACCGGCTGCGGCCGGGCGGCCTGCTCATGGTGGACAACACACTGTGGAGCGGCCGGGTGGCCGACCCGGCCGTCACGGATGAGCGGACCGCGCAGATGCGTGAGTTCAACGACCTCGTGCGGGAGGATCCCCGGGTCACCGTGGTCGTCCTGCCGATCGCCGACGGGCTCACCATGGTGCGCCGCCACTAGACCCCGTCAGACTACGCTTCAGCCGCCTGCCGCCCGGCGACCCGCGGCTCGCAGACCAGCCGCCTACAGCTCGCGGACGGGCGTCACCCGCTCATGGTGGACGACTGCGTCGAACCATCCGCCGAACGAGCCTCCGGACAGGTGGTAGGCGGCGTCGTCCGCCGGGTCGTAGCGGGGCCCGATGAGCCGCGTCCTGGCCGGCGCGTCGAGCCAGGCCCGTACGGCGGCCGGGGCTTCGACGCGCAGGTCCAGCAGGAAGTCGTCGAGATCGGCGGCGCTCAGGGCCGTCTCGGCGAAGTCCGGAGGCGGGGCGGGCACCTCGAACGGCAACGTGCCGTGTCCGAAGGTCAGCCCGATCGACAGGTATCCGGTTCCGAAGCGCTCGCGCAGATGCCCGCCCACGTTGCCGGGGCTCATGCTGGTGTGCGCGAGGCCGCCCCAGTAGACGATCTTGTCTCCGGTGCGCTCGTGCCACCAGATCGTGTCCTCGGCCATCCTTTGCTCGATGGCCTTCATACCGACGGCCGGCCCGGCTTGGGGCCGCACGCCGGCGAACCGTACCGGATCATCAGGATGGTCCTCGTTGTAGGCCCGCATCCAGTGGACCAGGTCGAGGATCTCCCCGGTCCGCCAGAAGGCCCGCGCACCGGCCAGCGACGCGCGCGGGTCGCCTTTCCCCGTACGGACGTAATCGTCGAGCCCGACGCGGGCCGGGTCGTCCCCCTCCAGCGCGAGCGAGCGGAACCCCAGCTCCTCGACCAGGAACCGCACCATCCGATGCGCGGAGACCGACAGCTCATGGGCCTGACGGGTCGAAGCGCCGAGGGCGACGACCGTGGCATCACGCACGATGTCCCGCAATGGCCGTAGATCAGGGAGCGGGTCTCGTGGATCGAGCGGGTGGGCGTGACGGTTGATCCAGACCGCCGTCGCATCGGCAATATCAGTCATGAGAGCAGGCTCGTACTTAAACCAATGTTTAAGTCAAGCTAGGCTCGGGGCATGCCCAAAGCGATCGCCAAGGAACTGACCATCGGTGAGCTGTCCGAGCGCAGCGGCGTACCCGCGTCCGCGCTGCGCTTCTACGAACGGCAGGGGCTCATCGACAGCCGCCGGACCACTGGCAACCAGCGTCGCTATCACCGCACCACGCTGCGGCGGGTGGCGTTCATCCGCGCGTCCCAGAGTGTTGGCATACCGCTGTCGGTGATCGGGAGCGTGCTGGCCTTCCTGCCGGAGGGCGTACCGCCGACGCGGGAGTTCTGGGTCAGGGCGTCGGAGTGCTGGAGCGAGGAGATCAACGCCCGGATCGAGCGGATGGAACGGATGCGGGACCGGTTCACGGAGTGCATCGGGTGCGGGTGCCTGTCGTTCGAGCAGTGCGTATTGGTCAATCCGGGCGACACACTCGCCCAGCAGGGCCCGGGCCCGCGCCGCCTGCTGGAGCCCTGATCAAGCCCCTGATGGGAGGCCAAGCTCGGCCGACCAGCCGGGCCAAGCTGAACAGATGCCTCAATTCCCCCACGGACGCACCTAATCCACGGGGCCGCGTTCGGGGGCTTCAGGTGGTGGCGGTCGAGCGCCGCTTCAGTACGGCCAGGGCCCACTCGCCCCACTGGTGGTTCTCGCGTTCGAAGGCCAAGCCGCGCATCAGGGTCAGGTAGGGGCCGATGTGGTCGGTTTGAGCCAGGTACTCCTCCTCGCTGCGGCCGTTCAGCAACCGGGCGCGTAGCCGTTCGTATCGAGCGATCTTGGCTTGAGCCCAGACCATGCGTTCCTCCACAGCGGCGCGCACGGCCTCGGAGTCGCCGGCGTCCACCGCCTGAACCTTCACCATCAACTCGTCGCGGATCGCGCCCGGACGCGGCGGTGCGGCGGTGAAATCGCGCAGCGCTTGGCGTCCGACTTCGGTCAGGGAGAACAGCCGCTTGTTGGGGCGGCGTTCCTGCTCGACGACGCGCGCCTGGACCAGGCCCTCGGCCCGCATCCTGTCCAGCTCCCGGTACAGCTGCTGGGGCGTGGCCATCCAGAAGTTGGCCACCGACGCGTCGAACCCCTTGGCCAGGTCGTATCCGGACGCTTCGCCCTCCAGGAGCGCGGCCATCACCGCGTGGCGCAACGACATCTGCCAACGATATCGCCGGGTTGATTAACCGTCCCGTTTCCTAGTCAACGATGTGACTATCGACACTCGCCTATCCCCTGGACGGCACTCCACGTCGGAGTTACTGTCAACGGCGTATAGTCAACAAATTGAGTAGGGGTAGGCGTGCATCCGTTCCGTAAGGCCGTCGAGGCCCACGACATGGCGGCGATCGAGGCGCTACTCGCCGAGAACGTCGTGTTCACCAGCCCGGTCGCGTACCAGCCCTATCCGGGCAGGGCGCTCACGGCGGCGATCATCCGTGGCGTCTCGAGGGTGTTCGAGGACTTCCACTACGTCCGGGAGATCGCCAACGCGGACGGCCATGACCTCGCGTTGGAGTTCAAGGCGAAGGTGAACGGCAAGCAGGTCCACGGCTGCGACTTTCTGCACATGGACGACAACGGCCTCATCGACGACTTAACGGTCATGGTGCGGCCGCTGTCAGGAGCCAACGCGCTGGCCGAGGCGATGGGCGCGCAGTTCGAGCAGATCAAGCAAGAGGCGTTGGGCGCGTGACCGGCTTCGATGCGACCGTCATCACGGAGCAGGCGACACGGGACTGACCGCACGTCACACACCCGGCCCATCGACACCGGACGCTCCCGGAACTTTCCCTTGACGCGGGCCGCTCCGGCGTTGAGCACAGCCGCGTCGACACCTGAGACGTGGCGGGAGATCTGCGCCACGGCACGCATCGCCCGCTGAGCCCGCTTCGCCTCAATCCTGGGAGTAGGGCGGATGTGACGGTAAGTGCTGATGGACTGTTGTGCAAGCCTACGCTGCTCTGTTGGTGCTCCTCCTCGTGACGGCCCACGTGGCGGGTTCCCGTTACTGGTTCTCGCCGCCGGTTCGAGCCAGTGATTCGGCGGCGTGGCGCCAGATCTCCGCGGCAAGGTCGAAGTTGGCGCGCTCCTGCGCCTGCTCGGCCAGCGCTCGAAGGCCCCGCATGCCTTCGTCCTGCTTCCCGTCCAGCAGCAGGAGCTGGTTGCGCAGTACGTCCAAGCGGATCTGCTCCTGGTAGGCCAGGTGGTCGTGCGCGTCGGCGAGCTGGTCGAGCAGGGCGCGGGCTTCGTCGGTGTGCCCGGTGTGGAAGGCCAGTCGGGCGCGTAGCGCGAGTAGTTCCTGCTCGACCGTGGGCGTGCCGGCGAACGGCAGGCACGCCTCGACCTCCTCGATACGGCGCCGCGCGGGCTCGGTCTCGGGCGGGGTGAAATTGAGGTGGAGGCGGGCCGCGACGATGCGCAGCCGTACCCACATGGCCGGGTCGAGGCGGCCTTGGAGTTGCTCCAGTGCGTCATTGACCAGCTTCAGCGCGACCTGGGGCTCGCCCTGTCGGAGCCGGACGCCGGCCACGGTCCACGCAGCCTCCGCCAGGAGCCTGCCGGCGGGCAAGCCCGCGACCAGGGTGAGCAGTTCGTCGGCGTGCTGTCGAGCCTCGGCCATCCGGCCCGCCTCGGCCAGCGAGGACACCAGCGCCAAGAGGGTGTCGGCCACGATATGCGGTGGCAGGCCCTCGTCGACCGCCAGGCGGTAGGCGCCGATCGCGGCCTCGACCGCGGCCGGCACCTGGCCCGCCCCGCGTTGCGCGCGCGCCAGCCGCGCCCCGGCTCGGGCGCGCAGCTCGGGCAGGTCGAGCTCGTCGGCGAGCGCCACCAGCTCGTCCAGGCAGGTGCGCTCCTCGGTGGGCTCATTGTTGAGACGTCGCCATTCGGCGACTTGCCAGAGCGCTTGCCAACGCAGCAGGGGGTCCTCGCCGCCCGCCGTACGCAGAGCTCGGGCCAGCAGCTCGCCCGCCTCGTCCACGTCGAGTCCGACGGTGGTGGCCAGGCTGCGCGCCAGCGACCAGGCCGGCGGTTCGGCCAGGTCTTGGGGAGCGACGCCCAGCTGGCGGGCCAGGTGGGTCACGGCCTCATCGGTGGGGGGCCGGGCCCCGGACTCCAGGCGGGAGAGGTAGCCGGTGGACATGCCCTCGCCCGCGAGCTCAGCCTGGGTCAGGCCGCGTTCGGTCCTCAGCTGTTTGAGCCGTCGGCCGAAGGCTGGCTGCGTCAACATCTGCCTGTCGTCTCCTTGCCAGGTCGAAGCGCCGGGCCGACCGGCCCTCTGCCGCAGTTCATGTTAGCCACGTGACATACACCTGGCAAATCCTTGCCAAAGCTTCTAGCAGGGTCGAGTAGGCCAGTCAGAGCATGACGGCAACTTAATTGGAAAGCTATTGCCAAGTGTCTGGCAAGGCTGTTACGGTTCTTGGCATGACGAACTCACGGCGACTCGCCAACCGCAACGTCCTGATCTCCGGCGCCAGCGTGGCCGGCCCCGCTCTGGCCTACTGGCTGCGCCGCTACGGATTCACCCCTACCGTGGTCGAACTGGCGCCCGAGGTGCGCGAGGGCGGCTACAAGGTCGACCTGCGCGGCGTGGCCATGCAGGTCGTCGAGCGGATGGGCATGCTGGAGGCCGTACGACGGGCAAGTACCGCCATCCGCGGCGGCTCGTGGGTTGCCAAGAGCGGCAAGCCACTGGCCAACCTGGGCCCCGACCTCATCGGCATGCGCGCTCCCGGCGACGACGAGGTGATGCGCGGCGACCTCGCCCGGCTCCTCTACGACGCGACACGTGACAGCTGCGAATACCTGTTCGGCGACACCATCACCTCGCTCCGCGAAGGCCCCGACGGAGTCGACGTCACCTTCCGACACGCCCCGCCACGCCGCTTCGACCTCGTCATCGGCGCCGACGGCCTGCACTCGACCGTGCGCCGCCTGGCCTTCGGTCCGGAGGAGCGCTACGTACACCCCCTCGGGATGCACGCGGCCGTCTTCACCGTCCCCAACCACCTCGGACTCGACCACTGGGAACTGCTCTATCCGACGCCCGGCAAGGTGGTGAACGTCTACGCCACCCGGCCCGACACCGCGAAGGCGCAGTTCGTCTTCCCGAGCCCCGCTGTCCTGCCCGGCCGCTCCGACAGGGCCGCTCAGCAGCGCGTACTGACCGAGGCATTCGCCGGCGTCGGTTGGGAGAGTGACACGCTGCTACGAGCGATGCCGCATTCGCCGGACTTCTACTTCACGCCGGTCAGCCAGGTTCGCATGGACGACTGGTCTACCGGCCGGACCGCCCTGGTCGGCGACGCCGCCTACAGCCCGTCCCCGTTGTCCGGGCAGGGCACCAGCCTCGCGCTGGTGGGTGCGTACGTGCTGGCCGGCGAACTGAGCGCGGCGGCAGGCGAGCATCGTGCGGCTTATGCCGGATATCGGGAAGCGATGCGCGAGTACGTGGATGTGAACGTGACGCTCGGCGCGAGCAACGCCGCGCAGATGGTCGCGGGCAGCCCGATGCAGATCAAGATGCAGACCACGATGATGCGGCTGGTCAACCGCCTGCCATGGAAGGATCTGGCGATGCGGCCGATCATGAAGCCGCTCAACGAGGCCGCCAACGCGCTTACGCTCGCGGCGTACTGAGGGTGTGGGCGGGTGCCTGCGCGAGCGACAGGCTGTTGCCGTCCGGGTCGAGGACTTCCACGTGGCGCACACCGTTGCCGTAGGTCTCCACGGGCTCGTGCTGGACGCCGTACGCGGCCAGCCGGGCCAGGATGTCATCGAGGTCGGTCACGCCGAACGTGATCATGGTGCCGCCCACCCGCGCGGCCCGCATGTGCCGGTCGTCGATGACGACCCACGCGTTCTCACCAACCTGCCACAGGAGTTCCTCGCCGATGATCTCGTCCGCCGGCCGCCCGAAGAACACCTCGAACCACTTCTGCGATGTCGCCAGGTCACGTACGCACACGACGCTGTACAAGTCCACCGAAGCCGCCCCTTCCCGTCGTCGTCCAGTCGTTGTTTCGAGAGTGAGACCACTCCCCCATCCGAAACTCATCGGCGACTCCGGTCTCTGCAGCGAGCGTCCTTGAAGGCCGCTCTGGTGCCGTCAGCCGATAATGCTGAGATGATCGATAAGCAGATGCCGGAGCCGCGCCCCATTCTGCGCCGCCCCGAGGACGGCGAGCTGATCGACGTGGCCGGCGTGGCGCACTTCTTCCGGTTGACGGGTGAGCACACGGGCGGCCGATTCGCGTTCGAGGAGTTCACCCTGTCGGGAGGCGTTATGGGGGCCCGCCCGCACGTACACCAAGAGCACGACGAATATTTCTACGTCCTGCGGGGCGACCTGACCCTGCACCACGGCGACGGGGAGGTGACGGTCGGCCCCGGACACCTGCTCGCCGCGCCGCGCGGAACCCCGCACGGCTTCCGCAACGCCGGCACCGAGCCGGTCCAGGCATTGTGCCTTTACACGCCGGCCGGGTACGAGGGCTACTTCCGCGAGGTGCACGCGGCCGTGGCGGGTGGCGCGGAGGTGACCGACGAGCTCTTGGCGGAGTTCCGGGCCCGCCACCATACGACTTCGTTCTAGCCGCTGCTGGGTACGTACTGCCGTGACGATCGACCAAACCCGCGCGAGATGTTGAGTGCTCGGCGCGGGGCACGGCGGGTGATCGCAGTCCGGAAGTGCTACCTGTCCCAGAGGGCGCTGAGAGGCAATGCCGTCAGCCGGTCTCCGAAGGAGAGCGACCTCACTCCTGTGTAGAAGACGAACCCGTGTACGAAATCTTCGCCGAGACTCTCGCGTAGAGCGACAAGACCCTTGAAATCATCCTGATTCACAGAGTCGGTGGCCTTGGCCTCCACACCGACAACCCGTCCATTGTTTCGTTCGAGTACAAGGTCCACCTCAGCGCCCTGGCTGACCCTCCAGTGATGGAGTCCGACGCGAAACGGCGCCCACGTGGCCTGCTTCGCGATCTCATTGACGATGAACGATTCAACAAGGGGGCCTCGCGCGGGCGAGACCCTGGCAGCCAGGCCGTCCGCGTCGACACCGATCAGATGAGCGGCGAGGCCGGTATCGGTGACGTGGAGCTTGGGACGACGAATCGACCGGGCCACCAGATTCCGCGACCACGCCGGAACCTGACGGATCAGGAAGACGGTTTCCAGCAAGCCGATGTAACGGGTGACCGTACTCCGATGGAGTTGGAGATCGTTGCCGACCTTGACCAAGTTCGGCTCTTGCGCCGTACTCGCCGCGGCGAGGTTGAGAAGTTGCCGGAGACTGCTCGGCTCATCGACTCTCGCCATCTCCCTGATGTCCGTGTCGATGACCGACCGGACGTAGGTCCGATACCACCTGTCCCGGGTGAACTCCGATCTCATCGCGACCGCCTCCGGATAGAAACCTCGGCAGATCAGTTCGAAGTAGTCCCTCCGGCTGTAGTCGCTGAGTGACGAAGAGCGCAACGCTCCAGGATCATTGAAGGCCGTCACAAGAAAGGACTCGCCCGTTCCGGCAAGCTCCTCCTGGGCAAAGGGCCAGACCTCAAGGATCCCCGCGCGGCCGGCAAGCGATTCGCTCAACGACGGCGTGGACAGAAACCTCGTGGAACCCGCCAGCAAGAACTGCCCCCGCTCAGCCTTCCGATCAACCTCCGCCTTGATCGCCAGGATCAGGTCGTCTCCGCCCCGCTGAATCTCGTCGATCATCATCGGACGCGACCCATCCGCGATGAAGACAGCCGGATCGGCCTGCGCGGCCGATCTCAACGGACCGTCATCCAGGGTGAGGTAGGTGCCCCCTCCCCCCTTGTTGAGTTGGTGAAGCAGGGTGGTCTTGCCTGACTGCCTCGGTCCGTTGACAATCACGATTCTGAAGGCGTCGAGGAACTCCTCGGCATGGCCGGTCACCCGGCGTGAGATCAACTCGGACATGGCAGCCCCTCCCTGCGACGATCGACACCAGCGTAAGGCCCAACCGACATTTGACGGTAAAAAAAACCGACAGACTGCAGAGAGCCAACCGACATTTGACAGGGAGAAAAACCGACAGACCACGGGCCACAGACCGACGTCTGAGGCGACGGATGTGACGCCGGCAGAGCGCCTGAGGGCCTGGTCGAGGCGCGAACGGCTGAGCGTACGTGATCGACGGCGAGGGCCACTTGTTCCGTGGATCACCCGCTCGGAAATCGAAGGCAAGCATCAGGGTTGGCGGCTTTGCTCAGAACCGCAGCGCTGACCAGCCGATCACGACAGGGATCGGGTTGCTGACAGTGGGAGCGCCACCCGCTTCGTCCTTTACGAACGTGCCGATGTGCTGGTAAAGCATGGCCGCCCTGTCCAGCCGATAGCGCTCGATGATCGACAGACCAGAGCGGTCAAGCCGGGCGATCCAGTAGTGCGGAATACCGGCCTTCGCGTACTCCCCGAGCTTGTCGGTCGTGTCCTGCGTCTCGGTCCCCAGAGAAACGATCTCCACGACCAGTAGTACGTGCTCGGCGCGGAGCTGTTCGTCCCGCTCGCGGTCCAGGCACCGATAAAGGGCGACATCGGGGCGCCGGTTGAGCAACGGCTGGTCTCCCAGGCGCAGATCCACACTGGTGTTCACGGTGACACACTCGTGGCCCTTGCTCATCGCCTCGCGAGCATGGCGTTCGAGCATGTTGGCCAGCCGCCGAGCGGCGGTCTGATGATCTGGCGTAGGTGTCGCGCAGTGGACCACGTAACCGTCGACGATCTCGATGGCTTTGGCGATCTCCTCCGGGAGCGCATCATACTCCTCGGCGGTGACCGGCGTGGGCTGAGGACGGATGTTGAGAAGCCAACTGTCATCCAGCAGAGCTGTCACTCGGCATCTCCTCGTCGCTGTCAGCCCACCGATCGGCGGCCCGTCTTTAGCATGGATTCATGGCCACGATAGGCGAACGCATTCGCAGCGTCCGGAAGCGCCGGGGCTTGACTCAGCAGGGCCTGGCCGACCTCGCCGGCATATCCGCCTCGCTTATCCGCAAACTGGAACAGGACGCGCGAAAAGACGTGCGGCTGGAGACGCTGCGCAAGGTCGCGGTGGCCCTCAAGGTGCCGACGACGTCACTCATGACCCGACTGGACGCCGAGTCGGCGCACGAAGAGACACTCGACCTGTGGGCGCCGGTACGGCGGGCACTCTACGGACTCGACGGTCAGCCCACAGAGGCGCCGACGCGAGAGGGCTTGGGCGACGCCTTGGAAGCGTCCATGCCGCTGTGGAAACAGGACCGCTACTCGCAGATCGCCGCCATGCTGCCCGTGATGCTCAGGGACGCGGACGCGCTGGTAGAAGTGGACCTGTCACAGCGTCACGTACGAGGCAGGCTGCTGCACCTCATCGGCTGGCTGATGACCCAGACACGCCAATTCGACGAGGCAGAGTTCGCGCTGTCCCGGGCCATGGACGACATGAACGACTCTCTGGACGCGGCGGCAACGATCAGCACGCATTGCTGACTTCTTCTGCGTCAGGGCCGCCTCGACGAAGCCCGCCAGATGGCGACGCGCTGGGCCGATGACGTGGAACCTCGCATCTCCCGCGCGACCCCGCACCAGCTGTCCGCCTGGGGCTGGCTGCTGCTGCGGGCCTCTGCCGCTGCCATCCGCGACAACCGGCCCGGGGAGGCGGACGACACGATCCGCCTCGCGCGCACCGCGGCCGTGGCCATGGGCCGTGACCTGACGCCGGGCGATGACTTCCTTCGCACCTTCGGGCCAGTGACTGTAGCGATGAAGCGGGTGGAGAACGCCATGATCGAGGACCGGCCGGACAAGGTCCTCCAGCTCTCCCAGACGATCCCCCTCACCGACCTGCGTCCCACCTCGAACAACCGGAACCGGCATCTCCTCGACGTGGCCGAGGCACACCGCCGGATGCATCGGCAGAGTGATGCCTTTGAGATCTTGCAGGGTGTTCGGCACGATGCCCCGGAGTGGATGACCAACCAGAGCTATGCCAGAGACATCCTGAAGGGAATCATCGGCAGACGGCGCTCTCTCACCGATGAAATGTGTGATCTCGCGGACTTTGTGCGACTTGAATACTGAGTTATGGCACCGCTCGTTTCACTTCCGCTGGAGGCCATCAGGAAGTGACACGAAATCGCACTTCCGAGTGCAAGATCGTGATGTGGCTGAGCTACGGTCGGTCGATCATGACCAATCTGCTCGGAATCAACCATCTGACACTGTCCACGACCGAACTCGATCGGCTCGTGGCGTACTACACGGAGTTGCTCGGAGCAACGCTCGCGTTCGAGCGCGCTGCAACCTCTGCTGATCCTCGGATCGCAGTCCTCGATGTCGGTGGGGCCGACCATCTGATGATCGTCGAAACCGCTACCGTCTCCGCCCTCGATCTTGATCCCCTGAACCGGGCGGGTTGGGGACTGCGCGTGGGCACATACACACAACTGTGTGAGCTTCGCGAACGGATTCTGGATGCCGGGCGGCCCGTCGGACAAATCGAGACACTGCCCACGCAATGGACGATGACGGCTCGCGATCCCGATGGACGTCCTGTGGATATACGGGCCCATCGCCCTCGATGATATTCCTCTGCAAACAAGGTCTTTCCGGCGGTGTTGGCCCCCTCGGGCCAGATCACGATCTTGCACTCAGAATCGAAGACACCCTCAAAGTGCTCGTGGGCATGGGCCCGTAGAGAGCTGGTCCGATCTCGTTGATGCAGCCCTGGTGTGATCATTGGGACAGTTGGTCGCGGAAGCTGTTGATGTCCTCGATTCCGAGGATGGCAGCCGGCTCGGCCTTTCTCCAGGCCCGCCAGGGCTGCGCGGCCAGGAGTTCCAGGACCTTGCCGCGCCGGTCGGGACTGGATAGGTCCGGGAGCGGCAGCGGGTCGCTCCAGCGGCTGATCTTCAGGTGTCCCTCTCTACCACGTAGTAGGTCTTGCGATGGAAGCCGGTCACCGTGGCTCCCTCCTCCATGAGGCCGCCCAGCACGTCGCGCACGGCGTGCCGCCACGCCTTGGCGGCGCCGGCGTCCACCGCGCGCAGCCGCTCGATGTCCTCGGGGACGGCGACGAGCACGACGCGCCCGTCGGCACGACCCTCGACCGGGCGGTCTCCGTCGTCGCCCAGCCCGACCACGGCGTCCTCCGGCACCGCCGGCAGGTACGGCACCCGCCGGACCGCTGCCTCGACCAGCGGATCGGTCAGCGGCCACACGGCCAGGATCCGGTCGGACTCGTCGTCCTGGTTGATGGCGTCGGCCATCACGCCGTAGAAGTTCGGCAGGTACTCCGCTGGCCGCGCGCCCAGCTTGGCCAGGTTGAAGTGCGCGTTGCGGCGGACCAGCGGGTCGTAGGTCCAGGTGATCCGGGAGATCCCGCGGTTCAGCGCCCACAGCCGCTGGTGCAGCTTCAGCTCGAAGCCGATGCCCTGTCCCGCTGCCGCGCCGGTGGTGTTCGAGTGCAGGGTCGAGTCCTGCCCGAAGAAGCCCACCGCCGCCCCGACCATCCGGTCGCCGTCGAAGGCGCCGGAGACGTAGTTGCCCGCGTGGGTCAGCGCCCGCATCAGCCCGGCGGTGAGCGGCGGCCGGGTGTCCGGCTCGAACCCCCAGATCCGCTCGAACAGCTCCTCGACCTGCTCGAACTCCTCGTTCGCATGGAGTTCCCTGATCACGGCCGAATCGTCCTGGTCGAGTAGTCGAACCCGGTGATCCCCGACACGTGTACGCGGCCGCCGTCGCCTACGGCCTTGGCGTACCCGATCTGTTCCCCGAAGGTCGATCCGCTGAGGATCGCGCGTCGCTCCGTCACCCGACGAACGCTAGGAGGACCAGGGGTGATACGTCCAATACGCGCTGATCGATGAGTTGATATCTGTAGACGTATGGACCGTCCCGAACTTCCCCGCCACGACTGCATGCCTTCGTCGTGGTGGCCGACGAACTCCACTTCGGCCACCACACCACTGGCGTCCAGCAGCAGGGCCAAGAGCAGCGCCCGCTGCCGGCCGGTCAGATGGACGCGGGCGAACGTCGCGGCATCGCGCAGCCGCCGCCGCGACAACTCAGGGCAGCCGCCTGCCACCGCCACCGCCACATCGGGCACTGGCTCTCGCACGCTGAAAGCAGCGATCAGACCAGATCCTCGTCAGCCAGCGAAGGCATCGGGTGGGGACGCAGGACCATGAGGGAGCCTTCCAAGGCCGCCACCATGGCAAAGGGAAACCGGTCGAGCTCAAGACAGAGTGCGACGTCATCAGGATGAACTCCTTGACGCACCCCCTCTGCCAACTCGGCGGCGGCGCGCGACGCGGCAGCGCGGCGCAGGAACTCGGCGGCATCCGTCCCAGCCTCGGTGGCCCTCCGAGCGATGTATTGAGCACACGCCAGATCTTCATCGGCCTGCCCATCCTCGCCAGTGACCACGAACGTGACACTGTCACTCTCGCGCGTCCGTAAGAGCCGAGCCGTCGCCTCCGCCACCACGAAGCTGGCGCACAGCACCAGCGACGCCTCCTTGACCGCAAGTGCGCCGACCGTCCCTGCCGTGGTTTTCTGCACAACAGTCCGTCCGCCAAGGTCAATAGACCGCAGCAGGCCCGGCGAGTTGACGGTGTCGAACCCGGGCGCGGGCGGACCGTCTTTGAGCGCCACCCAATCCGGGTGGAGAGCCTTGAGCGCCAGGGCTTCGTCCAGCGACTCAGCAAGAACGATCTTTTCCGCCCCCTGGGCAAAGGCCCAGGCGGCCACGGTGAAAGCACGCATGACGTCGACCACGACCGCCACGGACGGGGCTTCGACCAGATCAGTGATGCCAAGGAAACGAGTGTCCATTCCGGTCATGATTGCGCATGCCCGACCTGAAGCACCCAGACAGTAATACGCACACATCGACGGTCTCGGAATGCAACGCCTCTGGCTGCCTACGTCGCGCAAGTTGACCGTCCGAACCGCTCGGCGAGCACGCCGGGCGCGAGTCCGGGCTCGGCGCGCCACCGACATCGACGCCCTGTCGGTGTACGGCCGCGACTCCTACTACCGATCCCCACAGCAGTTCAAAGACACCGTCGTTGCAGCGTTCGCCCGCCGCGAACAGCGCGTCGATCTGCCCGTCGACGATCTCCTGGATCCGCGGCCGCAGCGCCTCCAACCGGCGCACCGTGAACTCGCCGAGTACAGCCTTGCGCGCCGGCCCGTGCTCGGGTGCGTCCATCTCGATCAGGGTGCGCTCCTCGTCCGGCCGCCGGGACGCCGCCTCACCCTTGACCAGCTGCGGGAAGTCCGGATGCTGCCGGTCGGCGCTGAACCGCCGGTCGTTCAACACGGTTCGCACGTCTTCGTGGCGGCTGACCACCCAGGCCCACCCGCCGTCGGGCAGACGAACCCGCGAGACCGGCTCTTCTTCGCGGATCTCTTCGTACGCCGGCGACGGCGCGAACGGGCACGTACGGGCCATGGGAACTCATGCTTCTCGGCGGTAGTCATGACTTTTTCCTTCCACGACGTCACGGACAGGCGATAGAGGCTGGACACCGAAAGCCGTGTGTGAACGGCAGTTGATCGACAGTGCGACCGGGTTTGGCTCTGGGATGCGGCGGACCAAGGAGCCGCAATGGACCACAGGGACCGACAACATCGGTAAATTCAGACTCGGCCCGTCCCCTCACGGGCAAAGTTCGGTTCCGCCGCTTCCAGTCGTGGTACCGCAATGCCCAGCCGTCGTGCTTCCGCGAGGGTGTCTCGGCAGATCTCACGCGGCTCCTCGGCGTCGGGGTCGGAGTGCGCCTCGAAATTCACGCGCAGCGGCGTGACATGAGCAGTCAGCCAGGCGAGCACGGGCGCCATCAGCCAGGTGGGCGCCCGGAACAGCAGCACACCGCCGCGGTGACGTCGCAGGTCGATGCCGCGCGCCTTGAGGAGCGGCAGCAGCTCGCGGCCAGTCAGCAGTGCCTCGCGGAAGTCCCTCGTCGACCCGGCCAGCTTGGACAGGGAACCCAGCCTCAAGCCCTGCGAGAACAGGCCGGCATCCGACACGAAATGGACCCACAGCCAGCCGCGGAAGTCAGGCCGCTCCTTAGGCCGGAACCCGGCCTCGCGAAACGCCTGGCGCACGGCCCGCTCCCGGTCGGTCGGGGGCTGGCCGAGGGTGCCGAAGATGGCCGACGGCAGCATCCCCCCACGGAGCACGCCGTCCGCGCCGAAACCGCCACCGGCCTGGGGAAAGCCCCAGGCGATCCGGTCGACGGGGAGTGCGCCGATCGCGGCCGGCGGCTCGGTCCAGATGTTGCCGAAGACCAGCACCGTGGCCTGGCCGACCCGCGGGGCCAGGAAGGCCGTCGCCTCCGCGAGGCGGTGGTGCGGCACGCTGAGCACGATCAGGTCGAAGTCGTGATCCGGCTCCAGCGCCTCGCGGTAGCGCACCGGCCACTGCTCGACGACGCGCTGCCCCCACACCCGGCGCCGCGTATCGAGCAGGTCGAGGTCGATCGCTTCCCCGTACGTCGCCGCGCGGCCCGGCCGGACGTAGAACTCGATCTCATGCCCGGCCCGTTCCAGGGCCCAGCCATAGATGGTGGCGATCACGCCTCGGCCGAACATCAGGATCTTCACGCTGCACCTCGTGGGGTACGATCGATTTGGAGGTCATCTCCATTTTCAAAATATGGAGGTCATCTCCATTTGTCAACGCGAGGTAGCGCATGACCGCCGACAAGCCGCTGCGGGCCGACGCCCGACGCAACCGCGATGTCCTGATCGCCAAGGCGCGAGAGGTCTTCGACGCCGGAGGCTTCTTCGACCTGCGCTTCGATGACTTCGCCCGCCTGGCCGGGGTGGGCACGGGCACGCTGTACCGCCACTTCCCCACCCGGGAGGCGCTGGCCGAGGCGGTCTACCACGGGGAAGTCGCCACGCTGTGCGACCGCGCCCGCCAGCTCCAGGCCACGCTGCCCGCAGCGGAGGCTTTGGCGACCTTCCTACGCGGCATGGTCGACCACATCGATGCCCACGAGGGCCTGGCCCGGACGCTGGCCACGCTATGGGCCGATCGCTCGGGTGCCCTCGCCGAGGGCAGCCGGGCGCTGGAGCAGGCTGTCACCGACCTGGTAGCCGCCGCCGTGCGGGATGGCGCCGTTCGCGACGACGTGGACGCCGGCGCCGTGATGATGGCGCTGCACGGCATCGGTGCGGCCCATGACCGCCCCGACTGGCGGGCCGAGGCCGACGATCTCATCACCCTTGTACTGGACGGACTACGCCGCCCGCAATGACAAGATGCGACACCAGGCCGCATGCCTCGAGCTCTGAGGGCGCCTCGGTTATGTCGACTTCATCACAACCGAGACCGCCTCAATGAAACCACCATGCCTTGCGACATCACCGTTGTTCCCGCGCCTCGCTCCCGGCACGCAGCGAGGTCGCTGCACCGCACGTCGCTACTGCCTTCTCTAACAGCCTCTTAGCTGCACAAACGCGAGGATCAAGCCTCCAGCGAGCGGAGCGAACCCCGGAGAAGTCTTCTGATGCGGCGAGGCTTCACCGCGCCATGGGCCTCCGGCCAGGCATCTCACGCATTCCCACCGGCCAACCCGGCGGAGCGCTGGGAAGGCTGTCCGAGCGGAGCGAGGTCCTCCAGGGGGCGGGCGGTAGCCCGCCTGGGAGAACGTCCGGAGCGAAGCGGAGGCCCTTTGTAGAGGGGCGGGCGTCAAACGGTCAACCACCGAATCGGGCAACGGATGGGTGGCGAAAGATGCCCGGTGGAGGCGTGTTAGCTGATCTTGTGGACCCAGCTGTGGGTGTCGGGGCGGGAGCCGTACTGGATGCCCACCAGTTCCTCCCGGATGCGCATCGTCACTTCCCCAGGGTTGCCGTCGCCCACGGTCCACGCGCGGTCCGTGCCCTTGACCGAGCCCACCGGGGTCACCACTGCCGCCGTCCCGCAGGCGAACACCTCCGTGAGTTCGCCCGACTCGCAGCCGGCCTGCCACTCCTCCGTCGAGATGAGGCGTTCCGACGCCTCCAGGCCCAGGTCGGCAGCCAGGGACAGGATGGAGTCGCGGGTGATGCCGGGCAGCAGGGTGCCGGTCAGCGCGGGGGTGACCAGTTTGTCGCCGAAGACGAAGAACAGGTTCATCCCGCCCATCTCCTCCACGTACCGGTGCTCGTGCGCGTCCAGCCACACCACCTGGTCGCAGCCCTGCTCGACGGCCTGCCGCTGGGCGACGAAGGCGGCCGCGTAGTTGCCGCCGCACTTGGCGAAGCCGGTGCCGCCGGGGGCGGCGCGGGTGTACTCGGTGGAGAGCCAGACGGAGACGGGCTTGACGCCGCCGGTGAAGTAGGAGGCCGCCGGGGAGGCGATGACCATGTACCGGTAGGTGCGGGACGGGTAGTTGACGCCGAGGCCGACCTGGGTCGCGATGATGAACGGGCGCAGGTAGAGGCTGTGGCCCTCGGTCGTGGGGACCCAGTCCTTGTCGGTCTGGACGAGGAGTTCGAGCGACTCGACGAACACCTCTTCCGGAAGCGTCGGCATCGCCATGCGCTCGGCCGAGGTGTTGAAGCGGGCCGCGTTGGCGTACGGGCGGAAGGTCGCGATCGAGCCGTTGGCCTGGCGGTACGCCTTGAGCCCCTCGAACAGCTCCTGCGCGTAGTGGAACACCGAGGTGGCCGGGTCGAGCGACAGCGGCCCGTACGGCTCAAGCCGGGCGTCGTGCCAGCCCTCGCCCTCGGTGTAGTCGATCGAGACCATGTGGTCGGTGAAGGTCTGCCCGAACCCGGGGTTCGCCAGTACCTGCTCCCGCTCGGCCGCAGTGCGAGCGTGGTCGGATAGCTGCACGTCGAAGCTGAGCTTCTGAGCGATGGTCATGACGGAGGTCCTTCTCTCTACGGTCCTGGACAAACTTTACGGTTCGGGACAGTCACTGCTATGAGCAGGCCTGTACTTCCTAGTGTCTCGCTATTTGGGATTGCAAGTGGCTAATGGGGTGCTTTGGCCGTTTAGACGTGAAAAAGCGCCTGGCGGTCCTTATGTGGACCGCCAGGCGCTTGGGGAGCTGGGCGGCCCTAGCTCGATACTCGCGCGGTGATGTCGTCACCGATCTCGTTTGTGGTGCGGCCGGCCCAGCCGGCCAGGCGCTCGACGATGTCGTCGGCGACGGCCTGCTCGACCCTGGCCGCCTCGGCGGACAGACCGAGGTGCTCCAGGAGCATGGCGACCGACAGGATCGTGGCGGTCGGGTCGGCCTTGCCCTGCCCGGCGATGTCGGGGGCGCTGCCGTGCACCGGCTCGAACATGCTGGGCGCGGTGCGCTCTGGGTTGATGTTGCCGCTGGCCGCCAGGCCGATGCCGCCCGCGATCGCCGCGCCGAGGTCGGTGATGATGTCGCCGAAGAGGTTGTCGGTGACGATCACGTCGAACCGCTCGGGCTGGCTCACGAAGAACATCGAGGCCGCGTCGATGTGGCAGTAGTCGGTGGTGACCTCGGGGTATTCCTCCCCCACGCGGTTGACCGTGCGCTGCCAGAGGTCGCCGGCGTAGGTCAGGACGTTGGTCTTGTGGACGAGCGTCAGCTTCTTGCGCGGGCGGGACTTGGCCTTCTCGAACGCGTAGCGGACGACCCGCTCCACGCCGTAGGCGGTGTTGAGCGACTCCTGGGTGGCGATCTCGTAAGATGTGCCACGGCGCATCACGCCACCGGTGCCCGCGTAGAGGCCCTCGGTGCCCTCGCGGACGACGACCATGTCGATGTTCTCGGTGGGTGTGTCGGCCAGCCGGGTCTCGACGCCGGGGAACAGCTTGACCGGGCGCAGGTTGACGTAGTGGTCGAAGACGAAGCGGAGGCGGAGCAGCAGGTCGCGCTCCAGGATGCCGGGCGGCACGCTGGGATCGCCCACGGCGCCGAGCAGAATCGCGTCATAGCCGCGCAGCTCTTCGAGCACGGCGTCGGGCAGCGTCTCACCGGTACGGTGATAGCGGGCGGCACCCAGGTCGTAGTGGGTGGCCTCGATCTTGGTCCCGACGGCCTCCAGGACCTTCAGCCCTTCGGCGACGACCTCGGCGCCGATGCCGTCTCCGGGGATGACGGCCAGGCGAATATTCCGCGACTCCATGTGCGTACCTTACCCGCTTGTCTCGACTGACGAGCACGACATCTCACGTCTTGGACAAGACCTTTCAGCCCTGTCTGGCGTCGAAGATCAGGTCCCACGCCCTGGTTCGGGCATGGGCGACCGCGCCCAGCAATACTCCGCTGTCCCCCAAAGCGCTGGCGACCACCATCGGCCGCAGGGGGCCCAGCTCAGCTATCCGATCCTCTATCGCCGCGCCCAGAAGGTCCAGGTTGCGGCCCACTCCGCCGCTCAGGACGATGACCTCCGGATCCAGGACCGCCGCCACCGCCACCAGGAGACCGCCGATGCGCCGCCCTTCGGCCTCCACCACTGAGCGGGCCGCCGGATCACCGGCCGCCGCCACCGCGAAGACCTCCTTGGCCGTCTCGAGGTCCAGCCCGGCCGCTCTGGCCGCGCGGACCACGCCGGGGGCCGAGGTCACCGTCTCCGTGGCACCGTGGGCCAGGGCGTCGTCCGTAAAGGGTGGGACGTAAGGGGGCGAGTCCGTGGGGACGTACGAAACCTCTCCCGCCGCTCCCCTGGCTCCGACATAGAGCTCGCCGTTGATGACGATGCCCATCCCGACGCCCGTACCGATGGAGACCAGGGCGAAGTTGGCCTTGCCGCGCCCCTCCCCGTACGTGTGCTCGCCGACCGCCGCCAGGTTGATGTCGTTCTCGATGGTCAGCTCTACGTCGAGCGCCGACCGGAGGCGACCCGCCAGGTCGGGCGGGCCCGGCAGGTTGGGCGCGAAGTCCAGGCGGCCCTGGGCCGGGTCGTAGACGCCGGGCGAGCCGACCACCGCGCAGGCGATCACCGACCAGTCGAGCTCGGCCTCCCTGGCCGCGGCGCGGCAGAGGTCGCCTACGAGGACCGCGAGCTCGGCCGAGTCGCGGGCGGTGTTGCGCCCGTCGGTCCGGCCCGCGAACGTGCCGCGCAGGTCGGCCACGGCGACGCGGATCCAGTCGCGGCCGATGTCGATGCCCGCCACGTGGGTGGAGGCCGCGTTCATGTCGTAGAGCGAGGTCACCGGGCCCGGCCGGCCCGACACCTCGCCGACCAGGTGCACCAGCCCGTCTTCCTCCAGCCCGGCGAGCGCCGCCGAGACCGTCGGCTTCGACAGTCCGGTGATCTTGGCCAGATCCGCCCGTGACGCCGGGCCGTTCGCGTGGAGCTGGTCGAGCAGCCGACGCTCGTTCAGCACCCGCAGCAGCCGCGGATTTCCCAGCCCACCTCGCATCTTCAGCCCTCCTCGCGCCAAACTCTAGCCAACAACCCTGGTAGTAAATTAGCTTTCTTACCAAACAACGAACAGCCGGGCGGGGCCACTCGAGAGGACGATGTGCGATGGACCGAGCATGGCGACTGATTCCGGCCGCAGCGCTCTTGCTGACCGCCGCCGCCTGCGGAAACTCCGCCGGCACCGGCGGCGGCACGGCGAGCGCGAGCGCCGGGGCGGCATCCAAGACGATCGCCCTCTTCCTGCCCGAGTCCAAGACCACGCGGTATGAGGCGTTCGACCGCCCGCTGTTCGAGGCGAAGGTGAAGTCGCTCTGCGCCGACTGCAAGATCCTCTACAGCAACGCCGAGCAGGACGCGGCCAAGCAGCAGCAACAGGTCGAGGCGGCCCTCACCCAGGGCGCGAACGTCCTGGTGCTGGACGCCGTCGACGCCAACGCGGTGGCGCCGCTGGTCAACCAGGCCAAGCAGAAGAAGATCCCGGTGATCGCCTACGACCGGCTGATCTCCGGCATCGACTACGCGTACTACGTCTCGTTCAACAACGTCCGTGTCGGCGAGATGCAGGGCCAGGCCCTGCTCGACGCGATGAACGCCAAGGGCACGACGGCCAAGGGACAGATCGTGGAGATCCACGGCGCCCCGACCGACCCCAGCTCGGCCGACTACAAGAAGGGCGCCAAGAGCGTCCTGGACGGCAAGGTCAAGGTCGGCAGGGAGTTCGACACGCCCGACTGGAGTCCCGACAAGGCCCAGCAGCAGATGGAGCAGGCGATCACCGCCATCGGCCGGGACAACATCGTGGGCGTGCTGTCGGCCAACGACGGCATGGCGGGCGGCGCCATCGCGGCCATGAAGCGCGCGGGCTACAAGCAGCTGCCGCCGATCACCGGACAGGACGCCGAGCTGGCCGCCGTGCAGCGCATCCTCACCGGCGAGCAGTACATGACCATATATCTGGACATCAGGGCTGAGGCGGAGAAGTCCGCCGAGCTGGCCGTGGCCGTGGCCAAGGGCGAGCAGCCCGCCGCGACCAGCAAGGTCAACAACGGCACCGTGGACATCCCCGCCTTCCTCCTCGACCCCATCGCCGTCACCGCGGACAAGGTCAAGGACACCATCGTGAAGGACAAGTTCTACACGGCCGACCAGATCTGCACCGCCGAGGTCAAGGCGGCCTGCGCGAAGGCGGGCATCCAGTAGTGCTCTCCGCGACAGGCATCTCCAAGCGCTACGGCGCGGTCCAGGCGCTCGACGGCGCCAGCCTCCACCTGCGCCCCGGCGAGGTCACCGCCCTCATGGGCGACAACGGCGCGGGCAAGTCCACGCTGGTCAAGGCCATCTCGGGGGTGGTCGTCCCCGACGAGGGCACGATCACGCTCGACGGCACGCCGGTCAGAATCGCCAACCCGCACGACGCGCAGGCGCTCGGCGTCTCGACCGTCTACCAGGACCTCGCGCTCTGCGAGAACCTGGACGTGGTGGCCAACCTGTTCCTCGGTACGGAACGCCGCCGCTGGTCGCTGCTGCGCCACATCGCGATGGAACGCGCCACCCGTGATCTGCTCCAGCAGCTCGATGTACGCATCAGAGACATCCGGGTGCCCGTCGCCATGCTGTCGGGCGGTCAGCGCCAGTCGGTGGCGATCGCCAGGGCGCTGATCGGCGAGCCGCGCCTGGTCATCCTGGACGAGCCCACCGCCGCGCTGGGCGTGGAGCAGACCGCCCAGGTGCTCGCGCTGATCGGGCGGCTGCGCGACCGCGGGCTCGCGGTCCTGGTCATCTCGCACAACCTGGCCGACGTCCGGGAGGTGAGCGACCGCGTGGTGGTGCTGCGTCTGGGACGCAACGCCGGCGACTTCGGTACGGCCGACACCACGCAGGAGGAGATCGTGGCCGCGATCACGGGGGCGGGGCGATGACCGACACGCTGGCGCGCAAGCCGTACACACCGAAGGTCGCCGTCGAGCGGCTGAGACAGGGCGACGTCGGCGCGTGGCCGGTCGTCGGCGGGCTGGTGGCGATCGCGATCGTCTTCAGCGCGCTCAACGACCGCTTCCTGGCGCCGGAGAACCTCACGAACCTGGCCCTGCAGATGGCCGCGACCGGCACGATCTCGCTGGGCATCATCATGGTGCTGCTGCTCGGCGAGATCGACCTGTCGGCCGGCTCGGTCAGCGGCCTGTGCGCGACGATCATGACCATCATGCACGTCAAGCAGGGCTGGAACCCGCTGGCGGCCATCCTGATCGCCCTCGCCGCGGGGGCGGGGATCGGGCTGATCCACGGGCTGATGTTCACCAAGCTGCGGATGCCGTCGTTCGTGGTCACGCTGGCCGGGCTGATGGGCTGGCTCGGGCTGCTGCTCTTCCTGCTGCGGCAGGGCGGCACCATCAACCTGCCGTTCACCGGGTTCATCTCGAAGCTGAGCGACACCTGGCTGCCGTCCTGGCTGTCGTGGCTGCTGGTGGCGGCCCTGGTGCTCGTCTCGGGCGGCGCGGCGCTGCTCACCCGGCGTCTCAGGCTGGCCGCCGGGCTGCCCGTCACTCCCCTGTGGTGGCTGCTGGTCAGGACGGGCGGGCTGGCCGTCCTGCTCGCGGCGGGCGTGGTCATCATGTCGGCCGACCGGGGCGTGCCGCTGCTGCTGATCATCTTCGGCGCGCTGGTGGTGGTGTTCGATCTCGTGCTCAGGCATACCGCGTTCGGCAGGCATGTGTACGCCGTCGGGGGCAACGCGGAGGCGGCCAGGCGGGCCGGGATCAACGTGACGCGCATCAGGATCCTGGCGTTCATGCTGGCCTCCACGCTGGCGGCGGCCGGGGGCATCCTGGCGGCCAGCCGGCTGTCGGCGGTCAACCAGCAGTCGGGTGGCAGCGACATCCTGCTCATGGCGATCGCCGCGGCGGTCATCGGGGGCACCTCGCTGTTCGGCGGCCGGGGGCGGGCCTATGACGCGCTGCTCGGGGTGCTGGTGATCCAGTCGATCACCAGCGGCATGTACCTGCTCAGCGTCGACTCCTCCGTACGCTTCATGGTGACGGCCGCGGTGCTGGCCCTGGCCGTGGCGATCGACTCGCTGGCCCGCCGGGGAGCCGCCCAGTGAGCCGCGTGCTGGGCATCGATGTGGGCGGCACGAAGGTCGCCGTCGGCGTGTCCAGCGCCGACGGGCCGGAGATCGTCGAGCGGATCCGGCTCGACACCGGCGCCGGCACCCTGGAACGGGCCCTGGCGGCGGCCCGGGACCTGGACGGCGCGCCGGCCGCCGTGGGCTTCTCGACCTGCGGCGTCATCCGCGACGGCCGGATCTGGCTGGCCCCCAATGTGCCCGGCTGGGAGGGGCTGGAGCTGCCCCGGCTGCTGCGGGAGGAGTACGGCGCGATCCCGGTGGCGATCGACAACGACGTGAAGGCGGCTGCCGCGGCCGAGCTGCGCTGGGGAGCGCTGCGCGGCGTGTCGGCGGGCGTCTACCTGAACCTGGGCACCGGGCTGGCGGCCGCGCTGGTGGTGAACGGTCAGGTGGTGTCCGGGGCGCACGGCGCGGCCGGCGAGATCGGCTACCTGCAGGCCGTTCCGGGCGAGCCCGCCTTCGCCGACGGGCACGTTCCCCTGGAGGAGCGGGTCTCGGGCGGCGCGCTCGCGGCCCGGGGCACGGCCCTGCTGGGCCGCGAGACCACGGCGGCCGACCTGTTCGCCCTGTCCGCATCTTCCCCCGGCTCGGCGGTCGCGGAGCTGGTGGACGAGGCGCTCGGGCTGCTGGCCATGAACGCGGCGAACCTGTGCGCGACCTTCGACCCCGAGTGCCTGGTGGTCGGCGGCGGCATGATGGGCGCGGCCGACCTGATCATGCCCCGTCTGACAGCCGAGCTGCGGCGGGCCGTACCCTTCCCGCCCGAGGTACGCCCGGCGCGGTTCGCCGACGACGCCCCGCTGCTCGGCGCGCTGGCCCTCGCCCACGCCGCTTCACAGGCTTCATGAATTTGTGAAACAGGTGTAGCTTCGACGGCATGGCTCCCGAAAAGGTGCGACTGGCCGCCGAGAAGGCCACGCTCCTCGCCACCCTGTACGGCAGGGCACTGGACGCCCGCTCACCGCATCCCATACTCGACGACCGCCTGGCGGCCGCGACCGTCGAGCGCATCGACCACGACTTCAGCGACACCGGCATGGACCAGCGCATGGCCGGCTCGGTCGCGATCCGGGCCCGCTTCCTGGACGGCTGGGCCAGGGAGTTCCTCGCCCGGCACGCCGAGGCGACCGTGCTGCACCTGGGCTGCGGTCTCGACACGCGGGCCCACCGCCTGGACCCGCCGCCGAGCGTCGACTGGTACGACGTGGACTATCCAGACGTCATCGACCTACGGCGGCGGCTGTATCCGGAGGAGCGCCGGACGATCGGCACCTCGGTCACCGACCTCGGCTGGCTGGACCAGGTGCCCGCGGGCAAGCCGGTGCTGGTCATCGCCGAGGGCCTGTTCTACTACCTCGACCCGGCGGAGGGCCGCGCGCTGATCAGGGCGATCGTCGATCGGTTCCCCAGCGGCCAGTTCGTCTTCGACGCGCTGAGCCCTTTCGGCCTGCGCCTGCAGAAGCTCAACAAACCGGTCAGGAAGGCCGAGGCCACGATGCACTGGGGCATGGACGGCCCGGCCGACCTGCTGTCGATCAGTCCGAAGCTCCGCCTCGTCACCGCGATGAGCGCCTTCGACCTGCCCGGCTACGGCCGTCTGTCGGCGTCGCACCGGATCTCGGTCGGGCTCGCCAAGGTCGTGCCCGGATTCAGGAGGATGGCGGCCTTCTACCGGCTGGCGTTCTGAGGGCAACCGGCCGGAGTGCTGAGAGCTTCCGGCCGGAGCTGGAGAGGCTAGCGGCTGGTGTTCTGCGGGGCGCCGCCGTTGTCCCTGCGGTCCAGGGCGGTCTGCAGGGCCTCGGTCGCCTCGTCAGCGGTCTCGTCGGTGGAGTTCCAGGCATACATCTCGTACATGTGTGTCTCATCTCATTTCGCGGGGCGTCGTGTGCTGTGCGGTCGGATTCCGGTCACGAATCCGACCGGGCCTGAGCTCGTGGGGTCCGGATCGCGGACCGGACGATGGGGCTTACCGGTCGACGCAACGCCGCACACCACGGCGGGTCGTCGACCTGCCCTAACAGGCCCCGCCGCGGCAGGTAATAAGTACGAGAACCTGGCGCATCTTCCGAAAGAATACCTGGCGGTAGTTTGGCTGTCTCGTTGGACGTCCTACTATCTCGCATCCTGAGACAGAAAAACGGCTGCCGCGGACGCGACAGCCGTTGATCCTGGAACGCTCTGAAGAAGGGGTCAGTCCTCCAGGTCGACCGAGCGGCCGCTCTCGGCACCGATCTCGGTGCCGATCTGCTCGACCACGTCGGCCGGGATGGCGGAGTCGACCGTCAGCGCGATCAGCGCCTTGCCACCCTTGGCGTCACGGGCCACCTGCATCGAGGCGATGTTGACGCCGTGCTCGCCGAGCAGGCGGCCGACGACGCCGACGATGCCGGGCCGGTCGGTGTAGGTGAAGAACGACAGGTGCGCGGTCGGCTCGATCTCCATCTCGTAGCCGTTGACCTCGACGATCTTCGTGATCTGGCGCGGGCCCGACAGCGTGCCCGAGACCGAGACGCGGCGGCCGTCGGCGAGCACACCGCGCACGGTGACCACGTTGCGCCAGTCGGGGCTGTCGGAGCTGGTCACCAGGTTGACGGAGATCCCGCGGTCCTTGGCCAGGAGCGGCGCGTTCACGTACGTGACCGAGTCCTCGACCACGTCGGCGAAGATGCCCTTGAGCGCGGCCAGCTCGATCACCCGGACGTCCTGCGAGGCGATCTCGCCGCGCACCTCGACGTCGAGCTTCGTGGCGACCTCGCCCGCCAGCGCGGTGAAGACCCGGCCCAGCTTCTCGGCCAGCGGCAGGCCCGGCTTGACGTCCTCGGCGACGGCTCCGCCCTGGACGTTGACCGCGTCGGGCACGAACTCACCGGCGAGGGCGAGCTTGACGCTCCGCGCGACCTGGGTGCCGGCCTTCTCCTGAGCCTCGTGCGTGGAGGCGCCCAGGTGCGGCGTGACGACGACCTGGTCGAGCTCGAACAGCGGGCTGTCGGTGCAGGGCTCCTTGGAGAACACGTCGATGCCCGCCCCGGCGACGCGGCCCTCCTTGATCGCCGAGTAGAGCGCGGCCTCGTCGACGATGCCGCCGCGGGCCACGTTGACGATCCGCACCGACGGCTTGACCTCGTGCAGCTCCTTGTCACCGATCAGCCCGAGCGTCTCCTTGGACTTGGGCAGGTGCACGGTGATGAAGTCGGCCTGCTTGATGACCTCTTCGAGGCTGACCAGCTTGACGCCCATCTGGTCGGCGCGGGCCGGCGGCAGGTAGGGGTCGTAGGCGATCAGCTCGACGCCGAACGGCTGCAGGCGCTGCGCCACGAGCTGACCGATCTTGCCCAGGCCGAGGATGCCGACGACCTTCTCGTCGAGCTCGACACCGGTGTACTTGGACCGCTTCCACTCGCCGTTCTTCAGCGCGGCGTGCGCCTGGGCCGTGTTGCGGGCGCTGGCCAGGATGAGCGCGACGGTCTGCTCGGCGGCGCTGGTGATGTTGGAGGTCGGGGCGTTGACCACCATCACACCGGCCTTGGTGGCCGCCTCGACGTCGACGTTGTCGAGCCCGACGCCGGCCCGCGCGACCACGCGCAGCTTCGGCGCCGCGGCGATGGCCTCGGCGTCGACCTGCGTGGCGGAGCGGACGATGAGCGCGTCCACGTCGGCGAGCGCGGGCAGCAGCTGCGAGCGGTCGGCGCCGTCGGTGTGGCGGACCTCGAAATCGTTGGCGAGTACGGCGAGGCCTGCCTCGGACAGCTCCTCTGCGACCAGTACGACGGGCTTGCTCATGGAAGTGAATCCTTAGGGGCATGCGGGCGGGCGTTGAGGGACACCTCAGAGGGCCCCTCGGACCCCCCGAGTCTATCCGCGCTTGTGAACGTGTTCACGAGTGACCCAGGATCTGAGACAGCGCCTCCGTACCCCGGCTCCCGGAAACTCATCCACACTGCTCCCATCTTTGTCTTGATCGGGGGATTTCTTGGCTATTAGCCTGATAAGCCGTGACCGACTACCTATGGTTCGTCATATGAGCATCGGGAATCCTGCGCTTGCCGACGTGCTCGCCCAGCATGGCAATCCACATCGCCTGCTGGCGGCGCTCGCTGATGGTGGGGTTCTGGTGGCAGTGCGACCAGACCGATCAGTCGTCCTGGGTACGACCCAGGCCGGCGACAGAGTGCTGCTCGGATACACGGGCGCGGCTACGTACGCCCGGCACCGCGGCAGTCACTCCCTCTCCGCCTGCGATCCGGACACGATCCTCGACATCCAGCGCGTCACGGGTGTGCGGGAGATCGTGATCGACGCGGCGGGGCCCGCAGCGGCGGCCGTGCCCATCGACGACCTCCAGCGCTTCCTCGCTTCGACGCGATCGGGGCCTCATCCAGTGCTGTCGGGAGCCGTCCCCGCCGCGTACGCGACGGGCGCGATGGCCACGGTGTCACGGGGAGCCGCGCTCGCCCAGGTGGCGCCGCCCTCGCCGGACGCGCCCGCGCTGCCGTGGATACCGGCGCCGCGACCGCACCTGTCGGGGCCCATGCAGCAGGTCGACCCCGGCTACCGCCGGTGCACGCACCCGATCCTGCCCGCCCTGCGGCGGGCCATCGGGAACCTGCTCATGGACTACCCGCTCGTGCACCACGTCTGGATCTCCGAGGCGCGCACCGCCTCGGGGGCCCCGGGGATCATGCTGCACGTGAAGGTGCACATGTCGGCCGCCGAGGACGTGGTCCGTGACCTGCACCGTGGGGCCCGCGCCCGGCTGCCGCAGTTCGCGGCGAGCGGGGCGCCCATCCTGATGGCCCGGGTGGCGGACTCGCGCAGCGAACGCCGGATGATCGAGATCGGCGCCCACGTGGTCTGCGCCGACGTGATCGACTAGCCACGACCCTGGCGGCCCGAACCCCCGGCGGCCCGAAACCGGCTCGACCTTTGGCGCGGCCGAAACCGGCCCGACCCGTGGCCCGGCTGACACCGGGCCACGGACGCGCATGACCGCGGCCCGCATCGAGCGGACCGCGGTCACGAGCACGCGGGTACGGCTTACGTCAGGCGGCGGGTCAGCTCCAGCCGCGTCCTGGCGAACGCCCAGGCCACCAGCGCCGCCAGCAGGGGCAGTCCCACCGCGAACGCGACGAGGAACAGCCAGGGGATGGAGATCGTCGTGGGCCCGGGAGTGAACCAGCTCGCCCCCTGGACCCCGTTGTGGCGGCTCATCGGCCACGACAGCGCGATTCCGCCCACAACCCCGGCCACGACGCCGACCAGCGCGCCCAGCCCGGCGATGTAACCCGCCTGACCGGCCACCACCAGCCGCCGAACGCCCGGCGGTGCGCCGACCGCCGACATGGTGTTCAGGTCGTGGCGCATGTCGGCCGCGGCGAGCCCGGTGGCCGCGAATGTGCCGCCGAGCACCAGCACCATGGCGGCGCCCAGCAGGATCCAGAACACCTGCGCGAACGAGCCTACCCTGGGACTCTCGACGTAGAGGTCGACCTCGTTCCCGACCACCGAGAGGTACTGTCTCAAGCGGCCCTCACCCGCCGGCGGGTACATGGCGTACAACCGCCGCTCCTTCACCTGCAGTCCGACGGACCGCAGCACCGCCGGTGGAACGACCCCGCCGCCGACCCGCGGATCGGCGGCACTCGCCAGCACGGCGGGAACCTGCTTGGGGCTGATCTTGCCATCCATGCCGTAGGACTTCAGAGTGGCCAGGCCGTCCTTGATCAGCGCTGGATCGAACACCACGATCTTGCCCGCGGCCAGGGCCGCGGCGGCCTGCGGATCCTGACGTCCCTGGATGAACGCGAGCAATCGCGCGTCGCCGACCGGAAGCTCACCTCCGTAGTAGGAGTCCTCGCACCGCCCATCGCAGCGCCGGTCGAGGTCGATCCACGCCTGACGGCCCTGGGAGTCCACCGGACTCGAAGCCGGAAGCAGCTGGGTCTTCGGCAGCTCGCGCTCGAGCGCCGCCCGCAGCCTGGCCCAGCCGCTGTCGTCCAACTTGACGGCTTCGATCTTGATGCTGCCAGTCGGGGCATAGGGATGGTAGGCGGCGTCGTAGGCCGCGTCGGAGCTGGCGAGCCCGGTGCCGAACGCGACCGCCGCCGTGGTCGCCGCCATGACGGCGGCCGTCGCGGAGGCCGTACGGGATCGATGGCGCGAGGCGTCGCGGACCGACAGGCGCAGCGGGAGCGGCAGCCGGGCGGCGAGGCGGCTCGTCCGGCGCACCAGCCACGGCATTAACGCGACCAGCCCCAGCACGACCAGCCCCAAGGCCGCGACGAGCGGCAATTCCTGGCCGCGCGTGCTCAGCCTGACCAGGGCCAGCCAGAGGAGGACCAGTCCGGCCACCACCAGCAGCAGACCGAGCACCGGACGACCCGCGCGGTCGCGGAGTTCGCCTTCACGGCCCGCCAGCACCTGGGCAGGGCTCTGCCGCGCGGCCTGTACGGCGGGCACCAGGGCGGCGATCAGCCCGCTCACCACGCCCAGCGCGGCTACGCCCGCGACGCTCGCCCACGGCACCTCGCGCGGGCCGAGCGAACCGAACAGCCGATCGGCCAGCGGCACCGCCGCCAAGGCGCCTCCGACGCCGAGGGCCGTCCCGGCCAGCGCCGCCGCGCCGCCGAGCACCAGCCCGTCGGCGAGCACGATGGTCCGCAGGTGCGCGCCAGAACCGCCCTGTGCCGCGATCACGGCCAGTTCCCGCCGGCGGCGCCGCAGTCCCACGGCGAACGCGGGCCCGGCCAGCAGGACCGTCTCCATGACGATGAAGACGACGGCGAGCGCGATCGCGAGCAGCTGGTCTCTGTCCGGGGCGCCTTGGGGGACATCGGCGGGCGGATTTTCGATGACGGCTCTGGACTGGACCAGCAACCCTTGGGCGTTCAGTGCCTCCACCCGCGACCAGCCGAACGGCGCGGCGGTGTCGGCGAGCCAGCCGGTGCCGTTGCCGTCGTTCTTGTCCGCCAGGAGCGCACCTTGGAGTCCGACGAACTCCCGCACACCCGGCCAGTTCGGAAACTCGATCACACCGACCACGCGCACCCGCTTGTTCGCGCGGATCACATTGACGGTGTCGCCGACCTTGACTCCCTGCTCTACGACCGCGGGTGTCACTACGGCCTCGCCGGGAGCGGCCGGGAGCCTGCCCTCCGTCAGGCGCCGCATCCCCCGCGTCATCGGGTCCCGCAGGTCCACCTCACTGGCGTCCCCGCCTTGATAGCCGTCCTTGCCCACGAACACCACGGTGCCTTTGTCGTACGGGATGAGCCGGCCGTCGACCAGCGCGGCCACCCTCGCGGTCGTCCACGGCGGGGCCTCGGACGGGTTTCCCCGGCTACTCCAGCTCCTGCCCGAGACGTCCTGCTCGATCCGGCTCTGCCCCGCCGACGAGGTGGCGATCCGCGCGTCCGCGCTGCCCAGCTCGGCGGTCAGTCCCTCCCGCATGTCCACGTGGAGCGTGGCGTACCCCGTGAGCACGCCGGTGATGAGCAGCACCGGCAGGCCGATCATCACCATGATCAGCGCCGTACGTCCCTTGAACCGCAGCGCGTCCCTGCGGGAGATCCGCAGCGCGGCGGCGAAGGCGCTCATCGGGCGCTCTCCAGAGGTACGGCCGTCGAGTCGGCGATCTCCCCGTCGCGCAGGAACACCACGCGGTCGGCCCATCCGGCGTAGCGGGGCTCGTGGGTGACCAGCAGCACCGCCGCGCCCTCGTCGCAGCGCTCCCGCAGCAGTCGCAGGATCTCGTCGCCGCTCGCCGTGTCGAGCGCCCCCGTGGGCTCGTCGGCCAGCACCAGACGCCGCTCGCCGACCAGCGCCCTGGCGATCGCCACGCGCTGCCGCTGCCCGCCGGACAGCTCCCCGGGAAAGCGGTCGGCGACATGGTCCACCCCCACCGAGGCCAGTGCGGCCAGCGCCTCCTCGCGGGCCTGCCGGGAGCGGACGCCGTCGAGCTCCCTCGGCAGCATCACGTTCTCGGCGGCCGTGAGTGACGGGATCAGGTTCAGGTCCTGGAAGACGTACCCGACGCTGCCGCGCCGCAGCGCCGCCAGGTCCGTCACGCCGGCCAGGTCCGTGCCCTCGATCGTCACGCTGCCCGAGGTCGGCCGGTCGAGGCCGCCCGCTAAGTTGAGCAGGGTCGACTTGCCGGAGCCCGACGGGCCCATGACGGCGACCAGCTCGCCGCTGGAGACCTCGAGGCTCACCCCTTTGAGCGCGTGCACCTGACCGTGCACGCGCGTCACCTCGTCCAGTCTCAGCACAGTCATGTGTTCTTCTCCTTGAGTACGGCCTCGCAGTGGTCCAGCCAGCGCTGTTCCGCCTCGGCCTGAAAGATCAATGAATCGAGGACGAGCCGCTGCGCGAGCCCTTCGGTGTTCGCCCGTTTCGCCTTGGTCAGCTCCTGCAGCGCGCGCATGGTGGCGGTGCGCTGGGCCAGGATCACCGCTGGCACGTCGACGTCCCCGGCGGCGACGGCCATGGCGAGTTTGATGACCAGTTCGTCCCGAGGCCGGTCGGTCTGGTCGACGGGGGTGCTGAACCATCGCCCCAGTTCGGCCCGACCGGCCTCGGTGACCGTGTAGACGGCCCTCCCCTGTTCGTCGGCCCCTCCGGGCTCGACGAGGCCGTCACGTTCCATCCGGGCGAGCGTCGTGTAGACCTGGCCGATATTGAGCGGCCAGGTCGCCCCCGTCGACGCCTCGAATTCCACCCGGAGCTGGTAGCCGTAACGCGGCCCCCTGCTCAGCAACGCGAGCAGTCCGTGTCTGATCGACATGGATACTGAGTATGCATACTGAGTATGCTCAACGCAACTGATTCGCATATTCTGGACAGGGAACGCCGTTCAGGCCGATACTCGGGGCATGAGCTCGACGCATCCACCGTTCCGCGCGTCCGACGGGGAACGCGATCGCGCGATCGACGAGCTCCGCGACCGCGCCGTCGAAGGCCGGATCTCCCACGACACCTTCGTCGGCCGGGTGGATCAGGCCCTGCGGGCGCGCAACCGCCACGAGCTCGACGAACTGGTCGCCGATCTGCCCCGCCGCCGGACGTTCCGCCAGCGAGTGACCGACGCGGTGTCGAACGTCTCCGACTTCACCACCCGCCTCCAGGCCGCGTGGCGCCGGCCGCGACTGCCCAGGCTGGCCCTGCCCGACGACCACCGCATGCGCTACGTGGTCGGTCGCGGGTCGGCCTGCGACCTGGTGCTGTCCGATCTGACGGTCTCGCGGGTGCACGCCGAGCTGCGGCGCGAGGACGACGGCGGATGGATGCTGGTCGACCTGGGCTCACTCAACGGCACACGGCTGAACGGTTGGCGACTGGTGGGACCCGCCAAGATCAAGTCGGGCGATGAGGTCTCTTTCGGCGACTGCGGCTTCATGGTGAGCGCCGGCCAGCTCTCCTGAGCACTTTCCCGGGCACGGGCCCGCCTTCGTGACGGCGTGCGTACGGCTGACCCAAGAAATACGGATATTTGCGGATTACAGGCTGCGTGCGCTGCCGCATGATCCCAAGCTAGACCCCCAGTCCTCATTGGAGACCCCATGCGGCGTACTTCAGCATCCCTCGTCGCGGGCGCGCTCGTCGCGGCCCTCGCCTGGGCGTCCAGCCCCTCCTCCCCCGCCGTCGCGCTCGAACCCACGGCGGGCGTCGCGGACCTGACCCAGGACATCAACCAGATACTCGCCGACTCGCGGCTCACGGTCGGGCGGGCCGGCGTGGTCGTCAAGAGCGCGGCCAACGGCGACGAGCTGTACGCCACGGACGCCGGCAAGCTGATGATCCCGGCCTCCAACACCAAGCTGTTCACCTCCGCCGCCGCCGTCGACACGCTCGGCCTGGACTACCGCTTCCCCACCACCGTGCTGAGCGGCGGGCGCAAGCTCGGCTCCGTGCTGACCGGCGACCTGGTCCTGCGCGGCACCGGCGACCCGACGATGCTGGCCGAGGACTACGACGCGCTGGCCGCCAAGGTCGCCGCCTCGGGCGTCAAGCTGGTCGCGGGCAAGCTGGTCGCCGACGACACGTGGTTCGACTCCGTACGGCTCGGCAACGACTGGACCTGGGACGACGAGACGGCCTACTACGCGGCGCAGATCTCCGCGCTGACCGCCTCCCCGGACCGGGACTACGACGCCGGTTCAGTGATCGTCTCCGTGGCGGCCGCCGGCAACGAGGTCAAGGTGTCGACGACGCCCGTGACCGACTACCTGAAGATCGTCAACAAGGCCACCGTGGGCACCACGACCGACGTGCTCATCGAACGGCAGCACTCCACGAACACCGTGGTCATCACCGGCACCGTGGCCGACCCGTACCAGGAGTGGGTGGCCGTGGACGACCCCACCCGCTATGTGGCGTCGCTGTTCCGCAAGTCGCTGGCCAAGCACGGCGTCCGCGTGGCGGGCCCGACCGTCACCGGCGCGGCCCCGTCCGGCGCGACCACGCTGGCCGAGCACCAGTCGATGCCGCTGAGCGAGCTGCTGGTGCCCTTCCTCAAGCTCAGCAACAACATCCACGCCGAGATCCTGACCAAGGCGATGGGCCGCAAGGTCTCCGGCCAGGGCACCTGGGCGGCCGGGCTCAAGGTGAGCACCGACTTCGCCAAGGCCAACGGCGTACAGGTGCTCAACATGCGGGACGGCTCCGGCCTCTCGCGCCGTGACGGCTTCGCCCCGGGCTCGATCGTCCAGCTGCTCAGCGCCGTACGCGCCAAGCCGTGGTTCAAGACCTGGTACGACGCGCTGCCCATCGCGGGCAACGCCGACCGGTTCACCGGTGGCACGCTGCGCAGCCGGATGCGCAACACCGCCGCCGCCAACAACGTGCACGCCAAGACCGGGTCGCTGACCGGCGTCACGTCGCTGTCGGGCTATGTGAACAGCGCGGAGGGCGAGCCGCTGGTGTTCTCCATCATGCTCAACCAGTACCTGTCGGGCTCGCCGAAGGACATCGAGGACAAAATCGCCATCCGGCTCGCCCAGTTCTCGCGGACCGCGCCGGTGGACGCCGTGTCGCAGCTCCGCGCGGCGGATGACAGCGCGACCGGCGACCTCGAGTGCTCCTGGCTCAAGCCCGCCGCCTGCTGACCTCTTTCCACTCCTGGCCGTGCGGCATTTCGTCGCACGGCCCTATTTTTTTTCGCACAAGACGCGCAGGTGACAGAGAAGGTTTACCGAGGTCGATGGGGCAATCGTTACGATTGGGTCACCTGGTACTCCAGATATAGCGGTGTTTTTCGGGACATGGCCGTTGCGGGCACACCAGAATGCGGGATCGACGCCGTATCTAGCAGCACCGGAGGGACAGGATGCGCAGGCAACTCCAGGCACTCGTCTGCCTCGGAAGTCTGGCCGCACTGAGCATCCCCACGCCCGCCGCCCAGGCGGCGACCACGAAGGCTCCGTGCCGGGTCGTGGCCGCCAAGCCGTCCCTGTCCAAGGGCGTGATCGTCGGCTCGGCAAGCAGGATCGGCTGCGACGCCAAGGCCACGCTCAGGGTCCGGATCGTCCGGGACATGGTCGGTCGTCCCGGCCGTACGCTGAAGAGCGGCGCCAAGCTCGTGCTGAACGGCAGGATCAGCGTCCGCGCCGGCTGCGCGGCTCCCGGGCGCTACTACGTCCTGGCCATGGACTACCAGGGCAAGCCGAGCCGGTCACGGCCGGTGGCCCTGTCCTGCGGGACCCGGACGCCGGCGAAGACCGGCACCGCCTCGGCCGCCGAGGACCAGGTCGTCAGCCTCACCAACCAGGCGCGGGCCAAGAAGGGCTGCCGCCCGCTCACCCACGATCCCAAGCTCCACGCGGCGGCCGAGCGGCACTCCGCCGACATGGCCGCCCGCGACTACTTCGACCACGACTCCAAGGACGGCCGGACTCCGGGTGACCGCATATCGACGGCCGGCTTCGCGCCGGTCAGCACCTGGGGCGAGAACATCGCCATGGGCCAGCCGACGGCCGCCGCGGTCGTACGAGCCTGGCTCGACAGCCCCGGACACCGCGCCAACATCATGAACTGCTCCTTCACCCATATCGGCGTCGGCCAGTCCACGAAGGGCCCCTACTGGACCCAGGACTTCGCCGCCCACTAGACCACAGAACCCCACCCAGCCAGGGAGCGTCGGGCCTCCACCAGGCGCGCCACCGCGCCGGTTCCCACCGCAACGCCACGGCGCTCCCATCCGGCGGGCCCGGTCGCGCCTCCCCCCGCACAGCGGACCGCGACCGGGCCCGCACCCTTTTGCGGGGAATGACCCTGTACGGGGCAACCGAACTGTGGGGATCTCATGCACTGGCACGCGTACACGTGGATGGGCAGCGGCGAGGAGCGGGAAAGGGAGGACGAGCGGCGTCCGGGTTCGCCCGACTTCGCCGGTTCACTCCTTCCGCCGATGCGTACCGGCGACTGGCTGGCCCGACCGGCCTCCCGGATCCGCGCCAGCTTCGACGACCCGGGGCGGGCGGTGGAGTGGCTGGCCACGCAGTACGCGCAGATCAGGGGTGCGTTCCCGCGCCCGGACCGCGTCGGGCTGACGGCCCGGCTCGACGGCGCCGCCGACGCGCTACCCCGTGGGGTGGACGTGCAGTGGGGTGAGTGGCTGACCGGGGGCAGGTTCGCCACGATCAGCGTGATCTGCTGCCCGAACCGGCACGTCACGCACCCCTGCCCCATCCGCCGCCCCTGACTCGCGGGCGCGGGTCAGTCCCGGTTGTCCGAGAAGCGGGCCAGGACCAGGGATTCGACGACGCCCACGACCGCGTACGCCAGGATCGACACGGCGGTGACCACCACGATGTCCGCCCACACCTCGTCATACCGGAACCCGCCGATGGCCCGCAGGATCCCGGCGCCGATCCCCTGCCCGGTCGCCAGCCATTCGGCGATGAGCGCGCCGATGATCGAGGCGGGCACGGAGATCCGCATGGAGGCGAACACCGAGGGCATCGCCGTCGGCACGGCCACCTTGCGCAGCACGGTCAGCCGCCCGCCCCCGTACGCCATGATCAGGTCGGTGGCCTGCGGTGAGGCGGAGCGCAGCCCGAAGGCGACGTTGACCAGGGCGGGGAAGAACACCACGATGCCGCCGATGACCGCGACGCCGAGGAGCTCGCGGCCGAAGACGAGCGTGATCAGCGGCGTCATCACCACGAGCGGCACCGAGCGCAGCAGCATCGCGACCGGCATGAACGTCTGCTCGACGGTCCTGAACAGCACGAACGCCATCGCCACGACCACCGCCGCGACCATCCCGCTGACGAAGCCGATGGCCGCGTCCCTGATCGTGATGCCCAGGGCGGCGAAGACCGCGTCGCGATGGGCCGGGGACGAGCCGAACAGGTACTCCCAGACCTGCGGGGGCCGCTTGCCCACCAGCGGGCTGATGCCGAACGCCTCCAGGGACAGCCACCAGAGGGCCACCACGATGACCACGGAGGGCAGCAGCGGGCCGACGACGCGCAACACGATGCGGCCGATCATGAGGAGGACCTCGCTCTGCCGTACGACCAGGGTGTCACCACGCGGGCGACCAGCGCGACGATCGCGTAGCCGAGGCCCGCGACCAGGCCGGCCACGAGCGCCAGCCCCCACGTGCGCGGGACCTGGAACTGCTGCTGGGAGATCATCAGGGAGACGCCGAGGCCCTGGTCGTTGCTGCCGAGGTATTCACCGATGATCGCGCCGAGCAGCGCGCCGGGGGCGGAGATCTTCAGTCCGGCGAACGTGCTCGGCAGCGCCGCGATGACCTGGACGTGCCGCAGCTTGGCCAGGCGGCCGCCGCCGTACACCGCGATGAGGTCGAGGCTGGTCCGGTCGGCGGAGCGCAGCCCGAGCAGCGCGCCGATGAGCGTGGTGAAGAAGACGGAGACGGCCGCCAGGAACACCACGGCGGCCTCACCGCCGAAGACGACCAGGACGATCGGGCCGATGGCCAGCAGCGGGATGCAGTAGCTGATCACCGCGAGCTGGGTCGCCACCGCCTCCAGGCGCGGGACGAGCAGGACGATCAGCGCCACGCCGATGGCCAGGCCGTTGCCCCACAGGAAGCCCTGGAGCGCGGCGCTGACGGTGGCGGTCGTGTTGGGGCCGTAGAAGCCCCAGCCGTCGTGGCCCATCCCGGCCAGGACCGCCCACGGCGTCGGGACCGCGCCGCCGTCGGCGAAGACCGTCACGGCGAGCAGCCACCACAGGGCGATCAGGGCGACGACGCCGAGCAGGCCGTGGATCCGCTTCACGAGCCGTGCCCGAACAGCAGGTCGCTGAGGTGGTCGTGGATGGCGTGGAACTCCGGTGTACGCATCATCTCGGGCACCCGGGGGCGCGGCAGGTCGATCGGGACCACCTCTTCGATGCGGCCAGGACGCGGGCTCATGACGGCCACCACGTCCGACAGGAAGATCGCCTCGCCGATGCCGTGGGTGACCATCAGCGTGGTGGCGGGCTTCTCGGTCCAGATGCGCAGAAGTTCCAGGTTGAGCCGCTGGCGGGTCATGTCGTCCAGCGCGCCGAACGGCTCGTCGAGCAGCAGCACGCTGGGCTTGACCACCAGCGCGCGGGCGATCGACACGCGCTGCCGCATGCCGCCCGACAGCTCGGCGGGCCGCGCCTTCTCGAAGCCCTGCAGACCGACCAGCTTGATCAGGTCGTCGATCACGCCGGGCTCCGGCTTGATCCCCGCGACCTCCAGCGGCAGCCGGATGTTGGCCGCGACGCTGCGCCAGGCCAGCAGCGCCGAGTCCTGGAAGGCGATGCCGAGGTGGTGGCTCCTGCGGAGCTCCTCGGGGGTCTCGCCGTTCACCCGGATCTCGCCGGTGGTGGGCTTCTCGAGCCCGGCCAGGATGCGCAGCACGGTCGACTTGCCGCAGCCCGAGGGGCCGAGCAGGGACAGGAAGGAGCCCTTCGGCGTCTCCAGGTCGACGTGCTCGACAGCGGTCAGCCCGCTGCCGAACGTCTTGCTCAGCCCCGTGATGCCGATGCCGGTCATGAGAGCTTGAGGCTCGCGTCGGCCTTGTAGATCTCGTCCAGGATCGACAGGTCGAAGAGGTTCTCGGCCTTGACGGTCAGCCCGGCCTTGGCGAGGGAGGCGATGTTCTGCTCGATCAGCTCGGAGGTCATCGTGAACAGGCCGTTGGCCTTGGCGTCGGGGGTGACGACGAGGTCGTTCTGCATCTTGGCCTCCTCGGTCTGCTCGGCGACGTCGAGGTTCTGATCCTTGCCGTACGTCTTCGCGGCCAGTTCGGCGGCCTTGGCCGGGTCCGCGACGGCGTCCTTCCAGCCCTTGATCTCCGCCGTGAGGAACGCCTTGAGCTTGTCGCGCTCCTTGTCGATCGTCTCCTGCGTCACCGTGAACGTCTCGGCGACCAGCGGCAGGCCGTGGTCGGCGAACAGCATGTGCGCCGCGTCCACGCCCTGCATCTTCAGCCGCACCGGGCCGCTGGTGACGAAGCCGACATAGCCATCGAGCTGGCCGGAGGTCAGCATCGACGGGTCGGACTGGAACGGCACCCGCGTCACGCTCGACGGGTCGATGCCGTTGGACTTGAGCAGCGCGTTCCAGACCAGCTCGTTGGAGTCCTGGACGCCGATCTTCTTGCCGGCCAGGTCCTTGGGGTCCTTGATCGGGTTCTTGCCGAGGGAGACGATGGCGAAGGGGTTCTTCTGGAAGGTCGCGCCCACGATCTTGAGCGGCGCGCCCTGGAGCACGGCGGGCGCGGTGATCGTCGGCGTCGACAGGCCGATCCAGCAGCGGCCGGTGGTCAGGCCCGACTCGACCGAGGTGCCGGAGCCGCCGCCCGACAGCAGCTCCACCTGGGAGAACCCGGCGGCCTTGTAGTAGCCCTTGCTGTCGGCGAAGTACTCGCCGGCGAACTCGACGTTCTTCTTCCAGGAGAGCTGGATCTTGACCGCGCCGAACCCGCTTCCGCCCGCGCCGGACGTCCCGCTGTCGCCACAGGCGGCCAGGCCGAGCGCCAGTCCGGCCATTCCCGTCGTCCGCAGGAACGCGCGACGGTCGAGGGTAGCCATAATTCTCCTTGGAAGAGCCGTGAACCTGCAGGTCAGGAAGCTATACACCGATTATTACCATCGTGTGACGAAAAATCGGACATCGCATGGGGTGCGGGGCCCGGATGTGGAAAAGCCCAGCACCGGCGCTTCAGACCCTGTAGGTCCCTACGAGAGCGCTCGGCGAGGTCCGTAGATCCCTCCAGCGGTAGAAGGCGTCCGGTAGCGTTTTTGGTGACATGAAACTGGACGGAATCCCCCTTTGGGACGGCACCGAATTCCGCGGCCCGGTCGAGCTGAGCTGGGAACCGGACCGGATCGGCGAGGTGCGGCCCGCCACGCAGCGGTATGACGAGCTGTGCGTGCTGCCCGGCCTGGTCGACACGCACGTGCACCTGATCGGCTACGCCGGTGCGGGACCGATGCCCGACTTCGCCACCTGGCCGCTCGTCACGACCCGCGACGAGCAGGTGCTGCACGGTGTCGCCCACGCCCAGCGGGCCATGCGCCATGGCGTGACGACCCTGCGCGACCTGGCCGGGGACGAGGCGCAGATCGCGCTGCGCCGGGCCTTCGACGCGGGCGTGCTGCCCGGCCCGCGCGTCCAGGTCCACGGCGTGGTCGGCATGACCGCCGGGCACAACGACCTGTTCGTGCCGCCGGCGATCCCGCAGCGCAAGCCCACCGCCGACGGGCCCGACGAGTGCCGCAAGCTGGTACGCACCTGGGCCCGCGCCGGGATGGACGGCATCAAGCTCACCACCAGCGGCGGCGTGCTGTCGATCGGCGACAAGAACGGCTGGCGCAACTACACGCGCGAGGAGATCAGGGCCGTCGTCGACGAGGCGCACGCGCTCGGCATGCTGGTGGCCTCCCACGCCCACTCCGAGGAGGGCATCCGCGTCGCCGTCGAGGAGCGCGTCGACTCGATCGAGCACGGCACGCTGCTGAGCGCGGATCTCGCCGAGGTGCTCGCGGCCCGCCGCACGCCCGTCGCGCCGACCCTGCTGATCAACGAGGCCATCGCCGAAGGCCGGGTCCCGGTCACCGCGGAGTCGATGGCCAAGGCCGCCGAGCTCGTGGCCACGCGCAACGTGCTGCTCGCCGAGGCGGCGCGGCTGGGTGTCCGCTTCGTTCTGGGCACCGATGCCAACGGGCACCACGTCCAGTTCGGCGACCAGCTCGCCGAGGTGGTCCACATGACCGAGATCCTGGGCATGTCCGCCTCGGAGGCGCTGCGCGCGGCCACCTCGGATGCCGCCGACTCGATCGGCGTGCCGGTGGGCCGGATCGAGCCCGGACTCGGGGCCGACTTCATCGTGCTGCGCGGGCGCCCGTGGGAACGGATCGCGGACCTGGCCGTGGAGAACATCATCGCCGTGGTCTCACGAGGACGCCTGGTCGCGGGCGAGCTGCCCTGACCGCTATCCGTCGGACGACTGCCCTGATCTGAGGGCCAGATAGAGGTCCGTACGGTCGCGCATCGACGACATCCGCCGCCCGGTCAGCTCCTCGATCCGCTGCATGCGGTAGCGCAACGTGTTGACGTGCACATACAGCTCGTCGGCCGTCCGCTGCCAGGAGCCGCACGTCTCCAGGAAGACGTCGAGCGTGCGCAGCAACTCGGAGCCGTGCCGCGCGTCGTACTCGATGATCGGCCCGAGCAGGTGCTCCCGGAACGAGCGCCGCACGCTCACGGGCAGCTGGGCCAGCAGGAGTTCGTGGCTGTCCACGTCGGCGACCGACATGACCGACACCGGCCCCTCGCCGTAGCGGGCCGACTCCATGCCCCGCCGCGCGGACTCCAGCGCCTCGCCGAGCTGCGACACGCTGGCGGTCGCGTCGCTGATCCCGGCCGCCACCCGCATCCCCGGCCGGTTGGTCACCAGCGCGCGCAACTCGTCGGTCAGCGCCTGGCGCGACACCTTGCCGTTGACCAGCACGATCCCCTCGTCGGACCGCCCGCCGACGACCAGCTGCCGCCCTCTCCTGGCCAGCGCGTACATGATCGCGGGCACGTCGTCGTCCTCCGACCCGCCGGTCCTGGCCACCACCATGGCCGTGGTCGGCTGCCCTGGATCGGCGCCGAGCAGCCGCAGGTGGGCCGACACCTCACCGGGCGCGATCCGCTGCGTGCCCAGCAGGTCGAGCAGCGTCTGCGCACGGGCCCGCTCGTCCCTGCGCCGCTCGGCCGCGAACGCCTCCTCGATCACCACCTCGGTGATCGCGCCGAACGACTGGTCGGGCGCGGCCAGGAGCAGCGGCAACCGGCGGCGCTCGCACGCCTTGACCAGCGCTTCCGGCAGCTCCCCCAGCACGACCAGCCCGACGATCAACCCGGCGGCGTCGCTCGTCCACAGCGCGTCGGCGAACGTCTCGCAGTCGGACGGCTGGGTGTACCAGACCCCGCTGGTCAGGACGAGGTCGCCGGGGCGCAGGTAGCGTCGTGGGTCGGGCAGATCCGTCGGATAGGCTCGCCCCACCTCCCTGCCGAGCCCGTCATGTCCGGTCACCGGCACGAGACTCAGGTCTTCGCGCGCCACCAGATCCGCCAGCCTCATGAATGTGATGTTATGCCAGGTCATCGGGCGAGAGTTCGGAGGTTCGCACGATACCGTGGCCGGCGTCTTGTCAGGTTTACTCGATCACATGCGTCCCAAAGCCGAACTCCATCTGCACATCGAAGGCACCCTCGAACCCGAGCTCGTCGTCGAGCTGGCCAGGCGCAACGGGATCGAGCTGCCGACCTTCGACGCGGAGGCCATCAGGGCGCGCTACGACTTCGCCGATCTCCAGTCGTTCCTGGACATCTACTACGAGAACATGGCGGTCCTTCGCACCGACCGGGACTTCTACGACCTCGCCACCGCCTACCTGGGGCGGGCCCGGGCGCAGGGCGTACGGCATGCCGAGATCTTCTTTGACCCGCAGGCGCATCTGAGCAGGGGCGTGTCGCTGGAGGCGGTGTTCGGCGGGCTGTCGGCCGCCCTCAAGGACAGCGACGTCTCGGCGGCCCTGATCATGTGCTTCCTGCGTGACCGGGGGGCTGAGGAGGCCGAGCAGGTGCTGCGGGCCGCGTTGCCGTACCGGGACCACTTCATCGGCGTCGGGCTGGACTCGGCGGAGGTCGGTCATCCGCCGGCGCTGTTCCGCCGGGTGTTCGACATGGCGGCCGCGGAGGGCCTGCGCCGGGTCGCGCACGCCGGCGAGGAGGGCGGCCCGGACTACGTGTGGGAGGCCCTGGACGTGCTCAAGGTGGAGCGGGTGGACCACGGCATCCGCGCCATGGAGGACCCCTCGCTGGTCGCCCGCCTGCGAGAGGAGCGGATCCCGCTGACGGTGTGCCCGCTGTCGAACGTCCGGCTGCGCACGGTGCCGTCGCTGCGGGACCACATCCTGCCCGCGATGCTGGACGAGGGCCTGATGGTGACCGTCAACTCCGATGATCCGGCGTACTTCGGCGGCTACGTCGAGGACAACTACCGGGCGCTGCGCGACGAGCTGGGCATGACGGAGACGCAGCTGGATGAGATCGCCCGCAACTCCTTCGCGGCATCGTTCGTCGAGGTTCCGTCAGCCGGTCAATAAGGCGAACTGCGCATCCGCAAGGGCCTCGCCTCGCTGGACGAACTGATGTGCTCGGGGACCCGAAACCGCGGGGCGGATGACGGCGCCGGACGAGCTGACTCTAGGTTCGGTAGGAGAAGGAAGGAGCGCAGGTGAACACATCCTTGGCCGACTACCTCGACAGCCTCTACCAGCTGGGCCGCGACCACGACGCGCCCCTGGCCGACCGGCTGCTGCGGCTGCGCAACATGACCCCGGGCGCGGCGGGTCTCGTCGCGCTGCTGATCCGCGTCCAGGGGAGCCGGCGGGTGCTGGAGATCGGTACGTCCAACGGCTATTCGGCCATCTGGTTCGGCGACGCCGTACGGGACACCGGCGGGCATCTGGAGACGGTGGAGATCGACGCCTCACGGGTCGCCCAGGCGCGGTCCAACATCGCGGCGGCCGAGGTGGCCGACCACGTGACCGTGATCCACGCGGATGGCGGGGAGGTGCTGGCGGCCAGTCCGGACGGGTCGGTCGACCTGGTGGTGCTCGACGCGGAACGGCCCGCGTACGTGGGTTACTGGCCGCAGTTGCAGCGGGTGCTCACCCCTCGGGGTGTCGTCGCGGTGGACAACGCGCTCAGCCATCAGGAGCAGGTGGCGGCCTTTCGTGACCTGGTGACGGCGGACGGACGGTTCGCCGTACAGCTCCACGAGGTCGGCGACGGGGTGCTCACGGTGGTGCGGCTGCCGTCTTGAGAAGCTATTTCTGGACGGGTTTCGGCGCGTGGGACGCCAGGTCGATGATCTCGTCGACCGACCACTGGTCGTAGGCGTGCTCGCCGTACTTGGCGGCGAGCACCCGGCCATCCCGCCCGATCAGGAAATCGGCGGGCAGGCCCAGCCGACCGCCGTGCGGCTTGGCCGCCGGGCCGCGTTCGCGACCCCGCAGGACCCGCCACGTGGTCACGGCGACCACGCGGAGGATCGTTCCCCACACGCGCGGGTCGAGCAGCGAACGGGCCGCCGACTCCACGCCGAACTCGACGTACAGCAGCTTGTCCGGGTCGGCGATCACCGGGAACGGCAGATCGGGCGTGTGCTCGGCCAGCTCTTCTGCCGGTGAGTGGAAGACCACGACCTCGCGGACGCCCGCCGCCTCGATCTCGTCGTGCCTGCGCACGATGGACCGCAGGTGCAGGTTGCAGACCGGGCACCCGGCGAACCGCCGGAACTGCAGGTGGACCAGCCGCTCCGGGTCAGGGATGGCGACCGACTCACCGGACACCGCGCTCAGCTCTCTGGCAGCGACGACGCGCATGTGAACCCCCTATAGGCGTACGGCATACGCTTACGATGATAGGCGTATGCCGTACGCTGTCAACTGTCATGCCGCGACCCCGTTCACTCACTCCCGACCAGCTGGCCACGGCCGCCCTCGCCGTCATCGACCGCGACGGACTCGCCGGGCTGTCGATGCGCGCGGTCGCGCAGGAGATCGGCATGAGCACCATGGGCCTCTACCGCTACGTCGACGACCGCGGCGAGCTCGAACAACTCGTCATCGACCGCGTCCTCGACACCGTCGACACCATGCCGCCCGACAAGGACCGGACCTGGCACGAGCGAATCGAGATCATGGTCGAGCGGCTGCGCGACGTCGTGGGCTCCCACCCGTGGCTCGTGCCGCTGATCATCGCCCATCGGCACCGGTCGGTGGCCATACTGCGCTGGTCAGAGCCCTTGGCCGCCATCCTCGCCGAGGCCGGGCTGGACGGACGCGAGCGGGTGATCGCGCTGCGCTCCCTGCTCGCGTACGTGGTGGGGGCGATCCAGCTCGAACAGCTCGGACCGCTGGCCGGAGCGGGCACCCAGGTCATCGCGGACCGAGCCGAGCTCCCCTACCTGTCCGAGACCGCCAGGCACGCCCACGACGTCACCACGGACGAGGAGTTCCGGGGCGGGCTCGCGCTCCTGCTGCGCGGCATGGGCGGGGGCACGCACATGCGCTAGGGGAGCGGCCTGCGCCCCTCGCGCGCGAGTGTCGTCACGAGCAGGAGTACGAGCACCGCGGCGATGACGGTGAGTCCCGCGGCCACCCCGATGCTGGGCGCCGCGAACACGGCGAGCACCACGAGCACCGCCGCCACGCCGATCGCCTCCGGCCGCACGACGGTCCTGCTCACCAAGGGGGCATGCAGCGCCCACAGCAGGACGAGCATGACGACGACCGGGATCGCGACCGAGGCCACCACGGCCTTCGCACCCGCCGCGATGTGGTGCTCCCCCTCCCCTGCCGACGCCACCGCGACCTCGAGACCCGCGCCGAGCGCGGCCAGCGCCGCGAAGATCAGATAGTGCCCGTATCCCCAGACGAAGGACTGTTCCCGTCGCTCCTCAAGCCCGTCGCCGGCCGGCTCGGAGAAGTAGATCCACCACAGCGCGAAAAGGATGACCAGGCCGGTCATCGCGATGACGACGAGTTCGACGCTCAGCCCGTGGGCGACCGCGCCCTGCACCGCGTTCGTCGCCGCGAGCACGCTCTCGCCGAGCAGGATGATGGTGAACAGCCCGTAGCGCTCGGCGATGTGGTGCGGGTGCCAGCTCGTCGAGCCCGTACGCTCCGCGATCGGCGGCACCGCGAGGTCGAGGACCGCGCACACGATGAACAACCAGACCGGCCCGCCCCCCGGCAGCGCGAGCTTGGACACCCAGAGCACCTGAACGAACGAGATGCCGATCGCGTAGCGCAGCGCCGTCGCCCGTCCCTCGGGGTGCGCGACCGCCGCGCGCAGCCACAGGCTGACGAGCCCGACGCGCATGACGAGGTAGCCGATCGTCACGACGGTGAAGTCGCCCTCGAACGCCGCGGGCACCCCGGCCGCGAGCACCAGCACGCCGGCCATCTGCAGGAGCGTCATGACGCGGTACGGCACGTCATCGGTGTCGTACGCGGAGGCGAACCAGGTGAAGTTCATCCACGCCCACCAGATGGCGAAGAAGACCATGAGGAAGGGCCCGACCGCTTCGAGGCCGTGCCCCTGCTCGGTGGCGTGGGCGAGCCGGCCCACGATCTGCGACGCCGCGGCGACGAAGGTGAGATCGAAGAGCAGCTCGAGCGGGCTCGAGACACGATGCGGCTCTGTCAGATCGCGAGCGGCCATGCGGGTCCGGAGCGGCGACATGTGCCTACCCTATTGACCTGCGCCTGCCTTGCTGACAGGCGCCTGCCTTGCCGACCGGCGGCGAACGAGTGCCGGTCCCCGGCGAGCAGGGGACCGGCACTCGGGCCTACTTGAGCCAGAGGACCCAGGCGCCGGGTATCTCGGTGCACTTGTACGCGTTGAAGTTCTCACGCACATACTGCTGGCCTGCGTCGACACACTTCTTCTTAGTGGGGAACTGCCCGTAGGACACCCAGTCGGCCGCTTGTGCGGGCAAGCCGAGTCCGACGACCGCCAGGACGGCGATTCCCGCGCCCGCTATTGCAGTCCGTACACGCATTCTTGACTCCCTTTCACCACTGGGGCAATGCACGAAGATCATCCCAGGGGCGAACGAGCCGAGTGAGCGGCAAGACATATCAAGTGATCTAGTCAATCTCGGCAGCTATCGCCCTTGCGGCCGCCCTCTCCCGCATGACACAAAGAAAGGTCCGGCGCGTCTACTTCAGGACCCAGAGCGCCCAGAACGGGCTGTCCCAATCGCAGTCCCAGTATTCGTGGTCCCCGGAGTACTTGTAGCCTGCTTTCTCGCACTCCGCGAGGGTTCTGTGGATGCTCCTGATGTAGCCGACCTTGGTCGTCGCGACATCCGCGCTCGCGGACACGCTGGTGCAGAGTGTCGCCGCCATAGTCAGGGCGGCCGCTGAGACCACCACGCTCATGACCTTGTTCCGCATGGAGAACCCGCCTTCGCTCGGTTATGCGAAGAGCGTCGCAGAGAAGGCTTCCGTAACTCTTCTCACCGACTTCCGGCCAAGCACAGGCCGAGCCCGTGGCGCCAGCGCGCCACGGGCTCGGAAAGCGAGCTTGTCAGGCCTTGAGCCAGCTCATCATCGGGCGCAGCTTGGCGCCGGTCTTCTCGATCGGGTTCTCGGCCAGCTCCTCGCGGTGACGCGTGAACTCCTTCTGACCGCCGTCGAACTCCTCCACCAGCTGCCGGGCGAAGGTGCCGTCCTGGATCTCGCCCAGGATGCGGCGCATCTCGGCGCGGGTCTCGTCGGTGATGACGCGCGGGCCACGGGTGTAGCCGCCGTACTCCGCCGTGTCGGAGACGGACCAGTACATCTTGGAGATGCCGCCCTCGTACATGAGGTCGACGATCAGCTTCATCTCGTGCAGGCACTCGAAGTAGGCGACCTCGGGCTGGTAGCCGGCCTCGATCAGCGTCTCGAACCCGGCCTTGATGAGCTCCGACACGCCGCCGCACAGCACGGCCTGCTCACCGAACAGGTCGGTCTCGGTCTCCTCGGTGAAGGTGGTGCGCAGCGCCCCGGCCCGGGTGCCACCGATGCCCTTGGCGTACGACAGAGCCAGGTCCAGCGCCTTGCCCGAGGCGTCCTTCTCCACCGCCACGAGAACCGGCACGCCGCGCCCGGCCTCGAACTGACGGCGCACCAGGTGACCGGGACCCTTGGGGGCGACCATGCAGACGTCGACGCCCTCGGGGGCCTCGATGAGGCCGTAGCGGATGTTCAGGCCGTGGCCGAAGAACAGCGCGTCACCCTCGACGAGGTTCGGCGCGACATGCTCGGCGTACAGGTGGCGCTGGATGTGGTCCGGCGCCAGGATCATCGTGAGGTTGGCCTCCTCGACCGCCTCCGAAGGCGTCAGGACACGCAGACCGTCGTTCTCGGCCTTCTCCCGGCTCTTGGAGCCCTCCGGCAGGCCGACGCGCACGTCGACACCCGAGTCACGCAGGGAGAGCGCGTGGGCGTGGCCCTGGCTGCCGTACCCCAGCACGGCCACGTGACGCCCCTGGATGATCGAGAGGTCGGCCTGGTCGTCGTAGTAAATCTCGGTCACTTGCATAAACCTTTCAGGCGGTACGGTCCAGTGCCCTGAGGGACCGGTCGGTGATGGAACGGGCGCCGCGGCCGATGGCCACCATGCCCGATTGGACGAGCTCCTTGATCCCGAACGGTTCGAGCACCTTGACGAAGGCCTCGAGCTTGTCCGGAGTGCCGGTGACCTCGATGGTCACGGCGTCGGCCGCCACGTCGATGCAGCGGGCGCGGAAGAGCTGGACGAGCTCCAGCACGTGCGAGCGGCTGTCGGCGTCGGCCTTGACCTTGACCAGCATGAGCTCGCGCTGCACGGACTGGGTCGGGTCGAGCTCGACGATCTTGAGGACGTTCACCAGCTTGTTGAGCTGCTTGGTGACCTGCTCCAGCGGCAGCTCCTCGACGCTCACGACGATGGTCATGCGTGAGATGTCGTCGTGCTCGGTCTGCCCGACGGCCAGCGAGTCGATGTTGAAGCCGCGCCTGCTGAACAGCGCGGACACGCGCGCGAGGACGCCCGGCTTGTTCTCGACAAGCACAGAAAGCGTATGCCTGCTCATTCTTCGCTCTCCCACTTCGGCGCCATGTCACGGGCGATCTTGATGCTGTCGTTGCTCGTGCCCGCCGCGACCATCGGCCAGACCATCGCGTCCTGGTGGACCACGAAGTCGACCACGACGGGCACGTCGTTGATCTCCATGGCCTTCTTGATGGTCTCGTCGACGTCCTCCGGCCGCTCGCAGCGCAGACCGACACAACCATAGGCTTCCGCCAGCTTGACGAAGTCAGGGATGCGGCGCGTCGTCTGGAGGTTGGTGTTGGAGTAGCGCTCGTCGTAGAAGAGCGTCTGCCATTGGCGGACCATGCCGAGGTTACCGTTGTTGATGACCGCGACCTTGATGGGCACCCCCTCCAGGGCGCAGGTGGCGAGCTCCTGGTTGGTCATCTGGAAGCAGCCGTCGCCGTCGATGGCCCACACCGTGCTGCCCGGCTGCCCCATCTTGGCGCCCATCGCGGCCGGCACGGCGAATCCCATCGTGCCGAGGCCGCCGGAGTTGATGAACGTGCCGGGGTTCTCGTAGTCGATGAACTGCGAGGCCCACATCTGGTGCTGCCCCACGCCCGCCACGTAGTAGGTGTCGGGCCCGGCGATGGCGCTGAGCCGCTCCATGACGTATTGGGGGGCCAGCGACCCGTCCTCGAACTCCTCGTAGCCGAGCGGGTAGGTCTCCTTCATACTGTTGAGCAGCTTCCACCAGGCGGCGTAGTCGCCTTGCTGGCCACTGGCCTCGACGGCGGCGATCAGGTCGGTGATGACCTCCTTGCAGTCGCCCACGATCGGCACGTCCGCGTGGCGGTTCTTGGAGATCTCCGCCGGGTCGATGTCGGCGTGGACGACCTTCGCGTGCGGCGCGAACGTCGAGAGCTGGCCCGTCACCCGGTCGTCGAAGCGCACGCCCAGGCCGATGAGCAGGTCGGACTTCTGCAGCGCGCCGACGGCCGTGACGCTGCCGTGCATGCCCGGCATCCCCATGTGCTGGGGATGGCTGTCGGGGAACGTTCCGCGCGCCATCAGCGTGGTGACGACCGGGATGTTGGCGAGCTCGGCCAGCCTGAGGAGTTCGGGCGAGGCGCCCGCCTTGTGCACGCCGCCGCCCACGTAGAGCACCGGGCGCCTGGCCTCGGCGATCAGCTTCGCGGCCTCGCGGATCTGCTTGGAGTGCGGCCTGGTCACCGGCCGGTAGCCGGGCAGCTGCATGGTCGGCGGCCAGCTGAAGGTGGTGTCGGCCTGCAGCGCGTCCTTGGAGATGTCGACCAGCACCGGACCGGGACGGCCCGTGGAGGCGATGTGGAAGGCCTCCATGATCGTGCGGGGGATGTCCAGCGCATCGGTGACCAGGAAGTTGTGCTTGGTGATCGGCATGGTGATGCCGGAGATGTCGGCTTCCTGGAAGGCGTCCGTGCCGATCGCCGCGCTGGCCACCTGGCCGGTGATCGCCACGATCGGCACCGAGTCCATGTAGGCGTCGGCGATGGGCGTGACCAGGTTCGTCGCACCCGGTCCGCTGGTCGCCATGCAGACCCCGACCCTGCCCGTGGCCTGCGCGTATCCCTCGGCCGCGTGGCCCGCGCCCTGCTCGTGCCGTACGAGCACGTGCCGGACCTTGGTCGAGTCGTACAGGGGATCGTAGGCGGGCAGGATGGCGCCGCCGGGGATCCCGAACACAGTGTCGACTCCCACGTGCTCCAGCGCCCTGACCAGGGCCTGTGCACCTGTCATCCGTTCGGTCATCGGCTCGTTCCTTGCGTGGCTACACCTTAAGGACATAAAAAATGCCCCATCCACCCGAGGGTGGGAGTGGGGCGGCGCGCAGGCTGTAGTGCTTCGCTATCGGCCTGCGCGCCGGCGAAGTACTACGAGGATCTCACTGCGAAGCATGGCCACACCTTAGCCCCTGTGCGGGCCCTGATGTCAACTTCTTGGGACAGATGTCTCAAACCGTGAGACTGGTCCTCATCAGCGAGTCCACTCCGCGAGCCGCCATCGGGCGTGCCACCAGGAAACCCTGGCCCCTGGTGCAGCCCATTTCCCGCAGGAGTTCGAGCTGCTCGGGGCGTTCGATGCCCTCGGCCACCACGATGAGGCCCAGGTCATGGCCGAGCCGGACGATCGTGCGGGTGAGCAGGGTCAGGGTCTCGTCGCGGCCCAGCCCGGACACGAACGACGGGTCGATCTTGATCATGTCGACCGGGAGCTGCCTGAGGAACGCCAGCGAGGCGTAGCCGGTGCCGAAGTCGTCGATGGCCAGACGTACGCCCAGAGCGCGCAGCTCGGACAGCCGCTTGACCGTCTCCTCGGCGTCCTCGACGAGCATCTCCTCGATCACCTCAAGGGTGAGGGCGGAGGCGGGCAGCCCACTCTCGGCGAGCGCCTCCTCGACCGTCTCGACGAAGCGCGGCGCGGTGATCTGGCGGGCCGACAGGTTGAGCGACAGCCCGATGTCCCAGGAGGAGGCCCGCCAGGCGGCCACCTCGCGGCACGCCTCGTGCAGGATCCACTCGCCCAGCGGCACGATCAGGCCGGTGTCCTCGGCCGGGCCGAGGAACTGGTCCGGCGGGACGAACTCCGAGCCGCGCCACCACCGCACCAGCGCCTCCACCGCGGTCACCCGGGAGGTGGCCAGGTCGACGACCGGCTGGTATTCGATGGCGAACTGGTGCTCGATCAGCGCCCGCTGCAGGTCGGCCGCCAACTCCAGCCTGCGCACCACGTCGGCGTGCATCTGCGCGGCGAACACCTCCACCCGGCGCCCGCCCAGCTCCTTGGCCCTGGCCATGGCCACGTCGGCGTTGCGGATGAGATCCCCGGAGGGCATGTCCTCCTCGGCGAAGGCCACCCCCACGCTCGCGGTCAGCGCCACGTCGCGGTCGGCCACCCGGAACGGCTCCTGCGAGACCGCCCTGACCAACCGCTCGGCCAGATCGACCGCCAGTTGCGCCTCACCGCCGGTCTCCAGCAGCACCGCGAACTCGTCGCCGCCCCACCGGGCGAGCGTGTCGTCGGGGCGTACGGCCCCGCGCAGCCGGCGCGCGGCCTGCCCGAGCAGGTAGTCGCCGCTGGCATGGCCGACGGAGTCGTTGACCGAGGTGAACCCGTCGAGGTCGAGGAAGATCACCGCCACGTGACCGGACATCCGGCCGGACAGCACCTCGCGCGTGCGCTCCTCGAAGTAGGAGCGGTTGGGCAGCCCGGTGACGCCGTCGTGGAAGGTCAGGTGGGCGACCTGGTTGCGCAGGGCCTCCTCGTCGCTCACGTCCCGGGTGGTCACCAGCAGCTGGTCCTCACCGCCCACGTGGCGGGTGGCGACGGACTCGGTGGGCCGCCAGGTGCCGTCGGCCGCGCGTACGCGGCAGGCGATCAGGCAGGCGCCGGACGTGGCGCCCTCGTCGTCGAGGCCCATCGCGTTCAGCGCGGCCTGGATGCCGGGGACGTCTTCTGGGTGGATGTAGTCGAAGATCGACCCGCCGACGAGGTCTTCGGGGCGGTAGCCGTAGGTCACCTGCATCCCGGCGCCGATCTCGTACATGAGGCCGTCGTAGTCGCAGATGAACACCACGTCGCCGGTGCTCTCGGCCAGCTCCCTGAGCTGCCGGTCGCCGAGCGAGACCTTCCTGCGCAGCCGGATGTTGGCGGCGGCGAGCACGAACAGTCGTACGACCAGGAGCAGGACCACCGAGGCGATGAGCACGACGACGCCGGTGACCGGTGTCTGCGGCTGGCCGCCCACCAGGTGCACGAGCAGCGTGCAGGTCGCGATCGCGACCAGCGCCATCGGCACCGTCGCGATCAGGTTGCCGATGCCGCTGCCGCTCGCGCGGGCCTGCGGCTCGGCGGGGCGCGGCCCCCAGGGCATGGCGGCCAGGAGCAGGAACGCCACGGGCGTGATCATGATGCTCCACGTCGGCGGCACTCCGCCGGTGAGGCGCGCGGTCGCGGCAGCCACCCCGGCGATCGAGGTGGTGGCGAGCACGCCGGTGCCCGCGAGCCCGAGGGGCCAGGCCGCGGTCCTGCTGGTGATCACGGAGGGGATCACGGCGCAGGTCACCAGCAGCGCGATCATCGGTGGCAGCATGGCGAAGGTGAACATCGCCGGGTCTGCGGCCTCGGCGTAGACCTGCCGCAGCGCCACCACCCAGGCGATCACGAAGAGTGAGGCGGCGCACAGGTAGGCGCCGGTGACGTGGCGCAGCACCACGGTGGCGGGCAGCCTGCGCCGGGCCGCGATGAGGACGCCGCCCGCGGTGAGCACCACGCCGAGCAGCACGAGCAGGTCCGCGAAACTCACCGCGACGCTGGAGGTGTCGGCGATCGGACGCACCCCGACTCCGGCGGCCCAGACGATGGCGCCGCTGCCCATCCAGCGAGCGCCCAGCGCGGTCGAGCGGTGCTCGTCCAATTTGACCGAGGCGACGAGCAGGGAGACCGCGGCGAGCAGCGCCGCGAGGAGTCCGGAGATCGCGCCGGTGAGCAGAGCCGGGCCGCCCGCAAGGAGCGCAGCCGCGAACCCCGCCGCACCGAACGCCGCTGCGGCGGTCAGCGGTGCCCGTGGATCACGCCAGCGGATCACAGTCGTTAGCCCATCCCGTCTCGAACACTGTCCAGTGATCGCCGAAGTCCGGTCGATCACATCGCCAGTGTGTGCGTTTGCGGGTGTGCGGGTGGTGACAACGGCGATGTCGTCACCGATCTGATAACCACACAGACCAATTGCCCCGAAGATTCACTTGACAGCGAGTCAGGAATCCTCGGTTAGAGGCAACCGTACGCACCGAAGGTCACGGGCCAGCCACGTTCCGGAATCCTCTCAATACGTGTCGGTGATGATGTTGTTCAGCTGCTCACCGGACAGGTAGCGGAGGAGCTGCGAGCGCATCAGGCGCAGCATGCGCCGCCCGGACGCGGGGGTGCTGCCTGCGATGTGCGGGGTGATCAGCAAGCCGGGCGCGCTCCACAGGGGATGGCCCGCCGGCAGGGGTTCGGGGGCGGTCACGTCCAGGGCCGCGCGCAGCCGGCCGGTCTTCAGCTCCGCGACGAGGGCGTCGGTGTCGACGACCCCGCCACGCGCCGCGTTGACCAGCACCGCGCCGTCCTTCATCCGGGCCAGGAACCCGGCGTCGACCATCCCGGCGGTCTCCGACGTGGCGGGCACGAGCAGCACCACGACATCGGCGGCCGGGAGCAGCGCGGGCAGCTCGTCGAGGGGGTGCACGCCGTCACGCGCGCTCCTGGCCACCCGGACGACCTCGACCTCGAAGCCGCCGAGCCGCCGCTCCAGCGCCGCCCCGATGGAGCCGTAGCCCACGATCAGCACGGTGGAGTCGGCCAGTACGTCCGTGTGGTGGTAGGTCCACTCCCCCTGACGCTGCGCGTCGACGAACCCCGGGAACTCCCGCAGCACCGCGATCATCGCGCCGACGGCCCACTCGGCGGTCCCGGCGTCGTGCACGCCGCGCGCGTTGCACAGCACCGCGCCGTCCGGCATGTGGGGCCGGTACGGTTCCACGCCCGCGCTCACGGTCTGTACGAGACGCAGCGAGGTCATCGCGGCCAGCAGGCCCGGCACGTCCGGAACGGTGATCAGCGGCGGGATCCACACCTCCACCTGGCCTACGCCATCGGGAACTGGCCCCGTACCGTCATAAATATCGCATTCCACCCCGGGCAGATCGGTCAAAACCCCGGCAACGGCATCAGACGGGACCCAGATCTTCATGCCGAGAACCTTACGGCTAGGGAGGAAGTATGGAACACATGAGAAAGCTCATGACCCTGATGCCGCTCGCCCTGCTGACCGCTGTGCTGACCGCCTGCTCCGGCGCCGGAGGGGCGGTGCCGGACGCGGCCGTCGCCGCCGCGCCGCCGCCCGGTGCGCCGAAGACGGTGGCGCGTGATCTGGCGGTGCCGTGGGGGATCGCCTTCGTCCCCGGCGGCGACGCGCTGGTGACCGAGCGCGACACGGCCAGGCTGCTGCGCGTGACGCCGGCGGGCAAGGTCACCGAGGTGGGCCGCATCGACGGGGTCACCCCGGACGGCGAGGGCGGGCTGATGGGCGTGGCGGTCAAGGGCGATCAGGTCTTCGTCTACTTCACCGCCGCCGACGACAACCGGATCGTCCGCTACCGCTTCACCGGCGACACCGTGTCCGACCCGAAGGTGATCCTGCGCGGCATCCCCAAGGGCGCCATCCACAACGGCGGCCGGCTGGCGTTCGGGCCCGACGGCTTCCTATACGCCACCACGGGCGAGACGGGCGACCGGCAGCTCGCCCAGCGGCGCGACTCCCTCGGCGGCAAGATCCTGCGCATGACGGTGGACGGCGCCCCCGCGCCCGGCAACCCGTTCGGCACGCTCGTCTACAGCCTCGGCCACCGCAACGTCCAGGGTCTGGCCTGGGACCCGGCGGGCCGGTTGTACGCCTCGGAGTTCGGCCAGAACGCCTTCGACGAGGTCAACCTCATCAAGCCGGGCGCCAACTACGGCTGGCCCGAGGTGGAGGGCAAGGGCGACGACCCGAGGTTCGTCAACCCGATCATCACCTGGCCCACGTCGGAGGCCTCACCGTCGGGCGCGGCCTACGCGGCGGGCTCCCTCTGGGTGGCCGCGCTGCGCGGGGAGCGCCTGTGGCAGATCCCCCTCAGTCAGGACGGCTCGCCCGGCACGCCGGTCGCCCACTTCACCGACACGTACGGCCGGCTCCGCGGCCTGGCCACGGCCCCCGACGGCACGCTGTGGCTGTCCACCAGCAACAAGGACGGCCGCGGCGACCCCAGGGACGGCGACGACCGCATCCTGTCCGTGAACCCAAGCCGCTCCTAGCCGCCAACCCGCAGCAACGACGGACCGCCTTCGTCCGCTCCCCCGAAGGGGGTATCCACCGCGCTAGTTACCAGCGACGCACGTGGTCTGCGCCTGCGGCCGGTACTTCGTGGTCAGCTTCTTGTCCCGCTTGACTTCCTTGCCGTCCTTGATGAACACGCGGGTCACGTCGATCGTGAAGCCCTGCTCCCCGACCGTGGCCATGCATCCGGGGGCGGAGCTGGTCTCGCGACGGAACGGGGTGAAGTCCCGCTTCTCCGACTCGACAGCGTCGATCTTGTCGTACCGCTTGCTGCTCCACAGCTGCACGGAGACCGAGGTCCCGGTCGACGCCGTCTTGATCAGCACGCCGAAGTCGGAGTCGTTGCGCCACTTGAGGTCCAGGTCCGGGTACAGCAGGGCGGCGTCACGACCGGCCGGGTAGCGGGCGGCGTGGTAGTCCATCGGCGTGTGGGAGACGTCGTCGAACCCGCCGAAGAAGGCCGCGTTGTACATCGTGGTGGCGAACTGCGAGACACCGCCGCCCACGATGGACACCATCCGGCCGCCGACGATCTGCCCCGCCTGGACGTAGCCGCCCTCGACGGTGCGCTCGCCCACGGCCTCGTTGAGCGAGAACGTCTCCCCCGGCTTCACCAGGTAGCCGTCGACCTGGGCCGCCATCCGCTGGATGTTCGTCACGCGGGGCAGGCAGCAGTCGAAGGTCGTGGTGAACTCGGCGATGTTCGTCTTGATGCCGAGCCCTGTCACCTCTTCGGTGGTCACCTTCGGCGGGACCACCGACAGGGTCACGGGGATGGTCCGCGCGCCGTTGCCGCTGACCACCTTGGCCACGTCGCGGGCCAGCTGCTTGGCGTCGATCCCCCTGCCGCGGCGGGCGGGGACCAGCACCGGCTTGCCGTTGACGATCTGGTAGGTGGCGTCCTGCGGCGCCTGCGCCGCGTCGACGAGCTTGCTCTCCACCGAGGAGAGCGCCGCGGCCGCGTTGAACTGCGGGGTCAGCCCGCCCTCGTCGTCGGAGACGAAGGTCAGGTTGGCGGCGATCACGGCCGGGAGCAGCTGGGCCTGCTTGGCGCCGAGCTTCAGCGTGAGGGGCGCGGCGACGGCCCGCTTGGCGGCGGCCTCGGCCTGCTTGAGGGCGGTCGGCGTGGTGACGGGCTTGGCTGGCCTGAGCGTGAGGACGGCGGAGTCGCGGCCGCGCAGGAAGGCGTCGGTGATCACGCGGACGGCGTCCGTCCGGTCGATCACCACGCCGTCGCGCGGCTCCGACGAGACCGGCTGCCCGTTCTTGAAGGCCACCCGGCCGTCACGCGGCTTCTTGTCATAGGTCTCCGCCAGGCCCTCGACGGTCCTGGCCAGCTGAGAGGAGTCGATGGTCATCTTCGGCTGGAGCTCGGTGGTGCCGGTGAGCCCCTTCCACACCTCGACCGGGCCGGGGAAGCCGCTGGGCGCCTGCCCGATCGTGCTCACCACGTCAAGCTCAAGGCCGGCCTCGTCGGCCTGGATGGTCTCCTTGCGCCCGGCGATGTCGACGACGACGGGCTTGTTCATCTTGGCCGCGAGCTCGGTGCGGAGCTTGTCCGCCGCCTGCGTCACGGTGAGCCCGCCGATGTCCACCCCGGCCACGCGCGTGCCCCGCAGTACGGACCCCGACATGAGCACGGCCGGTACGAGGTACGCCAGCACGGCCAGGATCACCACGAGCAGCACCAACGCGGGCAGGAGGCGACGGCGGCGGGGCGGCTCCGGGTCGATGAAGGCGGGCAGCCGCTCGGAGCCGGAAGCGCCGAACACGGGGGCGGGCGGTTCCTGCCGGCGCCCCTCGTTCACCGGCCACGGCTGGGGCGGAGGCGCCACCGGCGGCAGAGCGCCGCTGCCGTTCTGACCGTTCTGCCCATTGGACCCGTTCGCAACGCTCGGAGTCGCCGGCCGGGGTTCCGGCTGACCGGGCGGCCCGAAGATGTCACGGGAAACTCCCGGGGGCAAGCCCTCGACCCGTGGCTTCTTGCTACCGCCTGACATGGGCAGAGGCACTGAAGCGAAAGGGTCGGTCGGCGATTCGATCGGTCCGGCGTTACGCACGCCTCAATCTCCTCCCGCTCCGCAGCCACATCCTCAGGCAACAGTAAGGCACGCGCATTGGGATATGTCACGAGAAATGACTACGGAAGTGTGTCAACCTAGCCACCGGTAGCGATGTTCGGGGCGTCCGGCCGTACCGTACCGGGGCCTGAGTTCGGCATGCCCGGCGACGCAGAGGTATTCGAGGTAACGGCGGGCGCTGACGCGGGACAGCCCCGCGAGCGAGGCGGCCTCGGCCGCCGACAGGTCGCGGCCACAAGTCCGGAGGGTGTCGGCGACCAGCGCGCACGTCGCCGACGACAGGCCCTTGGGCAGCGGCGCCGCGACGGGCTGCGTGCCGAAGAGCCGGTCGACGTCGTCCTGGCGGGCCTCCGCGCCGATGGCGGTGAGCTGCTTGCGGGTGTCGACGTACTGCTGGAGCCGCTCGGTCAGCGCGGCGGCGGTGAACGGCTTGATCAAATAGTTGACCGCGCCGCCGCGCATCGCCTCCCTGACCGTGGACACGTCGCGGGCGGCGCTGATCATGAGGACGTCCACGTCCTGCAGCGCCTTGAGCACTTCAAGTCCCGACATGTCAGGTAGGTAGATGTCGAGCAGGACGAGGTCCGGCCGGAGCTCGGCGGCCATGGCGAGCGCGGCGGCCCCGGTGTGCGCGGCGGCCACCACCCGGAAGCCGGGCACCCGCGCCACGTAGCCGCTGTGGATGCGCGCCACCATGAAGTCGTCGTCCACGACCAGCACCCGGATCTCGCTCATCGCACCCGCTCGCGAACCGAGGCCGGCAGCAGGGCCGTGAACACCGCGCCGTCCGCGTTGCCCACCTTCACCCAGCCGCCCCTGCGCAGGCACGCCTGCCGGGTCAGCGCCAGGCCGAGCCCGCGTGGCCCCGAATGGGCGGCCTTGGTGGTGAACCCCTCCCTGAACACCTCTTCGACCAGGTCCGGAGCGATACCGGGACCGGAGTCCCCGACCCGGACGTGCAGCCCGTCGGCGTCGGTCAGCACCGACACCTCGATCGTGCCCGTGGCCCCGTCGAGCGCGTCGATCGCGTTGGCCACCAGGTTGCCGACCACCAGGACCGCGTCCTGCGGATCGCCCAGCGCGCCCTGCTCCACGGCGGAGTCCTCGGACAGGACCAGCAGGACGCCGCGCTCGGCCGCCTCCGCCGACTTGGCCAGCAGCAGCGCGGCCAGCGTCGGGCACTGGACGCGCTCGCGCAGGTCGGTGATGTACGTGCCGCGGGTGGTGCTGGTGATGAAACCGATCGCGGCCTCGTGCTCGCCCAGTTCGAGCAGGCCGACGACGGTGTGCATACGGTTGGCGAACTCGTGCGCCTGCGCCCTGAGCGCCCCCGTGGCACTGCTGGTGTCGTCCAGCTCGCGAGCCAGCCGGACCAGCTCGGTGCGATCCCTGAGGGTGACCACCCAGCCGCGGTGCTGGCCACGTACGGAGATCGGCGTGCGGTTGAGTACCAGCACCCGCTCGCCGTGCAGCACGATCCGGTCCTCCCCCGGGTCGGCGCCGCCGAGCACGTCGCGCATCCGCTCGGAGACCGGCATCTGGGTGAGGTCCTCGCCCACCTCGCCGAGCAGTTCGCGGGCGGAGTCGTTGACGAGCGTCACCCGGCCCGCGAGGTCGAGCGCCAGCACGCCCTCCTTAACCCCGTGCAACACGCCCTCGCGCTGCTCCAGCAGCGCGGCGATCTCGCGCGGCTCCAGGCCGAACGTCTGCCGGCGCACCCGCGCGGTGATCAGCGCCGCGGCGGCCAGACCGGACAGCAGTACGGCCAGCGCGGTCCACACCAGGGGCGGCAGCGCGCCCGCCAGCTGGCCGGTGACCGTGGTCTGGAGCACGCCGACGGAGACCAGGCCGATGACGTCGCCGTACTCGTCGAAGATCGGGGCCTTGCCCCTGACCGTGGTGCCTATCGTGCCGGTTTCGGTGCCGACCCAGCTCTTGCCGGTGTTCAGCACCGTAGTGCCGTCGGTGGACAGCCGCTTGCCGATCAGCGCGGCGTTGGGGTGGGCGTACCGCGTCTGCTCGCGGTTGGCGATGACCACATAATCGGCGCCGGTCGACTGCTGGACGCTCAGCGCGAGCGGCTGCAGCACATTTTGCGGATCCTTGACGTTGAACGCGGCCCGGACCTGAGGCAGGCCCGCCACGGATTGGGCGATCGCCAGCGCCCGCTGCTGGTGCAGCGAGTCCAGTTGCGCGCGCGTGTGCTCGGCCCACACGCCTCCGGTGCCTCCGACGGCTAGCAGCACGATGACCATCTGGAGCACGAACAGCTGGGTTCCGAGGGAGGCGTCACGTACCCGTCTCACCGCACCATGGAAACATGCCGAGGTCACAGGGGGGTTGCGAGGGGGTGCGAGGGGGGTTGCGACCAATACGACCTATATGACGGCTATCGTGAAAAGGGTCGACTCCATCGGCAACGGACTTCACCATCCAGTATTCCGTAACGTGAAATCCCCCCTTTGGAGTGATCATGCGTCTCCGCATACTCGCCGCCGTCGCGGCGCTCTCCGTCGCCGCGGTGTCCGGCTGCGGCGCCGGCTCTGGTTCTGACGGCGGAGGCACGGGCGCGCTGCGCATCATGGCTCCCGCCTCACCGGGCGGCGGCTGGGACCAGACCTCCCGTACGGCCGAGCAGGCGCTCAAGTCCGTCGACCCGAAGCGCAAGGTCGAGGTCTTCAACGTGCCCGGCGCGGGCGGCACGATCGGCCTGGCCCAGCTGGCGGGCGAGAAGGGCAACGGCAACCTGCTGATGACCATGGGCCTGGTCATGGTGGGCGCGATCGAGCAGAACAAGTCCAAGGTCACGCTGGCCCAGACGACGCCGATCGCCAAGCTGACCGAGGAGTACGAGATCATCGTGGTCCCGGCGGCCTCCCCGTTCAAGTCGGTGGCCGACCTGGTCGCCGCCTGGAAGGCCGACCCGAAGAAGGTGTCCATCTCCGGCGGCTCGGCCGGCGGCACCGACCACATCGCGGCCGGGCTGATGGCCAAGGCCGCGGGCGTGGACCCGAAGCAGGTCAACTACATCGCCCACTCCGGCGGCGGCGAGGCACTGAACGAGCTGCTCGGCAACAAGGTGAGCGCGGGCATCTCGGGCGTCGGTGAGTTCGCCGAGCACGTGAAGTCCGGCAAGCTGCGCGCGCTGGCCGTGACCTCGGCCCAGCGGCTGCCCGACCTCGACGCGCCCACGCTCAAGGAGTCCGGCCTGGACGTGGAGCTGACCAACTGGCGCGGCTTCGTGGCGCCCGGCGGGCTCGACGAGGCGGCCAAGAAGTCGCTGACCGACCAGGTGACCAAGATGCACGACTCGCAGGTGTGGAAGGACGCGGTGGCCAAGAACGGCTGGATCGACTCCTTCCAGACCGGTCAGCAGTTCGCCGACTACCTCAACGCCGAGCAGGCCAAGGTCAAGGGCATCATCGCCGAGCTGGGTGTCGTCTCCTGATGTCCGCTGACAACACTGGCCAGAAGCAGCGCTGGCGGTGGCGGCCCGAGCTGGGGTTGGCCGTCATCGTGCTGGCGCTCGGCGTGTTCGTCGTGCTCGGGACGCTCGACGTGTCCGCCGCCGCCTCGCAGCTCGGCATCGGGCCGCGCTTCTTCCCGATGCTGGTGGGCTGCTCCATGATCGCCATCGGCCTGTTCTATGTGGCCGACGTGCTCAGGGGCGGCAGCGGCGACCCCGAGGAGAGCGAGGACGTCGACGTGGACGCCCCCGCCGACTGGCGCAGTGTCGGACTGGTGAGCGGGATCTTCCTGGCGTTCACCGCGGTGCTGAACGTGCTCGGCTGGATCATCGCCGCGAGCCTGCTGTTCTTCGGGCTCTCGGTGGTGCTCGGCGCGGAGCACAAGCTGCGCGCGGCGGGTGTCGGGGTGGTCCTGGGGATCGCCACGTACCTGCTGTTCGTCAAGGGCCTGGGCGTGTCGCTGCCGGGCGGGCTGCTGCGGGGGGTGATCTAGGTGGAATCGTTCCAGCTGCTGCTCGACGGCTTCGCCGGCGCGCTGACGCCGATCAACCTCATGTACGCGCTCATCGGCGTCACCCTCGGCACCCTCGTCGGCGTACTGCCCGGCATCGGGCCCGCCATGACCGTGGCGCTGCTCCTGCCCATCACCTTCACCGTGCCGCCGACCAGCGCGTTCATCATGTTCGCCGGGATCTACTACGGCGGCATGTACGGCGGCTCGACCACCTCCATCCTGCTCAACACCCCCGGTGAGTCGTCCTCGATGATCACCGCGCTGGAGGGCAACAAGATGGCCCGGCGCGGGCGGGCGGCGCAGGCGCTGGCCACGGCGGCCATCGGCTCGTTCGTGGCGGGCACGATCGCGACCGCGCTGCTGGTCGTGGCGGCCCCCGCGGTGGTGAGCTTCGCCATCTCGTTCGGGCCCGAGGACTACTTCGCGCTGGCGATCCTGGCCTTCACCGCCGTGTCGTCGGTGCTGTCGCGCTCGGTCGTGCGCGGACTGGCCTCGCTCGGCTTCGGCCTGGTGATCGGGCTGATCGGCATCGACCAGCAGACCGGCCAGGCACGGCTCACGCTCGGCCTGGACCAGCTGCTCGACGGCGTGGACGTGGTGGTCGTGGCCGTCGGGCTGTTCGCGCTGGGCGAGGCCCTGTACGTGGCCTCGCGGCTGCGCCACTCGCTGCCCGAGGTGGTACCGGTCGGGCGGGCCTGGATGGGACGTACCGACTGGCGCCGCTCATGGCTGCCCTGGCTGCGCGGCACCGCGTTCGGCTTCCCGTTCGGCGCGCTGCCCGGCGGCGGCGCCGAGATCCCGACCTTCCTGTCGTACGCGGCCGAGAAGCGGCTGGCGCGCGGCGTCGCCAAGGAGGAGTTCGGCAAGGGCGCCATCGAGGGCGTCGCCGGCCCCGAGGCCGCCAACAACGCCTCGGCCGCCGGAACCCTGGTGCCACTTCTGACGCTGGGCCTGCCCACGTCCGCGACGGCCGCGATCCTGCTGGCCGCCTTCCAGCAGTACGGCCTGCAGCCCGGTCCGCAGCTGTTCGACCACAACCCGGCCCTGGTGTGGGGCATGATCGCGTCGCTGTTCATCGGCAACACCATGCTCCTGGTGCTGAACCTGCCGCTGGCGCCGCTGTGGGCTCGCGTGCTGCGCATCCCCCGGCCGTACCTGTACGCGGGGATCGTGCTGTTCGCCGCGCTCGGCGTGTACGCGCTGAACGGCTCGGTGGTGGACCTGGTCGCGCTCTTCCTGCTGGGCCTGCTGGGATACGCGATGCGGCGCTTCGGCCTGCCGGTCGCCCCGGCGGTCATCGGCCTGATCCTGGGGCCGATGGCGGAGATCCAGCTGCGCCGAGCGCTGGCCATCGGCGGGGGCGACGTGACAGCGCTGGTGCGCAGCCCCATCGCGGTGATCCTCCTGCTGCTCTCCCTGGCCGCCCTGCTCGCGCCACTGTTCAGGAAGCTGATGGAACGGCGCCACGTCGAACCGGCCACGCCCGCGTCCCGGGAGGAGGACTAGGCGGCGGCCCTGTGGGATTTCCTCTGGGGCTCCACCGGCCTGTCCGAACCGGTGGGGCCCCGTTTATGTCGTGCCAGCCGGGCATCATGGCAGGCATGGCCGTGAAGATACAGGTGTCGTTCGACTGCGCCGACCCCGACAAACTGGCCCGGTTCTGGGCCGAGGCGCTCCGCTACCAGCTGGAGGAGCCCCCGCAGGGCTTCACCACCTGGCAGGACTACTGGCGCTCCCGGGGGCTGCCCGAGGAGGAGCTGACGGGCGACGGCGGCTATGACTCGGTCATCGACCCGGCCGGTGTGGGCCCACGGCTGTGGTTCCAGAAGGTGCCCGAGGGCAAGGTGCTAAAAAACCGCCTCCACCTCGACCTGTCCGTCACCTCCGGGGACCGGCCGGTGGAGGTCCGCCGTGCCCAGCTCGACGCCGAGGCCGAACGCCTGGTCGGGCTGGGGGCGACGCTGTCGAAGGTGCTCGTGGTGGAGGGCCTGCCTGACTACTACGCGATCACCCTGCTCGACCCGGAGGGCAACGAGTTCTGCATCAGCTAGGGCCACTGAGTTAAGGCCGGGGCCGCGCGAGGCGACACAGCGTAGGCCCCGGCCAGCCCGGAGGCTGCGCTCCTCCGGACGTGTTGGGGCGGCCCCGCGCTCGCCTCGACGGTCACAGCCCCGGAGGACCGCGACCGACAACGCGGGGCCACCAACCCGACCCGCCACCACGGGGGATGCGCAGCGGGCCAGGCAGCTCATGTGCCGAACATGTTGTGTGCTCGGCAGTTGTGCACGAGAGCCGACTGCCAGGCGAGCGTCGCCGCAAGCGCAATCGCATCCGGTTGCCGGACGCACTGCACAACCCCGGCCGCCACCATTTCGAGGGTGACGGCCTTGTACAGCTCGGCGGTCCACCACAACTGGCCGGTCGAGTCGCGCTCGAAGTCGATGTCCCATCCGGGGTAGGTGCTGCGCAGCACCAAGAGCTGGCGGCCTCTCAAGTCCTGCAGGAGCGCCGCCTGTGCCATGACATCTCGGGCGCTCTCGCTGGTGGCGCGAAGGAGGGTGAGTAGCTCGTCGTCGGTCATTGCTCCTCCGACCAACCCGCCCTTATCGACTATCAGACTGGGGACTTCCGTCATGCACGCACCGTATGCGCGCCAAGATCGGGCACCGGTGCTGTCCGCACCCCTCGTTGCAGGGGTGCACTCTGCACCCCTGCTCTACAGGGGCAGTCCGAGCCCCTGGGCGAAACCTCGGGCCCGACGCTCGATCAGCGGGCCGCCCTGGTCGACCGCGTCGGAGGCCATCAAGCGGCCGGTCGGGCTGAAATGCACCGAGTCGTGCGAGATGGCGTACGCCTGTTGCAGCCAGTCGAGCATGGACGACCAGTCGCGCCGCTGGTGGTAGGTGCGCGCGATCTCGACGTGGAGCCGGGCCCGCCGCTCGCGGGAAGGGATGCTGTCGGCGTCGATCTGCTCGGCGCGGTCCTTCGCGCTGGCAGACTTGGTCAGGTCGGCGCCGATCGACACAGCATGCAAGGCGACATTCGAGTCGCCGAATTGGGTCCACGGATGGTGGTAGCCGGCGGGCAGACGGCGGGCGACGGCGGCGGCCTCGTCCCAGAACCGCCAGGCGTCGCCCTCACGGCCGGCGCGAGCCGCGGTGGTGGCGGCGTGCAGTTGCAGCGCACCGTATAGGGCGCGATGCTCGTCGCCGTCGTCGAGCCGGTCGCGGAGCAGGTCGGCCGCGTCAAGGGCGAGCGTGAGGGCTGCGTCGGTGTCGCCTCCGGAGCGTTGCACTATGGCGTACGTCCAGGCGGCCCCGGCCAGCGCGGCGGGCTGGTCGGCCTCCTGGGCGGCGGCCATGGCCCGGTCGGCGACAACCCAGATCAGCTCTGGCTCGCTCGCCCACACGATGACGTGCTGTACGAGCGCCCACAGGTCAACGAGCACGGCGTGGGCGTCGCGCCGTTCCTGGCCTTCCGTCTGGCGGGCGGATGCGCGCACGTCGCGGACGAGGGACGGCAGGACCCGGCCCACGTCGGTGCGGTGGGTGCGGGAGGTGTGCCACACCTGCCAGGCGTCCGCCGTACGGGTCCGCAGGATCGCGACCGGGAGCGGCTGCTGGTCGACTGTGAGTTGGGGTGCCCGGATGGCCTCGCGGATAGCGGGCACCGCCTCGTGCGGTATCCGGGCGAACGCGCTGATGGGGATGGTGGTGTTCCCCCCGAGGTCCATGTCGCTTCCGGCGAGGACGGCGACGTCGCCCACGGCGAGCACTTCGGCAAGGCGAATAAGCACAGGCAGGCGGGGCGGCAGGCGTCGGCCGGACTCAATGCCCTTGAGCCACTCCGCGGAGTAGCCGACAAGCCCGGCCAGTACAGACCGGCTCATCCCTTTGCGTTCCCGGATCGTCTGGATCCGCTCGCCTGTGCGCTTCCCTTCGAGGTCGTCGAGCATCAGGGCTACTCTCGATTCGTTCCGTATCCACTGCCAGGTTACGCCGGAGGGCTGTGGCCAGGACAGGGAACGCGCGCCCCACCGATCCTTGATCAGCAGGGCGCTTAAGAGTTCGTGGCCCCCGTCCTAGGTCCCCGTGGCGAGGGCGGCGACCGCCTCGATGGTGCGGCGCTGTTCCTCAGGAGTGCCGAACGGAGCGGCGAGATACTCCGTGACGCCCGCGTCCGCCAGCCTGCCGATCCCCTCGGCCACCGCCGCCTCGTCGCCCACGATGACCACGTCCTGCGGTCCGGCCACGCCCTCGCGGTCGAGCATGGCGCGATACTCCGGCACCTGACCCGCCAGCGCGAACTGCTCCGCGACGCGCCCGCGCACTCCGGCCTCGTCGTCCGTCACGCACACCACCAGCCCGGCGATCACCCGCGGCGCGGCGCGTCCAGCCGACGCGGCCGCCTTGGTGACGGACGGCACGATGTGCCCGGCCAGCGTGCGCGGGCCGGTCATCCACGTCACCACGCCATCGGCGAGCTCTCCTGCCAGCGACAGCATGGCCGGACCCATCGCCGCCAGCAGCACCTGAGGCGGCTCCGCGCCGGGCACGGCGGCCGTGCCCGAGGCCGTGAGCAGCTCGCCGTGGTGCGCCACGGTTTCGCCCCGTAGGAGGGGTCTCAGCACGGACAAGTATTCGCGCATCCGCCGTACGGGCTGGTCGGCGGGCAGGCCGTACATCGACTCGACCATCATCGCGATCCCCGCGCCGATCCCGAGCGTGAGGCGGTTACCCGTGGCGGCCTGAACGCTGAGCGCCTGACCGGCCAGCACCAGCGGATGGCGTTGCGGCACCGGGACGACGGCCGTACCGAGCGGGATGCCCGGCACCCGCCCGCCCACGGCGGTCAGCGCGGTGAGCGCGTCCCAGCCGAGCGCCTGGCTTGCCCAGGCGGTGCTGTAACCGAGCTCGGCGGCGGTCCTGACCTGCTCGGTCAGCTCCTCCAGCGTCGCGGGACCGCGTACGTCGCCGACGGCGATTCCGATCTTCACGTGTTCAACTCCCCATTAACGGAGAACTTCTCCGGTTCGATACGATAGGGAGAACCTCTCCACTTAGCAACCAGGGAGCGTCTGATGATGCGGGCCGACGCGCTGCGCAACCGCGAGCGGATCGTACGAGTGGCCAGGGCCGTCTTCACCGAGCACGGCCCCGACGCCTCGCTCAACCAGGTGGCGCAACAGGCCGAGGTAGGGCCGGGCACCCTCTACCGGCATTTCCCGACGCTGCAGGACCTGCTGGTGGCAGTGATCAGAGACGACGTGGCGGCGCTCTGCGCGCAGGGGCAGGCACTGCTCTCCGAGGCGTCCGCGCTTCCCGAGACATCGACATCGTCCGGGGCGTCGGCACCGTCCAGGGCGCCAGCGCCATCCGGGATCTCAGCGCCATCCGGGGCCTCGGCGCCATCCGAGGCCTCAGCGCCATCCGGGGCGTCGGCGATTTCCGGGGCATCGGCGGATGCGGCGCTGAGGGCGTGGCTGCGGGCGGTGGCCGTACACGCGACGGCCATGCGCGGACTGGTCGCGACGCAGCTGGCCTCCTGGCCCGCGGACGGTGCCCTGGCGGCCTGCCACGAGGAGATCACCGCCACCGGCGCCGCGCTGCTCGACCACGCCCGCCGCGCCGGCTCCGCACCCGAGGGGTTGGACATCACGGACCTCCTCCGGCTGGCCAACGCGATCGGCTGGGCCAGTGAGCAGTCCCCCGACGACGAAGGCCTCATCGACCGCCTGCTCGCCCTGGTGACGACCACCTCAGCCCCCAACGACGCCGACCGCCCATTGGCCCCGCCTGACCGCTGACCCCTGAGCGGCCCACCCCCGGGATGACCCCGAGCGGCGCTATCTGACCGTTTGACCGGCCAACGGCTCTCCTTGGCGTATCACCAAAGAGGCCCCGCCACCTCACTCGGTGACGGGGCCTGAGTCGAGCGGATCGCCCTACTCGGAGACGCCCAGCTTCTCCAGGATCAGCTCGCGGGCCCGAGCGGCGTCGGCCTTGCCGCGGCTGGCCTTCATCACGCCGCCCACCAGCGCACCGGCCGCGGCGATCTTCCCGGAGCGGACCTTCTCGGCCGCGTCGGCGTTGGCGGCGAGGACCTGGTCGACGATCGCCGACAGCTCGCCCTCGTCGTTGACGATCTTCAGGCCACGCCGCTCGACCACCTCGTCGGGCGAGCCTTCTCCGGCCAGCACGCCTTCGAGCACCTCGCGCGCCAGCTTGTCATTGAGCGCCCCCGAGGCCACCAGCTCTGTGACGCGGGCGATCTGCGCGGGCGTGATGGGCAGGTCCGCCAGGGCCACAGCGGACTCGTTGGCGCGCCGCGCCAGCTCGCCCATCCACCACTTGCGCGCGTCGGCGGCCGGCGCGCCCGCCGCGACCGTGGCCTCGACCAGGTCGAACGCGTCGGCGTTGTGCATGGCCTGCATGTCGAGGTCGGACACCCCCCACTCTGCCTGCAGCCGCTTGCGCCGGACGGACGGCAGCTCGGGCAGCGCGTCCTTCAGCGTGGCCACCCATGCCGGGTCGGGCGCGATCGGTACCAGGTCGGGCTCGGGGAAGTAGCGGTAGTCCTGCGCCTCCTCCTTGGACCTGCCGGGCGTGGTGACGCCGGTGTCCTCGTGGAAGTGCCTGGTCTCCTGGATGATCCGGCCGCCGTCGGCGAGGATCGCCGCCTGCCGCTCGATCTCGCTCCGCACGGAACGCTCGACGCTGCGCAGCGAGTTGACGTTCTTGGTCTCGGTACGGGTGCCCCACTCGGACGAGCCGCGGGGCATGAGCGAGACGTTGACGTCGCAGCGCATCGAGCCCTCTTCCATGCGCACGTCGGAGACGCCCAGCGTGCGCATGATCTCGCGCAGCTCGGTCGCGTAGGCCTTGGCCACGTCGGGCGCCAGGCTCTCGGTGCCCTCGATCGGCTTGGTGACGATCTCCACCAGCGGGATGCCGGCGCGGTTGTAGTCGACGATCGAGTAGTCGGCGCCCTGGATGCGGCCGGTCGCCCCGCCCACGTGGGTGGACTTGCCGGTGTCCTCCTCCAGGTGCACCCGCTCGATCTCGACGCGCACGGTCCGGCCGTCGACCTCGACGTCGAGGTAGCCGTCGAAGCAGAGCGGCTCGTCGTACTGGGAGATCTGGTAGTTCTTCGGCATGTCCGGATAGAAGTAGTTCTTCCGGGCGAACCTGCACCACTCGGCGATCGAGCAGTTCAGCGCCAGGCCGATGCGGATCGTCGACTCGATCGCGACGGCGTTGGCCGTCGGCAGCGAGCCGGGAAACGCCAGACAGGTCGGGCAGACCTGAGTGTTGGGCGGGGCCCCGAAGGTCGTCTTGCACCCGCAGAACATCTTCGACGCGGTGCCGAGCTCGACGTGCGTCTCCAGCCCGAGCACCGGCTCGAACCGGGCGAGGGCTTCGTCGTACGGCATGTGCGTACCGACAGTCATGATGAAGTCCTTAGTTCAGATCGTCGCATTTCACGCTATCAATCAGGCGCACAGAGGAATCCACGGCTCCCCAGCGCCTCAGATCTCGCATTCGCTCACCGATGTCGCCCGCCACGACGAGCCCAGGTATGAGGAGACGGCTCATGCAGCCTGCTCAACGGCGCTCAGATAGGAGCGAACCTGGCGAGGAGATGTGAAGGTACCCGGCTCGCCCTCAGCACGAACAGGCTTGGCGAGGGTCAACCGAGATCGCGGGTGACCACCTCCGGCACGCCAGGCCGCCTCCAGGAAGACAAGCGATTCCGGGGCGGTCCGGTACAAAGTGGAGACGACCACGGGCGAATGGCTGGTGAGGATCACCTGCTGCCAGGGGCTCGCAATGGCACCGACTCGCTGAGCGATCCTCATCAAAAGCTCCCCGAGCCTGCTCGGATAGAGGCCGTTCTCGATCTCCTCCACCATCAGCGGACCCGAAGATGTCCGGTCATAGAGGGCCGCGAGCAGGGCGAGCACCCTGAGCGTGCCGTCTGACGCGAGCCTGCCAGGCATCGGCTCTCGGTCCACGAGGATGTCGAAGGACCACTCCTGCTGCCGCTCGTCGAGCACCGGGCGGACGCCCGTCACATCAGGTAGAAGCGCCGCCAGGTCGACCATCAGCTCGCCGAGCTCACCGGTGAGGGACATCCGGCCCAGCACAGCGGCCAGATTTGCGCCATTCTCCGCCAGCGGCCCGCGGTCGAGCGCCGTAACCGGCTTCCGGATGGCCGCCAAGTCAGGCAGATGGAAGTGCCAAGATCTTGCTTCCTGCGGCCAGATCTTGTCGGACCACCCAGGCACCGCCGTCAGAGCCCAGTCAGCGGGCTCCTTGCTCGCCGTGACACTGGCATAGGTCTTATCTCGCCCATCCGACGCCCGCATGTCTGCTTCCACGCCAATCGTGAACCTGGAGACGGAAGCAGACCCCACCGGCCGGTGAAACAACTCCTGCGGCTTACCACGGGGTACTGCGGGCAGCGGGTCGTTTGACGTGCTCAGCCCTGGCCTGCCTGCCACGAGCGCCGCACGGGCGAAGCCAAACGCGTCCAGCAGGTTGGACTTACCACTCGAATTCGGACCGACCAGGGCAAGGAACGGCGGCACGTCGAGCTCGAAGTCCAGGAAGGACTTGAACCCGTCGATCTCGATGCGCGTGAGCACGCCGCCGTCCCCTCTCCCTACAAAATCAAAATTCCCTACAGCGCCGGCGCCTTGGACAGCAGGCTGCCGCCCCAGCGGCTTTCCAGGGCCTGCTCGACCGCGGCACCGACCCGGTAGCAGCGGTCGTCGCCCAGCACCGGGGCCATGATCTGCAGGCCGACCGGCAGCGCGTCCTCGTCGGCCAGGCCGCACGGGACCGAGATGGCCGCGTTGCCCGACAGGTTGGACGGGATCGTGCACAGGTCGGCGAGGTACATGGCCATCGGGTCGTCGGCGCGCTCGCCGATCGGGAACGCCGTCGTCGGCGTCGTCGGCGATACCAGCACGTCCACCTGGTGGTAGGCGGCCTCGAACTCGCGCGAGATGACCGTGCGGACCTTCTGCGCCTGGCCGTAGTAGGCGTCGTAGTAGCCGCTCGACAGCGCGTAGGTGCCGAGCATGATGCGCCGCTTGACCTCGGGCCCGAAGCCGGCGGCCCTGGTCAGCGCCATGACCTCCTCGGCGCTGCGAGTGCCGTCGTCGCCGACGCGCAGGCCGTAGCGCATGGCGTCGAAGCGCGCCAGGTTGGAGGAGCACTCCGACGGCGCGATCAGGTAGTAGGCGGGCAGCGCGGTCGAGAACGACGGGCAGGAGACCTCGACGACCTTGGCGCCGAGCGATTCGAGCAGCTCGACGGCCTCGTGGAAGCGGGCCAGCACGCCCGGCTGGTAGCCGTCGCCGCCGAACTCCTTGACCACGCCGACGCGCATGCCGGAGATGTCGGCCTGCCGGGCGGCCTCGACCACGGACGGCACGGGCGCGTCGATCGAGGTGGAGTCCATCGGGTCGTGCCCGGAGAACGCCTCGTGCAGCAGCGCCGCGTCGAGCACGTTGCGGGCGAACGGGCCCGGCGTGTCGAGCGAGCTGGCGAACGCGATCAGGCCGTAACGCGACGAACCGCCGTAGGTGGGCTTCATGCCCACGATGCCGGTCACGGACGCGGGCTGCCGGATCGAGCCGCCGGTGTCGGTGCCGGTGGACAGCGGAGCCTCGTACGCGGCGACGGCGGCGCTGGAACCACCGGACGACCCGCCGGGGATCCTGGACAGGTCCCATGGGTTGCGCGTGGGGCCGTAGGCGGAGTTCTCCGTGGAGGAGCCCATGGCGAACTCGTCGAGGTTCGTCTTGCCGAGGATGACCAGCCCGGCCGCGCGCAGGCGGCTGGTGACGGTCGCGTCGTACGGCGGGCGCCAGCCTTCGAGGATCTTGGACGCGGCCGTCGTCGGCATGTCGGAGGTGGCGAAGATGTCCTTGTGCGCGATCGGCACCCCGGCCAGCGGGCCGAGCCGCTCACCGGCGCCCAGCCGGGCGTCGACGGCCCTGGCCTGCTCGACGGTGGTCTCGCGATCGACGTGCAGGAACGCGTTGATCTTGGGCTCGACCTCGGCCATGCGGTCGAGATGCGCCTCGGCCACCTCGACGGCCGTGACCTCGCCACCGGCGATCAGCGCGCCCAGCTCGGCGGCGGTCTTGTGGATCAGGCTCATGCCTCCTCCCCAAGGATGCGCGGCACCCGGAAGCGGTCGTCCTCGACGGCCGGCGCGCCGGACAGCGCTTGCTCGGGCGTCAGGGACTGTCGCACCTCGTCGGCGCGGAAGACATTGGTCAGCGGAAGCGCGTGCGACGAAGGCGGAACGTCCTCGGCGGCGACCTCTGCCACTTTCGCGACCGACTCGATGATGGCATCGAGCTGCGTGGCGTAGTGGTCGAGTTCGTCGTCGGTGAGGGCCAGCCTGGACAACCGGGCCAGGTGTGCGACCTCGTCGCGGGTTATGGCGGACATGAGTCGTGTAACCCGTTTCGTGGATGGAGTTGGGACACTGTCATCCTAGGGGCCTTGACGGAGCGGCACCGAACCCATTAACCCTCGCCACAGGGGTTCCACCCTCGCGGCGGCCGCTGCGCCGGGTCACGCGGTCTGGGTGACCCCGGAGCGGTAGCCGTACTCGATCTCCGGCTGGGTCTCGATGTGTTCGCGCAGCCAGACCGTGGCCTCGGCGGGCGGCATGGGCTTGTGGAACAGCCAGCCCTGACCCATGTCGCAGCCCATCTCGGTGAGGCGGATGGCCACGTCGTCGGATTCGACGCCCTCGGCGACCGAACTCAGGCCGAGCGAGCGGACCAGGTCGACGATGGAGCGCACGATCCGGTAGTCGTCGTCGGACTCGGCGATGCGCCGTACGAACGACGCGTCGATCTTGACCTCCGACACCGCCAGCCGCTGCAGCCTGATCAGCGAGGAGTAGCCGGTGCCGAAGTCGTCGAGGGACAGCGGCACGCCGAGCACGGCCAGCGCCTTGATCGTCTCGTGCGTGTAGGCCTGGTCGCCCATCAGGATGCGCTCGGTGACCTCCAGCTGGATCGCCGACGGCGGCAGCCGGAGCTTGGCCAGCCCCGCCTCCAGCTGCTCGGGCAGGGCCGAGTCGAGCAGGTCGCGGGCGGAGATGTTGACCGAGACCTGCACCCGCAGGCCGCTGTGCCACCAGCGGGCGGCCTGTTCCAGGGCCGCCTCGATGACGTATTCGGTGAGCTGGCGCATGAGGTAGGACTGCTCGGCCAGCGGGATGAACTCCGACGGCGGGATCTGGCCGTGCACCGGGTGATGCCAGCGCAGCAGGGCCTCCATGCCGTGTACGGCGCCGGTGGCCATGCCGACCTTGGGCTGGTAGTGCAGCCTGAGCTCGCGGTTGTCCACGGCCCGCCGCAGGTCGCCGAGGAGGTTGAGCCGTTCGGGCGAGTTGCGGTCCTTGTCGGGCTGGTAGAGCTCCACGCCGGTGCGGCCCTCTTTGGCGAGGTACATGGCCACGTCGGCGCGCTGGAGCAGCAGCTCGAAGTCGGGGGCGTGGTCGGGGTAGAGCGCGATGCCGACCGAGCCGTCCAGGTCGAACGACATGCCCTCCAGGCGTACCGGCTCGGTGAGCGCCGCGCGCAGCCGGGCGGCCACCTCGCGGGCCGCGTGGGCGTCCCTGATCGAGGGCAGGAGTACGGCGAACTCGTCACCGCCCAGCCTGGCCACGACGTCGCCGGGGCGTACGGAATGGGTGAGCCGGTGGGCGACCATCTGCAGCAGCCGGTCACCGACCGGGTGGCCCATCGTGTCGTTGACCTCCTTGAACCGGTCGAGGTCGAGCAGGAACAGGCCGACCCGCTCGTCCTGGCGGGCCTCGGCGAGCGCCTCCTCGGTGCTCACGATCAGCATCTTGCGGTTGGGCAGGCCGGTCAGCTCGTCGTGCATGGCCTGGTGGTCGCGGCGCATCGACAGGGTGGCGGTGAAGTAGACCGCCGCCAGGGGCGCCACGAACAGCGGTACGAGAGTGGGCGAATGGGTCATCACGACGACGACCAGGGGCGCCAGGCCGAGCAGCGCGGCGTACACGAGGCTCTGCGGGCCGAGACTGGCCTTCAGTACGCGGGTGATCGACCGGCGCTCGTGCAGCGCCACCGCGCCGCTCACCAGCGCGGCCCTGACGGTGAAGTAGGCGATGCCGGCCAGGAAGATCGCCAGCAGGTCGGCGCCCCTGGGCACCCACGGCGCGGCCGGGCTCGGCACGATGCCGAACAGGCCGAGCACGACGGCGGCGGAGGTCAGCGCGAGCGTCGACTGGGCGATGTTGAACATCACCCGATGCCACGCCTTGCGGGTGACGATGCCGTTCATGACCACGGCCACCGCCTGCATCAGCACCGCCACGGGCAGGCCGAAGTGCAGGAGCACGGCGAAGGTGAACATGGTGGAGGGGTACGTGCCGCCGACGGCGGTCGCCGAGGAGACCATGACGGGCCTGAGCTCGCCCAGCACCACGAGCGCGGTCAGCACCCAGAACAAGGGTGTACGGGCGAGCTCCGCCAGGCCGGCCGGGTCGAGTCTGAGCATGGCCACGGCCAGCGCGGTGGAGCCGATCACGGTGATGCCAACGAGGAACGCCCACAGAGGCGTCCCGGCGCGTGGCCCTGTGTCGCGGGTGTCGGTTGGGTCAGCCATCAGTAACAGAACCCCCATTAGGTCACTATGGGAGGGTACGACCTTCACCCCACTTCGCGAAACCAACCGCGTACGTTCCGTCACTTATCCTTCGGACATATACCCCGAAATCACTCTTAGTATACCCGCCATCAACAGTGCGTATATGATCTACGGCTGGGGAGTGACGGCCACCCGCGAAGCCGCCTCCGGCCCTTCGGCGAGGAGCACCCCGAAGCCTTCGCCGTCGAGGATCGGCACGCCCAGGCTGACCGCCTTGTCGTACTTGGACCCGGCGTTGTCGCCCGCCACCAGGAACGAGGTCTTCTTCGACACCGAGCTCGCGACCTTGCCGCCCCGATCGCTGAGCGCCTCGGCGGCGGAGTCGCGGGTGAAGCCCGGCAGCGTGCCCGTCACCACGAAGGTGAGGCCCTCGAGCGTCTGCGGCCCCTTCTCGGGAGCGGGCTCGTCCTCCATGCGGACGCCCGCGGCCCGCCAGCGGGTGATGATCTCGCGATGCCAGTCGACCTCGAACCAGGCGCGGATCGTGGCGGCCACCCGCGGCCCGATGCCCTTGATGGCCGCCAGCTCTTCCTCCGAGGCCGCCATGACGGCGTCGATCGAGCGCAGGGCGGCGGCCAGGTCGCGGGCCGTGGGCGGCCCGACATGGCGGATGGACAGCGCGACCAGGACATTGGCCAGCGGCGCCTGCTTGGCCCGCGCCAACTCCTCGATGAGCTTGTGGGCGTTCTGGCTGGGCTCGCCGTTGATGTTGGAGAAGAACGAGACGACCTTCTGCTCGCCCGTCTTCGGATCGATCTTGGGCAGGCCGCTGTCCTTGTCGCGGACCACCGACTTGATCGGGATCAGCTGGTCGAGCGTCAGATCGAACAGGTCGGCCTCTGTGCGTACGACCGGTTCCTGCGGCGGCAACGGCTGGCTGAGCGCGGTCGCCGCGACGTAGCCGAGCCCGTCAATGTCGAACGCGCTGCGCCTGGCCGCGAAGAACAACCGCTCGCGGATCTGCGCGGGGCAGCCGCGGGCGTTGGGGCAGCGCAGGTCGGCGTCGCCCTCCTGCTCGTAGGCCAGCTCCGTGCCGCACTCGGGGCAGTGGGTCGGCATGACGAACGGCCGCTCGGACCCGTCACGCAGGTCGGTGACCGGGCTGAGGATCTCGGGGATGACGTCGCCCGCCTTGCGCAGCACGACGGTGTCACCGATGAGCACGCCCTTGGCGGCCACCACCGCGGCGTTGTGCAGCGTGGCGCGCTCCACCGTGGAACCGGCGACGCTGATCGGCTCCATCACACCGAACGGCGTGACGCGGCCCGTGCGGCCGACGCCCACCTGGATGTCGAGCAGCTTGGTGTTGACCTCTTCTGGCGGGTATTTGTAGGCGATCGCCCAGCGCGGCGCCCGCGAGGTGGAGCCGAGCTCGCGCTGGGTGCTGAAGTCGTCGACCTTGACCACCACGCCGTCGATCTCATAGGGCGGGTCGTGGCGGTGCACGCGGTAGTGCTCGATGAAGGCGTCGACCTCGGCGGGGCCGCCGACCACCTGGTAGAGGTCACTGACCGGCAGACCGAACTCGCGCAGCCGCTCGTAGACCTCGGACTGCGCCTTGGGCTCGGCCGCGCCCTCCCAGACGCCGACACCGTGCACGATCATGCGCAGCGGGCGCTGGGCGGAGATCCGCGGATCCTTCTGGCGCAGCGAGCCGGCCGAGGCGTTGCGCGGGTTGGCGAAGGGGGCGATCCCCTGCGCGACCAGCTGCTCGTTGAGCCGCCCGAACTCCGCGACCGGCATGTAGACCTCGCCCCGGACCTCGATCAGGCTGGGGACGTCGGCTCCCTTGAGCCGGTGGGGCACGCCCTCGATGGTGCGTACGTTGGGCGTCACGTCGTCGCCCGTCCGGCCGTCGCCCCTGGTCGCGCCGCGCTCCAGGCGGCCGTCGCGGTAGACCAGCGCGATGGCCAGCCCGTCGATCTTGAGCTCGCAGAGGTACGGGCCTGGCTCGCCCTCGGCCAGCCGCTCGGCCCGCGCCTGCCACGCGGCCATCCCGGCCGGGTCGAAGGCGTTGTCGAGGCTCTCCATCGGCGCCAGGTGGTCGACCTTGGCGAAGTCGCCGGCCACCGGCGCGCCGACCTTCTGCGTCGGCGAGTCGGGCGTCTGGAGACCCGGATGCGCCGCCTCCAGCGCGAGCAGTTCGTTGAACCACTCGTCGAACTGAGCGTCGCTGACCGTGGGCCGGTCGAGCACGTAATAGCGATAGCGGGCTTCTTCCACCAGCTCGCTCACCTCGGCGTGCCGCTCACGCGCGGCCACGGGCACGCCATCGACGCTTGGCTCGCTCACCAGGGTCTCCTTCCGTCAAACACCCTAGGCAAACGCTATCGCCGAGCACCGACAACGGGCACCTTCCACAACGCCCGAGGCGGAGGTCAGCCGCCCTGGGACCAGACGCCGTCCCATCCCGAGCACTTGCCGGTGACCTTCACGGCCGTGCCGCGGCAGACCCGGCCCTCGATCGAGAGCATGTAACCGGTCGGGAAGGAGAACGTCAGCGGCTTGGTCCCCGAGCAATTGCGGAACGTCTTGGCGCCCCTGCCACCGTCATCCTTGACCCACCGGAACTTCAGCCACGAGCACCCGCTCCGCCCGGGGAAGTCGTAAAGCTTGCCGTTCACCACGAACCCCGGCCGGTCGAGGACGACCTTGCCCTTGGCCTTGCCCGCCTTGTCGGAGGAGTAGATGGAGCCCCAGTTCCAGATCTCCGGGTTGGCGGCGGCCGCGGCCGGAGCGGCGATCGACGCGGACGCGATCAGGAGCGTGACGCCGACCGCCACAGTGCGAAAAATCATGAACGTGAGGCTACTCATCCGGCTTGCAGCCCGCTTGCCGGATCGTCACGCAGCACCTGGGCACCCTTGCGGCAGGCGGCCAGGGCGGCCCGCGCGTAGCCGGGAGAGGCTCCGGCGAGCCCGCAGGCCGGGGTCAGCACGACCTGCCCGGCCAGCTTGTCGGGCGGGAACCCGAGCCGCCGCCACAGATCCACCGCCGGCCTGGCGACGACGCCGGTATCGGGCAACCGGGTGTCGGTCCCCGGCACCACCCCGAGGAACAGCAGCAGCCCCGCCTCCAGCGCCTCCCCCACGGCGTCGTCGTCCCTGCGGCTGAGCAGGGAGGCGTCCACCGAGACGCCGCGGACACCGGCCGTACGAAGGAGGCGGAGCGGCACCGACGGCGCGCAGCAGTGCACGATCGGGTCGCCGAACAGGCGCAGCGACTCCGCCACCCGCGAGCCCTCCACGGCGGCCAGCCGCCCGAAGCCCGAGGCGGTCGGCACGGTACCCGCGAGCACGCCGGGCAGGCCGGGCTCGTCGAGCTGCAGGACGATCTCGGTGACCCCGGGCAGCCGCCGCCGCACCTCCGCGACGTGGTCGGCGACGCCTTGAGCGAGCGAGGCGGTCAGGTCGCGTACGGCTCCGGCGTCGGAGAGCATCTTGTCGCCGTACTTGAGCTCGATGGCGCCCGCCAGCGTCCACGGCCCGCAGACCTGCAGCTTGAGCGGCCCCGCGTAGTCGTGTCCGACCTCCTCCAGGCCGTCGAGATCACGCCTGAGATGGTCGACCGCCCGATGGTGGTCGCGACCGGGCCGGTCGGACAGCCGCCAGCCCGACGGCTGCACCTCCACCGGCAGGTCCACGAGCAGCGCCGCCGTCCGCCCCACCAGGTCGGCGCCCACGCCGCGGCCTGGCAACTCGGGCAGGTACGGCAGGCCGGGCAACTCACCGAATACCACTCGGAGGGCCTCGAAATGATCCTCACCCGGATGCGACCCAACCCCGGTGGCTTCGAACATCGACATGGGCCAAGCGTAGGCTCTCGAATATGAAGCTGACCAAATACGGCCACGCGTGCGTGCGGCTGGAGAAGGACGGCAACGTCCTCGTCGTCGACCCTGGCGCCTTCACCGAGGGCCCCGTCCTCGACGGTGCCGGCGCGGTGCTCATCACCCACGAGCACATGGACCACGTCGACGTCGAGCGGCTCAAGGCCGCCTCTTCCGACCTGGAGATCTGGACCTGCGAGGCGGTCGCCGCCCAGTTGACGGAGGTTCCGGGGAAGGTGCAGATCGTACGGCATGGCGACGACTTCACCGCGGCGGGGTTCGAGGTGAAGGTGTTCGGCGAGTGGCATGCCAAGAATCACCCTGACGTGCCGATCGCGCAGAATGTCGGCTTCATGCTCGATGACGAGGTCTTCTACCCCGGTGACGCGCTGACGGTGCCGGGCGTCGAGGTGCCCACCCTCCTGGTGCCGACGAACGCCCCTTGGCTGAAGCTCCTGGAGATGGTCGACTACCTGCGGACGATCCGGCCGGCCAGGGCGTTCTCCACGCATGACGGGCTGCTCAACGACATCGGCCTCAGCCTGATCGACAACTACCTGAAGCTGGAGTCCGACAAGCAGCACGCCGACATGCGGCGGCTCAAGGTCGGCGAGTCGGTCGACCTGCCCTGAGATCAGCTGAGCTGCTTTAGATCAGCCGGGCTGCTTTTAGATCAGCCGGCCGAGGCGATGGTGGCCGAGCCGATCACGGTCTCGCCCGAATAGAGCACCGCCGCCTGCCCCGCCGCGACCCCCGTGGCGGGGCGGTCGAGCGTGATGCGCAGCCCGTCGCCGACCTCCTCGAAGTGGCACCCGTAGACCTCGCCGTGGGCCCGCAGTTGCACCCTCAGCTCGCCCGGCGAGGCCGTCGAGGCCGTCGGCCCGTTCCAGACCGGCCGGCCGCAGGTGATCGAGGTGACCTCCAGCGCCGAGCGCGGCCCCACCGTGACCGTGTTGGACACCGGCTCGATCGACAGCACGTAGCGCGGCCTGCCGTCAGCGGCGGGCCGGTCGATGTGCAGGCCCTTGCGCTGGCCGATCGTGAAGCCGTGGGCGCCGTGGTGGTTGCCGACGACCTCGCCCTCCTGGTCGACGATCGGCCCTTCGGCCGAGCCGAGCCGCTTGGCCAGGAAGCCGCGGGTGTCGCCGTCGGCGATGAAGCAGATGTCGTGGCTGTCGGGCTTGTCGGCGACCGTCAGGCCGCGCCTGGCGGCCTCCTCGCGTACCTCGGCCTTGGTCGAGTCGCCCAACGGGAAGATCGCGTGGCCGAGCTGCTCGCGGGTGAGCACGCCCAGCACGTAGGACTGGTCCTTGCCCTGGTCGGCGCTCCTCGACAGCACGCCGTCGACCAGCCTGGCGTGGTGGCCGGTGGCGACCGCGTCGAAGCCCAGCGCGAGCGCCCGGTCGAGCACCGCCGAGAACTTGATCTTCTCGTTGCACCGCAGGCACGGGTTGGGCGTGCGGCCCGCCGCGTATTCGGCCACGAAGTCCTCGACCACGTCGCGCTGGAAGCGCTCGGCCATGTCCCAGATGTAGAACGGGATGCCGATCACGTCGGCGGCGCGCCGCGCGTCGCGGGAGTCCTCGACCGTACAGCAGCCCCTGGCCCCCGTACGGTGGGATTGGGGGTTGGCCGACAAGGCCAGATGCACACCAGTGACGTCGTGACCGGCCTCGGCGATCCGGGCGGCGGCCACGGCGGAGTCGACGCCGCCCGACATGGCGGCAAGCACACGCAATCCCATGACCATTCCAGCGTACTGTCCCGCCAAGCCTGCTCGGCCATCTGCACAACCGGGCTCCGCGTCTGGGAGTATTCAGGCCATGCGACTGTTCGGGCGCAAGGACGACGACGAAGAGCCCATCGAGCCGAGTGACGGCATCGCGCCGTTCTGGGCGTGGTGGGAGGAGACCAGGCCGGAGCTCGACTCGCTGGTGGCCGCCGGTGACGCCGAGCTGCTGTGGGAGAAGATCGCCCCGGCCGTGGCCGCGGTGCATCCCGGCCTGGTCTGGGAGGTGGCTCCCGGCAGGGACGCGGCGCACGCGCTGGTCGTGACCGCCGCCGGCGACGCCGAGCTGCGCTCGCTGGCGCACCGCCTGGTCAAGGGGGCGCCGCCCGCCGACCTGCTGTGGGAGTTCCATCCGTCGCGCCAGGTCAACCCGCAGGCGCTGGAGCTGACGATCGACGTGGGCGGCTTCGAGTTCGCCTTCGACAAGCTGATGCTGGGGCTGCGGGTGCCGCCCAACTCGCCGCGCGTGGACGTGGCCGCCTACCACCCGATCTTCGGCCAGCTCGACGAGGAGACCCGGCTGGAGACCACGCTGCTGGCCCTCGACTGGCTGCTGGGCGAGGACGATGTGGCCCGCTGGGTGGGCGAGATCACCCCGGCGACGTTCCAGCCGATCGACTCGGTCGCCGCCGTACACCTGCCCGCCGTGGTGGCCGACCTGGCCTCCGGCTACGAACAGGAGCAGTGGGCGCTGCTGGAGGGCCAGACGGCGGCCGGCGCGCCGCTGGTCGCCACCGCCCGCTATCCGCTGCGGCCGGTCGACTATCCGCTCTTCGACCAGCACATCGCGATCACGCTCCCGTACGCGCACCGCGACGAGAACGGGCTGCCCGTCGGGGAGTCGCTGACGGCGCTGCGCGACTTCGAGGAACGGCTGGCGGCGCGGCTGCTCAAGCTCCACGACGACGCCGTGCTGGTGGCGCATCTGAGCGCGGAGAGCCACCGGGTCATCCACATCTACGCCGACCCGACCGGCGACGCGGCGATCCACGCCAAGGAGCTGATCGTGGGCTGGGAGGAAGGGGAGCCACGGGTCGACGTGGCCACCGACCCCGCGTGGAGTGCGGTGGTGGCTTTTATCAACTAGCTCAGGCCGGCGCGGCGGGCGCGTTCGACCGCCGCCGGGAGCACTTCGATCAGCCGGTCGACGTCGTCGTGGGTCGAGGTGTGGCCGAGGGAGAACCTGAGCGAGCCCCTGGCCGCCGCCGAGTCGGCGCCCATCGCCAGGAGTACGTGGGAGGGCTGGGCCACCCCGGCCGAGCAGGCGGACCCGGTCGAGCACTCCACGCCCTTGGCGTCGAGCAGCATGAGCAGGGCGTCGCCTTCGCAGCCGGGGAAGGAGAAGTGGGCGTTTCCCGGCAGCCGGTCCGTCGGGTCGCCGTTGAGCAGCACGTCGGGGACCGCCTGCCGTACGCGCTGGATCAGTTCGTCCCGCAGCGCGGTCAGGCGGCGGCTCAGCGACTCCTGCTCCTTGACCGCGACCCGGATGGCGGTGGCGAGGCCGGCGATGGCGGGCGCGTCGAGCGTGCCTGAGCGTACGTCCCGCTCCTGGCCGCCACCGTGCATGACCGAGACCGGAGTCATCCCGCGGGCCAGCAGCAGCGCGCCCACGCCCATCGGGCCGCCGACCTTGTGGCCGGTCACCGTCAGCGCGTCGGCGCCGGAGTCGGCGAACGACACCGGCAGCTGCCCGACCGCCTGCACGGCGTCGGTGTGGAAGGGGATGCCGCTGTCGTGGGCGATGGCGGCCAGCACGTGCACCGGCTGGACCGTGCCCACCTCGTTGTTGGCCCACATGACGCTGATCATGGCGACGTCGTCGGGGTCGCGGGCGATGGCGGCGCGCAGCGTGTCGGGATGCACCCGGCCGAGCTCGTCGACCTCCAGCAGCTCGACGCGCGCGCCCTGGCTGTCGGCCAGCCAGTGGGCCGGATCGAGGGTGGCGTGGTGCTCGACCGAGCTGACCAGCACCCGCTTCCTCGGCCGGCGCGCCCAGTAGAGGCCCTTGACGGCGAGGTTGTCGGCCTCGGTGCCGCCCGAGGTGAACACCACCTCGCTCGGCCTGGCGCCCAGCGTGTCGGCGATGGTCTCGCGCGATTCTTCGACCACTCTGCGCACTCGGCGGCCGGTCGCGTGCAGCGAGGACGCGTTGCCGACCAGGCCGAGTTGCTCCGTCATGGCCTCGATCGCCTCGGGAAGCATGGGCGTGGTCGCCGCGTGATCAAGGTAGGCCGACGGTCTGCTCACCAGGAAATCGTATCCCCTTTGCCACTGTACCGTCCGGACGGTACAGTAGAAGCATGAGAAGGGACGAGCTACTGGACGCGGCAGAGGATCTCCTCTGCGACCAGGGCTCGACCGCGCTGACCCTGTCCGCGGTGGCCGATCGGGCCGGTGTGAGCAAGGGCGGCCTCCTCTATCACTTCTCCTCCAAGGAAGCCCTGATCAAGGGCATGGTGGAGCGGCTGATCGACGACTTCGACGAGCTGATGGCCGCCCAGGGCGACCCCACCTACACCGAGCGCTACCTCGCGGCGACGCTTGAGGCCGTGCGCTCCAACCGACTGCGACGATGGGCCGTGGTCACGGGGGCGTCGGGCAATCTCTTCCTGCTCGCGCCGATCCGCGAGGCCATGGCCCGCTGGCACCGCGAGGGGCTGGACGACGAACCCGACCGGGTGGCGTCCCAGATCGTCCGGCTGGCGTGTGAAGGGCTGTGGGACGTGGCGAGCCACGATCCCGGCCTCCACGCCGAGAGCGACCTGCGCGCCCTGGAGGCTCGCTGTCGCGCCCTCCTCAAACCCTAACTTCCCCTCCCCCGTTCCCCTTTCTTCGCCGCCCGCGCTCGCACTATGAGCTCCGGGCCGCGCCGCATGCCAGTTAATGAGTGATTTGCGAGGTATGTACCAATGGTTCGCGACTTGAGGATTGCCCGTTTCGGGGCAGTCCTTACCTTCGTCCTGGCCGGACTCCTGGTGGGCACGATGACCGTGCGCATCCCGGCGTTGACCGACAAGCTCGGGCTGTCCGAGTCGGCGGTCGGCCTGATCCTGCTGGCGTGGGGTGTGGGCGCGCTGATCACCATGCAGTCCATGCGCCGGGTCATGAGCCGGGCGGGCAGCAAGACCGTCCTGCGGATCGGCGGCCCGCTGACGGCGCTCGGCCTGGTGGGTGTGGCCTTCGCGCCGAACCTCCCGCTGCTGCTGGTCGCGGCCGCGTTCTTCGGCATGGCGTTCGGCATGGTGGACATCGCGATGAACGCCCAGGGGTCCACGGTCGAGCGGGCCTACGGGCGCCCACTGCTGAACGGCATGCATGCGGGTTGGTGCGTGGGCGCGATCTCGGCCGGCGCTGTGGGCAGCCTGTCGATCGCCCTGGGATTGTCGTTCACCGTGAACGTGGCGCTGGTCGGCCTGGTCTCGCTGCCGGTGATGGTCCTGCTGGGCCGTACGTACCTGCCCGAGGCCCCGGCCGTGTCGACCACCGCCAAGGCCGGTCGCCGCCTGCCCCCGATCGTCTATCTGCTCGGCGCTCTGATGTTCTTCGCGTTCATGGTGGAGGGCACGGTCGCCGACTGGAACGGGCTGTTCATGCGCGACACCCTGGGCGCGCCGGAGGCGCTGGCCGCGCTCGGCTACCCGGTCTTCGAGGTGGGCATGCTGGTCGCCAGGCTCACCGGCGACAGGCTGCGGACCCGGTTCGGGGTACGCGGCATCATGACGGCCTCCGGCGTGGCCACGGCGGGGTTCTTCGCGGTTGTCCTGGTCGCGCCCGCGCCGCTGGTGGCGGTGTTGGCGATGTTCTTCGTCGGCCTCGGTGTGGCGACGATCTCGCCGATGACGCTCTCGCTGGCCGGGACCGCCACCGACACCCCCGGCCCGGCGATCGCCCAGGCGGGGGCCATGGGCTACGCGGGACTGCTGCTCGGCCCGGTGGTGATCGGCTTCCTGACGGACGCCACGTCGCTGCGTGTCGCGCTCGGGATCGCGGTGGTGCTGGGCGTGGCGATCGCGGTGGCCGCCCGCTTCCTGCCGCGCGAGGAGCCCGCGGTGGTCACTGCCAGCCCGGCCGTCAGGGAGCCCGAACTCGCCACCGCCTGACCCTGTGACATTTGTCCTGGTTCAGCGGCTTACATTCTGCACTGCCCCGATCCGCAGATCAGTGTGAGGCTGAGCCCATGGTCAAACCAATCGTCACCGCCTCGGTCCTCGTCGTGACCGCCGTGCCGAGTGTCCTCCAGTTCTTCCTCCCCGGCCTGGAGCCCGCACTCATGCGCGACCCGGCGGCCATCCGCGCCGGGGAATGGTGGCGGCTGGGGACCTCCCTCGTCGTCCAGGACAGCGGCGTGTTCGGCACCCTGTTCAACCTGGCGTTCCTGGCGGTGCTCGGCTACCTCGCCGAGCGCTCGCTCGGGCCCGCCCGATGGCTCATCCTGTACGGCGCGGGCGCCGTGGCCGGGCAGGCGGCCGGATACCTGTTCAACGACCCGGGAGCCGGGAACTCGATCGCCTTGTGCGGCCTGGCGGCGGGCCTGGCCATCGCCTGCGAGGGGTCACTGGAGCGCTCCGTGGGCGCCTTCTACGCGGTGATGCTGGGCGCGTCCGCCCTCGCGCCCTCCAGCGGCATCTGGAGCTGGGTGGTGACGATCGCCCTCACTGCGGTCGGGTTCCAGCTGGTGACCCGCCACGAGCGGCTGCCCTTGTGGCTCTTCCCCGTCGTCCTCGCGGTCGTCGCCGTCACGGTCACCGCCCTCGCCGACCTCCACGGCGCTGCTCTGCTGGGTGGCATGATCGCGGCATGGGCTCTGAGAGGAACGTCCCGTTCGACGTATCGGCCTACATCGCTCGCGTGAAAAGCGGGCCGTGAGACGCTCGCCGAGGCGTGAGCTGGAAGTTCTCTGTGGATTCCGGCCACGCTCCATGTCGCTCCGCTGCTCGGGGGCTCGCGTTCCCAGGAATCTCACAGATCTCCCCAGAAGCCCTCCATCTGGGCGTAGGACGCTGGCCGCATGATCCAGCTCAACGGACTGACGAAACGCTACGGCGAGGTGCTCGCCGTGGACGACCTGACCTTCACCGTACGGCCCGGCCTGGTCACGGGCTTCCTCGGGCCGAACGGCGCGGGCAAATCCACCACGATGCGGATGATCGTCGGCCTCGACCTGCCCACGGCGGGTTCGGTGACGGTCAACGGGCGCGCCTACCGCGACCTGTCCCAGCCGCTGCGGGAGGTGGGGGCACTGCTGGAGGCGCAGGCCGTGCATCCGCACCGCAGCGCCTACAACCACCTGCGCTACCTTGCCCAGACCAACGGGATCCATGACCGGCGCGTCGCCGAGGTGCTCGACCTGGTCGGGCTCCGGGACGCGGCCAAGAGGAAGGCGGGGACGTTCTCCCTGGGCATGAGCCAGCGGCTCGGCATCGCCGCCGCCCTGCTCGGCGACCCGCCGGTGCTGCTGTTCGACGAGCCGGTGAACGGGCTGGACCCCGAGGGGGTCCTGTGGATCCGCACGCTGATGCGCGGCCTGGCCGCCGAAGGGCGCACGGTGCTGGTCTCCAGCCACCTGATGGGCGAGATGGCGCTGACGGCCGACCGGCTGGTGGTCATCGGCAAGGGCAAGCTCATCGCCGACGCGGACACCGCCACGTTCACCGACACCGGCGAGGGGGTGCTCGTCCGTACACCTGAGGCCGTGATGTTCACCCGGCTGCTGCTGCTGGCCGGAGCCCGGGTGCGGGCGGGCCTCGACGGCGAGCTGATCGTGACCGGCCTGACCGCGCCCGACATCGGGCGGCTGGCCGCCACCGAGGCCGTGCCCCTGTTCGAGCTCGCCCCACGCCGTACCAGCCTGGAGGAGGCCTTCATGGAGCTCACCCGTGACAGCGTCGAGTACGGAGTGCCCCGATGACCGCCGCGGGTGTGCTGCGCGCCGAATGGACCAAGTTCGCCACCATCCGCTCCACGACGGTCCTCTCCGTGGCGATCGTCGCGATCTCGACGATGTTCGGCTGGCTGTTCGGCACCGCGAGCGCCAACCAGTACGCCGCCGCCTCGGTACAGGACCGGCTGGACTTCGACCCGATGACCTCGGCCACCCGGGGCCTGTTCATCGTGCAGTTGCTGGTCGCGGGGCTGGGCGCGCTGGTGGCCTCGTCCGAGTACGGCTCGGGCACGATCCGCGCGAGCGCCGCGGCCGTGGGCCGGCGACGGCTGCTGACCGTCAAGGCCGGGATGACCGTGCTGGCCGCACTTCCGGTGAGCGTGGCGGCCGTGTGGCTGATGGTCCTGACCTGCATGGCGACGCTTTCGGCTCGCGGGGCGCCGGCCGTCTGGTTCGGCGACGCCGCCCTCGTCCGCGTCCTGACGCTCGGCCCGCTCGTGCTCACGCTGCTGGCGCTCTTCGGGCTGGCACTCGGCTTCCTGATGCGGGCCACGGCCGCCGCCGTGAACGTCAACACCGCCTTCCTGCTGCTCCCGATCTTCGCCGGGACCTCTCCCGGCTGGCTGCGCGAGGCCCTGGGCGTCTACTGGCCGAACGTGGCGGCCTTCGCGGCCGCCTCGGGCCGGGCCGACGCCGGCCTGTCCCCTTGGGTGGGGTTCGGGATCCTCGTCGGGTTCACGGCGGTCATGCTGGGTGTCGCGTTCGTACGGTTCGAGGCCCGCGATCTCTGATCCGCTCGTACGGACTCGTAGGCTCGGTCACAACAGGGAGGACAGCAGTTGGGTGAGGGCGAACGGCTGCTCGTGGTCGACGACGAACCCACCGTCAGGGAGCTGCTCTCGGCGACCCTGCGCTTCGCCGGCTTCACCGTGAGCTCGGCCGAGAGCGGTGTCCAGGCGCTGGAGTCGGCCCGAGCCGACCCGCCCGACCTGGTGCTGCTCGACGTCATGCTGCCCGACCTGGACGGCTTCGAGGTCATCCGCCGACTCAGGCTGCTGCCCCGGGGCGACGGCCGGCCGGGACCCGTGCCGGTGCTGTTCCTGACGGCCCGCGACGCCACGGCAGACAAGATCAACGGGCTGCGGCTGGGCGGCGACGACTATGTGACCAAGCCGTTCGACCTGGAGGAGCTCCTGGCCCGCATCAGCGCCATACTCCGGCGCACGGGCGCGGCTCCCGGCAACGACACGCTGCGCGTGGCCGACCTGGAGGTCGATCCCGAGGGCCACCAGGTGACCAGGGCGGGTCAGGCCGTACGGCTGTCTCCGACGGAGTTCAGGCTGCTGCTCCATCTCGTGCTCAACGCCGGGCGGGTGCTGTCCAAGGCGCAGATCCTCGAACACGTCTGGCGCTACGACTTCGCCGGGGACTCCAGCATCGTCGACACCTACGTCAGTTACCTGCGCCGCAAGATCGACACCGGTGAGACGAAGCTGATCCACACCGTGCACGGCGTCGGATACGTGCTGCGCAGGCCCAAGCGATGATCAGGCGCCTGTCCCTGCGGCTCAGGCTGCTGGCCATCACGGTGGCGCTGCTGTTCGTCGGGCTGGTGGTGATCAGTTCGGTGGTCGTGCAGCAGCTGGAATCCCAGCTTCTGACCAGAATCGACGAGAAGCTGGCGCCCATGGGCACCGCCCTGTCCGTGATCTCGCCCGAACTGGCCGATCGGCTGCGGCAGCGGCCAGTCGGCAACCCCGTGGCGCCTCTCGACCTCTCCGAGCAGGGTTACGCGGCCTACCTGTCCGCCGACGGCAAGCCCCTTCGGGAGCTGACCACCGGGGGACGCCCGGAACTGCCCCGGCTGGACTCCGCGACCGTCGCCACCCGCGCGAAGCGGCCGTTCACCGTGAGCAGCGCGGATGACACGGCATGGCGGGCGATGGCGCTGCCCAAGGCCGGACGGGACGGCTCCGCTCACGCCAGTGTCGTCGTCGCACTGTCGCTCGACGGCATGGACGCCACGATCGACCGGGTGCGGGTCGCCTGTCTCATCGCGGGTTCGGTGCTGCTGGCCGTGCTCGCTCTCGTCGGCGGCGTGGCGATCCGGGCCGGGCTCGCGCCGCTGCGGCGGGTGGAGGAGACCGCGGCGGCGATCGCGGGCGGCGACCTGACCCGGCGCGTACCGTACCTGGCCATGCCGGGGACGGAGGTCGGGCGGCTCGCGCACGCGCTGAACGGCATGCTCGCCCAGATCGAGCAGGGGTTCGCCGCCCGCGCCGAGTCCGAGGCCCGTATGCGCGGGTTCGTCGCCGACGTCAGCCACGAGCTGCGTACCCCGCTGTTCGGCATCAAGGGGTTCTCGGAGCTGTATCGCATGGGCGGCACGGACGCCGACGCGGCGCTGGCCCGCATCGAGAGCGAGTCCGGGCGTCTGGCGCGGCTGGTGGACGACCTGCTGCTGCTCGCCTTCCTTGATGAACCCACGACCGCGGGGCTCGACCTCACGCCCATGGACCTGCGTACGCTGGCCGCCGACGCGCGGCACGACTTCGCCGCGCTGGACCCGTCCAGGCCGATCGCGTTCACCGGCCCCGGCGGCGGACCGGCGGCCAGCGCCCCTGTTCTGGGCGACGAGGCCAGGCTGCGGCAGGTGGTCAGCAACCTCGTGGGCAACGCCGTCACCCATACCCCGGCCGGCTCCCCGGTCAGGATCGGCGTCGGCACCCTCGGCGACCAGGCGGTGCTGGTCATCGAGGACGAGGGGCCGGGGCTCAGCGCCGAGGAGTCGGCCCGCGTCTTCGACCGCTTCTACCGCGCCGACGGCTCACGGGCCAGGTCCACCGGTGGGGCGGGACTCGGCCTGGCCATCGTGCGCTCCATCGTCGCCGCCCACGGGGGACGCGTGGAGCTCCGCTCCGCGCCGGGGCGGGGAGCGGCCTTTCAGGTCCTGCTCCCCGCCATCGACCAGTGACTCCGGCCCCGGCAAGCGCTACTTGCGCTTGGTGACCTCTTCGGTGAGCTGCGGCACCACCTGGTGCAGGTCGCCCACGACGCCGTAGTCGGCGAGCTCGAAGATCGGCGCCTCCGGGTCCTTGTTGATCGCGACGATGGTCTTCGCGGTCTGCATCCCGGCCCGGTGCTGGATCGCGCCGGAGATGCCGGCCGCGATGTACAGCTGCGGCGACACCGTCTTGCCCGTCTGGCCCACCTGGAACTGGTGGGGGTACCAGCCCGCGTCGGTGGCGGCGCGGGAGGCGCCCACGGCCGCGCCCAGGGCGTCGGCCAGGCCCTCGATGACCGAGAAGTTCTCGGCCGAGCCGACGCCGCGGCCGCCGGAGACCACGATCGCGGCCTCGGTCAGCTCGGGGCGCGCGCCCTTCTCCTGCTTCACGCGCTCCAGGACACGGGCGGCCTTGGCGGACTCGGTCAGGGTGACCGACACCTGCTCCTCGGTGCCCGCGCCCGCGGCGGCCTCGGGGGCCGTCGAGTTGGGGCGTACGGCGACGATCGGCGTGCCCTTGCGCACCTTCGAGCGGACGTTGACGCCGCCGCCGAAGATGGACTGGTCGGCCACGAAGCCCTCGCCGAGGCCCACGGCGTCGGTGATGACGCCCGAGTCGGTCTTGACCGCGAGCCGGCCGGCGACCTCCTTGCCCTCGGTCGTGGCGGCCACCAGCACGGCGGCGGGCGACTTGTCGGCCACGAGCTGGGCGAGCAGCTCGGCCTTGGGCGCGACGACGTAGTCGACGATCTCGTCGGCTCCGGCGACGTAGATCTTCTCGGCACCGTATTCGGCGAGCCTGGCCTTGGCCGCGTCGGTGATGCCGGGTCCGGCCCAGACGGCGGCCGGTGTGCCGAGCGAGCGGGCCAGGGTCAGCAGTTCGAGTGTGACCTTCTTGACCTCGCCGTCGACGTGCTCGACGAGAACGAGAATCTCCGACATATCAGCTGTCTCTCCCGTGCTCAGATGAACTTCTTGGACGCGAGGAAGTCGGCGGCCTTCGAGCCTCCGTCGCCCTCGTCCTTGACGATCGTGCCGGCCGCGCGCGGCGGGGCCGCGGCGAACTCGACGACCTCGGACCAGGCCGCGTCCAGGCCGACCTGGTCGGCCGCGATCTCCGCGTCGGCGATGGCCAGCGTCTCCACCGGCTTCTTCTTGGCCGCCATGATGCCCTTGAAGGACGGGTAGCGGGGGTCGTTGATCTTCTCCACCACGGACACGACGGCGGGCAACTGGGCCGCGACCTTGTCGAACCCGTAGTCGGTGATCCGCTGGATCACGATCTCGGAGCCCTCGATGTCGACCTTCTTGGCGAGGGTGAGCTGGGGTGCGCCCAGGCGCTCGGCCAGCATCGCGGCCAGCACGCCCGTACGCGCGTCGGTGGACTCCGAACCCAGGATGACCAGGTCGAAACCGATCTTCTTGAGCACCTGCGCCATCGCATAGGAGGTCGACAGGGCGTCGGAGCCGTGCAGCGCGTCATCCGTCAAGTGGACGGCCTTGTCCGCGCCCATGGCCAGGGCCTTGCGGATGGTCTCGGTGGCCCGGCCCGGTCCCATGGTGAGAACGGTCACCTCACCGCCGTGGGCTTCCTTGAGCTTCAGGGCCTCCTCGACCGCATACTCGTCAAGCTCGTTCACCACGCCGTCGACGGCGTCACGGTCGAGCGTCTTGTCATCGGACCGGAGCTTGCGCTCGGTCGCCGTGTCGGGGACCTGCTTCACGCAGACGACGATGTTCATGGCCGGTGGCCGACCTCCCGTGTTCGCGTGCGCCGACGCTCGGCGCCTGATGCTTGCTGACAGACTGCCAGGTGTCCCATGGGGGCCGTGACAGCGGGTGCTCTCGCGGCCATGTTACCCATGAGTAGCTTAGGCGCAAGCAAGCAAGGCTTACGACAAAGCACCCACCACCCTACCGAACTTTATTCCGTTGCCTGAGTTCAGGCCGACATCAGGAAGACGACCCCGACAACCAGCGCCGTACCGGCGAACAGTGCGAGTGTGAACGTACTGAAGACCGTGCTCAGCCCCAGGCAGAGCCCCGCGGCGCCGAGCATCCCGGCGAAATCGAAGATGATCCGGCTCATCCGGAAGCGGCCGCGCCTGAACAGCGCCACCCCCGCGTCGGCCACCGCCACCAGCGCGTACGCGGCCAGCAGGAACAGCGTCACCTCCGGCAGCGGCTCCCGCGCGGCGGCGGCCAGCAGCGCCACAAACAGCCCGGAGCCGATCAGCCAGCGCCTGCGTACCTTCTCTCGATGCCTGGCCCTGGACTCCTCGACCGACGGACGGCCCCGCTCCTGGCCCGGCCGCCACTCCCGGGTCTCCAGGTCGTGCGCCTCACCGGGCCGGGGGCGCAGGGCCGTGGCGGGCGGGCGGATGGCGTAATGGACGGCCTCGACGCCGAGCCTGGCGCAGATCTGCGCGGCCGTCGGCCGCGCGAGCGGGTCGGTGGCCAGGCACTCGCGCAGCAGCGGGCTCAGCCAGTCGGGGACCCCCTCCAGGTCGGCGTCGTGGTGCACGACGCGGTAGGCGACCGCCGAGGCCGGTCCCTGCCCGTACGGCTGCCGCCCCGTGGCCGCGTAGGCCAGCGTGGCCCCGAACGAGAACACGTCGGCCGCCATCCCCGACTCCTTGCCCTCCAGCACCTCGGGCGCCAGATAGCCGGGCGTGCCCACCACGGCCCCCGAGGCCGTGACCGAGAGGGAGTCGAGCGCGCTGGCGATGCCGAAGTCGATGACCACCGGCTCACCTTCGGCCATCATCACGTTGGCCGGTTTCAGATCCCGATGCACGACGCCCGCCTCGTGCATGGCCAGCAACGCGTCGGCCAGTCCGGCGGCCAGCTGCCGGAGCTCGGCCACCGGCGTGGGGACCGCGCTGAGCGGCCTGCCCTGGACGTAACGGGTCACCAGATAGGGCTTGTCGACGTCGAGCGAGGCGTCCAGCACCTCGGCCACGTGCGGCCCGCCCACTAACCGCATCGTCTCCACCTCGCGCGCCAGCCGGGTCAGCGCGCCGCTGCCGGCCGTCACGTGCGGGTGCAGGACCTTGACCGCCACCGTACGGCCCTCGGGGTCGAGCGCCAGGTGCACCTCACCGAACCCGCCCGCCCCGAGCCGGGAGAGTAACTGATACGGGCCCAGCCGCTCACTCATACCCCTTTTCTCCCCCCGGAGCGGGCCAAGACACTTACGACCAGGGTGACAGGAACCCCATCCCCACGCCGTCGAGCAGATCGTTGATCAGGCCGGTGATCAAGCCCATCGTGCTCCGCCGCGCGTCGCTGGTCAGCTCGTTGATCACGGTCTCCGGGGCCCGCCAGGGGGCCCACGTCGGGGCCTGGCCCATCGCGAACATCACCGCGAACATCGCGGCCGTACCGACGATCAGGGCCGCGACCAGGGCCGCGCCGGGAGTGCGCAGGATGCCCGTGAGCGAGCGCGTGACCGCCTTGCGCGGCGCGCCGCCGCCCGGCAGCACGAACAGCCCGGCTGTGAAGGCGCCCGCGCCGTACGCGGCGGCGGCGTTGACGCTCATCCCGCCACCCCAGCGCAGCACGCCCCAGACACAGACGCCGAACATCAGCGCCAGCGGCACGTGGACCAGCGTCACGAGCGCGGCCTTGACCAGCGCCCACGGCGTGCCGACCAGGACGAGCAGCGGATCGGCCGCGCTGCTCCCCCGCACCTGCCGGCGCTTGACCATGTCGCCGAAGAGGTATTCGCCCACCCGCAGCACCAACGCCAGCGCGACCGCCACCGCGCTCACCGCGACGGGCAGCACGACGGCCAGCGCGGTCAGCGTGACCAGCAGCAGCAGGCCGACGAACTGGCTGCCGACCAGGTAGCGCTTGCGCTCGGCCGGCGGTGTGTAGGGAGGCGGCGGCGCGACCGGCCGCTGCTGACCCGCCTGGGTGGCCGGGCGGTAGGCGGGCGGGTGTGTCGGCGGCGCCGGGTAGCCCGCGACCCGCTGGTCGACGCGCGGGGCCGGGTGCCGCTCCGGCATCGGCGCCGGGACGTAGGGCGGCGGCCGCTCCTCGCGCGGCGGCTTCTCCTCGCGCGCGGGCGCGGGCGGGGTGCCGTACGCGACCGGGGGCAGCAGGTCGGAGTAGTTCTCCATGACCCGCGTCCGGTTGCCCATCCGCTTGGTCCCGGTCGGCCCGTCGGCGGACGTCTCGTGGAAGGAGGTCACCGACGGGTCCAGCGCCCTGGCCATCCGCAGGAGCTCCTGGGCGCCGGGCCGGGCACTGGGCTCGACCCGCAGCGCGCGGCTCAGCCAGCCGCGCAGCCAGGCGGGCGCCTTGTCGATCTGCGCGCGCCCTTCCATGATGTTGAAGCAGACCGCCTCGAACGTGCCCGTGCCGAACGGCGGCGCGCCCGTCGCGGCGAAGAACACCGTGGAGGCCAGCGCGTGCACGTCGGCCGCCTGGGTGATCTCCGAGTCGCGGATGATCTCGGGCGCCAGGTAGCCGGGCGTGCCGACGAACATCCCCGTCTGCGTCAGCCGGGTCGCGTTGACCAGGTGCGCGATGCCGAAGTCGATGACCAGCGGATCGCCGTTGACCAGCATCACGTTGGACGGCTTGAAGTCGCGGTGGATCACCTCGGCGGCGTGGATGGCCACCAGCGCCTGGCACAGGCCCTGGGCCAGCCTGATGACCTCGCGCGCCTCCAGCGCGCCCTCCGCCAGCACCGTCTCCTCGAGTGTGCGGCCGGGGGCGAAGCGGGTCACGACGTACGGCTGGCCGCCGACGAGCTCGGCGTCGAGCACCTCGGCCACGTGCGGGCTGCGCACCCGGCGCATGGTCTCGACCTCGCGCGTCAGCCGGTCACGGGCCTTCAGGTCGGCCGCGACATGCGGGTGCAGGACCTTGATGGCGACCTCGCGGCCCTCGGTGTCGAGGCCCAGGTGGACCACGCCCATGCCGCCTTCGCCGATCTTCCTGACCAGCCGGTAGGGGCCGAGCCGCTCCGGCGCCTGCGTGCTCATCGCCACCGTCCCGGCGTCATCCCCCTGTGCTCCCCTTCAGTCCGTTGAGCTGGGTCACCACAGGTCCGACGTTCAGCGGAGCCCATACGGCCCTCCTCGCGTTGTCGAACGAGCTGTAAGCGAGGATCAGGGAGAGCGCGGCCCCCGCCGCGAGAACTCCCACCATCACCATCGCCGCTGTTCTCGAGGGTACGAGCGATGAGAGGGTTCTGCGCATCTGCCTTCCAGGCCCCTCCACTCCGGGGCCCGCGCAGACGGTCCACAGGGCGATCGCCGCGCCCCAGGCCAAGGCGTTGTAGGGGTTCATCTTGACGAACACGGTGAGCAGCAGCGTCACCGGTAGCCCCAGGATAAGGGCGTAGAAGAACAGCGCGAACGTGATCCCCACCGACTTGGCCAGTTTTTTGGGGAAGGCGAAGACACGCACCACGTCCAGCGCCGCCGACCCGGTGGACCTGCGCGCGACGAGCTCCGGCTGGGCCAGGTCGGCCGCGCGGAGCAGCACCACGACCGGGATCACCAGCAGGCCCACGAGCACGGGCGCCACCACGGCTACCATGATCATCAGAATCAGCAGCATCGCGCTCGCCAGGCCGTAGGCCCGGGACCGCTGCAGCACCTGCCCAGGGCGGGCCGCCGGGATGAACGGCTCGCGCTTGGTCCGCAGGTCGGGCTGCTGCCCATAGGCGTCTCTCCTGGTCTGCGCCTCGTGCGGCAGGTAGGGCTGCGCCTGCGGATCGTGCGGGAACTGGCCCTGGACCGGGATGTAGGGCGGCGGTTGGACCGGGTTGCCTCGCCCGTAGTCGGGCGCTTCGGGGCGTACCCGGCGGGTGGGGACGTCGGGCGGGTCGGGGCGTACGCGCCGGGTGGGCACGTCGGCGTCGGCCGGCGACGGCGTGTGGCTGTTGCTCGGCTGATTGTTGCCCTGCTGGTTGTTGCTCTGCTGGTTGTTGCCCTGCCCGGAGACCTGCCACGGCTGCGGGTTGGCCTCGCGCTGCATTTTGCGCAGCTCTTCCGGGGTCACCCGGCGGGTCGGATAGGGGTCGCCCTGCTGCTCGGGGAGCAGCGAGACGTACTGCTGCTCCTGCGGCGGCGGCTGGGGCGGCTGACCCTGGGGCTGCCAGTTCGGGCCGGACCCCTGGTGCGGCTGGCCCGGGTGCGGGGGCTGCTGGCGCAGCTGGCCGTCGACGAGCCGGCGCGGCGTCATGGGCGGCGTCGAGATGTCGTACGACGGCTTGTCGGCCAGCGGCTGCGGCGTCGGCAGCTCGAGCGACGGGTTGGAGCGGTCGGACCGGGGCACGGTCGAGATCTCGTCGCGCTCGTTGCCCCGCGGCCTGGGCAGCATCCTGGCAGTCTGCTCGGCCAGCTCGGCCGCCTTGGGCCGCTTGGCGGGGTTGCGCTGGAAGGCCGCCTTGAGCAGCGGCTGCAGCTCCTTCGGGGCCGCGCTCACGTCGGCCTTGCCCGCGGTGATGTTGTAGAAGATCATCTCCAGCGTGCCCTTGCCGAAGGGCGGCTGGCCGGTGCCCGCGTACAGCAGCGTGCCCGCCCAGGCGTGGATGTCGACCTCGGGCCCGGCCTCCTGACCCTCGATGATCTCGGGGGCGAGGTATCCGGGCGTGCCGATGAACATCCCCGTCTGCGTCAGCCTGGTCGCGTCGACCGCCTGGGCGATGCCGAAGTCGATCAGTACCGGCTCGCCGTCGATGATCAGCACGTTGCCCGGCTTGAGGTCGCGGTGGATCACGCCGACCGCGTGCACGGCGGCCAGCGCGGTGGCGACCCCGTGCGCGATCTTGACCAGCGCGGGCAGGTCGAGCGGACCGTCGTCCTTGACGATCTCGTCGAGTGGCCGCCCGGCGACGTAACGCGTGACGATGTAGGGCCGATGACCCGTCACATCGGCGTCGATCACCTCGGCGATGTATTTGCTGCGCGCGCGGCGCATGGTCTCGACTTCACGCGACAGACGCCGCCTGGCGACCTCGTCGCCGGCGACCTCCGCGCGCAGGACCTTGACCGCCACCTGCCTACCCTGCGGGTCGACAGCGAGGTGGACAACGCCCATCCCGCCTTCGCCGAGCCGCCTGAGCAGCCGGTAAGGGCCGAGTCGGTCATCGTTCATGGCATGAAGCACCATACCGGCTTAATCCCCGCCCACGAGATGAACCATGAGGCCACATTCCCACTCGTACAACGTCCCGAAGGGGCCCATCGGTTTCCCATTCAACGGTCTCGAATTGGCTTCAGTTTCTGGCTTCAGTTGGCCAGGGGAAGGGTCTCCGCCCCCTTCAACCCGGCGAGCGCGGCCCCGGAGACGGCCAACTTCGACCGCCGAACCCCGCTTCCGATCACTACCCTGTCGTGCTCGGCGACCTTCGTGTCCACCAGGATCGGCCAGTCGGCGGGCAGGCCGAGCGGGGTGATGCCGCCGTATTCCATCCCGGTGAGCTCGACCGCCTCCGCCATCGGGGCGAAGCTCGCCTTGCGCGCGTCGAGATACCTGCGTACGACGCCGTTGACGTCGACCCGCATCGTCGCGAGCACCATGCACGCCGCATAGCGCGTCTCGCCGCCGCGCTTGGCCGCGACGACCACGCAGTTGGCCGACTCGTCGAGCGTCACGCCGTAGCGCTCGCAGAACGCCGCCGTATCGGCCAGCTCGGGGTCGATCTCGGCCACTTCGACGCCCGCCAGCCCCTGCACGGCAAGGGCCACCGGATCGGCCAGCAGGTCGGTCCGGTCGGTCGCGGGCACCCAGTCCAACGTCATCCCATCTCCTCGATCGCTCACTCAGGACCTTACGCCGGTCACCTGAGCAGCGCGCGACGTCACGGTGACTGCAGCACCCGTTGGTGCAGCTGGGTGACGGCGCCACGGGCCGACTCCATGGAGCCCGCCTGCCACGCGATCAGATGGGTGAGCCAGTCGCCCGCGAAGTAAACCCTTCCGCTGGGGCGTTGCAGAAGAGTGAAGGACGAATCAAAGGCGGGCCAGCGTACCCAGCCGCCCTGGATGTGCTCCTGGCGGTCCCAGGCGATGGAGACGCTGGAGAGAAGGTCCTTGCCGTACTTGTCGCCGTGGATCTTCCTGCCCTGGGTGAGGGCGCGGCGTCTGCGGTCATCCGGGGTGAGGGCGCCGTAGAGCTCGGCGTTCTGGTCGGTGTTGTAGTAGCCGACGAGCACGCCGCGCTGGGCGTGGAAACCGGCCGACGGGTACCAGATGTGGGTGATGTCCAGGTCTGTCTCGGTCACGCCGCCGTAGATGCGGTCTTCCAGCTCCCACCAGCGCCGGCCGTACTCCAGGCCGATCTTGCCGCTGGCGACCGGGATGGGCGTCTTGAGCGCGGCCGTGACGGGGGCGCCGAGGTTGTGCGGGATCTTCGCGAGCAGGTGGGGCGGCAGGGTGGCGATGCAGTAGTCGGCCTTGAGAGAGCCGCCGTCCCAGGTCACCTCGACGCCGTCGGCCAGGTTGGTGATCTTGGTGACCTTGACGCCGGTCCTGATCCGGTCCGCGCCGACCGCCTCGGTGAGCTTGACGACGATGGCGTCCATGCCGCCGACGGGCTGCAGCATGGGGGTCGACTGCTCGTAGCCGAAGTCGTTGGTGATGGAACGGCCGGTGCCGGCGGCGAGGACCGCGTGCAGGGTGCCGGGGGCCGCGATGGGGGTGCCGCCGTCCAGCGCCGGATATTTCACGAAACCCCGGCGGTCGGAGCCTTCGTAATCGAGCTTGGGCCCCAGATCGCCGAACCTGCGCAGAAACTCCAGCAGTCGTTCCTGATCGTCCTTACCGACCTTCTTGTCGAGCGCCCCAACATTCGTCGCTTTAGCCAGCAGCTCCGCCACATACCCGTACATATCCGCACGCGCGGCCCTTGCCCGGATTGTCTGCCCGTTGGTGTGGACGAGCGCCTGGCCGTTGTTGTTGATGAACGTCTCGATCGGGATGCCCAGCTCGCGGCAGTAGTCCAGGGTGACCATCCACGGCGCGATCCGCCCCGGGCCCGCGTTGAAGTAGACGCCCTCGCCGAACTTCACCTCCTGCGCGGGACCGTTGAGCTCGGTGAGCCGATCGCCGCCACGCAGCGTGAGGTTCCGGCCGCCGGCCCGGTCCTTGGCCTCCAGCAGCGTGCAGTCGTAGCCGGCCTTGCCCAGCTCGTACGCGGCGGTCAGCCCGGCGACCCCCGCCCCGATGATCACCACTTTGGCGGCCGCCTTGCCGCGCAGCGAGAAGTCGCCCTGCTGGGGCGCGGCGAAGTCCTTGTCCTGCTGGGACGGCGCCAGACCCAGCGCGCCCATGGCGGCGTACATGGCTCCCGCACCACCCACCGCCCCGATACCGACGAGTAACCCCCGCCGGGTCAGCGCCGCGCCCTCCATGCCACTCGCTCCCAACTATGCGGGCCTGCCATTCCGTTGGCCTGCGTGCGCTGACCTGCTCTTCACCCGCCTGCGTTGCCGACCGGCTCATCACCCGCCTGCGTACGCCGACCTGCTCCTCACCGGCCCGCATGCGCCGACCGGCCATTCACCAACCCGTATGCGCTGACCTGCCATTCACCAGCCGGCGGGCGTCTGCTCTTTGTGGCGTTCAACCGTAGGGGCCGCTGCCACAGGAGATCTGACCACCGATCGTGGCGAAGATACCGAACAGCGCCATGATCTGTGCGAAGTCATCGGTAGTGAACTCGGTGTGACGCGATCCCACCGCCTTCACGCCGGGAACAAGTCCGACGGCAGCCGCGATGGCGGTGGAGTTCCACTCCACCCCCAGCGTGTACGGCGCAGCCACCCGGTAAGGCGTGAAGTCGCTCAACCGCCCCAACGCCCTAGCCGTCGCCTCACGAATCCGAGCCTGGGCAACGCTCGGCGGCAGCAGTTCGGCCGAGAACTTGTCGATCCCCTTCTTGACCGCCACCGTCTCCACATCGCCGAGCAACTCGCGCGCCTCTTCACCGACGGCCTCGTCACCGGTCACCAGCACCACCGGAACACCGTGGAACCCCGCACACGCCGCCACCAGCCGCGTCTCACCGCACACCTCGCCGTTGAGGTAGACGTTCTGGATCTCCTTGCCCATCCAGGTGTGGTTGAGCACACCGTTCGTCACCCCCGCGCGGGCGTGGTACCCCACGAAACACGCGGCCTGGAACGACCCGTCAACTCCCTGCGCCATCCGCTGCGCCTTACCCGGCCCCCGGATGAGGGTGGCGCGCGGGTCCAGCAGGTCGATCCGCAGATTCTTGGTGGACCCGTGAGCGTCGTTCACCAGCACCGTGGTCGCCCCGGCCGCGAACGCCCCCTCGACGGCGGCGTTGGCATCGGCGGTCATGAGCTCGCAGCCCCGCTCATAGCCCCGCTTGCCCGCGTGCATCTCCTCAGGGTCGGTGAGCCCGGTCACGCCCTCCATGTCGACCGACAAGTACACCTTCACAGTCCCACTCCCTCACCTGCGCACCCGACATCGACCAACGGCGTATCGACCATAGGCGGATCCGCCGAAACCGAATCGATCAACAGCAGATCGGCCGAAATCGTATCGACCAACGACAGATCGGCCGAAGGAGAACCGACCGAAGGCCGATCGACCGCCGGGGAATCGACCGAAGGCCGATAGGCCGAAGCCGTATCGGCCATCGGCGGGTCGGCCATCGGCGGGTCGAGCGAGAGGGATCGAACAGGGCGTGAGAGCGTCACGTGCCCCATGTCTCCACCCGGCGGACCTCGGCCTCGGTCATGAGCCCGACCTTGGACGTCATGAACCCGGTCGCCTGCTCACGCCACTGGGCCGGGATCTCGTCGAGCGCCGGCGGGTAGCAATGGTCGAGCCAGCTCGTCGACTCCTCCGTGGCGTCGAAATAGTCGAGCGCCTTCCCGAACAGCGTGTCCTCGATGCCGGGCACCCTCGCCAGGCCGTACTCGACCATCTCCTGTCCCCCGTACGGCGGAGGCTGGAGCCACTTGCGCACGCGGGGGTCATCGGCGGTGAAGGGCGTGTCGAGCGGCCGCCGTTCGACGGCGGCCTGAATGAGCTCCTTGTACAGGCACTTGCCACATCTGCGACACGGACCGTCGGTGCCCTGCAGGCACCATCGGACGTGCTCCTTGAGCTCCGAGTTCAGCGCCAGCCGCATGGTGACCGCTTCACTCACGCCGCCCACGGGAAGCACGATGTGTACGCCCGCCGCCGCGAACAACCGCCCCCACGCCCCGTGCGGCGCCCACATCAGGTTGTCGGGCGTGTAACGCAGAAGGTAGCGATCCCCGCCGAGCCACCGTGAACCCAGTTCATACCCGAACGCCAGTCCACCGAGATCCATCTGGTCGGCGAGCAATAACGCCCCTGCCGCTACCGCGTGGTGTTCCGGGTATCCGGGCCGGGGCTCGGACAACGTGAATTCCAGGTCGGAGTCCACCACGGTGAGTTCCCGTCCGGTGCGCCTGGCCAGCCTGGCAAGGACGTCGGAGCGGTAGTGCGGCCACCGGTTCGGCACGCGGGGGTGCGGCACACGCCGGAAGTGCACGAACGGCGCCTCGGGATAGATGGTCGCCGCCGCCACGGAGTCCGCGCCACCGCTGTAGGAGATCGCCAGGTTCGTCCCGGTACGCCGGGCCTCCGCGCCAACCGGCCCGGCCTCGATCCCCCACCCGTCGTGCAGCGCGGCGGCCACTTCAGGGGAGATGGCCCGGTCGAACACGATCTCCTTACGCGTCCACGGCGCCACCACGGTCCACGCGGCGACGGCGAAGAGGTCGGGGTGCGCGTCTCCGGGCACCCCGGCGATGGTGCAGGAGTTGGTGGCCAGCTTGACCGGGTGCTCGTCGGCAGCTCTGCCGGTGATCTCGTCGTCGGCCCCGAGCCGGAACGTCAGCTCGCCTCCCGACCAGCTCACGCGCATGACGTGTCCTCCGTCCGCGCAGCCTCACGCGGACCCGACGCCTGCGCACCATCCCCCGAACTCGACACCTCCGCGCCGTCACGCGGGCCCGACGTTTGCGTGCCGTCGCCGGACCTGGAGGCTCGTACGCCCTCCCCGGAATCTGACGTCCGTGACTTGAGGTCGTCGATCGCCTGCCAGAGGAGGACCTCGTTCTGGAGCACGCCGTCCAGCGCCTTGGCCGTCTCCTGAGCCAGGCGGTGCGTGTCGTCGAGCCGGGCTTTGTCCGTGGGGGCGCTGGTGGGGGCGGTGGCGGGTCTGGCGTTTCGCAGACGCTCGACCTCGTCCTGCAGGCTCGCCATCTCCCGGCGCAGGGTCTGGACCTCCCAGAGAGCGTCCCTGATGTCCTGACGGTGATCGCCGATGGAGATGTAGCGGGAATCGAACCACGTGCGCACGGCTTTGCGCAGGCGGGCGGGGACCAGGACGCGCATCATGAAACGCCACGATAGTGGCAAATCCACGGCCGCTAGGACGCTGTTTCCGAATGGCAACCAAGCTATCTAACTGGTGTCAACTTCCGCTGTCGCGACGGATAAATCGGCAAGCGTCCCACCACTCGTATCGCCCATACTCAGTTGTGTGAATCTCGGCGGCGTCCGCGGCGGTGGCGTCGTCGGCAGTGGCGGCGTCAGGCACGGCAGCAGCATCCGTGGCGTCGGCGGCGGGAGCAGCAGTGTCGCCCAGATTGTCGCCGCGTCCACCCGCCGTCCGCCACCCGCCGTCCGCCACCCGCCTTTCGCCACCCGCCGTTCGCCGTTCGTCCTGCTGTCTCCAGGAGTCTGGTCGTGTCGTCCTTCCTGTCCTCAGGAGTCTGATCATGGTCCATGAGCTGGTCGCCCACGTACGGGAGGCGTTCGGGTGGGGTGAGGACGTTGTGGTGTCCGCAGGGCCGCGGGGCGCGCTGGGGCAGATCTGGCGGCTGGACGTCGGCCCGGCACGCTACGCGCTCAAGGAGATCTTCGCCGAGCCGCCGTCGGAGGCGTTGATCCAGGCGGAGCTGGCGTTCGGGCGGCGGGCGGCCGAGGCAGGGGTACGGCTGCCGGCCAGTCACCCCGACCGCGACGGGCGCCACCTGCTTGAGCCGCCCGGCGGGACGTGGCTGCGCCTGTACGACTGGATCGACCTGCGGCCGGTCGAGCTGACGGCACCGGCCACACCGGGAGAGATCGGGGCGCTGCTCGCACGCCTGCACCGGTGCGCCCCGGCCGCGACGGTCGAGCCGGACGGCGGACCGCCCGCTCGCTGGTACGACCGCGTTCCCACCACGCCCGAGTGGGCGGAGGTGGCCACATCGGGTGCGGTGTGGGCCGCGAGACTCGCCGATCTGCTGGCCACGCTCCCAGAGCTGTGCGCGGCCGTCTCGCCGGTCGATCCCGCCGAGCTGATCGTCTGCCATCGCGACCTGCACCCGGAGAACGTCCTCGCCGACTCCGCCGGCGCGCTCGTGGTCATCGACTGGGACAACCTCGGACCGGCCATGCCGGGCCGGGAACTGGCGCGGGCGCTGTTCGACTGGTTCTGCGATGACTCGACCGCCGACCTCGAAGCCATGCGCGGCATGTATGAGGCGTACATAAGCGAGGGCGGTCCGGGCCGCATCACGGGCCCGGCGGACTTCACCATGCTTCTCGCGTCCCACCTGAACTTCCTGCTGGTCCAGGCCCGCGTCGCCCTCGACCCGCACGCCGAGCGGCGGCACCGCGAGTGGGCGGAACGTGAGATCGACGAGGCGCTGCGCATCCTGCCGACCGCACGGCAGCTGACCGACGTGCTGGAACTCACGCGCGGCCGCTAACGCACCGGGGCGAGGACGACGGCCGCCCTGGAAGGTGGGTAGACTCCCCGCGCGTGATTGACCTGGACGAGCATGGCCGCCCCGAACCTCCGGTCGCGGCCGACGAAACCGCCACCCTCCTCGGCTACCTGGACTACCAGCGCGCGACCCTGGAGTGGAAGTGCGCCGGGCTGGACGCGGCCGGCCTGAACGCGACCGTCGGCGCCTCGACGATGACCCTCGGCGGGATGCTCAAGCACCTGGCCTATGTCGAGAGCTGGTGGTGCTCCCAGCGACTGTACGGGCACGCCCCGGAGCCCCCGTGGGACACCGTGGACTGGGAGGCCGATATCGACTGGGACTGGCACTCGGCCACCGAGGACACCCCCGAGCAACTCCTCACGCTCTGGCAGGACACCGTGGCCCGCTCCCGCTCCCTGGTCGCGGACGCGCTGGCCGACGGCGGCCTGGACCGGCTGGCCGTGCGCCCCTGGGCCGACGGCCGGGTGCCCAGCCTCAGGTGGATCCTGTTCCATCTGGTCGAGGAGTACGCACGGCACAACGGCCACGCCGACCTCCTCCGCGAGGCGGTGGACGGACGCACCGGGGAGTAGCCACCGAACGGGCGACTCCCAGGCGACCCATCTGACCGAACGGACGACCTACCTGATCGATCAACCCGGTGGACCCCTGCGAGGCGGCCCGAACCCGGACCACCTGGACGCGGCACTCGCTGCCTCGTAAACCAGCTCATCTACGCCACGCGACACGAATATCATCACGGATAGCGACTCGCCGATGCGCTGAGTGATTCATGTTACGACGGACCTGCTGATCTTTCGAGAGCGTCTCAGGAGGTTCGATGACACTCATTCACGCTGGTCAAGCAGTCGCTGTCGCGGCCGCTCTGCTCGTTGCCCCGTTCACGGCGGCGTCGGCGGCGAACGCCGACACCGCCGGCGCGGCGCAGCGGCTCCTTCCCAAGTTCTCGGCGACCCTGGTGGCCCGTCACAGCGGCAAGTGTCTCGACGTGGCGGGCGTCAGCACCGCCGACGGGGCCAACGTCCACCAGTGGACCTGCATCAACGGGCAGGCCAACCAGGAGTGGAACTTCGTGGCGACCAGCGACGGCTACTACACCCTCCGTGCGACGCACAGCGGCAAGTGTCTGGACGTGTCGGGCGTCAGCACGGCCGACGGGGCCAACGTCCACCAGTGGACCTGCCTCAACCAGCAGCGCAACCAGGAGTGGCGGCTCGTCCAGAAGGACAACGGCTACTTCTCCCTTGTCGCTCGCCACAGCGGCAAGTGCCTGGACGTGGCGGGCGTCAGCACGGCCGAGGGAGCCAACGTCCATCAGTGGACCTGCCTGATCGGACAGCGCAACCAGGAATGGCGACTCGCCTGAGCGGCGACACCTGAGATGGCGGCGCCGTACACCACACGCGCGTGGTGTACGGCGTCAGGTGTCTCCGCCGTAGTTGAGGCGCTGCAAGAGATCGAGCAGGGTCGCGCGGTCGCCTGGCGACAGGGGGGCAAAACAGTCGGTCAGGACCTCGTCCGCGACCCGGTGCCCCGCGTCGAGCATCTGCTCGCCGGCCGGTGTCAGATGGTGCTCGATGCGTCGCCCATGACCTGGCCGGCGTTCGATCAGGCCCTGAGCCGTCAGCCGGCCGGCGAGTGTGCCGAACGCCTGCTCGCTCTGGAATGTCGCCGAGGCCAGGGCGCGCGCCGGCGCCCCAGGTGACCGGCTGATCGCCCGCAGGGCATCCCACTGGGCCAGCGTGGTGCCGATGGCGGCGAGCCGGCTGTCCAGCGCCCGGTGCTGCCGGTATTGGGCTTGCTTGACCGCTCTTCCAAGGACCTGCAGTTCACCGAGCACGAATCGAGTTTAGCAGCTACTCAACTAGCTTATATCAACAAGTTTAGTTATGGTGTTGGCCATGCCTACGACAAGCCACACCATCGCGCTCTACCCGGACCTGCCGCTCACCCTGTCCGAGGCCGGAACCGGCCGGCCCGTCCTGATCCTGCACGGCGGTGGCGGCCCGGCCACCGTCGCCGGGCTCGTCGACCATCTCGCGCGGACCGGCCACGCCATCGCCCCCACGCACCCCGGCTGGGACGGCACCGACCGCCCCGGCTGGTTCACCGGCATCGACGATCTCGCCCTCGCCTACCTGCACTATCTTCACGACCGGCAGCTGTCCGACGTGCTGGTCATCGGCTCCTCACTCGGCGGCTGGACCGCCGCCGAGATGGCCGTACGCGACAACGCGGGGATCATCACCGGGCTCGTCCTGATCGACCCCGTCGGAGTGCATGTCGAGACCGAGCCGATCAGAGACTTCTTCGCTCTCGACGCCCGTGGCGTCGCCGAGTACTCCTGGCACGACTCGGACCGCTTCTACGTCGATCCCGCCGACATCCCCGCCGGGCAACTCGCCCTCCGGGAGGGCAACATGGCCACCATGCGCGTCCTGGCCGGCGACCCGTACATGCACGACCCCAAGCTCGCCCACCGCCTGGCCCGCGTCGACCTGCCCACCCTGCTGCTCTGGGGGGAAAGCGACCGCATCGTCACCCCCGCCTACGGCGCGGCGTACGCGGCCGCCTTCGGCAACGCCCAGCTTGAGATCATCCCCGAGGCCGGCCACCTGCCACAGATCGAGCAGCTGGGAGCCACCTTCGCCCTGATCGACGCGTACATGCGCCAGACGAGCACCGCCACCGTCAAGGCCCAGTGACCCATCACTCCATGTTGGTGTGCCGGGCGCGCATCGCCTCTCCTGTGGCGCCGATCAGCGCCCCGAGCTTCAGCACCATCACCTCGAACAGCACGAACAACGCGCCTTCATAGGCCGACCCCATCGGCAGCACGGATGTACGCCACTCGCCGGCCATGGTCTGCGCCGGGATCACGAGCATGGCGTCGGCGAGCTCCGCGGCACCGCTCTCGGGCTCGGCGGTCAGCAGCAGGTTCGTCGCACCCGCCGCCGTCGCCGTCCGCATCAGCGCCAGGACCGTGGACGCTTCGCCGGGGCCGGAGGTGGCGAGGAAGACGTCCTCGCGCCCCAGCGCCGGCATGGTCATGTCGCCGACCACCGCCACCGGCAGACCGAGATGGAACAGGCGCATCGCGAAACCCTCGATCTGCAGCGCCTCCCGGCCGCAGCCGTAGACGCCGATCGTTCTGGCGTCGGCGATCAGCCGGCAGGCCGCGTCGATCGACTCTTCGTCGACGTTCGCGAGCACGGCGCCGAGCTCGTCGAGCACGCCGCGAAAGAGGTCGTCATTCACGACACCCGGTGACATACCTGCATGGCTACCCGGTACTGCCCGTTCATATGACAAAACGTCCAGGTCGGCCGAGGTGTGGGCCGACCTGGACGTCAACGGTCAGACGGATCAGACCTCAAGGATCAGACCTCAAGGATCAGACCTCAAGGATCAGACGAGGTCGAACCGGTCCAGGTTCATGACCTTGTCCCACGCGGCGACGAAGTCCTCGACGAACTTCTTCTTCGCGTCGTCGCTCGCGTAGACCTCCGCGAGCGCGCGCAGCTCGGAGTTGGACCCGAAGACGAGATCGACCCGGCTACCGGTCCACTTGACCTCGCCCGTGACGGCGTCGCGGGCCTCGAACGTGGTCGCGTCCTCGGACGTCGCCTTCCACGTCGTACCCAGCTCGAGCAGGTTGACGAAGAAGTCGTTCGTCAGCGACCCGGGGGTCGCGGTGAGGACGCCGAGCGACGACTGCTGGTGGTTCGCGCCCAGGACGCGCAGACCACCGACGAGGACCGTCATCTCGGGGGCGCTCAGGGTCAGCAGGTTCGCCCGGTCGAGCAGCAGGTACTCGGCCGGCAGCCGGTTGCCCTTCCCGAGGTAGTTGCGGAACCCGTCGGCAACCGGCTCGAGCGCGGCGAACGACTCCACGTCGGTCTGCTCCTGCGCGGCGTCCACGCGACCCGGCGTGAAGGGGACCTCCACGTCGAAGCCGGCGGTCTTGGCGGCCTGCTCGACGGCCGCGGCACCGGCGAGCACGATCAGGTCGGCGAGCGAGATCTGCTTGCCGCCGGTCTGGGCGGCGTTGAAGGTGCTCTGGATGCCCTCCAGGGTACGCAGCACGATCGCCAGCTGGTCGGGGTCGTTGACCTCCCACCCGCTCTGGGGCTGGAGGCGGATGCGCGCGCCGTTGGCGCCGCCGCGCTTGTCGCTGCCACGGAAGGAGGACGCCGACGCCCACGCGGTGGACACCAGCTGGGACACCGACAGGCCCGAGGCCAGGATCTGGCCCTTGAGTGCGGCGATGTCCGCGGCGTCGACGAGCTCGTGCGTCACGGCGGGGAGCGGGTCCTGCCACAGCAGCGTCTCGGCCGGGACCTCCGAGCCGAGGTAACGCACGATCGGGCCCATGTCGCGGTGGGTCAGCTTGTACCAGGCGCGGGCGAAGGCGTCCGCGAACTCGGCGGGGTTCTCGAGGAAGCGGCGCGAGATCTGCTCGTAGATCGGGTCGACGCGGAGCGCGAGGTCGGTCGTCAGCATCGTCGGTGCGACGCGCTTCGACGGGTCGTGGGCGTCGGGGACGGTGTCCGCCCCGGCTCCGTCCTTCGGCCGCCACTGGTTGGCGCCGGCGGGGCTCTTGAACAGCTCCCACTCGTAGCCGAACAGGATCTCGAAGAAGCTGTTGTCCCACGTCACGGGGGTGTTGGTCCAGATGCCCTCAAGGCCGCTGGTGATCGCGTCGGCGCCCTTGCCGGTGCCGAAGGAGTTCCGCCAGCCGAGGCCCTGCTCCTCGATCGAGGCGGCCTCGGGGTCGGGGCCGACGTTGTCCGCGGGGCCCGCGCCATGGGTCTTGCCGAAGGTGTGACCGCCCGCGATCAGGGCGACCGTCTCCTCATCGTTCATCGCCATCCGGCGGAAGGTCTCACGGATGTCGCGAGCCGCGGCGAGCGGGTCCGGATTGCCGTTCGGACCCTCCGGGTTGACGTAGATAAGGCCCATCTGTACCGCGCCGAGGGGGCTCTCGAGCTCCCGGTCGCCGGTGTAGCGCTCGTCGCCGAGCCAGGTGGTCTCGGGGCCCCAGTAGACGTCCTCGTCGGGCTCCCAGACGTCCGCGCGACCGCCGCCGAAGCCGAAGGTCTTGAAGCCCATCGACTCCAGTGCGACGTTGCCGGTGAGGATCATGAGGTCGGCCCAGGAGAGCTTCTGGCCGTACTTCTTCTTGACCGGCCACAGCAGGCGGCGCGCCTTGTCGAGGTTGCCGTTGTCCGGCCAGCTGTTGAGGGGGGCGAAGCGCTGCTGCCCGGCCCCGGCGCCGCCGCGGCCGTCGCTGATCCGGTACGTGCCCGCACTGTGCCACGCCATCCGGATCATGAACGGGCCGTAGTTGCCGAAGTCGGCCGGCCACCAGTCCTGCGAGGTCGTCAGGACCTCGGCGATGTCCCGCTTGACGGCCGCGAGGTCGAGGGTCTTGAACGCCTCGGCGTAGTCGAACTCCTCACCGAGCGGGTTGGCCACGGCGGGGTTCTTGGCGAGGATCCTCAGGTTGAGCCGCTCCGGCCACCACTGGCGGTTCCCGCCGCCTTGAGTCGGGTGCGGGGCGCGCTCGTGCGCGACCGGGCAGCCACCTGCTCCCTCCGTCTTCGGGTCGGTGACGATCGCGTCATGGTTCTCGGTCATGGGAATCCTTCCGGACTATGTGGATCACGTGCTCAGGAAGTACGGGCGGTTGAACAGCTCAGGAAGTACGGGCGGTTGAACAGCCGGGGCACAGGCCCCAATAGATGACCTCGGCCTCGTCGACCGCGAAGCCGTGCTCGTCGGAGGCGGTCAGGCAGGGCGCCTCGCCGACCGCGCAGTCGACGTCGGCGACGGCACCGCACGACCGGCACACGATGTGGTGGTGGTTGTCCCCTACGCGCCCCTCGTACCGTGCCGGGCTGCCGGCCGGTTCGATGCGGCGTACGAGCCCCGCTGCGGTGAGCGCGTGGAGCGCCTCATAAACGGCTTGCAGCGAGATGTGGCCCACGCGATCGCGCACCCCGGAGGCGATCGCCTCGACACCGAGGTGGTCACCGTCCCGGACGGCCTGGAGCAGCGCGACGCGGGCCGCTGTCACCCGCAGGCCGGCGCCGCGCAACTCCTCGGCGATGGTCGGAGTGCTGGATGCGGTCATGCGACCAAACCTACCTACATAAACACGAATGGTACAAGATAACGAATTATCCAAGTCTAGTGCGCACCCGGGCACCGTTCATCTCATAGCGGCGCGACACGCCGTCTGGAGAGTGAGCCTGGGGAGCGCGGCCGCCCTAGGACGCCGTCAACCAACGTGACACCAGCCACCACATAGGCCCGAGCTGTGGAACCAAGGCGACGGCCACGCCGAGCTCAACGAGCTCGGCGTGGCCGGTTTGCTCCACCTGATGCACGACCGGAGGGAGTCCCCCCTCAAGCCGTACGGTTCGCTCTACTGAACCAGGTTGGCCTGGTCTGCCGCCCCCGCCTGCCCGCCGCAGAACACCGCCTTGATGAGTTTGTCCAGGGCCTTCGGGAACACCACTGACTGGTCGACTGCGGCGTCCCCCATGGTCAGCGAGGCGGTCAGCGTCTTGCTGCCGTCAGGCGTGCTGTACATCAACGACCCGTAGCCCCCCGGAGGGCTGCCGTCGTGGTTGAGGATGATGCCGGCGCAGTCCGGGCCGGTGTCCAGCACATACTGACCGAGGCCGTACTGGCCGAAGAGGCCGGTGCTCCTCGGGTCCGGCTTGCGCATCTCGGCCAGCAGCGAGGCCGGCAGGAGCTTGCCACTCTGCAGGGCGGAGAAGTACGTCTGGAGATCCTGGGTGGTCGAGATCATGTCACCGGCGCCGGCCAGCAGGGAGAGGTTCTGACGGGTGACGTCGACCACCTTCCACTGGTCGGCGTCCTGGTAACGGTAGTAGCCGTGGGCGTACGGCCCGGGGAGCTCGGTCCGGTTGCCCGGCACCACGGTGCCCCGCAGGCCGAGCGGGCCCAGGATCCGCCGCCGCATCTCCTCGGCGTACGAGCGGCCGGTGACCTTCTCGATCAGCAGCAGGGCCAGCGTGTAGTTGGTGTTGGCGTAGCTCCAGTTCGTCCCCGGCGCGAACTTAGCCGGCTTGGACAGCGCCAGCCGTACCAGCTCCTCGGGCTGGTAGCTGTGGAACCGGTTGTCCACCCACTCCTTGCCCGTGGCGGGGATCCCCGGCACGAACGTCCCGTCGGTGTAGTACTCGCCGGTGTAGTTGAACAGCCCGCTGGTGTGCTGCAACATCATCCGTACGGTGATCCGCCGGTCCAGCCCGAGCTTGGGCAGGTAGCCGGCCACCGGGCTGTCCAGCCCGATCTTGCCCTCGGCCACCAGCTGCAGCACCAGGGTCGCGGTGAAGCTCTTGGTGGAGCTGCCGATCCAGAACCGCCCGTTGGTCGGCGGCTTGGCGACCTCGCCCAGCTTGCGCACCCCGGCGCTGCCGACCCAGTCGCCCTGCTGATCGTGTACGCGTAGCTGCAGCCCGGCGTAACCGGAATCGACGACCTCCTGGATGACCTGCTGCAGCTCCGGGCGATCCGGCCCGGCGGCGGCCTTCGGCACGGCCACACTGTCGGCCGCGGCCACCCCGGGTGTGGCCACCCCAGCTAACAGCGCGGCCGCCAGCGCCGTGAGAGCCACTCGCCGGAAGACCTTGGTCGCCCTGATCGCTGGTGGGAATGCGGGTTTCATAGTTCCTCGTCTCTGGTGTCGCGCTTAGGCGAAGAGCTCATCGATGAGCCGCTGCACTGCCTTCTGGAACGCCCCTGCCTGGGACATCACGCCGCCATGTCACGGGGTCCGAAGAGGACCCCGTGACGAGCTGTGGCTGTCGCAGGCCGGCATCCGTCAAGCGGCGTCGAGGGCCTCAGTGATCTTGCGGGCCATCTCGGTCATGGTGGGGCTGGGCGCGCCCTTCTGGGGCCGGCCGGCTGCCTCGATGGCGACGACGACGGTACGGCGGAAGTTGTCGGCCTCTTCCGGAGCCTGCGCCTTGAGCAGGCTCATGGATGCGGTCAGCGCCGGCAGCACCTGGTCGGCGAGCGAGGCCACCGTCTTGCCGTACTTCACGCCCTTGGGCGCCTTGGTGAGCACGTGCCCGACCAGGCCGGTCGCGGAGGTCAGGGCGATGGAGGCCTCGGTGGCGGCTTTGTGGGCCGAGCCGGCGGCACCGGCGGCGGACATCAGGGAGACGGCGCCCCAGCCGGCGGTCCGCAGGGTGAGCTTGTCCTGGTCGTTAAGGGTGATCGACATCGTGTTGTGCTCCTTCAGATCCGTTACGAAGTTCAAGGAACGGACGGAGATCGCACCCGGCCTTGAGGCCGCGATCGCTGAACCGTTCATGGCGTTTACGATCGCCGACCGCTCTGATACCGGGCCGTTGCCGTGCTGACGCGGCCGCTGACACGGCAACGCATGCCTGTCCCTGGGCCGCTGTTAGCGCCGTATCAGCGGCTCCCGGCATCGTCTAGCTCGTCGAACGATGAGGAGACGGCGACGGACGTGATCCGAGCCGAAGGGCTGATCAAGAGGTATGGGGAGACGACCGCGCTGAACGGGGTGGACCTGGAGGTCCCCGTGGGCAAGGTCATCGGCATCCCGGGGCCAAATAGGGGCCGGCAAGCGGGATGATCATGGTGGTTCGAGAGTCAGGCCGGCCTGTGGTGATCAGATGAGGCCGGTACTGGATCTTCTTGAGCTGACGCTGGACGATGCGGACCAGGCCATGGAGGTCAGCCACGACGAAGTCGCCGATCGAGCGTTTCAGCGGCCAGGCACGGCTCGCTCCAACTCGACCAGGGCCAGCGGGGGACCTTCACCGAAGTCGTGGTCGTGAGTCCTGCCGGTCTCGGCGAAGCCATTCTTGGCGTAGAAGCGGCGCGCTTGGGCGGAGTCCCGGAGCGTCCACAGATGCACGTCGTCGTACCCGGCGTCTCGCACTCGGTCCAAGACGGCCGTCAACAGGACCTTCGCGATGCCGCTGCCCCAGACGTCCGGGTGGGCGAAGAAGGTATGGATCTCCGCGTGGCCGGGGCGGGAAGTGGAGGCCCCGAACCGGGCGAAGGCCCCCGGCCGCTCGTTCAAGCGCGCCAGCAGGATCGTGTCCATGCCCAGGCCCTTGGCCTCGACCTCGGCCAGAATGCCGTGCCACTTGGTGCGCCGCTCCTCGACCCCGGCCGCAGCGACCTTCGGCGTGCAAAACGGGCCATGCGAGACGCCCCAAGACAGGGCGTGGATCTCGCCGAGGACGTCCCCGTCACCCGGCTCCGCGGGGTGGACCGTGATCGCGTCAGGCATGGCGTAGACACTAACTGGCCTGGCCTGGTCATTCCGCAGCGGAGCCCTCGCCGGAGGCATGATCGAAGCCTTTGCGGCTCCCTGTCAGTACGTGAACGCCCGATCGCCGTAGAGGGCGACCGGGCGTTCATGGCTGTCTGCGGCAAGGACGGATGCCCTTGCTCAGAACTCGCCGTCCCTGGCTCCTGCCAGGAAGGCCGCCCACTCGTCGAGGGTGAAGATCAGCGCCGGCCCGTGCGGGTCCTTGCTGTCGCGAACGGCCACATGGTCGGGAACGAAAGCGACCTGCACACACTGACCGTTCGAGCCGCTGAAACTACTGGTGCGCCATTGGGCACGGGAGAGATCGACTTCCTTCTTCGCCATCCCGCACTCCTCTCACTTGGTGCTCGCAAGCACACAAGCGACCAGATCGCGTGTCGCTTCCGGACTGACCGCCATGGCTTGAAGTCGCTCCAATACGTTCCTATATCGTCGCGCGCTCTACTTCCGTGCGAAATCTCCCAAATATCTCATTCCGCGGAGCAGCCGGGCGGGACGATGCACGTGCTCCGAGCCGAAGGGCTGATCAGGAGGTACGGCGAGACGACCGCGCTGGACGGGTGGACCTGGAGATCCCCATGGGCAAGGTCATCGGCATCCTGGGACCGGACGGGGCTGGCAAGCCGACCGTCAAGCTATGACCCCTAAATGGATCACGTCAAACCCCATGCAGGTCGCTGCGGTCCGTCTGTCTGTAGGGCGCGCAAGGAGCCCGCGCAGAGCGCCCGGTCGCCGCAAAAACGACTCGGGCGCTTTTGCTGTTGGTTGTGGAGCGTCCTGCTAGATCAGGTCGAACTGGCCGCCCTTGGTGCCCTTGAGGAAGGCGTGCCACTCGTCAGATGTGAACACGAGTACGGGGCCGTTGCGGTCCTTGGTGTCGCGGACGCCAATGCGGCCCCCGCTCAGAGGGGCGACTTCGACACAGTCGCCACCGGCGTTGCTGTAGCTGCTCTTGCGCCACGCCGCACGGGAGAATTCTGCCTCCATCCCCGCCTCTGTGCCCTTCTGCTTGCTCATTCTCACGCTTCCTTCGCCGCCGAGATGAGTAGATCGCGGGTTCTATCTGGGTCGTCCGCCTTGGCCATTAGATGGTTGAATACCACGTTATACCGGTCTATCAAGGCCGACTCCTCCATATAGAGGCTACCTGATTGACTCTCCTGATAGATCACGTCAGGGTCATTTGCCTCTGGGAAGCCGATGATCACAAAGCCGCCGTCCATGGCTGGGTGTGGCCCTGCCGCAAAGGGAAGCACTTGAAGGGTGACGTTCGGCGTCTCTGACATCTCGATCAGATGGTTTAGCTGGGCCTTCATGGTTTGGCGACTGGCGACGTGCCGTCGGATGACGGCCTCGTTCATGATGGCCCAAAGCCGTAGCGATCCGGTGGTGATCCGCTCTTGCCTGACCCTGCGAAACTCGATCATCCGGTCAACTTCCTCCGGCTTCCAGGGCATCGGGGCCACCCGAAGGTAAGCACGGTAGTAGTCGGCAGTCTGGAGCAGTCCAGGCACGAGTTCGGTGTCGTACCGGCGCAGTTCGGAGGCTTCGGCCTCCAGGCCGACGAAGATCTGAAACCAATCCGGGATGACGTCTACGTACGTATGCCACCATCCTCGTTGCCGAGCTTGACGTGCCAGTTGCAGAAGCTCTTCGCGAGCCTGATCCGTGATCCCGTACACGTCGAGGAGCGCCTTCAGGTCCGGGATGCGAATACCACGCCGTCCCGACTCGATGCGGCTTACCCATGATTGGTCGTATTCGAGCTGGATGGCTACCGCTTCCGACGTTAGTCCCGATTCTTTGCGCAAGCGGCGCAGCTCGCTGGCAAGGCGTCGGCGCCTCACGGTGGGGCTACTCCCGGCGGCCATATTCACCTCGACGTTAAGTGTTTGCTCCTTGCGCAATCAGAGTTCCGCACCCCGTGGCTACATGCAAGTGACAAATCAAGATGGCATCTTGCCAATCGTCGATGCCCATCGGCACTATGGTAGCGCCAACAGCCAGGGAATCGCCCGTGGAGTAGCAGCTGAGCGGGCAAATCATTCCATTTCATGATTACGAAATGCGATGAATTGCCCACTTGAGGCAATTCGCGGCGAAGCTCGTGGGCAACCGGTACGGAGTTCAAGGACACAGTCGCGCTCACCCCGAAGCGAGGTGCTGGCATGCGTACCTTCGATCACGATGAGGAACAGTTCATTCACTTAATGCGATTGACGTGGGATCTGGCTCAGCTCGGGGTGGCGCTGGCGATGCAGTGGCCTCGAAGGCACGAGCCGTTCATTTCCATCCCTCGGGCGCGGGGCGCTTTGCGGGTGCGGGCTGCGTTGAGGCGTGAGGACTGGGTCTTCACCTGGGGTCACGGTCAGGGTCGGTGGGTGGCTGCGTACGACGAGGACGCGGTTGCACGGGTCTGGGAGGAGGCGCAGTGACGGAGCGGTTTCTGGGCGGGATGGTGTTCCCCGGCGACGCCTGGGTGGTACCTGTGGCTCGTCGCAGCGTCGCGGCGATCCTGCTGGGTGCAGGTCATCGAGACGCGGACAACGCGCGGTTGATCGTCAGCGAGTTGGTCGCGAACGCCATTCAGCACACGGCCTCGGGTCGTGGTGGTGGCCTCGTCGCGGTGGATGTCGTCGGCTTCGGTACCGACGTGGCTCGGATCGAGGTGACCGATGACGGGGCCCGCACCATTCCGTGTCCGCGCGTGTCCGATGACCTGGACTCTCGCGGGCGGGGCCTGAGGCTGGTGGAGCAGATCTCGACCACATGGGGTATGCGACGGCTGGGCTCTGGCCACCTCACGGTCTGGGCGGAGTTCGCCACGGTGATGTGCGAGGCGACCGGCAATGCTCTGACGCGAGAGATCGGGGCGTGAGCTGGATGGTTCGATGGGATTTTCCGCCGCACTGCGAATCGCCGCACATTCCCACTCGGCCGGAATACAAACCGCTGTTGTGGATGCCGCCGCATGAGGGCGAGCCTGAAGCGCGGGTGTTGCGGTGGACCTGCGACTGTCAGCCGGTCGTGTACGAACTGGTCACGCTCGGCGGGGTGCGCTACATCCGTCGCACAATGAGCGTCAGGGGAAAAAGGGTAGTTCATGAGACAGATCGCTGGATAGACGAGGTTGCGGACGCTTTCTGGAGCTCTCTGCTTTTTGGCCATGTGCGATAGCCGCCGCAGAAATACCTGCTAATCCCCTATGGCCAACGAATGACAATTTGTCTGGAAGTAAACCAGTGGCGAAGCGCGCGCGGGCGGAGCCCGCGCTCAGGGGGCGTCTGAGCGAAGCGAAGGCCGTGCAGTGCGCGCAAGCGCCAAGGAAGAACGCCGAGTCTTCAAAGCGCGAAGCGCCGATCGGCGAGCCCTTTGTGAACGCCTGTCGGCGATGTCAGCGGTGGGGCAGGTCCAAGCGGCTGTGATGCGCCTGGCGCCATAGCCGGAGGCAGGTGCAGCACATCGTTGTGGCCTAGACTATACTGTGTGACACACACTATCGTGTCCGGTGTGAACGAGTCCGAATTGCTCGATGCGCACCGGCAAGAGCTGCGCCGTGGCTCTGTGGTGCTGGCCAGCCTCCTGGCCTTGCGGACGCCGGGGTACGGCTACGGCCTGCTGGAGGCGCTTGATCGCGCGGGGGTGCCGGTCGCGGCCAACACCCTCTACCCGTTGCTGCGCCGGTTGGAGAGCCAAGGTCTGCTGACCAGCGAGTGGGACACCAGTGAGGCCCGTCCGCGCAAGTTCTACCGCACCAGCCAGGACGGCATCCGCCTCGCTCGGGCACTGCTGCGTGAGTGGCAGGGGATCGACAAGGCCCTCACCCGCCTGGAGATCGAAGGGCAGGAACTGTGACCACTTCGCTGACCGACCGCTATGTCGCCCACACCGTACGACACTTACCCGAGAGGCACCGCCGCGAGATCGAGCGCGAGCTGCGTGCCGCGATCGCCGACGACATCGAGGCCCGCACCGCCCACGGCGAGGCGCCGGCCGATGCCGAGTACGCGGCGTTACGCGAGCTGGGCGACCCCGCACACCTGGCCGCCCGCTACGTTCACCGGGCCATGGCCCTCATCGGCCCCGACACCTACCCCGGCTATGTCCACGCACTGCGCGTGGCGTGCTGGTCGGTGCTGCCGGCCCTGTACGTCGTCCTGGCCCTCGTCCTGCGGGCCCACGGCGAGAACGCGTGGACGGCGATCTTCCGCCCCATCGGGATCACGCTGACCGTGGCGATGTACCTCGTGGTCGGCGTGACCGCCCTGTTCGCCATCGCCGATCGCCAGCGCGGCGCCCACCCCGAGACCACCGAACCCATCGAGCCCTGGACGCCGGACCGGTTGGTCACGATCGAGAATCCGCGACCGGCGCGCTGGAGCGACCTGATCGTCGAGATCGTCCTGGCCGTCGTGCTGATCGCCGCGCTGTTCGCGCAGCGGGTGCTCTCGCCGGTGACCACCGCGGACGGCGCGTCCGTGCCGATCGTCAACCCCGGGCTCTGGGCCTTCTGGGTTCCCTACTTCATCGCCGTCACCGTGCTGGCTCTCGTCGTCAGAGCCGTGACTTTCCGGCTGCGCCAGTGGAGTCCCGCCACGGCCGTGGCCGCCACGGCGCTCACACTCGCGGGCACCGTACCGCTCGCCTGGCTGTTCTGGCAGGCTCAGGTGCTCAACCACGCCCTCACCCAGGACACGGGCGACCTCGCCACGCCGGGCAGCTGGATCGCCTGGCTCGCCGTTCTCGTCCTCGCCCTCGTCACCACCGGCTCCCTCTTCCGGGCCTGGCGACCGCGCAGCGGCGGCGGCGAGGTCGACTCGATTGCCTTGCAGGTGGGGGCACAGAGATGACCGCACCTGCCACCACAGGCGGCAAATCGCCTGACCCGCGACGCGAGGTCGTCATCAACCTCGTCCTCAACGTGGCGGCCCCGCTCGCGATCTTCTACGGCCTACGCGCCGCCGGTGTCGGCCAGTGGCTCGCGCTAGCCCTGGGGGTGGTACCGCCGGGGGTTCGAGCGGTGTGGACCGTGACCAAGCGGAGGCGGGTCGACGGGCTCGCCGTGTTCACCCTGAGCATCCTTGTGCTCAGCGTCGCAGTGTCGTTCCTCACCGGCAGCACGCGCTTCCTGCTGGCCAAGGACGGCTGGATGACCGCCGTCGCGGGACTGTGGATGCTCGCGACACTGCCGCGTACGCCCTTCTACCACCAGGCCATTCGCTCGTTCACCACCGGAGCCACCCACGAACGCGCCGAGATCGCGTGGCGTGACTCACCGGCCTTCCGGCACATGATGCGGGTGGCGACCGCGATCTGGGGCGTCGGGCTGGTGCTGGACGCCGGAGTACGGGTGGTGCTGGCGTACACACTCCCCGTGGACCGGGTGCCGCTGGTCAGCGGGCTGCAGTACGTGGCGGTGTTCGTCGCCCTCGAGGTGAGCAGCCAGATCTACCTGCGGCGCGCGGGCGCGCGCGTCGACATCGAGACCGGGCAGGAACGGGAGGTGTCCTCATGACGACCGTGGTGCTGATCACCGGAGGAGCCAGCGGCATCGGCGCCGCGGTGGCCAGGCGCTTCGCCCGGGCCGGGGCCCGCGTGGTGATCGCGGACCTCGACGAGGTGGCGGGCCCGGTCGTCGCCGCCGAGGTCGGAGGTGTGTTCGTGCCGGCGGATGTCGCCCGCGAGCGGGACAACCACATCGCCGTCGAGGCCGCGGTGAACGCCTTCGGCAGGCTCGACATCGTGCATCTCAACGCCGGGACGGGCGGCGCCGGTGGCGCCGGCGACGACTTCGACCTCGACTGCTATCGCCGCATCATCGCGGTCAACATCGACGGCACCATGTTCGGCATCCGCGCGGCTCTGCCGGCGCTGGTCTCGGCGGGCGGCGGCGCCATCGTGGTGACTTCGAGCCTCGCCGGCATCGCGCCCAACCCGTTCGACCCCGTCTACTCCGCCAGTAAGCACGCCATCATCGGGCTGGTACGGTCACTCGCGCCCGCCCTGACCGAATCCGGTGTGACCATCAACGCCGTCTGCCCGGGTTTCGTCGACACACCGATGCTCGCCGGTATCCGCGACCACGTTCTCAGTAGCCACCTCGCCATCGCCGACCCGGACGAAGTCGCCGACGCGGTCCAAACCCTCACCCGACACGGCGCGACCGGCGAAGCCTGGATAGTGCAGGCCGGCCAACCACCGACACCGGTGACGTTTCCGGCGATCGACCTCAGCAGCACCGGCTGACGGAACACCCGGCCCCTCAACACGATCGACCTCAGCAGCACCAGCTGATGGCAGGCAGCAGGCGGCCGACCACCGAAGAGGTTGACGAAGGGGCGGTGGGTGTTTACGGTTCCGGGGGCGAAATTATCACGAAGGTTCCGAAAGTTTCGGAGGCGGCATGTTACGAGGCGTTGTCGCGATCACTCTGCTCGGTCTACCCATCATCCAGGCCCCGGCCCTGGCGGATCCCCCGGCGATCACCGTGCGCGAGCGCGTTCGGCATCAGCACATCGACGGGTTCGGGATCTCCCAGGCGTTCCGCCGCAACGAGCTGGTCAAGGCGCTCGGTGAGGGGCAGCGGCGCGAGATCCTCGACCTGTGGTTCAACCGCGACAAGGGCGCCGGGCTCAGCATTCTGCGGCTCGGCATCGGCTCCGCTCCCGTGGGCAGCCCGTACGACCAGATGGTCTCCATCCAGCCGGAAGACCCGGGCGGGCCGGACGCGCCGCCCAAGTACGTGTGGGAGGGCGAGGACAACAGCCAGGTCTGGGTGGCGAAGGCGGCCAAGGGGTACGGGGTCGAGCGGTTCTACGCCGACGCCTGGAGCGCGCCCGCCTACATGAAGGACAACGGCGACGACAAGAACGGCGGCACGCTCAAGCCGGAGTGGCGGCAAGCCTATGCCCGCTACCTGGTGCAATACGCGAAGTTCTACGCTCGTGAGGGCATCAGGATCACCGACCTCGGCTTCACCAACGAGCCTGACTGGACGGCGACGTACGCCTCCATGCGGTTCACCCCGCAGCAGGCCGCCGAGTTCGTCAAGGTGCTCGGCCCGATCGCCAAGGGCGTGAAGGGTCTCAAAGTGGCCTGCTGTGACTCCTTCGGCTGGACCGAGGCCAAGGCGTACACGGCCGCCATCGAGGCCGACCCCGAGGCCCGCCACTGGGTGAAGACGCACACCGGGCACACGTACGCCAGCCCAGTGGACGGGCCGCTGCCGACCAGCGGAAACACCTGGATGTCTGAGTGGAACCCCAACGGCTCCACCTGGGACGAGAGCTGGGACGACGGCAGCGGCTACGACGGCTTCACGATCGCACAGGCCGTCCATGACGCGCTCACGCTCGGCAACGTCAGCGGCTACGTCTACTGGCTGGGCGCCTCGCGCGGCGCCACCCGGGCGTTGCTCCAGATCGACGAGGCCGCGGGTACGTATCACGTCTCCAAGCGGCTGTGGGCGCTGGCGGCGTACAGCCGGTTCATCCGGCCCGGCGCGGTACGGGTGGACGCGGCGGCGGCCGATCCGGCGCTGAAAGTTTCAGCGTTCCGCAACCCCGACGGCTCCCAGGTGGTCGAGGTGCTCAACACCGGCACCGCCGCCGTGACGTGGCACGGTGTGTACGGCCGGGCCACCGCGTACGTGACCGACAACGCCAACGCGCTCACCGCGAGTCCGGTCACCGGTGGGACCGTGGTCCTCCAGCCCCGGGCACTCACGACCGTCGTCATCCCAGGCCGCCACGCCTAAGCCCGAAGCGGCCACTCGCCGCCGGCCGACGGCGAGTGGCCGTCCGTCAGCGGCCGGTGAACTTCGGTTCGGCCTTGTCCGTGAACGCCCGCATCCCGATCTTGGCGTCGTCCGTCGCGAACAGACCCGAGAACTGCAGCCGCTCGATCTCCAGCCCCGTATCCAGATCGACCTCCACCCCTTGGTCCACCGCCTGCTTGGCGGCCCGCAGCGCCACGGCGGGCCCGCCTGTGAAGGTCCCCGCCCAGGCCAGCGCCGCCGCGTACACCTCCGCGTCCGGCACCACCCGATCCACCAGCCCGATCGACAGCGCCTCGGCGGCCGGCACGTGGCGACCCGAGTAGATGAGGTCCTTCGCCCGCGCGGGGCCGATCAGGCGGGGCAGGCGCTGGGTGCCGCCCGCGCCGGGGATGAGGCCGAGCTGGATCTCCGGCTGGCCCAGCTTGGCCGACTCGCCGGCCACCCGGAAGTCGGCGCACAGGGCCAGCTCGCAGCCGCCGCCCAGCGCGTAGCCGGTGACGGCGGCGATGACGGGCTTGCCGATGGCGGCCACCGCGGTGAAGCAGCCCTGGAGCCCGCGGGAGTGGGCGGCCATGTCGGCGTAGGACATGACGACCATTTCCTTGATGTCGACGCCGGCCGCGAAGACCCGCTCGCCGCCGTAGACGACGACGGCGCGCACTTCGGGATCGGCGTCGACGGCTCGGGCGGCTTCGCCGAGCTCGTGCTGCATCTGGCCGTTGAGGGCGTTCATCTTGGGACGGTCAAGCCGGATCGTGGCGATCTGGTCGGCCACTTCAACGCGTACGAAATCACCCATGCTCAGGACATTACAAGCTGCTGGCGCTGGACCAAGTCCAGTAGATCGGTATGCGGCGTCCAGCCGAGCAGCGAGTGGAGGCGGCGGGTGTCGGCCAGTGAGTCGCCGGGCTCCTCGAGCGGGGCGGGCACGACGTCGAAGGTGAGACGGGCTCCGGTCACCGTGGCGACCGCCTCCGCCATGGCCCGCAGGGTGTGGCCGCGGCCCGTGCCGAGGTTCACGATGCCGGGCGCGCCGATGAGCTCGATCATCGCGCGGGCGGCCTGGCGTACGTCGGTGACGTCCCGCGTACGGTCGAGCGAGCCGAGCACGCGCAAAGGACGGCCCTCCTGGGCGGCGCGTAACCAGATCGACAGCGCCATGTCGGGCCGCTGCCCCTCCCCCGCGACGGTGAACGGCCGGACGATCGTGACGTCGGGGCGGTCGAGGCAGAGCCGTTCGAGGGCGACCTTGCTCGTGGCGTAGCCGCCGACGGGGCGGACCGGGTCGGACTCCGCGCTGGGCCGGCCGTGGGACGCTCCGCCGTACACCGAACTGGAGGAGGTGATCAGGAGCGGGACGCCGGGTGGCGTGAGGGCCAGCGCCCGCGCGCCCGCGAGCACGTTGTCCCGATGGCGTCGCCAGGCGATTCCGGGAGCGGCGTCGCGCACGCCCGCGCACCCGGCCAGGTGGTAGACCTCTTCCGCGCCGGAGAAGGCCCCTGGCTCCAGGTCCAGCAGGTCGGCCTTGATCACGGTGAGTCCGGGTTGTTCCTCGACAGGCAGGCGGTCGATGGCGATGACCGGGGAGCCGGACGCGAGCAGGGCCGACGTCAGCGCGCGGCCGATGAACCCGGCCGCACCGGTCACGATCGACGTCACCCGCCCCACCATAGGGCGTGATGTCCTGAAAAATGTCTTCGCAAAGCTCTCGCCGAAGAAGGAAAATGTTGAGACGCTGACTCCGATATTCCCCCAGTCGAGGAGCAGTAGATGCGCAGAGCACTGGCGATCGCGGTGGTCGCCTTGCTGCCATTAGTCAACATGACGGCCGCGGCCGGCACCACTGCCGAGCAACCCCCGGATCGGCAGGCGGCGTTCGCCGCGGCCGCCAAGGAGTTCCAGGTTCCGGAGAGCGTCCTGCTCGGTGTCTCCTATCTGGAGTCGCGCTGGGACGCCCACGCCGGGCAGCCCAGCAACGACGCCGGATTCGGCCCCATGCACCTGACCGACGCCGCCGCCTTCACCGGGTCCAACCACCACGGCGAGGGTGAGGAGGACGCGCGCGGCGACGAGACCAGGCCGTTACCCCCGGTCGCGACGGCGGTCGCGCCCACCGAGATCCCAGCCTCGCTCAAGACCATGGAGAAGGCCGCCCAGCTGACCGGCGCGAGCCACGAGGCGCTCCGGTCCGACGCCGCCACGAACATCAGGGGCGGCGCGGCGCTGCTGGCCGACTACCAGAAGTCGATCGGCGCGCCGCTGAGCGCGGACCCGGCCCAGTGGTACGGGGCGGTCGCCAAATACTCCGGCGCCGACGAGTCCGAGGCGGCCAAGGTCTTCGCCGACGAGGTCTACAGCACGATCGAGGACGGCGCCGAGCGGGTCACCGACGACGGGCAGCAGGTCAAGCTCACGCCGATCCCCGGCCTGGAGCGGATCGAGAAGTGGCTGGAGAAGCTCGGCCTGCGGCCGCCGCGCCGCGACGGTGTCGAATGCCCGAGGTCGATCTCCTGCGAGTGGATCCCGTCGGCCTACGCGCAGAAGCCGAACGGCGACTACGGCCACTACGACCTGGCCAACCGGCCCGTCAGCCAGAAGATCCAGTACATCGTCATCCATGACATGGAGGGCTACTTCCTCCCGTCGATCAAGCTGAACCAGGACGTCAACTACGGCGCGAGCTGGCAGTACTCGGTGCGCTCCACCGACGGCCACATCGCCCAGCACGTCAAGGGCAAGGACGTCGCCTGGCAGGCCGGCAACTGGTACATCAACGCCAAGTCGATCGGCATCGAGCACGAGGGCTTCCTGGCCGAGGGCAGCACCTGGTACACCGAGGCGATGTACCGCTCGTCCGCCAAGCTCGTACGCTACCTGGCGGCCAGGTACGACGTGCCGCTGGACCGGGCGCACATCCTGGGCCACGACAACGTGCCGGGCACGCTGCCGACCACGGTGCGAGGCATGCACGAGGACCCGGGCCCGTTCTGGGATTGGAAGCACTACTTCGACCTGATCGGCGCGCCGTTGCATGGTTTCGGCGGCCCCAAGGCGGGCTCCATCATGATCAGGCCCGACTTCGCCACCAACAAGCCGTACTTCTACGGCTGCGACCGCAAGAACCCGGAGGCCGCCTGCCCGCCGCTCCCCGCCGGGACCGTGTGGCTGCGCACCGAGCCGCGTGACGACGCGCCGCTGATCAAGGACATCGGCAAGCACCCGACGGGCACCAACGACTCGCTCTACAGCGTGTACGACCACAGCGCCAGGGCGAGCACCGGCCAGCGGTTCGCCGTCGCCGACCGGCAGGGCGACTGGACCGCGATCTGGTACCTCGGCCAGAAGAGCTGGTTCTACAACCCGCGCTCCGCGCCGACCGCCGTCCCATCCGCTGGCCTGGTGGTCACGCCCAAGCCGGGTCTGGCGACCGTCCCGGTGTACGGCAGGGCCTACCCGGAGCAGGAGGCATACCCGGCCGACATCCCGTACCAGGCGGTGACCCCGCTGCAGTACACGTTCTCGGCCGGAGAGAAGTACACCCTGGCCGGGAACGCGGCCACCGAGTATTACCGGGCGGTCACCTTCGACGAGGCCGGCCACAAGGTGGTCAAGGGCAAGACGAAGTACCTGCAGATCCAGTTCGGGCACCGGGTGATGTTCGTCAAGGCTGACGACGTGCGGGTGTCGCTCGCCTGGTGAACTCCTTGACGGCGCGCCTGGTGCTCTGCAACGCCTCCTGAGAGGAGTCGAAGGTGCGCTGGGCGACGCCGACGAACACGCAGTCGACGACGAGGAGCTGGCTGATCCGGCTGGCCAGGGCGCCGGGACGGAACTCCGTCTCGCGCCCGGCCGAGATCAGCACGTGTTCGGCCAGCTCCGCGATCGACGAGCGGGGGTTGTTGGTGATGGCGACGGTCGTCGCGCCGGCCTCCCCCGCCCTCGACAGCGGTTCGAGCACGTCGGGCGTCTCGCCCGACGTGCTGATGCCGATCGCCACGTCGCCGGGCTTGAGCAGCACGGCGCTGGTCAGCGCCAGGTGGGCGTCCTGGAAGGCGTGACTGGACAGGCCGATGCGCAGCAGCTTCTGCGCCACGTCCTCGGCGACCAGACCCGAGGCGCCCACGCCGTAGGCGTCCACCCGCCGGGCGCCGACAATCGCGTCGACGACCAGGCCAAGGCGCTCCGAGGTGAGCTGGGCGACCGTGTCGTTGATCGCCTCCGACTCGGCCCTGGCCACCTTCTGGATGACCTCCGACAGCGGATCGTCGGGCGCCAGGTCACCCGGCACCAGACGGTCCGGCTGGGCGGCCGCCGCGGCCAGGGCGAGGCGCAGCTGCGGGTAGCCGGCGAAGCCCAGGAGCCTGGCCGTACGTACGATCGTCGCCTCGCTGGTGCCCGAGGCGGCGGACAGCTCGGTGATCGTGCTGCGGGCCACCGTCGCCGGGTCTTCCAGGATGAGCCGGGCGACAGTCTGCGCGGCCGGAGTCAGGGACGGAAGCACGCCGCGGACCGTCGCCACCAGAGTGTCTGCCCGCAGGCCGTTCGCGCTGTCGTCCACGGTCTCGATTATGACGCTCCTCCAGCGTTTTCCCTATTGCACGGCCCACCCAGCCCGATCACCACGACCCGCCCCGCCCGTTCGTTACTACGTTCAGCGGAGCATGCCGTTCGTCATCCCCGCGGGCTCCTCGGGAACGGCGATGAGGCCGAGCTCGGCGCGGCAGGCGGCCAGCGGGTGGTGCGGGACCGCCCGGACCGTGTAGCCGAACGCGCCGGTACGGTCCAGCGGCACCTCACCCACGTAGTGGGCCCGGCCGTCGTCGTCGGCGCCCTCGGTCCGCAGCTCGACGTAGGCCGGGTGGATCAGCTCGTCGTGCGGCCCGACCCGGCCGTAAGCGGCCTCGACCAGGATGTCACCCGGCTCCAGGTCGCCGAGCGCGACGGTGGCGCGTATTTCGAGCGCCGCGCCGACCTCGGGCGCGTCTCCGACGCCCGACGACTCCACGTGCTCGACCCGGACGCCGGGCCAGGCCCGCGTGACACGTACGCGCCAGGCCGCGAACGCCTTAGCCCCGGCGGAGGAGTCGGCCTCCAGCGCGCGGGCGGCCCGCGCGGCGGGCAGGTAGAGGCCGACCACGTAGTCGCGCAGCATCCGGCCCGCGAGCACCTTGGGGCCGAGCGAGGTGAGCGTGTGCTTGACCATCTCCAGCCAGCGGCGCGGCAGCCCGTCACCGGCCCGGTCGTAGAAGCGGTCGGCCACCTCGTTCTCGATCAGGTCGTAGAGGGCGGCGGCCTCCAGCTCGTCGCGCCGGTCGGGATCGGTCACCCCGTCGGCTGTGGGGATGGCCCAGCCGTTGGTGCCGTCGTACCACTCGTCCCACCAGCCGTCGCGGATCGACAGGTTGAGCCCGCCGTTCAGCGCCGACTTCATGCCCGAGGTGCCGGACGCCTCCAGCGGCCGGAGCGGGTTGTTCAGCCACACGTCACAGCCCTGGACGAGCAGCTGGCCGAGCGCCATGTCGTAGTCGGGCAGGAACACGATGCGGTGCCGCACGTCAGGCCGGTCGGCGAACTTGACGATCTGCTGGATCAGCTTCTTGCCGCCCTCGTCGGCGGGGTGGGCCTTGCCCGCGATCACGATCTGGACCGGCTTGTCGGCGTCGAGCAGCAGGTCCGACAGGCGCTTGGCGTCGCGCAGCATGAGCGTGAGCCGCTTGTAGGACGGCACGCGCCGGGCGAACCCGATCGTCAGCACGTCGGGGTCGAGCACGTCGTCGATCCAGCCGAGCTCGGCATCGGAGGCACCGCGGTCGCGCCACGCCTTGCGCAGCCTGACCCTGGCCCCCTCGACGAGCCGGCGCCGTAGCGTCCCCCTGATGTCCCAGAGGTCCGAGTCGGGGACCTTCTGGACGCCCTCCCAGCCGCGCGCCCGCTCGATCAGCGAGGGCAGCTCGCGGCCGGCCAGCTCCATGAGCTCGCGGCCAACCCAGGTGGGCGCGTGGACGCCGTTGGTGATCGAGCCGATCGGCACCTCGTCGACGTCGAAGCCGGGCCACAGGCTCTTGAACATCTCGCGGCTGACCGCGCCGTGCAGCACGGAGACGCCGTTGACGCGCTGGGCCAGCCGCATGCCCATGATCGCCATGTTGAACCGGCCGGGCTGGTCCTCGGCGCCGAGCGCGAGGATGCGTTCGACGGGCACGGTCGGCCAGGCGTTGTCGCCGCCGAACTGGCGCTCGATCATGTCGACGGGGAACCTGTCGATGCCCGCGGGCACCGGTGTGTGCGTGGTGAAGACCGTGCCCGCGCGTACGGCCTCCAGCGCCTCGTCGAAGGAGAGGCGGGACTCGGTCAGCTCGCGGATGCGTTCGAGGCCGAGGAAGCCGGCGTGGCCCTCGTTGGTGTGGAACACCTCGGGCTCGGCGTGCCCGGTGATGCGGCAGTAGGCCCGGATCGCCCGTACGCCGCCGACGCCCAGGAGCAGCTCCTGCAGCAGCCGGTGGTCGGTGCCGCCGCCGTAGAGGCGGTCGGTGACGTCGCGGGCCGCGGCGTCGTTGTCGGCCACGTCGGAGTCGAGGAGCAGCAGCGGCACCCGGCCCACCTGGGCCACCCAGATCTGCGCGTGCAGCACCCGCTCACCGGGCAGCGAGATGCGGATCTTGACGGGGGTGCCGTCCTCCTCCTTCAGGAGGGTCAGCGGCAGGCCGCCCGCGTCGAGTGACGGGTAGTGCTCCAGCTGCCAGCCCTCTGGCGAAAGCGACTGGGTGAAGTAGCCGTGGCGATACAGCAGGCCGACCGCGAGGATCGGCACCCCGAGATCGCTGGCGGTCTTGAGGTGGTCGCCGGCCAGGATGCCCAGGCCGCCGGAGTATTGAGGGAGTGCGGCGGCGATGCCGTACTCGGGGGAGAAGTAGGCGATGGCGCTCGCGGCGTCGGGCAGCGTCTGATACCAACGCGGCGCGGTGATGTATTCGCGCAGGTCGTCGGCGGCATCGGCGAGACGGCGCAGGAATCGGCGGTCGGCGGCCAGCTCGGCCAGCCTGGCGTGGTCGACGGCGCCCAGGAGGGCGACGGGGTCGTGCCCTACCTGCTCCCAGAGACGCGGGTCGACCTCGGCGAAGAGGTCGGTCGTCTCCGGGTGCCATGACCAGCGCAAGTTGTGCACGAGCTCGCCGAGGGCGGCCAACTCCGCGGGCAGGACAGTGCGGACGGTGAACCGGCGGATTGCTCTCACGTTTTCGAACCCTATGGGCTAGGAGGGACCTCTCAGTCCCTCACCTTCGGCAAGGCCGTTCAAACCCCTTCCGAGAAGAAGCATGAAGAGGAAATATTGGGGCAACTTCCACCAATGTCGGTTCTCCTGGGGACACTCGGGAGGTCCTCCACTGCTGCCCACAATTTACATGCAAGGATCGTTCCTACCACGGAAGCCTCCGGCGGTACCGAGCGTGCCGTCGCAACCTTGAAATGCGATGATCGGACGAATTCCCATCACGGACATCTCCCCCGTCGTCGACTGCGGGCAGTGGCCCGCCAAGGCGGTCGCCGGCGAGACCTTTCAGGTCTCGGCGACCGTGTTCAGAGAGGGCCACGACGCCGTGGCCGCGGGCGTTGTGCTCACCGCGCCCGATGGGCAGCGAGGCCGCCTGAGACCGATGCGCGAGCTCGCGCCGGGCACCGACAGGTGGGGCCTGGACGTGTGCCTGCCGGCCGAGGGTGACTGGCTGTTCAGGGTGGAGGCGTGGAGCGACCCCATCGCTACCTGGCTGCACGACGCGGAGATCAAGATCCCGCGGGGCATGGACAGCGACCTCATGTGCGAGGAGGGCGCCCGGCTGTTCGAGCGCGCCGCCAAGGCCGTACGGCAGGCGGACTGTCCCGCCCCCGGCAACGGGAACGGGCATCCCGCGGCCCACACCAGGACCGGCCGGGCCACCGACACCAAGCCATCCACCAAGCCATCCACCAAGCCATCCACCAAGGTCAACGGCAACGGCGACAGCACGTGCGGCCACCGCGCCGCGCTGCTGGCCGTCGCCGCCACGCTCCGCGACGAGCAGCTGGACCCCCGGGCCCGGCTGTCCATCGCGCAACTGCCGGAGACGGCGGCGCTGCTGGAGGCGCACCCGCTGCGCGCCCTGGTGACCAGGGCCCGGCCGCGGACGATCAGGGTGGACCGGCGCCGGGCGCTGTACGGCTCCTGGTACGAGTTCTTCCCCAGGTCAGAGGGCGCGGTCATCAACGAGTCCGGCGTCTCCAAGTCCGGAAATTTCCAGACTGCGGCCAAGCGTCTGCCCGCGATCGCCAAGATGGGCTTCGACGTCGTCTACCTGCCGCCGATCCATCCCATCGGCCTCACGTTCCGCAAGGGGCGCAACAACACCCTGAGCCCCGAGCCCGACGAGCCGGGATCGCCCTGGGCGATCGGCTCCGACGACGGCGGCCACGACGCGCTCCATCCCGATCTGGGGACGATCGAGGACTTCGCCGAGTTCGTCAACCGCACCCGCGAGCTGGGCATGGAGGTCGCGCTCGACTTCGCGCTGCAGTGCTCCCCCGACCATCCGTGGGTCAAGGAGCACCCGGAGTGGTTCACGATCAGGGCCGACGGCACGATCGCCTACGCCGAGAACCCGCCGAAGAAGTACCAGGACATCTACCCGATCAACTTCGACAAGGACCCCGAGGGCATCTACACCGAGGTGAGACGGGTCCTGCGGCACTGGATGGACCACGGCGTACGGATCTTCCGGGTGGACAACCCGCACACCAAGCCGGTGGGGTTCTGGGAGCGGCTGCTGGCCGACATCCACGCGACCGACCCGGACGTGATCTTCCTGGCCGAGGCGTTCACCCGGCCGGCGATGCTGCAGACGCTGGCCAAGGTGGGCTTCCACCAGTCCTACACGTACTTCACGTGGAAGAACTCCAAGCACGACGTGGAGACCTACCTCGCCGAGCTCGCCCGGGAGACGTCGTACTTCCTGCGGCCCAATGTGTTCGTTAACACACCGGATATTCTTCACGAATACCTGCAACACGGCGGAAACCCTGCTTTCCGGATCCGTGCCGTGCTCGCCGCGCTCGCCTCACCCACCTGGGGCGTCTATTCCGGGTACGAGCTTGGGGAAAATGTCCCTGTCCGCCCGGGTAGTGAGGAATATCTAGATAGTGAGAAATATCAGTACAAACCGCGGGACTGGGCGGAGGCAGAGCGGGCAGGGTGGAGCCTGGCGCCGTTCATCACCCACCTGAATTTGTTCCGAAGAGCACATCCAGCGCTGCAGGAGTTGCGTAATCTACGGTTCCACCGGGTTGACCAACCGGACATGGTGTGCTTCTCCAAGCGCCTGCCGGGCGCCTATGACCCCGCCACACGACGGCACGGGCTGGGCGATGTCGTCCTGGCGGTTGTCAATCTCGACCCACACCACACCCACGAGGCGGCGGTCGAGCTGGACATGCCGGCCCTCGGTCTCGACTGGAATGCCGAGTTCGTCGTCGACGACGAACTGTCGGGCGAGTCGTACCGTTGGCGGCAGAACAACTACGTTCGCCTCGACCCCCACATCCAGCCAGCCCACATCTTCACCGTACGAGCCGCGCCACGGTAGAACACAGAATTCAGCGGGGAGTCTTCAACGTGTGTGAAAGCGCCTCCTTCATGAGCCCAAGGGAGTGCTCATGAGCTCCACACCCATTCCCAACCCCTTCGACGAGGAGAAGCCGCGCGACCCCTACTGGTACAAGCGCGCGGTCTTCTACGAGGTTCTGATCAGGGGCTTCGCCGATTCCAACGGCGACGGCACCGGTGACATCAAGGGCCTGATCAGCAAGCTCGACTATCTCCAGTGGCTCGGCGTGGACTGCCTGTGGCTGTTGCCGCTGTACGAGTCACCGCTGCGCGACGGCGGCTACGACATCGCCGACTTCATGAAGATCCTGCCGGAGTTCGGCGATCTCGGAGACTTCGTGAAGCTCGTCGATGAGGCCCACAAACGCGGCATGCGGGTCATCGCCGACCTGGTGATGAACCACACGAGCGACGCCCACCCCTGGTTCCAGGCCGCGCGCCACGACCCGGAGGGGCCGTTCGGCGACTTCTACGTCTGGTCGGACAACGACAGCGCCTATCCCGACGCCCGGATCATCTTCATCGACACCGAGACGTCCAACTGGACCTATGACCAGGTCCGCGGCCAGTACTACTGGCATCGCTTCTTCCACCACCAGCCGGACCTCAACTACGAGAACCCGGCCGTGCAGGACGCGATGCTGGAGGTGCTGCGCTTCTGGCTCGACCTGGGCATCGACGGGTTCCGCCTCGACGCCGTGCCGTACCTCTTCGAGGAGGAGGGCACCAACTGCGAGAACCTGCCGCGCACGCACGACTACCTCAAGCGGATCCGCAAGGAGGTCGACCGGCTCTACAACGACCGGGTGCTGCTCGCCGAGGCCAACCAGTGGCCCTCCGACGTGGTCGAGTACTTCGGCGACCCGGTGGGCGGGGGCGACGAGTGCCATATGGCGTTCCACTTCCCGCTGATGCCGCGCATCTTCATGGCCGTACGCAGGGAGTCGCGCTACCCCATTTCCGAAATCTTGGCCCAAACCCCGAAGATTCCGGAACATTGCCAGTGGGGGATCTTCCTCCGCAACCACGATGAGCTGACGCTCGAGATGGTCACGGACGAGGAACGCGACTACATGTACACCGAGTACGCCAAGGACCCGCGCATGCGGGCCAACGTCGGCATCCGGCGGCGCCTGGCGCCCCTGCTGGAGAACGACCGCAACCAGATCGAGCTGTTCACCGCGCTGCTCCTGTCGCTGCCCGGCTCGCCGGTGCTCTACTACGGCGACGAGATCGGCATGGGCGACAACATCTGGCTCGGCGACCGCGACGGCGTACGCACGCCCATGCAGTGGGACCCCGACCGCAACGCCGGGTTCTCCGACTGCGACCCGGGACGGCTCTACCTGCCGGTCATCATGGACCCGATCTACGGCTACCAGGGGCTCAACGTCGAGGCGCAGCAGAAGAGCGGCGGATCGCTGCTCCACTGGACCAAGCGCATGATCGAGATCCGCAAGCGGCACCCGGTGTTCGGCCTGGGTGAGTTCACCGAGCTCAACTCCTCCAACCCGAGCGTGCTGGCGTTCGTCCGCGAGCTGGGCGACGACCGGATGTTGTGCGTGAACAACCTCTCGCGCTTCCCCCAGCCGGTCGAGCTTGACCTGCGTAGATTCGTCGGCGTCTCGCCCGTTGAGACGATGGGTGGAGTTCCATTCCCGGCAATTGGCGAACTTCCGTATCTTTTGACGCTTCCCGGGCATGGGTTCTATTGGTTCACACTCCCACCGGCCTTCACCCAGGAGGAGTAAGACGTGCTTGACGAGCTCCTTGCCGCATGGATCAGTCGCCAACGATGGTTCGGCGGCAAGGGGCGCGCGATCGACTCCCTGTCGATCGAGTCGGACGTCGTGATCGACGCCGACGACCCCGGCCTCCGCCACCTGATCGTGTCCGTCTGGCAGGGAGCGTCGAGAGAGCGCTACCAGATCCTGCTCGGAATGCGGACCGAGCTGCCCGACCGGCTGAAACACGCGCTGATCGGCACGCACGGCCCCTACGCCTTCGAAAACGGCCCCGACCATCCCGAGTGGTACGTCTACGACGCCGTCCACGACCAAGCCCTGACCCACTGGGTCCTGGAGTGCATGGCCGAGGGCTGCGGCTGGGACACCGTCCGCTTCCGCCACCTGCCCGGCGTCACCATCGACACCTCACCGCGCAGCCTGGTGCTCGGCGCCGAGCAGTCCAACACCTCCCTGGTGTACGGGGACGCCTACATCTGCAAGTTCTTCCGCCGCCTGATTCCCGGTGTGAACCCGGAGCTGGAGATCGTCACCGCGCTGGACGCCCTGGAGTCCGCGCACATCGCCAAGCCGTACGGCTGGATCGAGACCGACCTCGACGGCACCGCCACGACGCTGGCCATCATGCAGGAATACCTCTCCACCGCCAACGACGGCTGGGACCTGGCCCTGGCCAGCGTGCGGGACCTGTACGGCTCGATGCCCGAGCTCTCGGCGGGCGAGGTCGGAGGTGACTTCGCCGCCGAGGCGCACCGGCTCGGCGTGGCCACCGCCCACGTCCATCACGAGCTGGCCACCGCCTTCCCCACCGACCTGATCGAGGTGCACGAGGTCAAGCGGATGGCCGAGGGCTTCCGGCGGCGGCTGGGCCGGGCCGTGGGCGAGGTGCCGGAGCTGCGCGAGCACGTCGACGCGCTGGAGGCCGCCTACCACGCGGTGGAGGACCTGACCGTCGAGGTGCCCGTGCAACGGGTGCACGGCGACTACCACCTGGGCCAGGTGATGCGCATCGCGACCGGCTGGGTGGTGCTCGACTTCGAGGGCGAGCCGGGCCAGCCCCTGGCCGAACGCCGGGCCCTGTCGTCCCCGCTGCGCGACGTGGCCGGGATGCTCCGCTCGTTCGACTACGCGGCCAGGCACCTGCTGGCCGACCACTCACAGCCCGAATCCCTGGAGGAGCGGGCCGCCGAGTGGGCCGACCGCAACAGGGCCGCCTTCCTGGAGGGCTACACCGAGGGCGGCGGCGTGATCACCTCGGCGGACGCGGCCCTGCTGCGCGCGTTCGAGCTGTCGAAGGCGGTGTACGAGGTGGTCTACGAGGCCCGCAACCGGCCCTCATGGATCCGCATCCCGCTGGCCGCCTTCCGCCGCTGACCTGTCGCTAACGGAGCTCTTCGATCAGGCTCGACAGGCCGTGGGCGCCGTTGCCGGCCGCCACCCGCCGGTCGAGGACCTCCCTCATGGGCAGCAGCAGGTCCGGCTTCACCCCCTGCTCCTCGAAGGCGCGGATCAGGTTGACCATGCCCACCTGGTTGATCTCCAGGTTGGAGACGTCGGTCACGTAGGCGCCCGCCTCGATGTCCGCCGCCATCCGGGGCTGCTGCCCGGCCATCGCGTTCAGCCATGGCACCAGCAGCTCCGTGGTGAACTCCGCCACCGGCCGCTTCTCCGAGGCGATCAGCGCCGCCGCCTCCAGGAACCCGGCGATCTGGCCGTACATGCCGGTGAGCATGGCCAGGTCGTACAGCGGTGCGAGCCCCGCGTCCGCCCCCAGGTAGCGGGGCCTGGCCAGCGCGCCCAACGCCTCCTCGTAACGCTCGAAGGCGGTGGGCGAGCCGCTGTAGAGGATCAGCGCGCCGGGCGTGCCGATCATCTGGGGCACGGCCATGATGCCGCCGTCCAGATAGTCGCCGCCGCGCTCGGCCACCCACTCCGCCATGTCGCGGGCCTCCGCCGGCCTGCCGTTGGTGAGGTTCAGCAGGACCCGGTCGTCCAGCCGTACCGAGCCGAGGAGCTCCCGTACGGCCGCGTAGTCGAGCACGCAGACGATCACCAGCGGGCTGGCCGCGACCGCCTCCGCCGCGGTCGCCACGGCGGTGGCGCCCAGGCCGTCAGCCTTGCCTTCTGTACGGTTCCACACGGTGACGCTATGACCGGCCCCGACGAGGGTCCGGGCCAGGGCCTGGCCCATGAGGCCCAGGCCGAGGATAGAGATACGCATGCTGAGCAGTCCTTTCCGTTGACGGCTTCCACATTGCTGGCCGGGGGTTATGGTCGGGTTCGGAGTTTGTTATGGGGGGCTGATGAGATTCGGGGTGCTGGGCCCCCTCTCGGTGTGGACGCCGGACGGGCAGCCGGTCCAGGTGCCCGAGGCCAAGGTCCGCGCGCTGCTCGCCGACCTGCTGGCGCACCGGGGGCGGCCGGTCTCCACCGACCGGCTCATCGAGGACCTGTGGGGCGACCGCCCGCCCGCCGACGCGCCCGCCGCACTCCGGGTCAAGGTCTCCCAACTGCGCCGGGCGCTCGGTGACCGCTCACTGGTGGCCTTCCGGCCGCCGGGGTACCTGCTCGCGGTGGACGCGGAGGAGGTGGACGCGGGCCTGTTCGAGTCCCTGCTCGCCCGTGCCGGGCGGAGCGACGACGCGCGGGTACGGCAGGCGCTGCTGACCGAGGCGCTCGGCCTGTGGCGGGGGGCTCCCTACGCCGAGTTCGGCGACTTCGCCAGAGCGGCCGTCGACCGGCTGGAGGAGCAGCGGCTGGTCGCGCTGGAGGAACTGGCCGAGACGCGGCTGGAGCTGGGCGACCACGGGGCGCTGGCGGCCGAGCTGGCCGAGCTGGTGACCGCGCACCCGCTGCGGGAGCGGCTGCGGGCCGCGCACCTGCGGGCGCTGTACCGGGCGGGGCGGCAGAGCGAGGCGCTGGCCGGTTACGCGCAGCTGCGCGGGCTGCTGGCTGAGGAGCTGGGCATCGACCCGGCACCCGAACTGACGGCACTGCACGCCGCGATCCTCCGCCAGGACCCGATCCTCGACCCACCCGCACTGCCCATGGACCCGACGCACTCCCATCCGCCCGCGCCTCTTGGAGCGCCGCAGGGCTCCGGTCCGGCCGGATCGCTCGCCGGGCCGCCCGCGACGAACCTGCCCGCCCCGCTCACCGAGCTGATCGGCCGGGACGCGGAGGTGGCCGAGGTGCGGTCGCTGCTGCGGGCCGGGCGGCTCGTCACGCTGACCGGGCCGGGCGGGGTCGGTAAGACCCGGCTCGCCCTGGAGGCGGCGGCCGAGCCCGGCCGGCCGTTCCCCGGCGGGGTGTGGCTGGTCGAGCTGGCCTCGGCCACCTCCCCCACCGAGGGCGTGGTGGCCGAGGTGGTGGCGACGGTGCTGGGGGTCAGGGATGATGCGCCCGGATCCGTGGTCGACCGGCTCGCCGCCGCGCTCCGTACCAGCGCGACCCTGCTCGTCCTCGACAACTGCGAGCACGTGGTCGACCAGGTCGCCGAGCTGGCCGAGCGGCTGCTGCGGGCCGCGCCCGAGCTGCGCGTCCTGGCGACCAGCCAGGAGTCGCTGCGTGTCCCCGGCGAGGTCCTGTGGAGCGTGCCGCCACTCGGGCCGGAGGCCGCCGCACGGCTGCTCGCCGCCAGGGCGGGCATCGGGCCGGACGACGACGGCGTGGCGGAGATCTGCGCGCGGCTCGACGGGATCCCGCTGGCGCTGGAGCTGGCCGCCACCCGGCTGCGGGCGCTCACTCCGCGCCGACTCGCCGCCCGACTCGACGACCGGTTCCGGGTGCTCGCCACGGGGCATCGAGGTGCGCCCGCGCGGCAGCGGACGCTGCGGGCGATGATCGACTGGAGCTGGGAGCTGCTGACCGACGCCGAGCGGGTCGTGCTGCGGCGCCTGGCCGTGCACGCCGACGGCTGCACGCTCGAAGCCGCCGAGGCGATCTGCGCCGAACCGGGCCTGGACGTGCTCGACCTGCTGGCCAGGCTGGTGGACAGGTCGCTGGTGGTACGGACCCCCGGCGGCAGGTACCGGCTGCTGGAGTCGGTGGCCGCGTACTGCCTGGAACGGCTGTCCGAAGCGGGTGAGACGGAGGCGGTCCGGCTGCGGCACGCTCACCACCACGCCGACCTCGCCGAACGCGCCGAGCCGGGCCTGCGCGGACCCGAGCAGCGACACTGGCTCGCACTGCTCGACGCCGACGCGGCCAACCTGCGCGCCGCGATCGAGACCTCGCTCCGGCTCGGCGCAACGGACGTGGCGGTCCGGCTGGTGAACGCGCTGGCCTGGTACTGGGTGCTGCGCGGCAGGCTCGGCGAGGGACAGCGGACCCTGGAGGCGGTGCTGGCCGTCGCCGACGACGCGCAGGCCCGTGTCTGGCTGGCCGGGCTGCGGATGCTGTCCGGGCAGGGGCGGGCCCCCGGTGTGGAGCAACTGCCGGCCGCGATCACGGATCCGGTGCGCCGGGCCAGGGCGCGGTGGTTCCTGGCCTTCACGCTGTACGGCTATGACGACCCGGTGGTCACCGACGCGTTGCTGGACGGCGCGCTGGAGTCCTTCCTCGCCCTGGACGACCGGTGGGGCACGGCGGCGGCGCTGAGCCTGCGGGCCAGGCGGGCGCTGCTGCGCGGCGATCTGGCGGCGCTGCGGCAGGACGGGGAGCGGGGGCTGGAGCTGTTCCGGGAGGTGGGCGACCGGTGGGGTGAGATGCGGGCCGCCGAGAACCTCGGCACGCTGGCCGAGATCACCGGCGACTACGTGCGGGCCGCCGACCTGCGGCGCGACGGGCTGCGCGGCGCCGAGGAGCTTGGGCTGCAGAGCGAGGTGTCCGGCGCGCTGTCCAGGCTGGGCCGGGTGGCGCTGCTGACCGGAGACCTCGACGCGGCGCGGGAGCTGCACGAGCGGGCCCGGCGGCTGGCCGTCGCCCGGTCGGATGTGCCGCTGGAGGAGTTCGCCGAGGTCGGGCTGGCCCTGGTCGCCCGGCGGCAGGGGCGGCTCGATGAGGCGGAACGGCTGCTGCGCCGCTGGTTGCGCTGGGTGCGTGAGGTGGCCGGCGAGCCGGGGGCGGCGCTGATCCTGGCCGAGCTGGGGTTCGTCGCCGAGCAGCGCGGGGACGCGGTGGCCGCGCTGGAGTGGCAGCGCGAAGGGCTGGCGGTGGCACGGCGGGTGGGCGATCCGCGCGCGATAGCGCTCGCCCTGGAGGGCCTGGCGGGCGCCCACGCGCTCGACGGCCGGCACGAGGAGGCGGCCGGGCTCCTGACCACGGCGGATGCGCTCAGGGTGTCGGTGGGCGCCCCGCTGCCCGAGGCGGAACGCGGCGATGTCGACCGGATCGCGGCCTCGGTACGGACGGCGCTTGCGCCCCCGCAGACCATCCAGAACCCTTCTTAAAGCGGGCATTTACCCCCGCCGCTGGCTCGCGATAAACCCAAGATTTCGCACTTTCGGTGATTGTCTGCGTGAATGCGGGCAGTGCCTGGGTTGTAGGTCTGACGTAGGGCAGGGTGGGAGCATGCCGATGAGGACAGAGCTCGACCGACTCGCGGGCGGAGCACACCACGATCCGCATTCCGTGCTGGGAGCACATCCCGTCGAGGGCGGTGTCACCTTCCGTACGCTGCGCCCGCTGGCCGAACGGGTCCGCGTAGTGCTGGACGACGGGACGGCCCACGATCTCAAGCACCAAGCCCACGGGGTCTTCGAGACCACGGTCAAGGGGCTCGACAAGGTGCCCTCCTACTCCTTCAGCGTCCAGTACGCGGGCTCCGAGCCGTACCAGGCCCGTGATCCCTACCGCCACTGGCCCACGCTGGGCGAGGTGGACCTGCACCTCATCGGCGAGGGCCGCCACGAGCGGCTGTGGGAGGTGCTCGGCGCGCGCGTGATGCGGCACGAGGACGTCGACGGCACCGCGTTCGCCGTCTGGGCGCCGAACGCGCGCGGCGTCCGGGTCGTCGGCGACTTCAACCACTGGGACGGCACCGCGTACCCGATGCGCTCGCTGGGCCGTTCCGGCGTGTGGGAGCTGTTCATTCCCGAGATCGGGCGGGGCGAGCGGTACAAGTTCCACATTCTCGGCGCCGACGGCGTGTGGCGGGACAAGGCCGACCCGATGGCCAGGCGGACCGAGGTGCCGCCGCAGACCGCCTCCGTGGTCGAGCAGTCCGCCTACACCTGGGAAGACGACTCGTGGATGACCGAGCGCGCCGAGAAGAACGCGCAGCGGGGTCCGGCGAGCGTCTACGAGGTGCACCTGGGGTCGTGGCGGCCCGGTCTGTCCTATCTGGAGCTGGCCGAGCAGCTCGTCGACTACGTCCAGGACATGGGCTTCACGCATGTGGAGCTACTGCCGGTGGCCGAGCACCCGTTCGGCGGGTCGTGGGGCTACCAGGTGACGTCCTACTACGCGCCGACGGCCCGGTTCGGGACGCCCGATGAGTTCAGGCACGTGGTGGACCGGATGCACCAGGCCGGGATCGGGGTGCTGCTGGACTGGGTGCCCGCGCACTTCCCGATGGACGACTGGGCGCTGGCGCGCTTCGACGGCACGCCGCTGTACGAGCACGCCGACCCGGCCCGTGGCGAGCATCCCGACTGGGGGACCTACGTCTTCGACTTCGGCCGCCGGGAGGTGCGCAACTTCCTGGTCGCCAACGCGCTCTACTGGATGAAGGAGTTCCACATCGACGGGCTGCGGGTCGACGCGGTCGCCTCGATGCTCTATCTCGACTACTCGCGGCGCGAGGGTGAGTGGACGCCGAACATCTACGGCGGCCGGGAGAACCTCGACGCGGTGGAGTTCCTCAAGGAGATGAACTCCGTCTGCTACCGGGAGGCTCCGGGCATCACGACCGTGGCGGAGGAGTCGACGGCGTGGCCGGGCGTGTCGCGGCCCGTGCACCTGGGCGGGCTCGGGTTCGGCTTCAAGTGGAACATGGGCTGGATGCACGACACGCTCAGCTATCTACGACATGAGCCGATATTTCGGCAGTACCACCACCATCAGATGACTTTTTCGCTCATGTACGCCTACTCCGAGAACTTCGTGCTGCCGCTGTCCCACGACGAGGTCGTGCACGGCAAGGGCTCGCTGCTGGGCAAGATGCCGGGCGACGAATGGCAGCGCTTCGCCCAGCTCAGGGCCCTGCTCGCGTTCATGTGGGCGCACCCGGGCAAGCAGCTGCTGTTCATGGGCGGCGAGTTCGGCCAGGGCTCGGAGTGGTCGGAGGAGCGCGGGCTCGACTGGTGGGTGCTGGAGTTCGACGGGCACGCGGGCGTACAACGGCTGGTGCGCGATCTCAACCGGCTCTACCGCGAGACCCCGGCCCTGTGGGAGCAGGACGCGACGCCCGAGGGCTTCCGCTGGATCGACGCCGACGACGCGCGGGGTAACACCTTCTCGTTCGTCCGCTACGCGGCCGACGGATCGGCGGTGGCGTGCGTGGCCAACTTCAGCGGCGGGCCGTACGAGAACTACCGGCTCGGCCTGCCGTACGGCGGGCAGTGGACGGAGATCGTCAACACCGACGCCTACGACTACTGGGGCAGCGGGGTCGGCAACATGGGCGAGGTCCAAGCCGTCGAGGAGCCCTGGCATGGCCTGCCGCACTCCGCCACGCTGCGGGTTCCGCCGCTGGGCGCCGTGTGGCTGCGTCACGACGCGCTGGGAAGTGAGTGAGAGTTCGCTGAGAGGGCCCCTCCACCCCTGTGCGCGCCGGATAAATCCCCTTAAACTCCGGGATCGTGCGACTTCGCTCCTTGATCGTGTGCGCGATCCTGCTGGCCTTAGTGCCGGCCGCTCCGGCCTTCGCCGACGACCCCACGTCTACCCCGACCCCCTCGCCGAGCGCGACCCAGGAGAAGCTCGAAGACGGCCTGGCGCTCAGCGGCGGCACCGTGCGCGCTATCGTCGAGCTGAGCGACCCGGCGCAGAACGCGCCGGTGGCCAAGCAGGCGGCGGCCGAGAGCGTGGACGTCGTGCTGCGGCCGGAGAGCCAGCCGTTCATGGTGGTCCAGGGCACCGCCGAGGAGCTGGCCGCGCTCGCCGCGGACTCGCGCGTCACCTCGATCCACCGTGATCGCGCCTATCCCCCGAGTGCGGCGAACAACCTCACCCAGATCGGCGCCGACCAAGCGCACGCCCAGGGCTTCGTCGGCACCGGCCAGGCGGTGGCCGTCCTCGACACCGGCATCGACGAGGACCACCCGAACTTCGGCGGCCGGATCGTGGACGAGGCGTGCTTCTCCGCGGTGGACGAGGGCGTGGAGTCGCTGTGCCCGAACCACCAGACCACGCAGACCGGCAAGGGCGCGGCCGACGCCATGACGGCCAAGTGCCTGGCCAACGGGGAGAACCTGTGTGACCACGGCTCCCACGTCGCGGGCATCGCGGCGGGCAACGGCGGCGTCGCGCCCGGCGCGGGGATCGTCGCGGTGCAGGTGTTCAGCCGGGTCAACGACGAGTCGGTCTGCTACGGCGAGCCGTCGTGCCTGCTGGCGTACGAGTCGTCGCTGCGGCTGGCCATGGACTACGTGGCCGCCTCGGCGCAGCCGATCGCCGCGGTGAACCTCAGCCTGGGCGGCGGGCTGCCCGAGACCTCGTGCGACGACAGCGAGGAGGGCGCGATCTTCAAGCCGAAGATCGACGCCCTGCTGGCCAAGGGCATCGCGACCGTGGTCGCGGCTGGCAACGAGTACTCCGAGGGCGCCTCGTTCCCCGCCTGCATCACCTCCGCGGTGGCCGTGGGCGCGAACGACGACAGCGACGCGATCGCCGACTTCTCCAACCGGGGCGCCGGGGTGGACCTGTTCGCGCCGGGTGTGGACATCGACTCTTCGGTGCCCGACAACCAGAGCGCCGTCTACAGCGGCACCTCGATGGCGACTCCGCACGTGGCGGGCGCGCTGGCGCTGCTGAAGGCGCAGTCCCCGCAGTCCCCGATGACCGAGCTGATCGACAAGCTCAAGTCGAGCGGCCGCCCGTACGTCTATCAGGTCGCCGACGGCACCCAGGTCACCACGCCGCGCCTGGACGTGCTCGCCGCGCTGACCGGTAGCGCGCCGCAGCCGCCCATCACCCAGACCCCGGCGCCGGCCCCCGACGACCCCGACCCGTCCGACCCCGACCCCGAGCCCGACCCGTCGGACAGCAGCGGCCCCACGCCGACGCCCGAGCCGTCGGAGACGAGCCCGACGCCGGTCCCGCTGCCGACCCTCACCGTGACTGTGACCGTGACGGTCACCCCCAAGGCCCCCGCCACGGTGTGTACGCGCGGTACGACCGGCACCCGCCTGACGGCCAAGAAATGGGCCGTGGAGCTGCACCGGAGCACCGGCAAGCTGCCCGACGCCACGCTCACCTGCTACCTGAGCCTGGTGCAGAAGGCCAGCACGGTCTTCCCCGAGCTGACCAAGGCGTCATCCCTGGGCACCGCGTACCGGGTGCTGAAGGCCAGCAAGACCAACCGCGCGAAGCTGGACGCCGCCCTGCTGACGGGCTGGCTGAACTGGGCCCACGGAACCAACGGGACAACAACCTTGAAGTCCGCCGAAAAGGTGCGACTCACCACCAAAGCCACAAGTGCCGCGCTGAAGAAGGCGGCGAAGAGCGTCCTGCCGAAGTAGCGGCAAAGGTTTCTCTGGCGTAGATGCGTCACTTGGGAAACAGCGACATCACCCTTCTCGCGGGTGGGGACTGTGCAGGCAGTATGCCTTTCCCCACCACGGAGGAACCAGTGAAGCTACGACCGCTGCTGACCGGTATGGTCGCGCTCGCCACGGTCTCGGCCGCGCTCGTCGCGGCCCCGGCCGGCAGCGCGGACAGCCGCGCCGGCGGCCCGCTCATCAGCCCGGCGCTCATCGCTGAGATGCAGAGGACGCAGCGCGTCCGCTCGATCGTCGAGCTCCATCCTGGCCAGGACGGCGAGGCTGTCGCCAGGGACATCATGGCGGCCTCCGCGGCCGCGCGGATCGTCGAGACGGCGAAGTCGCCGAACTTCTTCGTGGCCGAACTCGACGACGCGTGCCTGGACGCGCTCAGGGACGACCTCCGCGTCAAATCCGTCTACCAGGACGAGCTGAGCTCGGCCTTCATGGACGACAACTCCAAACTCCTGGACGTCAGCACCAAGGTGATCGGCTCCGACCGGGCCAACGCGGCCGGCTGGACCGGCAAGGGCGCCACGGTCGCCATCCTCGACACCGGCATCGACGAGGACCATCCGTTCTTCGCCGGCCGGATCACCGACGAAGCCTGCTTCTCCTCCGCGAACCCGAGCGTCGAGGCCGTCTCGCTCTGCCCCAACGGGCAGCCCAGCCAGACCGGCCTCGGCGCGGCGAACGCCGAGACCCCGCTGTGCATCGCGAACGGCGTCAACCAGTGCCGCCACGGCTCGCACGTGGCGGGCATAGCGGCGGGCGCGATGGTGCGGGGCGCTCCGTCCAACGGCGTGGCCCCGGCCGCGGCCATCCTGCCCATCCAGGTCTTCACCCGCATCAACAGCGCCACGGCCTGCGGCGCGGCGGGAGCCCCCGCGACCCCGTGCTTCCTGAGCTACACCTCCGACCAGAAGCTCGCGCTGGAGTACGTCGCGAAGGCGGCCAAGGCGCGGCACATCGCCGCGGTGAACATGAGCCTCGGCGGCGGCCGCATGTGGACCGAGCCGTGCGACAACGACCCGCGGGCCGGCGCGCACAAGGCGCAGTTCGACGCCCTGCGGGCGCTCGGTGTGGCGCCCGTGATCGCGGCGGGCAACTCCGGCAACGACGGCGTCGCCTCTCCGGCCTGCGTCTCCAGCGCCATCGCGGTGGGCGCCACGGACGACAGTGACCAGATCGCCTCGTTCTCCAACCGCGGCGCGATGCTGGACGTGTTCGCGCCCGGCGTCAAGATCAACTCGTCGGTGCCCGGTGGCACCTTCGCGGAGCTGAGCGGCACCTCGATGGCCGCGCCGCACGTGACCGGCGGGTTCGCGGTGATGAAGCAGGCCTTTCCCGGCCTGAGCGTCGCCCAGGTCATGGCGAAGCTGCAGAACACCGGCATGGACATCTCCTACAGCAGCGAATTCACCGAGGTGAGCACCGAACGGATCAACCTGGCCAGGGCGATCCTCCCGGCCCGGTCCGCTCTCTAAACCCTCGCCCCGGCCTGCCGTCCGGCCCTCGGCAGGAGTTTGGTCAACCCATGACCGACTCCTGCCGCTTAGGGTGGCTTTTATGGACGCAGGCAAGGCGATCTTGGATACCGTTGACAGGTTTCGCCAGCGGCGCACCGCCCCGCTGGTACTCGAGCTCGATCTGACCGAAGGGCTCACCGAAGGGCCACCGGCGGACCCGCTCTCCGCTGTGCTGTCCATGCGCAAGACGCGGCTGGCCGATGTGCTCTCGGGCCTCAAGCGGGCCAGGCAGGACTCCCGGGTCAAGGCACTGATCGTGAAGATGGGCGGCAACCCGCTCGGTCTGGCGATGGTGCAGGAGCTGCGCCAGGCGGTCACCCAGTTCCGGGACTCGGGCAAGCTGACGGTCGCCTTCGCCGAGACGTTCGGCGAGTTCGGCAACGCCACCGTGCCCTACTACCTGGCCACCGCGTTCGAGCGGATCTACCTGCAGCCGAGCGGCGACGTGGGGCTGACGGGCGTGGCGCTGGAGCAGCGGTTCGTCAAGGGCACGCTGGCCAAGCTGGGCGTCGACTACGAGGTCGGCCAGCGGCACGAGTACAAGACCGCGGCCAACATGTTCACCCAGGACCACATGACCGAGCCGCACCGCGAGTCGATGACCCGCATCGTCGAGTCGGTCATCGAGCAGGTCGGCGCGGGCATCGCCGAGGGCCGCCGGCTCGACCCGGCCAAGGTGCGCGAGCTGATCGACCAGGGGCCCTTCATCGGCGCCGAGGCGCTGGAGGCCGGCCTGGTCGACGGGCTGGCCTACCGCGACGAGGTGTACGACGAGGTCAAGCGGGCCGCGGGTGGTGAGCCGCACCTGCAGTACGTCTCCCGCTACGCCAAGGCCGCGGCCGTACGCAAGCTGCCGCATCCGACGGCCGACGGCATCGCGCTGGTCCACGGCAACGGGCAGATCAGGTCCGGCCGCAGCGGACGCAGCCCGCTCGGCGGCGGCGGCGCGATGGGCTCCGACACGGTGAGCGCCGCGCTGCGGGCCGCCCGGCGCGACGAGCACGTCAAGGCGATCGTGTTCCGAGTGGACAGCCCCGGCGGCTCGTACGTCGCCTCGGACACGGTCTGGCGTGAGGTCGTGCTGGCCCGCAAGGTCAAGCCGGTGATCGTGTCGATGGGCGACGTGGCCGCGTCCGGCGGTTACTTCGTCTCGATGGCCGCCGACGTGATCGTCGCCCAGCCCGGCACGCTGACCGGCTCCATCGGCGTGTTCGCCGGCAAGCCGGTGATGCGGGAGCTGCTGGAGAAGGTCGGCGTCAACTCCGAGCTGGTGGCCGGGGGCGCCAACGCGGGCATGTTCTCCGCGACGCGCGCCTTCTCCCCCGAGCAGTGGGAGCGGGTCAACGCCTGGCTCGACCGTATCTACGATGACTTCGTGGGCAAGGTCGCCGAGGGTCGCGGCCTGACCCGGGAGCGCGCCCACGAGCTGGCCCGCGGCCGCGTCTGGACCGGCGCCGACGCCCGGTCCTGTGGCCTGGTCGACGAGCTGGGCGGCCTCGAGGACGCGCTCGGCATGGCCAGGAAGCGCGCGGGCCTGGGCGCGGAGGCGCCCGTGCGGGTCTATCCGCGGCTCAACCCGCTGGAGCGGCTGCTGGGGCCGGAGTCGAGCGAGGACAAGGCCGCCGCGCTGGCCCGCGTCCGCCTGGAAGCCTGGGGGCCGCTCGCCCGGCTCTCCGCCGAGCTGGGCCTCCCGGCCGCCGGGCCGCTGACCCTCCCGAGCTGGTACACGATTCGCTGAAACCGCCGTACGTGATGTCCGGTGGGCTCTTTCGTCAGGAGCCGCCCATCGGGCGGTAGCGGGCGCGGAGCCGGACCAGCGGCTGGAGCGAGGGCGTGACATACGGCACCGCGAGCACACGCGCGATGAACAGCGTGTGATCCCCGGCGGGGACCACCTGGGTGGTCTCCGCCTCCAGGGCCGCGACGCCGCCCTCGACGACGAGTGCGTCCGAGAGGGTGCTGCGGTGGTGCGCGATGCCCGCCACCAGGTGACGGGCGCTGGGCCGCCCGGCGGTGGCGAAGCGGCTCGCGATAGCGGCCTGCCCCGCGGACAGGAGCGAGGCCGCCCAGCGGTCCTGGCGCAGCAGCACCTCGCAGAGGTAGCCGCCGCTGCCCAGACTCACCAGGATCAGCGGCGGCTCCAGCGAGACCGACATCAGCGCCGAGACGGTGGTGCCCAGGTCGTCGCGGCCGTCGCGTACGGTGACCACCGCCACGCCCGCCGCGAGCTGCGCCATCGCCTCGGTGAACTCGCTCACGACGAGAGCCCCCGGAGTGCGGGGCCCCTCGCCGGGCGGGTCAGCCGAGACCGTTGGAGGTCAGCCATTCCTTGGCCACCGTGGCGGGCTCGTCCTTGTTGACGGCGATCTTCTGCATCATGTCGAGCAGCGACTGCGTGGTGAGCTTGGCCGAGATCGCGTTGAGCGTGGTCTTGACCGTGTCGTTCACGGCCGCCTTGTTGACCAGCGGCGTCACGTTCTGGGCGGCGAAGAGGTTCTTCGTGTCCTGGAGCGAGACGAGGTTGTTGGCGGCGATCTTCGGGTCGGTGCTGAACACGTTGCCGACCTGGACCGTGCCGTCCTTGATGGCGTCGGCGGTCGTGGCGCCCGTGGCCTTCCAGTCCTTGAACTCGATCCCGTAGACCGACTTGAGCTCCGCCTCCCAGCGCTTCTTGAACTCGGCCGGAGCCCCGATGACCATGGTCTTGGACACCTTGGCCAGGTCGTCCATGGTGTTGAGCGACTGCTTGGCCTGCGTGTCCTTGCTGATCGTCAGGGTGTCCTTGTCCTCGGCGGGAGAGGAGTCGAGGACCTCGAGCTCGGGCGGCAGCTTCTCCTTGAGCCCGGCGTTGACCTCGTCAGTGGTCTTCGCCTTGGTCTCCTTGTCGACGAAGGCCAGCAAGTTGCCGTTGTACTCGGGCACGACGGTCAGCCCGCCGCTCTTGACCTGGTCGTAGATGACCTCGCGGGTGCCGATGTTGGGCTTCTCCTCCACCTGCACGCCCTTGGACTGGAGCGCCTGGGCGTAGATCGAGGCCAGCAGGGTGTTCTCATCGAAGTTGGCGGAGCCGATGATGACCTTGCCACCGCTCGCGGCGGCCGAACCACTGGGCGCCGCGCTCGTGGTGTTGAGCGGGTTGCCTCCACCACTGCCGCCACCCCCACAAGCGGCCAACGCGAGCGATGCCGTCAGCAGCACCGCCGCGGTGCCGAACATGCGTTTCATCGTTATTTCCTTCCTTAGCGGCAGGTATTGGAGAGATTAGCGGACCTTGACCCGCTGGCTCACCCCTGGGGAGACCGTCACCCTCCGAACGAGGGTGAACAGCACCTGCACGACGAGCGCGAACAACACAATCAGTACTGAACCCCCGACGACGCTGGCGTAATCCTGAGTCGAGAAGCCATCGATGACGAATCGCCCCAGCCCGCCCAATCCGGTGTAGGCCGCGATCGTGGTGGTGGCGACCACCTGGATGGCCGACAGCCGGAGCCCCAGGAGGATCAGCGGCAGCGCCACCGGCACCAGCACCCGCCCGAGCACCTGCCCGCTCCGCAGGCCCATCCCATAGGCGGCATCACGCAGCTCCGGGTCCACGCCCCTGATGCCCTCGAAGGTGTTGACCAGGATCGGCGGTATGGCCAGGAGCACCAGCGGAATGATCACCGGCAGGATGGACGCGGTGCCGAGCAGCAGCACGAACAGCACCAGCAGCCCCAGCGTCGGCAGTGCCCTGGCCAGGTTGGCCGTGACCACCACGCCGATTCCGCCCTTGCCGGTGTGCCCGATGAGCAGGCCGAGCGGGATCGCGATCAGCACGGCCAGGGCCAGCGCCATGACCGAGAACTCCAGGTGTTCGAGCAGCCGCGCGGGGATGCCCGCCGGGCCCGACCAGTTGTCGGCCTTGCCGAAGAACTCCAGCAGCCAGTTCACGCGGACCTCCTAGCCCGGACCCAGGGCGTGAGCAGCCGCTGGGCGAGCACCAGAAGGCCGTCGGCGATGAGGGCCAGCAGCACGATCAGCACGATACCGACGAGCGCGGGCGGCACGAACGGGTTCTGGTAGGCCCTGGTGAACAGCATGCCCAGACCGCCCTGCCCGATCAGCGCGCCGACGCTCACGAGGCTGATGCTGGAGACGGCGACCACCCGGAGCCCGGCGATCACGACGGGCGTGGCGATCGGCAGCTCCACCTGCACCAGGCGGCGCAGCGGCGTGAACCCCATCGCGACGGCCGACTGCCGTACGTGCTCAGGAACCGCGCCGAGCCCGTCGACGACCGACGGGATGAGCACGGCGCAGGCGTAGAAGGTCAGCGGCACGATCACGGTCGTCTTCGACAGGCCGGTGAACTGGATGAGCAGCATGAAGACCGGCAGCGACGGCAGCGCGTAGATCACGTTGAACACGCCCGTGGTCGGCTGGTAGAGCCAGCGCCAGCGCACGCTGGCCAGCCCCAGCGGCAGCGCCACGATCAGCGCGACGACGATCGGCACCAGCGACATGATCAGGTGGTCGCCGAGCAGGTTCTTGATGCTGTCGACCCGGCCGGTGTCCCAGTTGCGCGCGATCCACTCCCATATGGAGGGCGGTCCGTCAGCAATCGCCCACGTGGAGGGCGGTCCGTCAGCCATCGGCCGCCTCCGCCAGTGCCTCGTCGAGCGCCTCCCGCGTGGCGGCGCCGACCACCTTGCCGTCCCCGTCGACGGCCACCGCGCAGCCCGACGGCGACAGCAACGCCGCGTCGAGGGCCGAGCGCATCGAGTCGCGGCCGAGCACGAACGTCCCGTACGGCTCCAGCTCGGTGGGCCGCTCGCGCGAGATCCAGCCGACCGGCCGGTCGTCCCCGGTGACGACGAGCAGCCACGGCTCGTCCGTGGGCCCCTCGAAGCCCTCGGGCACGGTCAGATCGTCGCGCAGGCGCAGACCCTCCGTCGAGATGAACTGCAGGCGCCTGATGCCCCGGTCATGACCGAGGAACTCGCGGACGAAGTCGTCGGCGGGCTCCGACAGCAGCGTCTTGGGGTCGGCCAGCTGCGCCAGCTTGCCGCCCACGCGCAGGACGGCCACCCGGTCGCCGAGCTTGATGGCCTCGTCGATGTCGTGGGTGACGAAGACGATGGTCTTGTTCAGCTCCGCCTGCAGCCTGAGCAGCTCTTCCTGCAGGCTGGTGCGGACGATCGGGTCGACCGCGCTGAACGGCTCGTCCATGAGCAGCACCGGCGGGTCCGCCGCGAGCGCCCTGGCCACACCGACCCGCTGCTGCTGCCCGCCGGACAGCTGGAACGGGTAACGCTCGCCCATGGCCGAGTCGAGTCCCACGCGTTCGAGCAGCTCCATGGCGCGGTCACGGGCCTTCTTGCGGTCCCAGCCGAGCAAATAGGGGACGGTGGCGATGTTGTCTACGATCTTCCGGTGCGGAAAGAGCCCGGCCTGCTGGATGACATAGCCGATGCCGCGCCGCAACGTCGGCGGATCGATGCCCTGCACGGGCTCACCGTCAAGGAGGATCCGCCCCTCTGAGGCGTCGATCATCCGGTTGATCATTCGGAGGGACGTCGTCTTCCCGCAACCGGAGGGGCCGACGAACACGGTGATCTCACCCGTCGGCGCCTCAAGGCTCAGGTGATCGACTGCGACCGTGCCGTCCGGATAGCGTTTGGTGACGTCGTCAAATGTGATCACGCGCGACCTCTCGCGTTCGTGGCGGGGGCCGCAGCCCCCCTGCTACGGCCGCCGCATGATCTCTTAGGACGACCAGACTACGGCGATCCAGCTCACTCTGTCCCCTCGGGCCTCTGTGAAACGCTTCAGCAAGCTGCAAGTTTCATGCGAAATGCCGTTCTGATAGTGCGCTGCACCTGGGTAAGTTGGCATGATTAACACCACACACTCAGACGCCGCACCCCCCACCTCAAGCGTCCGTATTTCAGCAAGAGGATCCGGCCCCGTGACAGACTTGCTCACCGATCACCCCTCCCGGGCGGAACTGATCGCGGAGCTCTACGACCGTTACGCCGCCGGGCTGTTCGCGTACTGCGCTGACCAGCTCGGAGACCACGGTTCCGCAGCCGACGCCTTGGTGTCCGTCCTCGGCTCCGCCGCCGACGCCTGGGCGTCCGCCCGCGGTTCCGGGGCCAACACCTCAGCATCCACCCGCGGTTCCGGGGCCACTGCCTCAGCGTCCGCCCGCGTCGGCGGGCAGGCGGCGCCGCCTGCCCGCGCCGCCCTGTTCGCGTTCGCCCGCCGGGAGATCCAGCGCCGCGATGTCGTCTACGCGCCGCCGGTGGTCGACCCGCTGATCGACCCGGCGTCCGCGCTGGTGGAGCGGGTCCTGCGGGAGCTGCGCCCGCACCAGCGCGAGGTGCTCGTGCTGTGCGAGGTGTGCGGGCTGGACCGCGCCGAGCTGGCCTGGGTGCTCGACGTAGCGCCCGACACGGCGGACGAGCTGGCCACCAGCGCCACGCACCGCTACCGGCAGGCGCTCGACACCACCCTGGCCTGCACAGAAACCCGCGTGTCCAAGCCGGTGGCCGACGTCTACGGGGCGCTCGGCGTGGCGCCACTGCGCGACGTACTGGGACGGCTGCCCTGGCCGCCACCGCCCGCGTCCCTCCACTCGCACTTCGCTCCGCAGATCCCGCCCGGTCGTACGGCGGCGCCGATGTTCGTCAAGCCGCTCTGGCCGGGCCCGCCCACGTGGCCGCAGCCGTTGGCTGTGGCGGACGCGGCGACCAGCACCGGGATCTTCCCGACGGAACTGCTGACCCCGCCGTCGCCGTCCCGAGTGCCGGAGCACGAGGCACCCACGGCACCGATGCCCAAACTCCGCGACCCGTTCGGACCCGGCTCCGCTCTCGAGGGCCCCGCTCCCGCGGGTCTGGCTCCCAAGGGTCCGACTCCTGAGGGCCTGGCTCCTGAGGGACAGCGCTTCTTCACGCCTCGGTCACCCAGCACGCGACTGCCCGGGGACCTGCTCTCCGACACGCGGTCATCTGGGGACGCGCTCTTCGGCAGGCGGCCGTCCGACGACGCCCTCTTCGACACACGGCCACCCTCCGACGCGCTCCCCAGCAAGCGACCGTCCGACGACGCCCTCTCCGGCTCGCGACCGGTGCGTGATGGGTTGTTCCGCTTACCGCAGCCCGCTTCCGAGAAGCCCGCGCCTGCTCAGCCGACCGAGGAGCCCCTGCCGAAACGTCCGTTCACTCTCTCGGCGTCCATTCCGGCGGACGTGCTGGACGACGAGCCGATCACCCAGGAACTGCCCGCCATCGGCGACATCCTCGTACACAAGGGCGAGGCCAGGGAGCCGGGCTCCTTCTTCGTCCCCAGGACCGCCGCCAGGGAGCCCATCTACCGGCTGCCGGCCCCGCTGCCGTTCCCGCCGACCGTGGACGACCTGCCCATCGTGGACGACCTACCCGAGGACCTCCCGGACGTACCGGACGTACCGCGAGCCCGGGTACGCCCCGGCAAGGACCGGCACCACGACTGGGCGTGGGAACTGGTCGGGTTCCTGGTCTGCGTCGCCATCGCGATGATCGTGTTCTTCGCGGTCCCGCTCATCATCGGCTAGCTGCCAGCACTGACCGCAGATCGCTCACTGCCGGCCGCTCCCGCTGCTCCACCGGCACCGCCGACAACACCATCCGCCCGGCCTGTTCGACCAGCGTCGTCCGGTGGATGGCCGGCAGGCTATCCACAACCTCAGCAGCCACCTGCAGGCCCTCGTCAACCCCGCCGTTGACCACTGTGCATTGCGCGGTCAGCAGGCGCGCGATAGCGGGGTACTGGTAATCGGGGTTGTCTCTGACGACCTGGTCCCGCGCTCACTGGCCTTCGCCATGTCGCCTACCGCGCTGTACACCCATACCCGAGCGTACGGGAACTGCCCCAACCGCCAGTAGTCGGCCATGATGCTGGCCGGCAGATGACCGGTGCTCAGACGCTCGCTGATCCGCTCCAACGTCGCGCGTGCTTCATCGTGTCGCCCGACCATGGCCAGGGCCTTGCAGCGGGTGTAGTCGATCAGCGCGGCGCCGTACGAGCCCGGCACCTTCTCGACCAATGGCGCGGCGCTGGACAGAAGACGGAGCACCGTTTCCGGGTCCCGCTGTCCGCCGTCGATGCCGTGCCCCGCCTCCGTGCTGCGTACGCCGAGTTGCAGGTACAGGTCGCCGCTCGCGTCGGCGGCATGGCACGCGGTGCGCCACCACCGGAGTGCGGCGCCGTGTTGGGCGAGGCGGGTAAGCACGTTGGCGTGCAGCGTGGCGAGCGCGGCCAAGGCGCGGTACAGGTCGCGCGTATGCGCGTGGTCGGGCCCGATCTGGGCAATGCTCTGCTGGACCTGGTGCACCACCGCCATGAGGTCGAGATGGATGTCCGCTTGGACCTGGGTGGGGGGACGGCGCCGGAGGGCGTACAGATGGTCGGCGCAGGCAAGTTCCCAGTCCGCTGCTGATCGAGTGCTGGGGATGCTGAGGTCGATGAGTTGGCGGAGAGCTTCGCTGGGTCCGAGCGCTCCGAGGCCGGCGGCCATCTGCAGGCGTCCAGGCCTTCAAGGGTCAGGGGCCGACGGAAGAGGGCCCAGATCGCGGATGACCCCGGCCAGGGCCTGGATGGGCTCGCTCTCAGCCTCGCTCCGCCACACCAGCGCGTACGGCAGCGGCTCCATATCGGTGACCGGCAGGTAGGCGATGTCCGGCCGTACCCAGTAGCGGGTGACGTGGGCGGGGAAGAGCACGACAAGCCCGTCCATGCTGGCGAGGGTCATGGCCTCTTCCGCGTCCCGCACCACGGGACCGCGCTCGATCTGACGGCCCCGCCGGGTGAGGCGCGGGGCGTAGGCGTCGTACCAGTAGCCGGGCCCGGTGTCGGCGTGCGGGTGCTGGAAGTCGGAGACCATCTCCAGCGAGACCGACGCGCGCGAGGCGAGCTGGTGGTCGGTGGCGACGGCCAGCACGCGCTGCTCGGCGAACACGACCGGCCCCACGGTGAGGTCGGGTTCGTCGACGGGGAGCCAGCTCACCAGGACGTCGATGTCTCCGCGCCGCAGCGCGGGAAAGGCTTCGCCCACCTGTGCTTTGTGGACGCGCAGCTTCCACAGCGGGTGGCGCAGGCGGAAGACGTCCCAGTAGGGGCGCAGGTCGTGGGCGTTGAGCGGGAGCATGCCGACCCGCAGGATGCCGGTGATGCCCTGGCCGGCGAGCTGGGCGCGCTCCATGCTGTCCTTCAGCCCGGCATACAGCGGCCGGAGGTCGTCCCGGAGCTGCCGTCCGACGTGTGTCAGTCGGACCGTGCGGTTGTTGCGCTCGAACAGCGGAGCGCCGACCTGCCGTTCCTGCTTCTGGATCGCCTGGGTGACGCGAGCGGGTGACAGGCACAGCCGGGTGGCGGTGCGGCCGAAGTGCAGTTCCTCGGCCAGGATCAGGAAGATCTCGATGTCCCGCAGTTCCACGCCTGACCTGCTCCGTTCACTCCCGCTGAAGGTGATCTTTCGGGGTTCGTCGTTGTTTCGGGTGTTCACCGTACTTGATCCTCGATGCGTACGATTCGCCTAGTCGAGGGAGCACGTGGATGGACGTCCTGGTTTGCGGTGCCGGCGTCGCCGGGGCTGCACTGGCGTACTGGCTGCGCCACCACGGGTTCACCCCGACCGTGGTGGAGCGCGCCCCGCGGGTGCGCGCGGGCGGGTATGCGGCGGGCCTGCGCGGCGAGGCGCTGGACGTGCTGGACCGGATGGCCCTGCTGGAGCGGGCCGAAGCGCTGGACCTGCGGCTGGGTGATACGGCGATGGCGGACGAGTACGCCGCGCTGCCCGTGGCGGTCCGTGCGGGCGACCTGGAGATCCTCAGGGACGACCTGGCCGGCCTGCTGTACCAGGCCACCCGCCGGGAGGTCGAGTATGTCTTCGGCGACTCGATCGCCACACTGGAGCAGACGGTCGGCGACGTGCGGGTCACCTTCGACCGGGGCCAGCCGCGGCGCTTCGACCTGGTGGCTGGCGCTGACGGGCTGTATTCGCGAACCCGCTCGCTGGTTTTCGGGCCGCCCGAGCTCTTTGTCCGGCACCTGGGCCTCTACACGGCGGTCTTCGGCCTGCCCGGCCATTTCGGCACCGAAGAAGGCGGCCGGGTCCACCGCGTACCGGGCAAGGCGGCCGCGGTGCTCGGCACCCGCGACGGCACCCGAGCCCGGGCGGCGCTGCACTTCGCCTCCGGGCCGCTGGCCTACGACCGCGATGACGCCGGGCAGCACAAGCGCATCGTGGCCGGGCGGTTCGCCGACGAAGGCCGGCTGGTCCGGCGCCTGCTGGAGGAGATGCGGGGGGCGAAGGACCTCTTCTTCGAGGCGAACGCCCAGGTGGAGATGCACCGCTGGTTCTCGGGCCGGGTGGTGCTGCTCGGGGACGCCGGTTACTGCGCGGCGTCGGCCTCGGGTCGCGGCGCCTCCCAGGCGTTGATCGGCGCCTACATCCTGGCCGGCGAGCTGGCCGCCGACGGCGGCCATGCGCGGGCGTTCGCCGCCTACGAGCGGGAGATGCGCGGCTTCGTCGCCGAGCACCAGCACCTGGGGCGCGAAGGCGCCGACCAGTTCTTCCTGGGCACGCCTCCGCAGGAGGGGCTCGATCGCACGACGGCGGCCCGCCCGTACCTGATACGGCTCAAGGACTACGTTCCCGGCTTCGCCGCGGAGCGGCCTTCACCCGGCCGGGCCGCCCGCTGACCTGGCGCTGCCGTGTCAGCGGCGGCGTCAGGGCGGCGACGGCCCGATGTCGGGCCCATTCGCGAGGGTGAATGCACGAACGCCGGATCGCAACGGAACCGGCGGACCAATCATGACGCCAAGGAGATAAGGATCATGGCAATCGGCGGAAACGGCTTCTCTGAGCAGGGGCTGCGCAGGCTGCGTGAGGTGCTGGCACGGCATGTCGACTCGGGGAAGATCCCCGGCCTGGTGGCCCTGGTCAGCCGCGGCGGCCAGACCCACGTGGAGACGCTGGGCACGATGCGGCACGACGGCGGCGCGCCGATGCGCCGCGACACGATCTTCCGGATGGCCTCCACCTCCAAGCCGGTCTCGATCGCGGCGGCGATGGTGCTGCTGGACGAGTGCCGGCTGCGGCTGGACGACGTGGTCGACCCGTGGCTGCCCGAGCTGGCCGGCCGGCAGGTTCTCAAGAGCATCGACGCCGAGCTCGACGCCATCGTGCCGGCCCGCCGCCCGGTCACCGTCCGCGACGTGCTGACCTCCACCTTCGGCCTGGGCATGGACATGACCGCGCTGGGCACCCCGATCCTGAACGCCATCTTCGAGCGGGGGCTGACCCCGAACCTGCCGACCGAGGTTCCGGAGCAGGACGAGTGGATGCGCCGCCTGGGCGAGCTGCCCCTGATGCACCAGCCCGGCGAGCAGTGGCAGTACCAGATCAGCAGCGACCTGGTCGGCGTGCTGGTGTCCCGGGTGACCGGCCAGAGCTTCGAGGACTTCCTGCGCGAGCGCATCTTCGAGCCCCTGGGCATGAAGGACACCGGCTTCCACGTGCCCGCCGACCAGATCGACCGGCTGCCCACCCTGTACGCCCCCGACCCCGCCACGGGCGAATTCCTCGCGTGGGACGAACCCGAGGGCGGCAGGTGGAGCAAGCCCCCGGCGTTCCAGGGCGGCGGTGGCGGCCTGGTCTCCACCGCCGACGACTACCACGCCTACTTCCGGATGCTGCTCAACGGTGGGGTTCACGAGGGCCGGCGGATCCTGTCGCGGCCGGCGGTGGGGCTGATGACCACCAACCGGCTCACCCCGGAGCAGAACGCCGCCCGTACTGCGCTGGCCCGCAACGCCGTGCACATCTCCTTCGGCCAGGGCCAGCAGGGCGGCTGGGGCCTGGGCATGGCGGTGCGCACCTACCGCGGCGACTACGCCCCGATCGGCCAGTTCGGCTGGGACGGCGGCAGCGGCACCTCCGCCTACGCCGACCCAGCCAACCAGCTCACCGGCATCCTGCTCTGCCAGCTCGGCTACAGCGTGCCCAACCCCGCCCACCTGATGAGCGACTTCTGGACCACCGTCTACCAGGCTCTCGAAGACTGATGCAAGGAGTGAGTGTCATGCGTGTCTGGTTCATTACGGGCGCGTCCAGGGGGCTGGGCAGGGCGTTCGCGGAGGCTGCGCTGAGCAGGGGAGATCGCGTCGTGGCCGCGGCCCGCGACATGGCGCCGCTGGAGGGCCTGCGGGCCCGCCATCCCGACACCCTGGCGTGCGTTCCGCTCGATGTCTCCAACCGCGCCGCGGTGCACGAGGGTGTGGATCGGGCGGTGGCCGCGTTCGGCAGGCTCGACATCGTGGTCAACAACGCCGGCGCGATGTTGTACGGCATGGTCGAAGAGGCCACGGAGACCCAGATCCGAGCCCACTTCGACGTCAACGTCCTCGGGCAGATCTGGGTCACCCAGGCCGTGCTGCCCCACCTGCGCGCCCAGGGCTCGGGCCACATCCTCCTGGTGACGACGATGGGCACGGGCGGCGGGACGGCCTCGGCCGGCCTGTACGCGGCCGGCAAATCGGCCATCGACTCCCTTGGCCAAGCGCTGGCCATGGAGGTCGAACCCTTCGGCGTCAAGGTCACCATCGTCCAGCCGGGCGGCTACGACACCGGCCTGTTCACGACCGGCACGACGGCCACCACGCCCGACCCGGCGTACGACCCGCTGCGGGCGAAGCTGACCGAGATGTGGGGCGACGAAGCGGGTCCCGACCCGAGCACGGCCGCGCCGGTCGTCATGCGGCTCGTGGACCTGCCCGACCCGCCCCTGCGGCTGATCGTCGGCAGCCGGTCCTTCGATCTGGTTCAGCAGATGAACCAGGCCAGGGCCGAAGAGTACCGCGCCTGGGAACACCTCAGCCGCCTGGCACCCGGCTGACAGCTCCGTCCCGATTCGCGCGTTCCGACGCGACGAACGACACGATCGAAAGGTCATAGATGATGAAGATGATGAAGCACCACGACGCCGCCCGGCCCGCGGAAGAAGACCTGCGAGAAGAGCGGCCGGCGGGGGACGCCGACGTGATCGTCGTGGGGGCCGGTCCGACGGGTTTTATGCTGGCCGCCGAGCTGCGCCTGGCCGGAGTGCGGCCGCTGGTGCTGGAGCGACAGCCGCGCCCCCGCGACACCCCCAAGGCCGGGGGCCTGGGCGGGCAGATCCTGGAGCTGCTGCGCTACCGGGGCTTGCTGGAACGTTTCGAAGCGGCCTGCACCGGCCCGATGCCCGCTCCCCGGTTCCCGTTCGGCGGCGTGCACCTGGATTTCACCCAGCTGCCGGATCCCCCGATGCACGCCCTGCCGCTGCCGCAGCAACTGCTCGAGCGGCTGCTCGGCGAACGCGCAGGCGAACTCGGCGTCGACCTCCGCCGCGGACACGAGGTGACCGGGGTAAGCCAGGACGACGACGCGGTCACCGTGGACGTGCGCGGCCCGGACGGCCCCTACCAGGTGAGCGCCCGCTATCTCGTGGGGTGCGACGGCGCGCGCAGCCGCATCCGCGACTGGGCCGGCATCCCGTTCCCTGGCACCACCTATCCCGAGGTCAACCGCCTGGCCCAGGTCACCCTGCCCCCCACGGTCACCGTTCTGGGCAATGGCGATCTCGACGTCCCCGGCTTCGGCACCATCCGCGCCGGATTCACCCGCACCGACCAGGGCCTGCTCGGCGTCGGCTCCTCACCCGGCACCCAGTCCGTCTCCCTCTACACCATCGAGGACGAGAACACCGAATACGACGACGACGTCCCCATGACCCTGACCGAACTGCAGGACAGCATCCACCGCGTGCTCGGCGCCCACCTGCCCCTGGCCGGATCGACCCGGCTGTCCCGGTTCACCTTCAAGGCCCACCAGGCCGAGCGATACCGTGCCGGTCGCATCCTGCTCGCCGGCGACGCGGCACACCTGTTCCCCGCCACCGGAGTGGCGCTCAACGCCGGCATGCTGGACGGGGTTAACCTGGCCTGGAAGCTGGCCGCCGAACTCCACGGCACGGCCCCGGCCGGCCTGCTGGACACCTACCACACCGAGCGCCATCTGGCCGGCGCCCGCACCCTGCTGCACACCCGAGCGCAGGTAGCCCTGCGACGCGGACACGACGCGGCCGCCGAAGCACTTCGCGACGTCTTCACCGAACTGCTCACCGACGAGCAGCCGCTACGCCGGATGGGAGCCCTCGTCGCCGGAACCGACATCCGCTACCCGATGCCCGGCTCCCACCACCACCCGCTGACCGGCACCTTCGCCCCCGACCTCACCCTGCACACCGACCAGGGCGTCACCAGCGTCGCCGACCTCATGCACACCGCCCGACCCATCCTCCTCGACCTGGCCGACCGCCCAGAGCTCCGCCAGATCGCCCGGGACTGGCGGCATCTCCTCGACGTCCACACCGCCAAGACCGACGATCGGCCGGCTGACGCGCTGCTGATCCGCCCGGACGGCCACGTCGCCTGGGCCGCCGGCCTCGACGAATCCACGGACAGCGCCATGTCCCCGCTGCGGGAGGCACTCTCCGCATGGTTCGGAACGCATTGAAACAGAGGGAATAGAGACATGACCAGTAGATTCATCGAGTTGGCCGTCGACTGCCACGATCCGGAGAGACTCGCGGCCTTCTGGTGCGAGGTCCTGGACTTCGAGGTGATCGACCGGAACGAGGGCAAGGTCGAGATCGGCTCCTGGGAGCCGACCGTCGAGGAGGTCCGGGCCCGCCAGATGCCGCCCACCCTGCTGTTCATTCTGGTGCCCGAGGGCAAGACCGTGAAGAACCGGCTCCACCTTGACGTCAGCCCGATCGACGGTAGCACCGACGACGAGGTGACCAGACTGCTCGGCCTCGGCGCCACCAAGAGAGACGTGGGCCAAGGCCTAGACCGAAGCTGGGTGGTCATGGCCGACCCCGAGGGCAACGAGTTCTGCGTCCTGCGCTCCCTGGCTTGACGCGCCACGGTGGGTGCGGCTCGTTCTCAGTGATTGAAATGATCAAGCCGTGAGGGCATATCCGTCCTGGTAGTCGCTCTGATGGACACGCTCGTGCTGCCGGGCGAGATGGAAACTCCAGTACTGCTCAAGATGACCGTTGGCGACCAGCGCGCGGAGTTTCAACACCGCTTCGGCCCCGGCCAGACCCCGCCGCGCCCCGGCCAGGTCGAACCTGTCAGCGATCAGATGACGGCACGCTCCCTCGATCACTCCGGTCGCGATCGGCCATCCAGCTTCGAGCGCCTGGTCATAGCGCAGGTACTCGATGTTGTTGGTCAGGTAGCGGATGCACGCATCCAGGCCGTCGCGGCGGTGGGCGGCCGTGGTGGCGGCCTGGCTGGTCAGCGCGGTGATGACCTGGCCGGTGTGCCCGGCCAGCAGGGCAGCTCCCGCCCGGAGGTCAGGAACTCCTCCAGCGCCGGTCGATCGACGTCAACAGATACCTCGACGATCAGCGCGGCCAACAGAGTGACAGAATCCTAATGATCCCGATCAGGCTTCGATACACCGGCCTCCACCAGCGGTGGAACCGAGCCATGGCACGCTTCGTTCGTATTCCGGTCTCACACCTAGAACACCTGCGCATCATCTCAAGCCGTGCTCACGGGCAAAGGCTGCAGCGCCCCGGGTGCCTCATTGCGCAGCCTCGCGTTGACGCGCTTGTGGCAGAGTGCGGTGCCGTCCACCACTTTGTGGCAGGGGTCGTCGTCAAAGTCCGCCGGGCGGCCCCGGGACCGTCACAGAGATCGAGACGGTCGCGTGACGAACCACGGGAACCCCCGCCGACGGCCGGGCCGCTCAGGAGGCCGTCAGCCGGCCGAAAGGATCAGCCCGCTGGTCGGGACGCCGGTGCCCGCCGTCACCAGGACGTTGCGGACGCCGCTCACCTGGTTGGCGGAGGTGCCTCTCAGCTGCCGTACGGCCTCGGCGATGCCGTTCATGCCGTGGATGTAGGCCTCCCCCAGCTGGCCGCCGTTCGGGTTGACGGGCAGGCGGCCGCCGAGCTCGATGCCGCCGTCCTGGAGGTAGCCAGGGGCCTCTCCCCGGCCGCAGAAGCCCAGCTCCTCCAGTTGGGCCAGGACGAACGGGGTGAAGTGGTCGTACAGGATGGCCGTCTGGATGTCCTGTGGGGTCAGGCCGGACATTTCCCATAAACGTCGGCCGACGACTCCCATCTCCGGCAGGCCGCTCATGTCATCGCGGTAGTAGCTGGTCATCATCATCTGCCCCGCGCCCGACCCCTGGGCGGCGGCGGTGATCACGGCCGGGGAGCGGCGCAGGTCACGGGCCCGTTCGGTGGTCGTGACCACCAGGGCCACGGCCCCGTCGCTCTCCTGGCAGCAGTCGAGCAGGTGCAGCGGCTCCACGATCCACTTGGACTCCTGGTGCTCCGCCAGGGTGATGGGGCGGCCGTGGAACCAGGCGGCGGGGTTCGTGGAGGCGTGCCTGCGCATGGCGACGGCCACCCGGCCGAAGTCCTCTGAGGTGGCGCCGTAGGTGTGCATGTACCGCTGGGCGAACATGGCCACCCACCCGGCGGGCGTCATCAGCCCGAACGGCACGTGCCAGCTCATCTCCAACCCCTGCGAGGTCGGCTGGCCGCCCAGGCGGGCGTCCGGCTGCCCGAACCTCCGGCCCGACCGCTCGTTGAACGCCCGATAGCAGACGACGGTGGTGGCCATTCCGGTCGCGACGGCCATGGCGGCCTGCGCCACCGTGCCGCACGCCGCGCCGCCCCCGTACTCGACCCTGGAGAAGTACGTGAGCTCACCGGCGCCGATCTCGCGGGCCACGGCGATCTCCTGGTTGGTGTCCTGGGTGAAGGTCACCATCCCGTCCACGTCACCCGGCGCCACCCCGGCATCGTCGAGCGCCGCGAACACGGCCTCGGCCGCCAGCCGCAGCTCCGACCGGCCGGATCGCTTGCTGAACTCGGTGGCGCCGATGCCGGCGATGGCGGCTCGTGACTTGAGCACTGACGTGCCACTCCTTCGGGTCAGGGGGCTGTGGGGAGGGTGAGGGTGATCGTGCCGGTGGCGTGGTCGCCGAGGCTGACCTTGCCGCGTACCCCGACCGTGAGCTCTCCCGCCGCCTGCGAGACGACCGTGCCCGTGAAGCTGAGCCGGTCGCCCGCGTACGCCGGGACCCCGAGCTTGACGTTGATGCGCCTGATGATGGCCGCCGGACCCGCCCAGTCCGTGACGTACCGCTCCACCAGTCCCATCGTGGTCAGGATGTTGAGGAAGATGTCCTTGGAGCCCTGCGCGCGGGCGCGCTCGACGTCGTGGTGCACCGGAGTGAAGTCCATGGTGGCCAGGGCGGTGGAGACGACCACCGTGGGCGTGAGGTCGATCGACAGCTCGGGAAGCACCGAACCGATCTCGACCTGGTCTTCGGTCAGCGTCTCCATCACGACTCCCCTGGCGCCCACATGGGCAGGACTAGTTCGTCGTCCAGCGCGCGGTACGTCACACGCAACGACATGCCGATACTGACGGCGTCGGTCGGACAGTCCACGATGTTTCCCACGATCCTCACCCCTTCTGGCAGTTCCACCACTGCCACCACGAAGGGCGTCTCGCGTCCCGGCACCGGGGGGTGGTGGTGGACGACGTAGCTGTAGACGGTGCCGTGGCCGCTCGCCACGGTGTGGGTGCGGTTGGTGGAGCGGCAAGCGGGACATATCGGGCCGGGCGGATGGCGCAGCTCGCCGCAGTCGGCGCAGCGCTGGATGCGCAGCTCGCCCTGCTGGACGCCTTCCCAGAAGAAGGCCGTGTCGGCGTTGACGGCGGGACGCAAGGGGTACGGCTCGCGACGGCCGGTCTCCGGGGCTTTCGCGGTCTCGGACGCTGCGGCCGTAGATGGAGCGGTCTCGGATGGTGCGGTCGTGGAGCTGGGGCGTTGGCCGGTGCGTGGGCGAAATTTCAGGATTCGGAACATCATCTCGGCCACTGGTTCGTCCGCCTCGCCGTACCAGGTGACATTCCAGGTGGCGAAGTAGCCCTCGCCGAGCGCCGTCCGCTTCGGGCCCACGAGGCTCGTGAAGCGGGTCGACGGAGTCAGGCGCTCGCCGAGCCGTACGTACCGGTGATAGGTCTGCTCGCAGTTCGTCGCCACCACGCCCGTGTAGCCGTGCGCCTGCAGGGCGGCGAGCATGTCGTCGACCGGCGAGCGATCCTTGGCGTCCTGGCGGAGGCCCTGCATGGTCCAGACCTGGATCATCGCGGGCGGGGCGACCCCTTGGTCGAGGTAGGCCGGGTTCGCGTCGCCGAGGGCGGTCAGCCAGTGCCTGATCATGGGTACGTTCACCGGATCGGCCGCGGGGGTGCCGCGCATCTCCCCGAGGGCGACCTGCTTGTCCGCCAGCTCCCGCAACTCCCTGTCCACGCTCGCGGGGTCAGGCGTGGCGAGGTCGGGCGTGGCGGGGCCGGGGATCACAGACTCGGGAGTCGAGGGGTCGGTCATCGGGGCGGCCTCGGGAGGTTCAGGCCCAGCATCGCGATCAGTTCGCGCTGCACCTCGTTCACCCCGCCGCCGAACGTCAGCACCACCGCGCCCTTCACCCCGTGATCGGTGCGCTCCAGGAGCTCGGCCGTCTCCGGGTCCGACGGGTCGCCGTAGCGGGCCAGGATGTCGCCGATGAGCCGGCCGACCTCCTGTACCCGCTCCGAGGCGTAGATCTTGGTGGCCGACGCGTCGGGCGCGCCCAGCCAGCCGAGGTCCATGTTCGCCGCGACCTGCCAGTTGAGCAGCTCATTCGTACGGAAGTACGCCCGCACCCTGCCGAGCGCCCGTCGTACGTCCGGATTCTCCACCAGCCCGGTACGCCGCGCCCAGGCCAGGAAGCGGTCGTAGGTCTGGCCGAGGTTCCCGGCGGGACCGAGCGTGACACGTTCGTGGTTGAGCTGGTTGACGATCAGGTCCCAGCCCTTGTCCACCTCGCCGACGACCATGCTCGCCGGGACGCGGACGTCGGCGTAGTAGGTGGCGTTCGTGTGGTGCCGGCCGTCCATGGTGATGATCGGGGTCCAGGAGAAGCCGGGATCGTCGGTCGAGGCGATCATCATCGTGATGCCCTTGTGCTTCTTGGCGTCGGGGTTGGTGCGGGTGGCGAGCCAGATGTACTGGGCGTAGTGGGCGCCGCTGGTGAAGATCTTCTGGCCGTTGACGACGTAGTGGTCGCCGTCGAGCACCGCCGTGGTCCGCAGCGAGGCCAGGTCCGTACCGGCTTCGGGCTCGCTGTAGCCGATCGCGAAGTGGCACTCGCCGGCCAGGATGCTCGGCAGGAACATCTCCTTCTGCTCCTGCGTCCCGTACTGCATCAGGGTGGGCCCGACCGTCTGCAGCGTGATGATCGGGTACGGCACTCCGGCGCGGGCGATCTCGTTGGCGAAGATCTGCTGTTCGAGCGGGCCGTAACCGGCGCCGCCGTACTCCTTCGGCCAGCCGAGGCCGAGCTTGCGGTCGCGGCCGAGCCTGCGGCAGTGCTCCATGTAGGCGGTGCCGAAGGGATCCTGGGAGATCTTGCGGCGGTCCTCGTCGGTGAGGCAGTTCTGGAAGTACTCGCGCAGCTCGTCGCGGAGCCTGCGCTGGTCGGGGGTCAGGTCGATCAGCATCAGACGAGCGCTCCGATCAGGTCGAGCTGGGCGTCGGCGCCGCCGAGCAGGTGCGTCAGGTGCTTGGCGTGCGCGAAGTAGCGGTGCAGCGGGTACGTCACGTCGAGGCCCAGACCGCCGTGCAGGTGCTGGCAGGTGAAGAGCGCCTTGTACGCCTCACTGACGTGGAAGGCGGCCACGGCCAGGTCCTCCTCCGCCGGGAGGTCGTTGGCGAGCAGCCAGGCGCCCGACCACACGGCCACGTCGAGCGCCCGCGTGGCGATGTAGACGTCGGCGATCTGTACGGTGACCGCCTGGAACTCGGCCAGGGCCCGGCCGAACTGCTTCCTGTTCTTGATGTACTCGGTGGTCAATTTGAGAGCGCCGGCCAACACGCCGCTCGCCTGGGCCGCGACGGCCGCCGTGAAGATCTGCCGCAGACTGGAGACCGCTTCCGGACCGGCCAGCCGCTCGGCCGGGGTCCGGTTGAGCACGATGGTGGCCAGCGGCTCGCCGTTGGCGGCGAACTCCGGGCGCGCCGTCCATCCGCCGGTGACCAGGAACACCCCCTCGGCGGCCGTGACCAGCATGTACGCCGCCTCGCTCCCGTACGGGACCCCGACCTTGCGGCCGGTCAGCACCCACCCGTCGCTATCCCTCTCAGCGGCGGTCACGGGCGGGGCCGCCGGCGCCCAGCCCGGCTCCCGCAGCGCCACCGTACCGACGCCGTCACCCGGCGGGCGCTGCTGCGCGGGTGTGCCGTAGCGGGCCAGGGCGAGTGTGCTCACCAGTGTCGCCAGCGCGGGCGCCGGTGCGGCCCGCGCGCCGAACTCGCGGAGCACCACGGCCAGCTCGACGGGCCCGAGCCCGGCGCCGCCCGCGTCCTCCGGCACGCACACGCTCATCAGCTCCGCCTGGCACAGCGCCTGCCAGAGCCGTTCGTCATACGGCCGGCCGCTCTTCTCGTGCGCCTCCAGCCGCTCCGAGGTCGCCTCCTTCGCCAGGAGGTCGGCGGTCAGGGTCCGCAGGTCCTGCTGGGTCTCATCCAGGTTGAAATCCACTATTTCTCCAAAAGGTGTTGCCGGCCGTGCCGGGCGAACTCCCGCTCGATCACCGCGACATCCGCGCCGCCCAGTAATCGGATCTCCGCGCCCGCAGGACGCCACCAGACGGGGTCGGCCGTCCGCCAGCCCTCCTGCACCAGGACACGCTTGACGACCTTGTGCGAGGGGGTCTGGGGCAGACCATCAGAGATGCGTACGTACCGGGGGAACGACTTGGCACCCAGATCGCGGCGCCCGGCGAGGAACCCGGCGAACGCCACGGGATCGAACGCCGCCTCCAGGACCAGCGCCGCCATGACCTGGTCTCCGGCCGCCGCGTCCGGCACCGGGTAAACGGCCGCCTCGATCACGCCCGGGAACTCCCGCAGGACCGCCTCGATGGGCGCCACCGCCAGGTTCTCGCCGTCCACGCGGAGCCGTTCGGTGCCCCGCCCGGCGAAGAACACGTAGCCGTCGGCGTCCGCGTACGCCAGATCGCCCGACCAGAACGCGCCCTCCCGCATCCGCTCGGCGTCGGCCTCCGGGTCGTTGTAGTAGCCGTCGAACAGGCCGAGGCCACCGATGTTCACCAGCTCGCCGATCGCCTCGTCGGGGTTGAGCAGCCGCCCGTCCTCGACGCGGCCCGGCGGGCACGGCAGACCGGTCAGCCAGCTGCGGATCTCGATGCCCGCCGGCAGCCTGCCGAGGCAGCCGGGCGGTCCCATGGGGTCCGGGGTGAGCGAGATGGCCGTCTCCGTCGACCCGAACGCGTCGATCACATGACAGCCGAACCGCTCCCCGAACCGCCTGGTCGCCGTGGCGCTCCCCTCGTTGCCGAAGGCGAGCTTCAGGGGGTTGTCGGCGTCGTCGGGCTGTCGTGGAGTGGCCAGGACGTAGGAGAGCACTTTGCCGACGTAGTGGAGGTACGTACAGCCGTATCGCCTGATGTCCGGCAGCAGGCCCGACGCGGAGAACCTCCGACGCAGCACCAACGCGGCCCCTGACGCCACGGCGGGGGCGTACGCGGCCATGACGGCGCCGGAGTGGAAGAGCGGCATCGCGCAGTAGACGGCGTCGGCGGGGGTCAGCATCACGGCCAGCGAGACGCCGGGGACGGCGATCTTCCGCTGCGTGATCCGCACCGCCCGCGGCCGCCCGGACGTTCCGGAAGTGAAGATCAGCATGACCAACGCGCCCGGATCCGGCGGGCTCGCGTCGGGCCCCGGAAGAGGCAGATCAGGCGCGTCCCCCGAGCCCCAGTCCGGGACGGGCGTCGAGGCCGTACCCGAGGCTTCGGCGACGGACCGCGCCACCGTCTCGTACGGCGTGTCCCACAGCAGGAGGCCGACGTCGGTGGCCCGGGCGTCGCGGGTCAGCTCCGCCACCGATCGGGTCGGATTCAGCGCCACCAGCACCCGCCCGGAGAGCGCGGCCCCACCCAGCAGGAACACCATCTCCGGAACGTTGTCGCAGAGCACCCCTACGTGCGGCGGCCCGTCGAAGGAGCGAGCGGTCAACCAGTCGGCGGCGGTACGGCAGGCGGCCACGACCGAGCGCCACGACCACACGCGATCCTCGAACACCAGCCCCGGACGGTCATCATCGGCCCGGGCCAGTAGCAGGGCGGCGAGTGTGTCCGCGGCCATCGACCCTCCCAGCAAGCGCTCGGTCAACAGTTCCGCAAACTAGAACAGATTCTAATATCTGTCCAGCCACGACACATCCCAACAAGTCTGGATATATGCCTGTAGCGCCGCAGACATGCGTCTATGCAGGCTCTTTGTGACCCGCGAGTAACAAGCCGAGTTATCGAGAAATCAGATAACGTGTTCTCATGCGTACCCCGCAGGCGACCACCGCCGCGCCCCCCAGCGACACCGAGGGGATCATGGAGAGCCATTCCACGTCCGGCGGTCACAGCGTCCGTACGCGTAGCCAGCACCAGCGCCGCAAGCGCATCGTCCAGGCGGCCGCCGCCCTGGCCTCGCGCGGCGGCGTCGAGGCCATGCAGATGCGCACGGTCGCCGAGCGGGCGGGGGTCGCGCTCGGCACCCTCTACCGCTACTTCCCGTCGAAGATGGACCTGGTCGTGGCGGTCGTCGGCGAGGAGATCGACCTGCTGGAGAGCAGCATCCAGCGCCGTCCGCCGAGCGCCTCCACCCCGGCGGGCCGCGCGGTCGACGTCCTGATGCGCGCCACGCGCGGCCTCATGCGCGAGCCGGAGCTGGCCGACGCGCTGATCCGGTCACTGATCATGGCCGAGGTGGAGACGCCGTTCGGCGACCGGATGACGGGGCTGCTGCTGCGCGTGTCGGCCGACCTCACGCGGGATCGGGCCAGCGAGGTGCAGCTCGACCTGGCGGGGTCGCTGTCCAGCGTGTGGGTGCAGGAGCTCCTGGAGATGCTGCGCGGGCGCCGCACCTATGAGCAGATCCAGCGCCGCATCGAGATCGCCGCCGCACGGCTGGTCAACGACCTCTAGTCGTCGTCAGCCGACGGCCCTGAAGGTGCGGCGATACGCGTGCGGGGACACCCCCAGTGACGCGTTCAGGTGCTGCCTCAGGGAGGCCGCCGTGCCGAAGCCCGACTGCTCCGCCACCCGGTCCACCGGCAGGTCCGTGCTCTCCAGGAGGTGTCTGGCCAGCTCCACGCGTTGCTGGAGCAGCCATTGGCCGGGGCTCTGGCCTACCTCGTGGCGGAAGTGCCGGGTGAAGGTGCGTCTGCTCATGCCCGCGTGTTCGGCCAGGTCGGCCAGCTGGAGCGGGGTGGACAGGTGCTGGAGGGCCCACGCCCTGGTGGGCGCGGTGCCTGAGGCCGATGGTTCGGGGACCGGGCGTTCTACGTACTGGGCTTGGCCGCCGTCCCGCCACGGGGGGACGATGCAGTGGCGGGCCACCTGGTTGGCGATCTCGCTGCCGTGGTCGCGCCGTACCAGGTGCAGGCAGAGGTCCACGCCCGCCGACGCGCCCGCCGAGGTGAGCACGTCCCCGTCGTCCACGAACAGCACGTCCGAGTCCATCCGCACCTCGGGGAAGAGGCGGGCGAAGCGCTCGGCGTGCCGCCAGTGGGTGGTGGCCGGGCGGCCGTCGAGGAGGCCCGCGGCCGCGAGGACGAAGGTGGCGATGCAGATCGAGACGACGCGGGTGCCCGGCCGTATCGAGGAGAGGGCGTCGAGGAGCTCGGGAGGCAGCGACTCCGGGCCGGTGATGTCCGCGAAGCCGGCGGCGGCGGGGATGACGACGGTGTCGGCGCTCGCCAGCGCGCCCGCGTCGTGTTCGACGGCGATCGTGTAGTCGGCGGCCGTGGCGACGGGGCGGCCGTCGAGTGTGCAGGTGATCACCTCGTACAGCGGCTCGCCTCCCGGATCGCGTGCCGTACAGAAGATCCTGGACGGCACGCTCAGCTCGAACGGGATGACGTTCGGCAGCGCCAGTACGACCACACGATGCATGGCCCGATCTTTACACATCTTGGCCTTCGGGCCACTCGCAGCCCCCCAACCCGACACAGCAGGCTTGACCGTATGAAGATGCGCGCGATCAGCCAGGACGCCCTGGGCGGACCAGAAGTACTGAAGACGATCGAAATGGACAGGCCCACGCCGGGACCGACCGAGGTGCTCGTGCGAGTGCACGCGGCCGGGGTCAACCCCGCGGACTGGAAGACCCGGACCAGCGGCGGTCAGCTGGGGGCGCCGCCGTTCGTGCTCGGCTGGGACGTCTCCGGCGTCGTCGAGCAGGTGGGCCTGGGCTCGACCCTTTACCAGCCCGGTGACGAGGTCTTCGGCATGCTCCGCTTTCCGTTCGGCCACGGCGCCTACGCCGAGTACGTGAGCGCCCCCGCCCGCCATTTCGCCCCCAAGCCCGCGAACCTCGACCACAACCAGGCGGCCGCGATCCCTCTCGCCGCGCTGACCGCCTGGCAGGCGCTGGTGGACACCGCCGGGCTGACGGAGGGTCAGCGGGTGCTCGTGCACGCGGCGGCGGGCGGTGTGGGGCACTTCGCCGTGCAGATCGCCAAGGCGCGCGGCGCGTACGTGATCGGTACGGCCAGCGCCGCCAAGCACGAGTGGCTCCGCGACCTCGGCGCCGACGAGCTGATCGACTACCGGAGCGAGGACTTCGCCGAGGTCGTCCGCGACGTCGATGTGGTGATCGACACCATGGGCGGCGACTACGGCCCGCGCTCGCTGCGCACCCTGCGCCAGGGCGGCACGATCGTCTCGCTGGCCCTCTCGCTCCTGGACGAGAGCCTGCACGCGCGGGCCGCCGAGCGGGGCATCCGGTCGGCGGCGATGCTCGTCGAGCCCGACCACGCCACGATGCGGGCGCTGGCCGCACTGGCGAAGGCCGGGAAACTACGGGCCGAGGTGGCCGCCGTGCTGCCGCTGGCGGACGCGGCCAAAGCCCACGAACTGGGCGAGTCCGGCCGTACGACGGGGAAGATCGTTCTCTCTGTACGTCCCTGAGACTCGTCGATTTGTCGGTGGCGGGGGCTATACAGGGAGGCATGACTGAGCGGCCGTCGAATGAGGAGTTCCTGCGGCAGACCGACCTGATGCGGCGCGAGTTGCTGGCGCACTGCTACCGCATGCTGGGGTCGGTGCACGACGCCGAGGATCTCGTCCAGGAGACCTATCTGCGCGCGTGGCGCGCCTATGACGGGTTCGAGGGACGTTCGTCCCTGCGCACCTGGCTCTACCGCATCGCCACGACGGCCTGCCTGACGGCGCTCGACAGCCGGGGCCGGCGGCCGCTGCCGACCGGGCTCGGCGCGCCCGCGTCCGAGGCGACCGGCCCTCTGGTCGAGGGCAACGAGGTGCCGTGGCTGGAGCCCGTGCCCACCGGGATGGTCGGCGCCGGGGCCGACGACCCCGCCGCCATCGTCACCTCGCGCGACAGCATCCGGCTCGCGCTCATCGCCGCGCTGCAGCACCTGCCGCCCAGGCAGCGGGCGGTGCTGATCCTGCGCGACGTGCTCAAGTGGCGGGCCGCCGAGGTGGCCGAGGTGCTCGACACCACGACCGTCGCGGTCAACAGCGCGCTGCAACGCGCCCATGCCCAACTCGACGAGGTGGCACCGAGCCTCGACGACCCCATCGAGCCGCTGACGGCCGAGCAGCGGGCGCAGCTCGACCGCTACGTGGCGGCGTTCGAGAATTACGACGTGGCGGGCATCGTGGAGCTGTTCACGAAGGACGCGGTCTGGGAGATGCCGCCGTTCACCGGCTGGTATCAGGGCGCCGAGGAGATCGGCCGGCTCATCGCGACCAACTGCCCGGCGAAGCAGCCCGGCGACCTGCGGCTGGTGCCGGTCGAGGCGAACGGGCAGCCGGCGTTCGGGATGTATCTGCGGCACGGGGATGTCTATGACGCGTTCGGGCTGCCGGTGCTCACGTTCACCGGCTCGCGGGTCAGCCATGTCGCGATGTTCTTCGACCTGGGCCTCTTCGACACCTTCGGGCTGCCTCGCACGCTGAGCGGGGCTTCCACCGGAAACTAGAACCCGTTACAGTCACGTCCAGAGCATCATTCTGGAGGCTACTGTGGGCACACCGGTGATCGTCGAGGCCGTCCGCACCCCCATCGGCAAGCGTGGCGGCTGGCTGGCCGAGCTCAAACCGCAGCAGGTGCTGGCCACCGCGCTCAACGGCCTGATCGAGCGCTCCGGGATCGACCCGGCGATCGTCGGCCAGGTCTTCGCCGGGTGCGTGACCCAGGCGGGCGAGCAGGGCGGGCATGTGGGACGGCACTCCTGGCTGTACGCGGGGCTGCCGTACCAAACGGGAGTGACCACGGTCGACGCGCAGTGCGGATCGTCGCAGCAGGCCGTACACCTGGCGGCGGCGATGATCCAGGCCGGCGTCATCGACGTGGGCATCGGGTGCGGGGTCGAGGTGATGAGCCGGGCGCCGCTCGGCAGCAACGTCCTGCCGGCCAAGCCGAAGCCCGACGACTGGAACATCGACCTGCCCGACCAGTTCACCGCGGCCGAGCGGATCGCGGACCGGCGCGGGCTGACCCGCGAGCGGCTCGACTGGTTCGGGGCGCGGTCGCAGCAGCTGGCCGCCAAGGCGTGGGCCGACGGGCGGTTCGAGCGGGAGATCGTGCCCGTCGGGCAGGTGCGCAGGGACCAGGGCTTACGCGAGACCACCGTCGACGGGCTGGCCGGGCTCAAGCCGGTGATGGGCGAGGGCGGCCGGCACACCGCAGGCACCTCGTCGCAGATCTCCGACGGCGCCGCCGCGGTGCTGGTGATGAGCGAGGAGACGGCCCTGCGCCACGGCTTGCGCCCCCGGGCGCGGATCCTGGCCCAGGCCCTCGTCGGCGCGGAGCCGTACTACCACCTGGATGGGCCGGTGGACGCGACGGCGAAGGTGCTCGCGACGGCCGGGATGACGATCGGCGACATCGACAGGTTCGAGGTGAACGAGGCGTTCGCGTCGGTCGTGCTGTCATGGGCGAGCGTGCACGAGCCCGACTTCGACCGCGTCAACGTCAACGGCGGCGCGATCGCGCTCGGCCACCCCGTCGGTGCCACGGGGGCGCGGCTGCTCACGACGGCGCTGCACGAGCTGGAGCGCTCGGACTCGGCGACCGCGCTGGTCACGATGTGCGCGGGCGGGGCGCTGGCGACGGCCACGATCATCGAACGCATCACGTGACAGGGGACGGCCGTCCCACCACCGCGTGGACCCGCCGGGCGAGTCATCCGCGGCCGTGTCCGGGGAAAACCCGTACCGATCTCACGTTTCCCTCCCGCACACTCGACCAAGTACAAGCACGCTCAACGGGGGCCCCAGCATGAAGACGACCCGGCGCAGGCCGTACACCGAGCAGCGCCCGCAGGACCTCGGCGGCGGGGTGTGGAGCGTGCTCGTGCCGATCCCCGGCAACCCGCTCGGCTACACGCTCGTCTACGCCGTCGACTCCCCCAAGGGCCCCGTGCTGGTGGACGCCGGCTGGAACCACCCGGACGCCTGGGCGGCCCTCAGCGGCGGCCTGCGGACGCTCGGTCTTGACGTGAGCGCGGTCAGAGGCGTGGTCGTCACCCACTTCCATCCCGACCACGCCGGGCTGGCCGGTCAGGTCAGGGCGGAGTCCGGCGCCTGGATCGCCATGCACGAATCGGACGCCGCGCTGGTCAGGCTCATGCACAACCTCGCCGAAGGCGAACACCGCGACTTCCAGGCCGACATGCTCAGGCGGGCGGGGGCCGGGCACGAGGACGTGGCGGTCGCGACCGCCGGCCGCCCGGACACGCCCGCGCTGCCCGACCGCGAGCTACGCGACGGCGACCTGGTGGACCTGCCAGGCCGCAAGCTGCGGGCCGTACACACGCCGGGCCACACCCCCGGCCACATCTGCCTGCACCTGGAGGACGCCGACCGCCTGTTCACCGGCGACCACGTCCTCCCCGACATCACCCCCCACGTCGGGATTTATCCCTATGACCGGGACGATGTTGATCCGTTGGGGGATTTTCTGGAGTCGCTGGACCGCGTCGGCGAGCTGGGCCCGCTGGACGCGCTTCCCGCCCATGAATGGATATTTCCGGATGTAGCCGCGCGCGCCGCCGAGATCCGCCGCCATCACGAGGAGAAGCTCCAGCGACTCGGCGCCCTCCTGGCCGAGCGCGCGCAACCGCTGACCATCTGGGAGACCGCCGCGATGATGACCTGGAACCGGCCCTGGGACGACCTGTCCCCCGTCCTGCGCGGCATGGCCGCGGGAGAGGCGGCCGCGCATCTGCGCACGCTGGAGGCGCGTGGTGTGATTCGCCGCGTCTCCGGAGTCGATACGGTGCGCTTCCAGGCCCTAGAATCCTAGACATCCGATGTCTAGGGAGAAAAGCGTGGCGGTCACCGACGCGGCCATCGACAAAATCAAGCAGATGATCCTCTCGGGCGAGCTCACGCCCGGCGACAGGCTGCCGAAGGAGGCCGACCTGGCCGAGCGCCTCGGCCTGTCGCGCAACTCGCTCCGCGAGGCCGTACGAGCACTGGCGCTGATCAACGTCCTCGACGTACGCCAGGGAGACGGCACCTACGTCACCAGCCTGGAGCCGCGCCTGCTGCTCGACACCATGTCGTTCGTGCTCGACCTGCATCGCGACGACACGGTGATCCAGTTCTTCGAGGTACGCCGCATCCTGGAGCCCGCGGCGACGGCGATGGCGACCGAGCAGATGACCGACGGGGAGATCGACGAGCTCCGGGTGATCCTGGAGTCGCTGCCCGACTCGCCCACGGTGGAGGAGTTGGTGGCCAACGACCTGGACTTCCACCACCGGATCGCGCGGGGTTCGGGCAACAGCGTGCTCTGCTCGTTCATCGAGAGCCTGTCCGGGCCGACGACCCGGGCGCGGATCTGGCGCGGGCTGACCCAGGAGGGCGCGATGGAGAAGACGCGGGAGCAGCACACCGCGATCTACGAGGCCATCGCGACCCGTCAGCCCGACGTGGCCCGCTCGTGGGCCACGGTGCACATCGCGGGAGTGGAATCCTGGCTGCGCAAGGCCCTCGACTGAGGGTAGATACCCCGGCGTGGCCGACAAACTGGAGAAATATCGCAGTAAACGCGATGCCAGCCGTACCCCCGAGCCCGTCCCCGACACGGCCCCCGAGTCGGGCGACGGGGCGGCGTTCGTGATCCAAGAGCACCACGCCCGCGCCCTGCACTGGGACCTGCGACTGGAGCGCGACGGCGTGCTCGCCTCCTGGGCGATCCCCAAGGGCCTGCCGGCCGACCCACGCGTCAATCACCTGGCCGTACGGACCGAGGACCATCCGATGGAATACCTCGACTTCCACGGCGAGATCCCCAAGGGCGAGTACGGCGGCGGCACGATGACGGTCTGGGACCGCGGCACGTACGAGACCGAGAAGTGGTCCGACCGCGAGGTCAAGGTCGTGCTGCACGGCTCGCGAGCCGCGGGACGGTTCGTGCTGTTCCCGACGAACGGCAAGAACTGGATGATCCACCGCATGGACCCGCCCTCCCGCGACCCCCTGCCCCCGCTCGACCCGATGCTCCCGGTCGAACGGACCCGGCTGCCACGTGACGTGGCCGACTACGCGTTCGAGTTCGCGTGGGGCGGGGAGCGCGTGCTGGTGGCGATCGACGGCGGGCGTACGGAGGCGGCGCGGCGCTATCCCTGGCTGCGCCCGCTCGCGGCGTCGTTCGGCAGCCGCACGGCGGTGCTGGACGGCGAGGTGGTCACGATGGCGGGCACGGAGGTCCTGGTCTGCTATGACCTCCTTTACGACGACGGCCACTCCCTGGTCGCGCTGCCGTACACGACCCGCCGCGCGGCCTTGGAAGCGCTCAAGCCGGCCTCCGCCCGCTGGCAGACCGCCCCCGCGTGGCCGGGCCAGGCCAAGCCGGTACGGCAGGCGGCCCGCGAGCAGGGGCTGCCCGGCGTGATCGCCAAGCGCCTCGACTCCCCCTATGAGCCGGGGGCGTCGAAGTCCTGGCTCTTCATCCCCGCCTAGCCCCGACCGACTCCTCCGGTATCGCGTGCAGGGCGGGCACGGCGTCCTGGGTGAAGACGTCGTCCAGGCGCCAGCGCGCGTAGCGGTGCTCACAGGGCGGCCCGCTCGCGATGGACAGCACACGCTCATCAAGATCCATCACGATCGAGTACACCGTCGTGGACAGATCGGCCTCCGCGACGTCCGGATCACGGTGGCGGCAGATGCCGTCAGGGAAGGAGAAGTGGTCGCGCAGCGCCGCCACGATGTCCTCGACGGTCACCGCTCGTACGCGCGCCGCGTCCTCCAGCAGATGCCGCATCCGCGCGGGCCGCAGCAGCGTCAGAGCCGAGGCCGCCACCTTCTCGTCACGCAGCGGAAGCGGGCATTGGAAGTGGTTGGAGTGGGCCAGCAGACCGTCCTCCGGCAGCAGGTGCCCGAACATCCCGGGCGCCACCTCAAGGTCGATCGCCTCACCTCCGGCGTCGGCGATGAGCACGTTCCCCGAGGAGACGCGGGGCACGTTGAGCGTCCTGCGCAAGGCGGTGCTGATCCGCGGCGAGTTCAGCACCCCGCGCAGCAGATAGTGGTACGGCACGCCCTCGCCGCCGGTGTCCAGGTCGGAGACGAGCAGGTTGGCGCAGACCCCGAGGCCCGCCGAGTTCAGGCCGCTCTTGGCCAGCATGCCCGCCTCGGCCAGCGTGAGCACCGAGAAGCCCTCGGTGTCGCGGGTCGCCAGCAGGAACGTGACGGGTCCCTGCTCGGGGTTCCAGTCCCAGTTCTGCGCGAGCAGGGTGTGGCCGTCGCGCGTGTACTGCGGCAACACCGCCACCGAGGTGCAGCCCTCGTCGTGGTAGCCGGTCCCGTAGAGCAGCTCGGTACGCGCGTTGAGCGCCGTGATGTGCTCGACCCGCCTGCCCGCACCCTCGGCCAGACCCTCCAGCATCTCCGCGATCGTACGGTCGTAACCCTGAGCCACAGCGAGATAGGTGGCACCCCAGCGCAGCACGTCGGCGTCCGACAGGCCCACGTCGTCACGGAACCTGCGCAGGTACGTCTCCAGGCTCCGCTCGACGAGTTCGCTGGTCCTGCGGCCGATCTCGGCCCCCATCTCACGAGGCGTCCCCTCGACGGCGACGAGCGGCGGGCCGGCTGCCGGGTTGGGTTGACCGTATTCGATCATGTTTCCTCCAGTCGTCGAAGAACGCTGCGCACCTAGAAGCTGCCCTGGTTGAGCGGCCCCATTACCGGTCGGCCCGTACCGGAGATACGGCCGGCAACCGTTTGCGCCTCAGCGGGACAGGCACCGCACCGAAGGGAGCGGAGCCTTGTGCAGCGTCCGTCGAGATCTTGGCGGGGTCAATGCGCGGGCGACCGGTGCGGGCGCCCAGGCTGTGGGTGAGCCAGGGCGAGCAGGCCGTCGCGTGCGCCTGCGCCTGTTCTGCTCGTGCGCCCTGCAGCCTGATGCTGCGCGGCAATACCTGCTGGGCACGCGCACGTCACCCCATTTCGCCCGAGACGGCAGGGCTGGTCGACTGTGCGCTCGACAACGCCGTTGGGGCCATGTGACCCGCGCACCGCCTGCTCATCCGCCGCTCGCTCGGCAACCCCCGCGACCTGGCTTTCTACCTGTATCACACGCCGCGACCGGTGCCGTTACAACGGAAGAGGAATGGAAGAGGAACGGAAGAACGGCGTCGTAGCGTCTTTCTGTCCGGGGCTGTAGCCATGTCTTCTGCGCAATGAGTTGAAGTATGTGAAACATCGAATCGTCGGCGTTTGCGAACGATATCAGTGCGGCGCTGTACGTGTTTCATGCCCATGTATAAAGCGGTACATCAAGCGCCCATGACTTCGTGAAGGAGAAGAGTGTCAGTATTCAGTCGCGGGCCCGTTCGACGACGGGTTACCGGTGTGGTCGCGATGGCCCTCGTGCCGTTGACGGTGGCGGTCGGGGTGGCCTGGGCCGCCGTCACCGACAACATGTTCCCGACCGAAAGCACCGGCAGTAGCTGCGTGGTCAGCACGGGCAGCCATCCACCATGCCAGACCGACAATCGCGAGGTCTATTTCTACATGGACAGCAGCGGCGAATACAAGCTGGAGTCGGAGGACCGGTCAACGGTCAACGCCGCCATTGACGGAGAGTACCGGCCCACGGATCTGGCCTTCCACTACGACTCGTCGCCGGTGTTCGAGGGGAGCGCGGAGACCGACATCATCTACCAGGAGGGCTCGACCGGCCTCCCGGACAGTGCGGCCGGTAGGACGTGGTGCAATGGGGTCAGTAGCACGCATTACAAATGCGACCAGCAGTACATTCGCATCCGAGGCAACGGGCGTTACACCTACGCGAGAGTTTGCCATGAGACCGGACACGCCGTCGGCCTGCAGCACGGCGACTACTCCACACCCATGCTCAGCAAGACCGATTCCCGCCTCGGCTGTCTGGTGACCCCTTCCACCGACCATAACGATCTTGGCTCCAATAACCGGGAGAACATCAATGGCACTTATTAGGAGGGCCCCGGTGAAGCGTCTTACGTATATCGCAACCGGTATCGGGCTCGCCGCGGCTCTCGCCGTCGCGGGAGTCGCCACTGTGAATGCCGCCGACGGCGCGCCCGCGCCGCGCCGGGTCGTGATGGCCGACGGAGACGACCGCCTGCCCAGCATCACGGCCACGGACTGGGTGACGTACGCCGACCATGTGGTCGTCGTCAGCGCCGCCTCCGAGGAGACGATCCCGCCCGCCCAGATCGAGATCGAGCGAGGGGAAGGATTGATCGGGCGGAAGGTGAAGCTGGAGGTCAAGAAAGTGCTGTGGTCGCGGGAGGACGCGGCCCAGCCGGCCCCGAAGGAGTGGGAGTACAACGCGTCCGGTTGGACCTTCACCGAGGGGAACCTGAACAGTCCGACCGCGACGGCCATATACGATCGGCCGCGCATCGAACCCGGGCACCAGTACATCCTGGCCATCACCTGGGAAGGGCAGCACTGCGCCGAGGGCGACACCCCGGAGCCCGCAAAGTGGATGGGGCTCGGCGAGGGTTCGGAGCTGCCCTTCGACGGCGACATCATCGGCCAGGGCGAGGAGGAGGGCCACGCGCAGAGCGCCGCCGAGGCACGCACGCTGGCGGCCGACGCCGGTCCGAACGCCGGACTGGAAGAGGAAATGGCAGGCAACAGCGCGGACGCCCTCGCCGCCAAGCTGAAGGCGACCCAGCCTGGGGAAAGACAGCAGTTCGAACCGCCGCCGACGGCCACCTGCGGCTGAGCATCGGTCTGCCCTCTGCTCGAGGGCTTGTGAAAAGAGTCCTCACCCGAGGACCAGTTGGAACAGGCCATCGGCAAGGCCGATAAAGGCTGACCCCTGAGTCGTACGGTGCCGCCCATTGTGCGGCGCCGTACGTGTTTCATGACTTCCGAAGGAGAAGAGTGTCAGTATTCAGTCGCAGGCCCGCTCGACGACGGGTTACCGGTGTGGTCGCGATAGCTCTCGTGCCGTTGATGGTGGCGGTCGGGGTGGCCTGGGCCGCCGTCACCGACAACATGTTCCCGACCGAAAGCACCGGTAGTAGCTGCGTGCTCAGCATGGGCCATCCGCCATGCCAGACCGACAATCGCGAGGTCTATTTCTACATGGACAGCAGCGGCGAACACAAGCTGGAGTCGGAGGACCGGTCGACGGTAAACGACGCCATTGACGGAGAGTACCGGCCCACGGATTTGGCCTTCCACTACGACTCGTCGCCGGTGTTCGAGGGGAGCGCGGAGACCGACATCGTCTACCAGGAGGGCTCGACCAGCGTTCCGGACAGTGCAGATGGTATGACGTGGTGCAATGCGCGCGGCGGAGCGCATTACAAATGCGACCAGCAGTACATTCGCATCCGAGGCAACGGAAATTACACCTATGGGCTGGTCTGCCATGAGACCGGACACGCTGTCGGCCTGCAGCACGACGACTACTCCACACCCATGCTCAACAAGACCGATTCCCGCCTCGGCTGTATGACGACTCCCGTCAAGAGCAACGATCTTGGCTCCAATAACCGGGAGAACATCGATGGCACTTATTAGGAGGGCCGCGGTGAAGCGTCTTACGTATATCGCAACCGGTATCGGGCTTGCCACCAGGGCCGAAGCGTTCGCATGACGCGGTTGAGCGGCACCCCGGGTACGCACGACAAATGCGACCCCTGATGATCGTTTGTCTACGCCAGTCGATCAAGAACAGGGGCCGCATTCGCGTGCCATCGTCCCCGATCGTCGTGCTCGCCCGCCATCTGGAGCACGTCGCCGCGCGCCCGTGCCGGCTTACCCGGCACCCCGGATCATGGTCGGCCTCCGCAACCTGGATTTGTGGCGTTCCCGGACCTGATGGTCATCGACGAGATCCAGCGAGTCCCCGACCTGCTGCTTGCCATCAAGTCCCAAGTCGACCGGGATCCGCGGCCGGGCCGCTATCTCTTGACCGTCTCGTGCTCTATACCGGCGACCAGACCTACTCGTTCGGCGACCGGATGCGGGCGATGCCGGTGAGCGCGTTGTGGGAGATCGGCTAGGCGATACTCGGGGGATGCAGATTTCCGAAATATCGCCTGATAGTGAGTCGGTGGGGCCTCGGTTGCTGGCGGTTCAGCATGCCGCGTACGCGGTCGAGGCGAAGATCATCGAGGATGACCGGATTCCCCCGTTGAGTGAGACGCTCGATGAGCTGCGGGCGCGGCCGTTGCGGTGGGTGGGGGCGTTCGACGAGGACGAGTTGTTGGTGGGTGCCGTCGCGTGGAGCGAGGCGGTAGATGAGGTGGACATCGACCGGTTGGTGGTCGATCCCGCGGCGCATCGGCGAGGAGTGGGACGGGCGCTCGTCGAGGAGGTCATGAGCCGGGCGGGTGGCCGCAGGATCGTGGTGTCCACCGGCCGGGCCAACGCGCCGGCCAGGAAGCTGTACGAGCGGCTGGGGTTCGAGGGGCTCGACGAGGTGGAGGTGATCCCGGGGCTGTGGATCGCCAACTACGCCTACGGCGGCTGAACCAACTACCGCCTACGGGCCGCTAGGCCAGCTACGTCCCCGATGGCTGAACCGGCCACGTCTGCCGCAGTTGCGAGCGACGTGGCCGGGACGTTCAGCGATCCACGGTAGGCCGGTCGCGAGAGCTAGGCCGGTCGCGACAGGAGGCCCTCGGCCTCCAGTTCCGACCACAGGTTGTCGGGCACCGGACGCTCCCAGAGCGCCGCGTTGCTCGCCACCTCCTCCGGCGACCGGGCCCCGATGACGATCGAGGCCACCGCCGAGTGCCGGAGCGGAAAGGCCATGGCCGCCTGCGGGAGCGGCACGTCGTACCTCTCGCAGACCTTGGCGATCCGTCTGGCGCGGTCGAGCACCTCGGCGGGAGCGGGCTCGTAGTTGTAGGTGCCCCCAGGGGTGGAGGTGGCCAGCAGGCCGCTGTTGAAGACGCCCGCCGCGAGCACGCGTACGCCCCGGTCGGCGCAGGCGTCGAGCAGCGGGAGCCCCGACTGGTCGATCAGCGTGTAGCGGCCGGCCAGCATGACCACGTCGATGTCGGTCTCCTGGACGAAGCGCAGCGGCACCTGCCACTGGTTCATGCCGACGCCGATCGCGCCGATCACGCCCTGCGAGCGGAGCTCGGCCAGCGCCGGGTACGCCTCGCTGATGGCCTGGTCGGCGTGGGCGTCCGGGTCGTGGATCAGGGCGATGTCGACGCGGTCCAGGCCGAGCCGGGCCAGGGACTCCTCCAGAGATCTCCGTACGCCGTCGCCCGAGAAGTCCCAGACGCGCTCGAAAGCGGCCGGTACGTCGAAGCCCTGCTCGTCGCGACCGCCCATGGCGGAGGGGACCAGCAGGCGGCCGACCTTGGTCGAGAGCACGTAGCCCTCGCGGCCGGCGAGCGCGGCGCCGAGGCGGCGTTCGGACAGGCCGACCCCGTAGTGCGGGGCCGTGTCGAACAGCCGCACGCCATGAGACCAGGCGGCGTCCACGGTCGCGCGGGCCTGCTCGTCGCTGACCGCCTCGTAGAGGCCGGCGATCGGCGCCGCTCCGAAGCCGTGGCGGGGCAGTTCGATCATGTCGTTCTCCAGGTCAGCATTCGTCACGTCATTTCCCAGACCAGCGCGAGCCCGCCGGCGCCCTTGTCGAAGTCGCCGTCGAGCAGCCGGTTCATCTGGACCTGCCACGCCTGGTCGGCGGGATCGTCCTTGAGCGCCGCCTGCAGCGCGGCGTAGTCGTCGACCTCGACAAAGTGGAACAGGTCGAGTCCGTCGCGGAAGATGCGCCAGGAGTGCACGCCGTTGGCCCGCATGACCGCCTCCAGTTCGGCGGGGATGCTCGCGTGCTCCCGGTCGTAGGTCTCCTCGTAACCGGGTTTGAGCCTGGTACGCAGTGCGATGCGTTCCATCAGTCCTGGGCCTTTCCGCCGGCGATCCGGCTGATGATGAGTGCGATCAGGATGATGCACCCATAGACGACCGGCTGCCAGAAACCGGAGACGCCCTTGAGAGTGAGGATGTTCTGGACCAGGCCGATCACCAGCACGCCGGTGAGCGCACCGAGGATCGTGCCCTTGCCGCCGTCCATGCTGACGCCGCCGATGACGGCCGCGGCGAACACCATGAAGATCCAGCCCACGCCCTGGTTGGAGCCGATGGCGCCGAGCCGTCCGGTCTCCAGGACGCCGGCGAGTGCCGCGAGCGTACCGCCGAGGATGAACACGCCCCAGAGCACCCGGTCCACCCGGATGCCCGCCGCCCGCGCCGCGTCGGCGTTGCCGCCGATCGCGTACAGCGAGCGCCCGAGCCGGAAGTAGCCGAGCCCGACGATGCCCGCCGCGAACAGTACGGCCGCGATCCAGATCGCCGCCGGCAGGCCGAGCCAGATGGCGCTGCCCAGGTAGAGGATGGAGTCGGGCAGCTCGAACAGCGTCTTGCCCTCGGTCGGGCCCAGCTGCAGGCCGTGCACGATGATCAGCATGGCCAGCGTGACGATGAACGCCGACAGCTGAAACTTGATGATCAGGAACCCGTTGAACACCCCGATCGCCGCCCCGATCAGCAGGCAGAGCGGGATCACCAACGGCCCGGGCAGGCCGAGCCCGAACCCACCGGCCGACGCCGGGATCACCAGCATCACCGCGATCGCCGGAGCCATGCCGACCGTCGACTCCAGCGACAGGTCGAACTTGCCGGCGATCAGGATCAGCGCCTCGGCCAGCACCAGCAGTGAGATCGACGCCTGCTGCTGGAGTACGTTCGTCAGGTTGCCGACCGATAAGAAGATCGGGTCCAGGAACGCGCCCACGATGAGCAGGATCAGGATCACCGGCACCAGCGTGAGGTCCCGGAACCTGGCGAGCCGCACCCGGGGGGCCGGCGCAGACAGTGTGGTTGTCACTCTTCAATGCCTTCCATCACGGCTACGAGCTCATGGTCGGTCCACCCACGCGGCACGTCCTTCACGACCCTGCCGTGGAACATCACCAGCACCCGGTCGCAGATGCGCAGGTCGTCGAGCTCGTCGGAGACCAGTACGGCTCCCGCTCCCCGCTCGACCGCGTCCTCGACGGCGCCGAGCAGGGCCTGTTTGGCCTTGACGTCGACGCCCGCGGTTGGGTTGATCACCACCAACGCGGACGGGTCGTCGACCAGCGCCCGCGCGAACACCACCTTCTGCGCGTTTCCTCCAGACAGATCACCGACGGGCTGGTCGGGCCCTTCGGTCTTGATGTCCAGATCCTCGATCAGTCGCAAGGCCTTGTTCCGGCGTCTCGTCGGTGAAATGAGGCCGTACCTGCCGAGCTTGCGGGCTATCGGAAGCGTGCCGTTCTCCCCCACCGACAGCAGCGGGACGAAGCCCTCGCGGTTGCGGTCCTCCGGCACGAAGCCGAGGCCCGCCCCCAGGGCGGCCGGTACGTCGCCCGGCCTGACCTGGGTGCCGTTGACCGTGATCGTGCCCGAGTCGGGTTTGCGCAGGCCGACCAGGGTTTCGGCCAGGCCGACCTTGCCGCTGCTGCCGGATCCGGCCAGGCCGACCACCTCGCCGCTCCTGACCGCCAGGTCGACGGCCTGGAAGCGGCCGGCCAGCGACAGTCTCTCGGCCGACAGGACCACGTCGCCGTTCGCGGCGCCGCGGGTCCTGGCCTCGTACGCCGCCGTGGCCTCGCCCGTCATCGCCGCCACCAGCTCGTCGTGCGGCAGCTCGGCGACCGATCTGGTCATGACATGCCGGGCGTCGCGGAAGACGGTGACGCTCTGGCAGATCTCGTACACCTCGTCGAGATGGTGGGAGATGTACATCATCGTCACGCCCTGCTCGCGCAGCGCCCGCATGCGGGTGAACAGCCGCTCGATGGCCGGGCCGTCCAGCCGGGCCGTCGGCTCGTCGAGGATGATGAACCGCGCGCCGAACGACAGCGCGCGGGCGATCTCCACGAGCTGCCGCTGTTCGACGTTCAGGTCGCCGGCGAGTGCCTCCGCGTCCACCTCCACCTCGTACGTGGCGAGCAGTTCGCGGGCCTTCGCCCGGAGTGTCCGCCAGCTGATCATGCCGCCGGTGGTCTGGCGGTTGAGGAACAGGTTCTCGGCGACGGTCAGCGCCGGAATGATCGTCGACTTCTGGTACACGCAGGCGACCCGCTGCCGCCAGGCGTCGCGGTCCGCGAGGGCGGGCGCCGCCTCTCCCGAGAACCGCACCTCGCCCTCGTCCGGCCGCTGAAGCCCGGTGAGAATCGACACCAGGGTGGACTTTCCGGCGCCGTTCCTGCCGACGAGCGCGTGGGTCTCCCCCTCGGCGATCGCGATGCCCGCGCCGTTCAGCGCCGTGGTGGGGCCAAAGCGCTTCACGACATTTCGGGCTTCAACATGATTTTTCATTACTTGACCTGGTTGCCCCAGAGGTTCTTGTCGTCCACATTGTCCTTGGTGACGAGCGGGGCGGGAAGCTGGTCCTCCAGGCCGTTCGGCAGCTGGATGATCGTGCTGTCGTGGTCGGTCGGTCCCGGCTTGAAGGTCTTGCCGTCGATCGCCGCCTTGGCGTAGAAGAGGGCGTACTTCGCGTACAGGTCAGCGGGCTGCGACACCGTGGCGTCGATGTCGCCCTTGCGGATCGCCTCGAACTCCTGCGGGATGCCGTCGTTCGAGACCACGAACACGTGCTTGGGATCGGTCGGCGGGACGAGCAGGCCCTTCTGCTTCAGCACCTGCAGCGTCGGGGCCAGGTGCACACCACCGGCATGCATATAGATGCCCTTGATGTCCGGGTTCTGCTCCAGCCTGGTCTGCAGCATGGACGCGGCCTTGCTGCCCTCCCACTCGGTCGGCTCCTCGAAGACCGTGATCCCGGGGAACTTCGTCTTCATGCACTCCCGGAACGCCTCAGCCCGGTCACGCCCGTTGATCGAGCTCAGGGAGCCCATCAGCTGGACGACCTTGCCCTTGCCGCCCAGCTTCTCGCCCAAGAACTCGCAGGCTTTCGTCCCGTACGCCCGGTTGTCGGCGCGTACGACCATGTAGACCTGACCCTTGTCCGGCCGGGTGTCGACGGTCACGACGGGGATCTTCTTGTTCGCCAGCGTCTGGAGGGTCGTGGCGATCGCGCCGGTGTCCTGGGGCGCCATCACGATCGCCTTGGCCCCTTGGCCGATCAGCGCCTGAACGTTGTTGACCAGCTTGGTCACGTCGTTCTGCGAGTTCGTCGCGGGCATCAGGTCGACCTTGAGCTCGCCGGCCATCTGCGGGACGTACTTGATGTAGGAGTTCCAGAAGTCGGAGTCGGCGCGCGGGTGGTCGATGCCGACCTTCCCGCCGCCGCCTCCTCCGGCTGCTGTCTGACCTCCGGAGCCGCACGCGGTGATGACCGCCAAGAGGGCCGCGCCTGCGGCTAAAGGACCGAACTTCATGGTGGGGGGTTACCTTCCTCGAATGCCTCTGCTTGACCGGCCCTCGACTGGGCTTGGCTGTCCGTCGACTCGTTCAGTTGACCGGCCGGAGCCGTAGTCCCTGCATGCCGCCGTCGACCGCGAGCGAGGTGCCGGTCGTCGCGCCGGCCTCGGGCCCGGCCAGGTAGGCGATCGCCGCGGCCACCTCCTGCGCGCTGACCAGGCGGCCCATCGGCTGCCTGGCGTTCAGCGCCTGCCTCTCCGCCACCGGGTCGTCGGCCGCGTCGAGCAGCCTTCCCACCCACGGGGTGTCCGCTGTGCCGGGGTTGACGCAGTTGACCCTGATGCCCTCCCGTACGTGATCCGCCGCCATCGCCAGCGTGAGCGACAGGACCGCACCCTTGGTCGCGCTGTAGAGCGCCCGGTTCGGCAGGCCCGCGGTGGCCGCGATCGAGCACGTGTTGACCACCGCCGCGTGCTCCGACTGCCTGAGGTACGGCAACGCCGCCCGGGTCACCCGGACCATGCCGAACACGTTGACGTCGAACGCCTTCTGCCACTCGCTGTCGGGATTGTCGGCGACCGTACCCTGCGCCCCGATGCCCGCGTTGTTGACCACGATGTCGATGCCGCCGAGCCGCTCGGCCGCTTCGGCCACGGCAGCGCGTACGCCGGCGTCGTCCGTGACGTCCACCTTGATGCCGATGAACGGATCACCGGGCGGGTTGATGTCGAAACAGGCGACCTTCATGCCGCGCTCGGCGAGCAACGTGGCCGTGGCGAGGCCGATACCGGCTCCGCCGCCCGTGACAATCGCTTTAAGACTCATGCGTCCCTCCAGACCTCGCCGCCGGGGAAAGTGTGGGCGGCGATCGATTCAGGGTGCATCGCCGCGCTGAAGCCCGGCGCGCTGGGGGCGGCGTACCGGCCGCCTTCGATGACCACGGGGTCGACGAAATGCTCGTGCAGGTGGTCGACGTACTCGATCACCCGGTTTTCCATCGTGCCGGTCACGGCCACGTAGTCGAACATCGACAGGTGCTGCACCAGCTCGCACAGCCCCACGCCGCCGGCGTGCGGGCAGACGGGGATGCCGAACCTGGCCGCGAGCAGCAGGATCGCGATGTTCTCGTTAACACCACCGACCCGAGCAGAGTCCAGTTGCAGGTACGAGATCGCGCCCGCTTGCAGGAGCTGCTTGAACACGATCCGGTTCTGCACGTGTTCGCCGGTGGCCACCGGGATGGGCTTGATCCCCGCGGCGATGGCGGCGTGGCCGAGCACGTCGTCGGGACTGGTCGGCTCCTCCACCCAGTGCGGGTTGAACTGCTTTAGAGCGTTCACCCAGTCGATGGCCGCGCCCACGTCCCAGCGCTGGTTGGCGTCGATCGCGATGGGGAAGTCGGCCCCGCACACCTCGCGGGCCACCCGGAAACGTCGGATGTCGTCGTCGAGATCGGCGCCCACCTTGAGCTTGATCTGGCCGAAGCCCGCGTCGAGCGCCTCCTTGCACAGCCGGCGCAGCTTGTCGTCGTCGTAGCCGAGCCAGCCCGGGGAGGTGGTGTAGGCGGGGTACCCCTCGCGCTTGATGTCCTCGACCCGCTGCGCCTTCCCCTTTTCCGCCTTTTTCAGGATTTCTAGGGCTTGTTCAGGCGTCAGGGCGTCGCTCAGGTACCGGAAGTCGATGAGATCGACGATCTCCTCGGGGGTCATCTCGGACAGCAGCAACCAGAGCGGCTTGCCCGCCCGCTTCGCCTTCAGATCCCACAGCGCGTTGACCACGGCGGAGATCGCCATGTGCATGACGCCCTTCTCGGGGCCCAGCCAGCGCAGCTGCGAGTCGTAGACCATCTCCTTGTACAGGGCGCCCAGGTCCTCGACGTCCCTGCCGATCACGTACGACTCGAGGGCGCTGATCGCCGCGGTCTGTACGTCGTTGCCGCGCCCGATGGTGAAGGCGAACCCGTGCCCGTCGTAGCCGTCATCGGTTTTGAGAACCACGTAGGCGGCGGAGTAGTCGGGGTCGGGGTTCATGGCATCGGAGCCGTCCAGCTCCCGGGAGGTGGGGAAACGGATGTCGTGCGTCTCCAACTCCACGATCCGGTAGCTGCTCTTCTGTCCGTCGGGAGTCGTCATGCCTGGCCCACTGTCTGGCGCTGGCGGCCGAGTCCCTCGATCTCCAGCTCCATCACGTCACCCGCGCGCAGGTACGGCTGGCCGGGCATCCCCATGGCGACGCCGGCCGGAGTGCCGGTGTTGATCACATCTCCCGGATCGAGCACCATGAACTGGCTCAGGTACCGGACGATCTCCGCCACATCGAAGATCATGTTCTTGGTGACGCCGTCCTGGCGCACCTCGCCGTTCACCGACAGCCGCATGGTCAGGTTCTGCGGGTCGGCCACCTCATCGGCGGTCACCAGCCAAGGCCCGAGCGGATTGAACGTCTCGCACGACTTGCCCTTGTCCCACTGGCCACCCCGCTCCAGCTGGAACTCCCGCTCAGAGACATCGTTGGCCACCGCGTACCCCGCGATGACGTCGAGCGCCTCTTCCCGGCTGCCCAGGTAGCGGGCCCGCTTACCGATGATGACGGCCAGCTCCACCTCCCAGTCGGTCTTCAGACTGTTGCGCGGTACGAGCACCTCGTCGTAGGGGCCCACCATGGTGTTGGTGGCCTTCATGAACACGACCGGCTCCGCCGGCACCTCCGCGCCGGACTCGGCCGCGTGGTCGCTGTAGTTCAGCCCGATACAGACGATCTTGCCTGGTCGCGCGACCGGAGCGCCCACGCGCAGCCCCTCGGCCGCGATCACGGGCAGCGCGTCGCGCTCGAGCGCGTCGCGGACGCGCGCCACTCCCCCGGAAGCGAGGAAAGCCCCATCGATCTCGGGCTCTCCGATGTCGCGCAGGTTACCGGCGCCGTCCATCACCACCGGACGCTCCTGGCCGACGGGTCCTACTCGCAGCAGCTTCACACCGCATCCTTAAGTTATACATCGGATGTATCTAGCATGATGCTGGTCGGCCTGGGTAGGGCCTGTCAAGCCTCCACGCGCGATACATCGGATCCATAGGGGTCGAGAGTGGCGCTGAAGTCGCATTACAAACGGTTGCAGTGACCAGCTTCGCCCAATCTTCGCGGGAAGGGCCACCGAGTGGCCGTCACATACATCGGATGGCCCCCGTTCCCCATATCGGACTCCTTTCACCTGCGTAACGGGTGGATCCTCGGAGGTCTAGCATAAATTGCCGGGCGAACCGGGGCTCACCCACCTCGCAGCCTTCCCCATCCGCCTCACCCACAAGCCCCACTTAACGGGTAAACCTCCATCAAAGCCCCTCAAACACCCGATGAATCACCACAATGCCCCACGTACGACACCATCCCCCATCCCCCACGACCAGCCCTCCGCCCCTCCGACCCTCACCCTCGCAACCCAGCGACGCCACCAACCACACCAACCCCAAAACCGAGGACTGTCCGGCAAACGGTTGGAACCGCAGCCCGGCAGGGCGTAGGCGGCGAGCGCGGTTAGAGCTCGTTTTCTTGCCGGGGCTTCTTGCCGGGCGGCGATCAGCCTCGCGCTTGGGGCCAGGCGGCCAGTGCCAGTTCCGCGGTTTCGGTGAGCTCTGCGGCCGTGGCGCCGTCGCGGGCCCGCTGTGACATGCCCTGGATGATCGCGGCAAAGTAGGCGGCCAACGCGCGAGGGTTGGCTGCGGCGGATAGCTCGCCCTGCCGCTGCGCGGTCGTCAGGCGGGTTTCGAAGGCGGCCAGGTTCGCGTTGCGGAGGTCGCTCAGGAATGCCGAGATGTCGGCGTCCTGGACCGTGACGTTGGTGGCGGCGCTGATGGTCAGGCAGCCGGCCGGGTGGGAGGGGTCGGGATAGACGGCGGCCGCCTCGCGAAGGATGCGGCGGAACGCGCCGCGGGCTGTGCGCTCCTCTTCCAGGGCGGTGCCGATGAACGCACCGACGGGAGAGCGCCCGTAGGCGTGGACAACCTCTTTGAACAGGGATTTCTTATCCCCGAACGCCGCATACAGGCTGCCGGGTTTGATGTCCATCGCCCGGGTCAGCTCGCCGATGGTGGTGGCCTCGTAACCGTGCTCCCAGAACAGTCGCGTTGCGGCTGCCAGGGCCGTCGTGCGGTCGAACGCCGGTGGCCGTCCGCGCTTCACGCCTGGTCCATTCATGCCCCTGATTTTAGAGCGAGCACTCAAGAAAGCGTGCTACGTTCATTTCTTGAGTCATCGCTCAAGAAATGGGAAGGCGGTCAACAGCCATGGCAGCAGAAGCACTTGAGGGCAAGGTCGCGCTGGTCACGGGCGGCAGCCGAGGCATCGGCCGGGCCATCGCCGAACGACTCGCCCGGGACGGTGCCGCCGTCGGCGTCGCCTACGCCCGGGACGAGACGGCGGCCGGCGAGACCGTCGAGCGAATCCGGAAGAACGGCGGGCTGGCCTTCGCACTGCGCGCCGAGCTGGGACGGCCCGGCGACGCGAGGCGCCTCTGGGCCGCCTTCGACGCCGCGGGCAAAGACCACGCGTCCGACGGGAAGCTCGACATCATCGTCAACAACGCCGGCATAGGGCGCAGCGCGGCGCTCGCCTCGTTGACCGAGGACGGCTTCGACGAGATCTTCGCCGTGAACGTGCGTGCACCGTTCTTCATCGTGCAGCAGGGGCTGTCGCGCCTGCGTGACGGAGGCCGGATTATCAACATCTCCAGCGGTGCGGCCCGCCTGGCCATGCCGGAGATCATCGCCTACGGCGCCACCAAGGGCGCACTGGACACCTTCACCCTCAACCTCGCCAAGGAACTGGGCCCAAGGGGCATCACGGTCAACTCGGTGGCCCCCGGGATCATCGACACGGATGTCAATGCGGCCTGGCTGCGGGGCAATCCGCAGGCCGAGGCACATGCGGCCGCCCTGGCCGCCCTCGGCCGGGTCGGGCAACCGGAAGACGTGGCCGACATCGTGGCCTTCCTCGCCTCCAACGACGCGCGCTGGGTGACAGGCCGGGTCATCGACGCGACGGGAGGTGCCGGGCTATGAACTGAGAGAGAGCTGAGAGGGCAAGAGCTGGGCCGCTGGACGGATGGGCGGACAGGTTGGCATGATCATGGACGAGCAGACAAGATGAGTCCGCCTCAGGCATGACAGAGCCGGCTTGGCAGCGTCGGCGGGCCAGGATGACGGGGATCGGGATGATGGCGGAGCGGGCGGTTGACTGAGGCAGCAGGGCGTAATAGAACACGTTTCAATAAGGCGCTTAACCAAGCGCTTGATCACTCCACAGGCCCGAGGTGAGCTCGAGTGCATATTGACCTCGTCGACCAGGACCGTTACGCGACCTCCGGCCCGCCACACGAGCAGTTGCGCTGGCTGCGCGACAACGATCCCGTACACCGGCACGAGGGCGAGCCCGACTTCTGGGCCGTCACCCGATATGACGATGTCGTACAGGTGTCTCGGCGCTCGGACCTCTTCTCCTCGTCCAGGAAACTGGCACTGTTCGACGAGGTCACCGAGGACCAGCGGGCGCTCCAGCGGTTGATGATGCTCAACCAGGACCCACCGGAGCACACGCGGCGGCGGTCGCTGGTCAACCGGGGGTTCACGCCGCGCACGATTGGAGCGCTCGAACAGCACATCCGGGATATCTGCGACGACCTTCTCGACAAGTGCTCGGGCGAGGCGGACTTCGTCACCGAGGTGGCGGCTCCGCTGCCGCTCTACGTGATCTGCGAACTGCTCGGCGCCCCGGTCGAGGACCGGGACAAGATCTTCAACTGGTCGAACCGCATGATCGGCGCCCAGGACCCCGACTACGCCACCTCGGAGGACCAGGGCGGCGATGCGGCTATGGAGGTGTACGCGTACGCCAACCAACTGGCCGCCCAGCGCAAGGCGAACCCGCGCGACGACATCGTCACCAAGCTCATCCAGCCCGACGAGAAGAGCGGCGAGACCCTCGGTGAGGATGAATTCGATCTGTTCGTCCTCCTGCTGGTGGTCGCCGGCAACGAGACCACCCGCAACGCGGCCTCCGGCGGAATGCTCGCCCTCTTCGAGCACCCCGAGCAGTGGCAGCGGCTCGTCGCGGATCCCACGCTGGCGGGCACGGCATCCGACGAGATCGTCCGGTGGGTGTCACCGGTGAACCTGTTCCGGCGCACGGCCACGGCGGACACGGTGCTGGGCGGCCAGCAGATCCGCGAGGACGACAAGGTCGTGGTCTTCTACTCGGCGGCGAACCGGGACACCTCCATTTTCCCCGATGCCGAGGTATTCGACATCGGCCGCAGCCCGAACCCGCACATCGGTTTCGGTGGCGGTGGGGCACACTTCTGCCTGGGCAATCACCTGGCGAAGCTGGAGTTGCGGGTGCTGTTCGAGCAACTGGCCCGGCGGTATCCCCGACTGCGGCAAACGGGAGAGGCCCGGCGCCTACGGTCGAACTTCATCAACGGCATCAAGGAGCTACCGGTCGTCATGGACTGATCGCCGACCAGCCGGCCAAGTCGCGCTGGTACCAACTGCCTGGCTTGCCGCCGAGGTCGGCCGGGTCAGCTGGGCCGACCAGGACGAACCCGGCTTTGGTCAGCACCTTCTGGGACGGGGCATTCTTGTGGGCGGTGGCCGCCCGTAGGGTGCACAGCCCGTGCCGCGACGCCGCCAGCCGGCACAGCTCCCGAACGGTCGCGGTCGCCACGCCGCGGCCGGCGACGTGCTGCGCCACCCGGTAGCCAAGGTTCGCGATGCGATCCTCGATGTCGACCAGGTTGAACCTGCCGAGCACCGAGCCGTCCTCGGCGATGAGTACGTAGAAAGCGCAGACGCCGGCCTCCTGCTCAGCCAGCAAGGCGTTGTACCGGTCGGTGAACTGGTCGAAGAAGTCGTCGCCGCGATCAGAGATCGAGGCGGCGAAGTAGGCGCGGTTCGCCAGCTCGAAGGCCAGGACCGCCGGGGCATGACCAGCATGCAGTTGCTTCAGCTCGGGCACTGCCCGAATCTACCCAGGGGGCGCACCGAGCTCGCCCGAGTTTCCGCCAGCGGCAGACAGCCTCGAGGCCACGGCACTACTAAGCCCATCGATCAAGGAACACGGGCTGGATGAGGAGATGGAACGCGGCGAACAACGGCCGCAGTACCGACCATCGGCCGCGTCAGAAGCGGAACCGCACGATGCGGGTGGACCGCTTCAGGCCCGGCAGCAGGTTCAGGAGGCGGTACATGCGGCGTACGCCCGCGGGTGCCTTGGCCGTCAGCACCGGTGCGTCGTACATCGGCGCCTCGTCGACGTATTCGAGCCGCGGGTGCCAATCGGCCGGCTCCGCCGGGTCGTCGAAGCCGCAGTGAAACTGGGCGCCGTATTTGCGCAGCGTGGGATCCCATTTCGAAGTGCGCCACGCCCAGACCGGCACCGTGTCGAACTGTATCTGGCCGGTGGGGAAGGCATCGACCACGCTGGTCAGCAGCCGCCGGACGTCAGTCTCGGTCAGGTAGGGCACCAACCCCTCGGCGATCATCAGCACCGGCCGCCCCCGGGGGATGCGTTCCAGCCAGGTCAGGTCGGTGACGCTGGAGTCGATCAGGGTGTAGTGCTCGCGCGGCGGCAGGAATTGTCGCCGCAGCTCGATGACTGAGGGGTAGTCCAGGTCGTACCAGTCGACGGTGGCGGGCGGGTCGATCCGGTACACCCGGGCGTCGAGGCCGCAGCCCAGGTGCAGTACCACCGCGTCGGGGTGATCGGCGAGGAAGCCTCGGGCCCAGTCGTCGTGGGCCTTGGTGCGCACCACGGCGGCGAGGCCCATCTGGCTGGTGCCGAATCTGCGGCTGTCGTAGCCGGGGTCGAGGCGGCGCATCGCCTGCTCGGCGTATTCGTCGCCGAGGATCGGGTCCGGCAGTCGGTTGTCCAGTGCTTTGGCCTTCAGGACAGGGCTGAGAGTCTTCTGCACCCCGATGAGTTCGGTGTCCTTCATGACAGCAACACTAAACTTATTTCAAGAATTTCGTGAAGTCTGTGAATGGCTTCAATTCAACGACAGCGGGACCCGGCCGCGTGGCGAAAAGCCGGCAAGGCCGCACGCTGTCGCACGATTAACGATGGAGATCCTTTTCCTGGTCGCGGGAACACCGCGCCCGGAAACCGATGGTCAGCTCGGGATCGCGCTGCCCTCGCAGCCTCTGCCGATCCGGCCCGTCTCGAAGTACCGCACCACCTCGGCGGCGCATTCGGGCACCCGGGTGGTCGACACGTGCACGTCGTCAGCGACCGTGTAGACGGTGCCGCCGATGGCGCGCCGCGTCTGCAGCGTCCAGTCATAGACGGACATGAACTCGTACAGGTGCCCCGCCAGTACCAGCGACCCGCTGCTCCGCTTCAACGTGGCCTGCTGCACCGGCAGCGGCCAGCCGGCACACATGACACCCAGTCCCCAGGACCGGCCGGTCGCCGGATGACGCTTCACGAGCTCCTGGTAGGTACGCCAGGCGGTGTCGAAACCGGCCCGGCTGCTGTCCTCGTTGCAGGCGACCGCCAAGTTCATGGTCATGTTCAGCATTTCGGGCGCGCCGGGCAGGGGCGTACCCATCATCTGACCGCCGCTGAGCATCTCCTTGACGGTCGGCGGGGCGGTGGTGCCCGTCGCCGTCCGCAGTTCGGCCAGTGCCTTGCCCGCCCGTACCCACTCGGTCGAGTTGCGCTTGGCCAGGTCGGCGACGGCCGAGCCGTCGATGGGCCGCGGCAGGTCGGTGTACGTCTTGGGGCTCTTGTCGTAGTCGCGGACCAGCTGGGCCACCTGCTCGCGCACCTGCCGGGCGGTAGCACCGAGACCATAGGTCTCATCGCGGCGGCTCAGCCAGGCGGCCATGCGCCCGAAGTCACGCTCGGCCGCCTCCGCGCTGTCCTTGACGTGCTCGTCGAAACGGGTCCACGGCGGCGCCACGCTGTCCAGGAAGGCCCGTCCGGTGTGCTCGGGGAACAGGCTGCGGTACACCATGCCCAGATAGGTGCCCCAGGAGAAGCCGAGCAGGTTCAGCTTGCGCTCACCCAGTGCGGTCCGCACCAGGTCCAGGTCCTTGGCCACGTTGCCGGTGGTGAGCTGACCGAGGAAGGCGGCGTCGGAGCGTCCGCACTTCTGGTTGGCGGCGACCTGGCCGTCGTAGATCTTCCTGGCCGCCTCCTTGGTCAGGGCGCCCGGCTCCTGCGGGCCTCCTGGCAAGGTGGGGCAGGCGACCTTGGTGCTGTACCCGACCCCGCGCGGGTCGAAGCCGATGATGTCGTATCGCTCGTTGAGCTTGGCCATCTCCTCGTTCCTGAGCGCGGCCCGCAGGATCGGGTCCAGGTATCCGCTGTTGCCCGGCCCTCCTGGCAGGACGGCGGTCGCGCCGAGCCGGTGGGCCTTGTCGGTGGCGGCGAGCCGGGTCACCGCGATGTCGATCTTCCGCCCGCCGGGGTCGCGGTGGTCCAGCGGGACGCCGACCGTCCCGCACTCCAGGCGCTTCATCAGCGTACGGAAGGCCGGAACCTGCTCCTGCGTCACGCGCAGACTCTGGATCACCTCATCGGAGTAGTCCGGGCAGGATTTCCATTGAACGGACGGTACGCCGGAGCTCGGGCTGGGGTTCGCGGTGACGCTCGCGCTCGGGCCGGCCTCAGCGGTGGCGCCCGCCGCGGAAGGATGCGCCGCCAGCCCCGCCAGCGCCAATGCCAATGCCGTCAGTGATCTTCGGTACGTCATGCGGACCAGTTGTAACGCAGCGGTTGTTTCCTTCCTGTTTCCAGGAAGATGACCGCCGGGCCGCAGGCGCACTCGCCCTGTGGGGACTCGCCTCCCCGGACGTGAACCGCGACCGCCCTGACAACACCAGACCCGGCGGCGCGACCCAGCCTCCACGGAGCACTCTCCCCGTCGGCTGATCCGGCCGTGGTTCGCCTGGCCGTGCTGGTCAGCCGGCCGTGCGGGCGGAGTCGTCGTAGGCGGTCAGGACCGTGTCGGCGTGGCGGAAGGCCCAGTCGCCCAGAGCACGGATCGGCACCAGCAGGTCCTTGCCCGCTTGGGTCAGCTCGTACTCCACCCGCGGCGGGGCCTCGGCATAGCGTCGGCGTTCGACCAGGCCACAGCGTTCCATGCGACGCAGGGTCTGAGTGAGCACCTTCTGGCTGATGCCGCCGATCTCCCGGCGGAGCCGGCCGGGGCGCATGGGCCCCTCCTTTAGGGCGAACACCACCACCGGCAGCCAGGCATGGGCGAACAGGTCCACGGCCAGACGGGCCGGGCAGTCGGCGACGAAGTCGCCGTAGGGCTCGAACGGAGCGTCGTCGTGGTGGTCCACATTCGCCAGTCTCCCGCATCCGTTGGACACCTGGAGGTGCCTATCGGCACGCCTACTGTCTTCGCGGGAAGCTGCGGTTCAGGCGAGGAAGAGGGAAAGACATGCGTATTGGCATACTCGGGGCCGGGCAGATGGCCGAGGCGCTGGGATCGGGATGGGCGCGGGCCGGGCACGAGGTGATGGTCGGCGCTCGGTCGCAGGAGAAGGCGCGCAAGCTGGCCGAGGCGATCGGGGCGGGCGCCTGTGGCGGTGATCTGCGGGCCGCCGCGGAGCACGGCGAGGCGTTGCTGCTGGCCGTACCGGCCTTGTCGGTGGACGGGATTCTCGCCGGGGTCGGCGCGGCGGACGGCGCGTTGGCCGGGCGGACGCTGATCGACTGCACCAACGCCTACGAGCCTGACGCGTTCACCGACGCGCCGAACTCGTTCCTACTGGCCGACGACGCGGTGGCCGAGCGGGTGGCCAGGCTGGCCCCTGAGGCGGGGGTTGTCAAGGCGTTCAACATGTGCGCCGCGGAGGTGTGGACCTCCCACGCAGGGCGCGGGCTGGGGGTGCCGCTGTGCGGCGACGATGAGCGGGCCGTGGAGGTGGTCGCCGGTCTGGTGAGCGATCTGGGATTCGAGCCGGTACGGGCAGGTGGGCTGAGGCGGGCGCGATACCTGGAAGCCGTGAGTGTGTTCGTGGTCGGCTTGTGGTTCGCCGGGTACGACGCTCGCCAGATGCTGCCGCCCCTTCAGGAGGCCTTCGCCCACTCTGACGCCTGACATCGACCCGTTCATGGGTTTTAGGAGAGGGCACCCCTTGGATGAGTTCCGGTCTTGGGGTGCTGGGTGAATCCTTTGGTGGGGTTCGCGTCTCTTATACCTGTACCCGGCAACAGCGTCGGGACAGGTTCAGGAGGTTGTCATGCTCCTTGGTATCGTCGTCGCGGCTGTGCTCTTGTGCGCGTGCACCGTCGTGGTGCTGCGTCGGCGGGGTCGGTCGCGTGGCTGAGGTGAGTTGGCCGGTTGAGCAGCTGGTTGTCGCCGCGCGGGATGGCGACGTCGAGTCGATCGCCGCGCTGGTGTCCGGTGCGCACCCGCATGTGCAGCGATTCGCCTACTCAATGTGCGCCTCGCCGGAAGATGCTGAAGACGCCGCGCAGGAGGCGTTGATCATTCTGTACCGCAAGATCGGCACGTTGCGGGCGTCCGGTGCGCTGGCGTCATGGATGTTTCGCATCGTCCGCAACGAGTGCCTGCGGCGGACGCGGCGGCTGGTGCGACACCATGAACCGCTCGTGGACGCCACCGTGTGGTCGGCCGAGGATGAGGTATTGCAGCGGTTGGAAGCCGACCGGGTGGCTTCGGCGATCGCTTCTCTGCCCACCGATCAGCGACACGTTTTGATCATGCGAGATGTTCTCGGCTATCGCGGACGGGCTGTCGCCGATGCGCTCGGCCTCAGCACCGCCGCTATGAAGTCGCGGCTGCATCGCGCCCGCGCAACGGTGCACGACACGCTGCAGGGCACACCTGGCACAGCCGCGGGAGACAACGATGACTGACGATCGCAGCTTTGCCAGCGCCTCCCTGCCGCGACACCTGGTGCGCGGCCTGGTGGGATTCGGCGCGCTGGTCGGTTCGGTCGCCCTGATTCCAGCGGTTGGACTGGGCGGCTTGCTGCTCGCACCGGCTGGTCTGCTCGCTCTGCGAGGGTGTCCGACCTGCTGGGCCATCGGTTTGATCCAGACCATTTCGATGGGCCGGGTGCGGCGCTCCTGCGTAGATGGCCGGTGTGAACTGACCGTGGCCCACTCTGCTGGATCGCACCCCGCCGACGACAGCTCGTAAACCGATGCCCGCAGATCTACTTGTCCGGTCTCGGAAATCGTGTCGGTGGTTCCCGGCACCTCTACCGGATGGCCACGTGCGCCGTGTCAGGGAGTCGGGAGAAAACGCCTGATACCCGGGGGCGCAACCTCCGGATTTTCGGTGCTCCACCACAGCTCGCCGTCGACCGTCAGGTACGGCACCCAGTAACGCACCGGGGCACCGGCGGAGAGCGCGTCGGCCACCTCGGTGAGGTAGGCGCCGAGCGTGGGCCAGGCAGCATCGAAGTCGCCGAGGCCGTCGTGCGCGGTCCAGCCGACCCGGCCATACCCGGGCCCGGGCCGCAGGTCGATCACCTGCGCATCGCCGTCCGCGCCGGCAAACGGTACCCATCGCTCGTGCCACCACGGTTCGGCGCCCGGCCGGTGCGGGGTGAGCCCATCGACGCTCGCGGCGACGTCCATGCACATGCGCCAGTGGTCGACGATTCCGACAGTCGACAGTGGTGGCCCTTCGGGCAGGATGTTCGCCCAAATGCGTTGGCCATCGTGGCGGCTCAGCGACTCGACGAGCTCAGGCGGGAAGGCGAGCCCCAGCGCGGCTTCGGCGGCGGCGACGTCGGCCGGGTCGGCGGGTGGAGCCAGCGCGGCCGCGCTGACCGGGGTATGCCGCGCCAGCCACTCCTCGATCCGCGCCCACGCTTCCGTCACCATGACCACACCCTAGCCTCGCTCGTCCCAAGACCAGCACCCCTTTGACCGCAAACAACGAACAACGCGACTTTCGGAATAGTCTGCTGGCTAATGTGGTGCCAGGGCGGCCTCGCCCGCATCAGGTAACCGTCGTCGTCGGCGGGCGGCTCTGATGCGGGAGAGGATGCGGATCGTCTGGCGGGCGCCTGGTTGCCAGCCCTGCTGGATGAGGGTGTCCGCCACCTGGTGGAGCAGGTCGGCGGTCTGGCCGGGGACGACGTCCCGGCGGACGATGATGACCCGCCAGCCGAGTGCGCGTAGCTCTGCGCGGCGCTGCTCGTCGCGGAGTTGGTCGGCGGCCGACGTGTGGTGCCGCTGACCGTCGTACTCGACCGCCACCTGGAACTCCGGCCAGCCGAGGTCGAGGTAGGCGAAGCGGTCATCCGACAGGGAGACGCGGACCTGGGTGGTGGGTCTGGGCAGGCCGCCATCCACGAGGATCACGCGCAGCCAGCTCTCCCGGGGCGAACCGGCGCCCCGGTCGGCGAGGCTGAGCGTGTCGCGTAGGTGCCATGAAGTGGACTGGTGCCAGAGTGCCTCCAGGTCCACTCCGTGCCGGAGGAACTGGTCCAGAGCGGCCACGGCCTCCAGGCGGGGAAGCCAGCGGACACAGTCGAGGGCCGTGCGCTCCCGGGTGGTGAGGCGGACGCCCTTGTGCTCCGTGATGTCGTCGGCGGGCAGAGTGGTCACGTGGGTGACGCAGCCGGGGATCGCCAGGTGGCCGGGGGCTATGAGCTCCACCGGCCAGTCGTCTTCGGCGGTGTCGAGGCTCAGCACGTGCAGGCCCCAGATGTGGGCGGCCGTCCGGCGGCAGGCGACCGCCTGGGGAATCAGCCGCGTAATGCGCTGAGCACGTTCGAGCAGCGAGGGTTCGTTCACGCCGTTCAGAATGAGGGAGGAGACGATGGGCAAGAGGCGCCGAATCCGATTCTGTGGATAGCTGAAACAGGTCACCCACAGCCACGGAGTAGTTGATCAGAGATCGCCCGTTGGGAGGTTGATCCGCCACCCAGATCGGCCGCGCGATCGGAGCCCGCTGCGGATCTGGGCCGATCCTTCAGCGACTATCTCCGCTACGTGCTGGGCCAGGTCAACGTGGACAGTGCCATCGCACGCGGGGACGACAGCGCCGAGCAGGCGCGCGACTGGTGCCACCGCACGCTTGCGGAGGTATTCCGAAAGGGGGAGGTGACCGTGGTTTTCCGAGGGTATCTAGCCACGCTGGCCCCGATCGGCGCAGCTTCACATCAAGGTCGATAGGGAGTGCCCGTGGCACCCTTCACCGAATTCGCACAGTTACCCCCATCTGGGGAGAACGATATCTCCAACCAGTAAGTCTGCACGGAAGGGTCCTTCTCCACGTCCGATGACCAGAAGTCAAAATCGAGCTGGAGGTCTGCCGTGAAGTCGCCGAAATTCTTTGAGAAGCACGTCTCGGAAGGCCATCCCTCTGTTGTTTGATGGCGCCTTCTTAGATCTCCGGTGCCGTCCTTGGACAGAATCCAGCCGACCGCGCGAGCTTGCTCTTTGTAATAGGTGGCGATCTCGAGAGGAGAGCCGTTGAATCTGTATCGGCGCCCGACCTCCGCGATAGCGTTATCGTCCGCGCACGCCGCCGATACATACTGATCTCCCAGCGGTTCGGTATGAGGCGGCGGTTGTCGGAGGATCGCGTCTTGGCCTGCGAGCTCGGACCATGGATCCGTGGGGTTGTTGATGCAGTCCAGTGCCATCGCCTTTGAGGCGAAAGAGCAGCCGGAAGCGGCGACGAGCATCAGAGAAGCCAGTAGGAGGCGGACCGGCAGGTTCAAGCGTTTTCCATGGCTCATTCCATCTCCCGAGAACACGAGGCACGGACTGCCTAAAGATTCCCCTCGGCGCGGAAAGTGCCGTCTTGTCCGGTCCGCGATTACGGGGCTTGGGGTGGATCTTAGGCGCTAGGAAGAGAATGCGCGCAATGCCGGAAGGACGTCGGTCGCGAGTCGTTCCATCTGCTCCCGGAAGTCCCCCACAGGCATGAAGTTGAACGAGGTGAACCCCAGCCGGACGAACTCCAGCAACTTCTCCACCACCTCCTCCGACGAACCCGCCACCGTAGAGGAGGACGAGGACCCGCCGACCGAAACCGGCACGTTGTACACGCACTCCACCTCCCGCCCCACCCGCCCAGCAGACTCCAGGACCCGCGAACGCATCTCCGCCGCCACCGAAGGCGGGGCGAACCCCAGTGAAGGGATCCACCCGTCCGCCAGCTCCCCGGTCGCCGCCAGCGCCCGGTTGCCGTACGTCCCCAGCCAAATGGGGATCGGGCCGACCGGCTTGGGCTCCAGTGAGGCGTCGAGCGTGTGATACCGGGTGCCCTCGTACGTGAACGACGGAGACGACCACAGCCCCCGCATGATGTGAATCGCCTCCACCATCCCATCCACCTTCTCCCGCGGCGTCGGCACGCCCAGCCCGAACGCCCGGAACTCCTCGTCCGAATAGCCGCCGCCGAGCCCCAGGATCAGGCGGCCGCCCGAGAGCCGGTGCAGCGACTCCGCCATCTTGGCCACCATCGCCGGCGGCCGGTACGGCACCCCGAGGACCCGCGTGGCGACGCGGATCCGCGAGGTGGCGGCGGCGATCCAGGTGAGCAGCGTCCAGATCTCGTACGTCGGCGACGTCCCGCACGGATGGTCGGACGTCGACACGAAGTCGAACCCCAGCTCCTCGGCCAGCCGCGCGTCCCCGACCGGATCGGCGCCGGGCGCCGCCGAGGCCGAGATGCCCACGCCGAACATCGCACCCGACATTCCACTCGACATCGCGTCCGCCTCCCATCATTTGGTTTACATGGAACCTAAAACCAATGTTGGTTACACGTCAACTAAGTCAGCTAATCTGGGCGGCATGGGTGACCCGCGTTGGTTGGATGAGGCGGAGTTCCGGGCCTGGCTCGGTTACCGCCGGATGCGGCTGCTCCTGGACGCCCAGGTGAGCCGGGATCTGCTGCGCGACTCGGGCTTGTCGGCGCCCGACTACGACGTACTGTCGTCCCTGTCATCGGCCGAGGGGCGTCGGGGGCGGCTCACCGAGCTGGCCGAGCGGATGCTGTGGTCGAAGAGCAGGCTGTCGCGGCACATCTCACGGATGGAGCAGCGCGGCCTGGTCACCCGTGAGGAGTGCGAGAGCGACGGCCGCGGCGCCGTGATCGTGCTGACCGAGGAGGGAATGCGGGCCATCGAGGTGGCGGCTCCCGACCATGTGGAGTCGGTCCGCCGCCACTTCATCGATCTGCTGACGCCGGAGCAGATCGACGTTCTGGGGGCCGTCGCGGCGACCGTGCTGACCCACCTTGGAGAGAAGGGCGACTAGGACACCCAGATGGGGCTCCAGTCGGCCATCTCATGGAAGCGGCGCAGCTCGGAGAGCCCGGACAGGATGCCGCTCCAGGCCGCGTACGGCGAGCGGCCGAATCCGCTCTGCACGATCGTCAGCCGCGTCTTGCCGCCGGACTCCGCCAGCTCCCAGGTGCCGACCCCGACGCCGCCCCAGTCGACCGACAGCCGGCGCCCCGGCTCCAGCTCGACGATCTTCGCCGGGTCGGGGTTGTCCGCGAGGCCGCCCATGGCGAAACGGCCGCCGACGTGCGGCTCGATCTCGATCGGGAAGCCGAACCAGCGGGTCACCGACTCCGAGTCGATCAGCGAGTCGAAGACCTTCTCCGCCGAAGCGGCGATCAGCACCTCCGCCCGCAGGTCGGAGGAGGTGAAGTCGGGCTTCGGGGTGAGCGGGCGGCCGTCGAAGTGCTCGGCCAGGTTGGCCAGCATGAGGCACCAGTACGTCTGGATCACGCCGCGGATCGTCGACTCGGCGAGCGCCTCCTGGAAGTCGAAGTGGGTCTGCGAGACGGACACGATGGTCGTCTCGGGGCTCTCCTCCTCCAGGCCGAACTCGACCGTGGTGTCCACGCCGTCCAGCAGCCAGGAGAAGCGCACCGTGTGGTCGTCGACGTGCAGCGGGCGCTGGTGCGGCGCGTCGCCTTCGGGGGTGTGGCGGCCCCAGAACCCGTAGCGGTCCGGCAGCTGCACCTCAGCGTGCTCGGCCAGCCAGAGCCGCATCGTCGCCGCGTCGGTCAGCGCGTGGTGCACCTCCTTCACCGGTGCCTGGACGCGGGCGCGGACGGTCATCGGCTCACTCATGTTCATCTCCCTTGGGGTAACAGGCGACGACGAGCTTGAAGGCGTCACCTTCCGCTCCGCCGTACCTCGTGAACAGGTCCTGCAGCATCCCCTGCAGCTCGTGCAGGAACTCCTGACGGTTCTCGGGGCGCACGTGGATCTCCCCCGACAGCCCGATCGACGGCAGCTCCGTCGCGGTCCTGTCGAGGCTCGCGATGTCGGCCTGGACCTCCTCCATGAGGTCCAGCAGGTAGCCCAGGCTCAGCTCGTCCTGCACCCTGCGCACGCCGATCCGGCCGACCAGTCGGGGCGACAGCCAGTACGCGCGAGCGCCGGCCTGGTAGATGCCCTCGTGGACACCGCGCACCTTGCGCTCCGACACCAGGTCGACCAGGCCGGCGTCCACCAGCCGTTTGACGTGGTAGTAGACGCGCTGTGGCGTTTGACCGAGCCGGGCCGCGACCTCGGTGCAGGTGCGCGGCTCGGCCAGCTGCCGCAGCACCTCGACGCGCTGCGGCTTGAGCAGCGCCTCGGCCTGCTCGATCTGCTCTAGGTACAGGACATCTCTCATCGCAAAAACAATCCTTTACGTAAAACAGGATTTTGTCAATGGGGCGTGCTCGAAGGAGCACTGCCAATGGGGGTGGATCAGGGCCAGGAACTGTCCTGGTCGGGGTCGCCGCCGTTCGACAGCAGGCGCAGGTCGGCTTCGACCATCGTCGCCACCAGCTCGTCGAACGGCATCGTCGGCTCCCAGCCGAGCTGCACCCGGGCCTTCTTCGGGTCCGCGCAGAGCAGGTCGACCTCGGCGGGCCGATGCAGGGCCTGGTCGGTGACGACGTACTGCTCCCAGTCGAGGGAGGCCGCCGCGAAGGCGGCCTCGACCAGCTCACGGACCGACTTCATGCGCCCGGTGCCGATCACGTAGTCCTCGGGGGTGCCGGCCTGGAGCATGAGGTGCATGGCCCGTACGTAGTCGCCCGCGAAACCCCAGTCCCGCCGTGCCTCCAGGTTGCCGAGCCGGAGCTCGGTGTCGAGGCCGAGCTTGATGCGCGCCACGCCGAGCGAGACCTTGCGGGTGACGAACTCGGCGCCCCGCCGGGGCGACTCGTGGTTGAACAGGATGCCGGAGACGGCGTACATGCCGTAGGACTCGCGGTAGTTCTGCGTGAGGAAGTGCCCGTACGCCTTGGCCACGCCGTACGGCGAGCGCGGGTGGAACGCGGTGCGCTCCGTCTGCGGCGTCTCGCTGACCTGGCCGAACATCTCAGAGGATGAAGCCTGATAAAAGCGGATCTGGCCGGAGGCGGCACTGCCACGCGACACGCCCGAGCAGACCCGGATGGCCTCCAGCATCCGCAGCACGCCCATCCCGGTCACCTCGGCCGTGAGCTCCGCCTGCTCCCACGACATGGGTACGAACGAGATGGCGCCCAGGTTGTAGACCTCATCGGGCTGAACCCGTTCCACGGCCGAGATCAGCGATCCCTGGTCGAGCAGGTCGCCGCGGACCACCTGGACATCGGTCAGCAGCTTGCGCAGCCGCGACACGCGCGGGTTTGCCTGACCCCGCGCCAGGCCCCACACCTCGTACCCCTGACCGAGCAGGTACTCCGCCAAATAGGAACCGTCCTGGCCGGTGATGCCGGTGATCAGAGCGCGCCTGGCCAAGGGGTCCTCCCACTATCACGACCGCGTCCGTTTGGACGGGAATGTACAGCTAAGCGCCTCGATACAGCACCAGAGCCTCCTAGAACACGTTCCACCGAACCGCGCTCGGTCATGCCAACATCGCAGTTCGCACGGCCTTTGGCGGCAGTTGTGAACAATTCCAGATGACCTACCGAATGGTAGCCTTCTCGGACTAAGGTCATCTTCACGGTACACGCCCATCTCTGGGTGCATACCGGGCTAGAAAGGGGTGTCCGTGAGCGACACGCTGCGGATTGCGCTGCTGTCCTACCGCAGCAAGCCGACCTGTGGTGGCCAGGGCGTCTACCTCCGCCACCTGAGTCGCGAGCTGGTCGCCCTGGGCCATCACGTCGAGGTGTTCTCCGGCCAGCCGTACCCGGAGCTGGACGAGGGCGTGATCCTGCAGAAGGTGCCGAGTCTCGACCTCTACCGCGACGAGGACCCGTTCAGGACGCCGAAGCTGCACGAGTACCGCGACTGGATCGACTGGCTGGAAGTCGGCACCATGTGGACCGCCGGGTTCCCCGAGCCACTGACGTTCACGCTGCGGGCGCACCGCGCGCTGAAGAAGCGGGTGGGCGACTTCGACGTCGTCCAGGACAACCAGACGCTCGGCTACGGCCTGCTCGGCATCCAGAAGCTGTTCCCGGTGGTCGGCACGATCCACCACCCGATCAGCGTGGACCGGCGCATCGAGCTGGAGGCCGCCACCGGCGCCAAGAAGCTGACCATGCGCCGCTGGTACGCCTTCGTGAAGATGCAGGCCAAGGTCGCGCCCCGGCTGAGCCCGATCCTGACCGTCAGCGAGTCGTCGCTGGCCGACATCCACCGCGACTTCAACGTCCCGCAGGCGAACATGCGCCTGATCCCGCTCGGCGTCGACACCCGCTACTTCCACCCGCGCCCGGACAAGCCCCGGCGCAAGGGCTCGATCGTGGCCGTGGCCAGCGCCGACTCCCCCATGAAGGGCGTCGCCACGCTGCTGCGGGCGGTGGCCAAGCTGGCCACCGAGCGCGACGTCAACCTCACGGTGGTCAGCAAGCCGACCGCCGGCGGGCCCACCGAGCAGCTCGTACAGGAGCTGTCGCTGCAGGACCGGGTCCGCTTCGTGCACGGCATCTCCGACGACGAGCTGGGCGAGCTGATCGCCACCTCCGAGGTCTCCGTGGTGCCTTCGCTGTACGAGGGGTTCTCGCTGCCGGCCGTCGAGCACATGGCCTGCGCCACTCCGCTGGTCGCCAGCCGTACCGGGGCACTGCCCGAGGTGGTGGGGGACGCCGCGATCCAGGTCGCGCCCGGCGACTCCGAGGAGCTGGCCGCGGTGCTGCGCCGCCTGCACGACTCCCCGGAGGAGCGTGAACGGGTGGGCAAGGCCGGATATGACCGGGTCATGGAGCGTTACACCTGGCGCGTCGTCGCCCAGAGAACCGTCGAGGCGTACCGCGAGGCCATCGCGGCCCGCCGTACTCGTCCTACCCGCTGAACTCGTCCTACCCGCTGAACTCGTCGTACCCGCTGACCGAACTTCAAGGAGATCGATAAGTGCTGACGGTGGACTTCGCCCGGCTGCCGGTCGGGCCCGGCGTACGCGTGCTCGACCTGGGTTGCGGCGGCGGCCGGCACGCCTTCGAGGTGCTGCGCCGGGGCGCGGACGTGGTCGCCTTCGACATGGACCAGTCCGAGCTGGACAGCGTGGCGGCCATGTTCGTGGCGATGGACAAGGCGGGTGAGGTGCCGCCCGGCGCCGGCGGCGAGACCGTTCAGGGTACGGCGCTGGACATGCCATTCGAGGAGGGCTCCTTCGACCGGGTCATCGCGGCCGAGGTGCTGGAGCACATCCCCGACGACATGGCCGCGATGCGGGAGATCTTCCGGGTGCTCAAGCCCGGCGGCACCGCCGCGATCACCGTGCCGAGCTTCCTGCCCGAGCGGATCTGCTGGGCGCTGGACGAGGACTATCACACGGCCCCCGGCGGACATGTCCGGATTTATACGTTGGCTGAGCTGTCGGCCAAGCTGAAGTCCACCGGCTTCGACATCGGCCCCCACCACCACGCCCACGGCCTGCACGCCCCGTACTGGTGGATCAAGTGCGCGGTCGGCGTCAACAACGACGACCACCCGCTCGCCAAGGCCTACCACGAGCTGCTGGTCTGGGACATCATGAAGCGCCCGCCGCTCACCCGGCTGGCCGAGAACCTGCTCAACCCGCTCATCGGCAAGAGCGTGGTGCTCTACGTCAGGAAGCCCGCCGCGTGATCTCACGCGAGGAGGCCGTACGGACGGCCTTGAGCATCTCGGCGATCCAGAGCGACGACGGCGGCGTGCCCTGGCCGGAAGGCCACGTCGACGCGTGGAACCACGTCGAGTGCCTGATGGCGATGACCGTGGCGGGCCTGCGCGACCCCGTGGCGCGCGGCTACGACTGGCTGGCCCGGCACCAGCGCGACGACGGCTCGTGGGCGATGAAGCTGGTCGACGGCGTCGCCACCGAGCAGGGCGGCGAGTCGAACCACGCCGCCTATGTCGCGGTGGGCGTCTGGCACCATCACCTGGTGACGGGCGACCAGGAGCTCACCGAGCTCAGGTGGCCGATGGTCAAGAGGGCGCTCGACTACGTGGTGGGGCTCCAGACCGAACGCGGCGAGGTCGTCTGGGAGCGCGACGCGCATGGCCGGGCCTCCTCCTACGCGCTGCTCACCGGCTGCGCGTCGATCCACCAGGGGCTGCGCTGCGGCGTCCTGCTCGCCGACCACTTAGGCGACCCGCAGCCGCACTGGGAGCTGGCCGCCGACCGGCTGGCCCATGTGCTGGCCGCGCACCCGGAGGCGTTCACCGACAAGAGCCGCTTCTCCATGGACTGGTACTACCCCGTGCTCGGCGGCGCCGTCCGGGGCCCGGCGGCGGAGGAGCTGCTGGAGCGGGAGTGGGGCACGTTCGTGGTGCCGGGGCTGGGCATCCGGTGCGTGTCGGACCAGCCGTGGGTGACGGGGGCGGAGACGTGCGAGCTGGCGCTGGCCCTCGACGCGCTGGGCGACCGCGACCGGGCCGCGCGGCTGTTCGCCGACGTCCAGCATCTGCGCCATGAGGACGGCTCGTACTGGACGGGCTGGCAGTTCGTCAACCAGCGGCACTTCCCGCACGAGCGGAGCGGATATACGGCCGCGGCGGCGGTGCTCGCCGCGGACGCGTTGTCCGCCTTCTCCCCGGGAGCGGGGATCTTCCGCGACATCAGCGCCCCCTCCGTCTCCCCCGCCGACCCACATCTGTGTGGCTGCACGCCCGCGCGCGCGTGATCTCGCCCGGGTACGCAAGGGCTTTTGCGGGTTCTTTGCCGGGAAATGCGGAGCGGCGCCGCTGAACGCCTCATTGGGGTTACTAGCTTCGTGAGTGGCCGTACGAGGCGTCTTCGGGGGAAGCGTGGGCGACACGGGCACAACAGCGTTCTTGGAGCAGGACAGGACCGAGCCGACAGCGTTCTTGGCACAAGACAGGACCGAGCCGACGTTTTCGCCGGTTCGCGGGCTACGGAAGCTGCTGCTGAAGGAGCAGTCCGAAGCCGACCTGGCCCGGCGGAGGTTCCGGCTACGGCAGGGACATTCCCGGGCGGCCGTCGAAGGGGCCGAGCGGTCATACCTTTTCGGGTACAACGCCGCTCTTTACGATGAAGCCGACAGGATCGACGAGGTTGCTCCGGAGCAGCGGAGCTTCGCCTACGAGGGGGCCGGTGCCGCGTGCACCGTGCTCGACCTGCTCACCATGACTCGGGGCCGGCGCCTTCACGAGCTACTGGCCGGCCCCGCCCAGCTCCACCCGTACGCCGTGCACCTCGGTGCCGGGCGCGGCTACGCGCTGCTGCGCGTACGGCCCATGTGGGGCGTACGGCGGGCCCATCCGCTGTTCCGGTGGCTGGCCGTGGACGGGTTCGGGTTCCAGCGGAGCCTGACGCGGGCCGACCGGATGGTGGGCGAGCGGGCCATGCCCGACCTGCTCACCCGGAGCCACTGCGCGATCTTCGACCAAGGGCTGGGGCGGCTGCTCTGGTACCACGAGTGCGCCTCACCGGACGACGTGGCGGCCAGGATCGCCGCCTACCCCGCAGGCCGCCGGGCCGATCTGTGGAGCGGTGTCGGGTTCGCCGCGACGCACACGGGTGGCGCGAACGCCGATGAGCTGTGGTGGCTGACCGACCACGCGGGGGCCGACGGGTTCCGGGCCCATCTGGCTCAGGGGAGCGCGTTCGCCGCCTCGGCCAGGCTCCAGGTGGGGGAGCTGCCGGACCACGTGGCGCAGGCCGTACCGATCCTGGCGGGGGCGGAGCCCGACGAGGCCGCCGGGTGGACCGAGGGGGCGCTCATCGCGCTCGGCCACGACCCGCACACCCACGAGGACTTCCAGTCCTGGCGGGCCCACACCCGCAGAGCATGGACCCGCCGCCGGACGCGGCACTAAACGCCTGGCGCCACGCGCTCCAGGACGCGCAGCGAGCCCTCCACCGAGGTCTCGGTGAACGCGCCCGAGGCCAGCGCCCGCAGATAGACCTGGTAGGGAGCCTGACCGCCGTCGGCCGGATCCGGATAGATGTCGTGGAAGACCAGCGCGCCGCCGGCCATGACGTGCGGCGCCCAGCCCTCGTAGTCGCGCGTCACCGGCTCCTCGGAATGGCCGCCGTCGATGAACAGCAGCCCCAAAGGCGTGTTCCAGAGCCGGGCCACCTGCTCGGAGTGGCCCACCACGGCGATCACCTCGTCCTCCAGCCCGGCGGCGGCGATCGTCTGGCGGAACGTCGGCAGCGAGTCCATCTTGCCGAACCGCGGATCGACCAGTGTCGGGTCATGGTGGGCCCAGCCGGGCTGGATCTCCTCCGAGCCGCGGTGGTGGTCCACGGTGATGACCACGGACCCGGCCAGCCGGGCCGCCGCCCCGAGGTAGACGGCCGACTTGCCGCAGTAGGTGCCGATCTCGCAGATCGGCCCGAGTTTGCCGTACTGGCAAGCCGCCTCGAACAGCGCCAGGCCCTCCTTCTCCGGCATGAAACCCTTGGCTTGCTTGGCTGCGAATCGCAGTTCAGGCGGCATCGTCATAGGGATGCACCCTAGTAGAACCGAACAACATTCCAGCGCCCCCTTGCCCGCCATTCTGCAACCTGTTCTACTTGGCAACGTGAATCAGCGCGCTCGCATCGCGATGTCCGGAGACGAGGTCACCGCCTTCCTCGAAGGGGCCCGCAAGCTCCAGCTCGCGACCATCAACCCTGACGGTACGCCCCATCTGGTGACCATGTTCTACGGCCTCGACGAGGGGCGGATCGTCTTCTGGAGCTACGCCAAGGCGCAGAAGGTCCGCAACCTGGAGCGCGACCCACGGGTGAGCTGCCTGATCGAGACCGGCGAGGACTACAACGAGTTGCGCGGCGTCCTGCTGTACGGCGAGGCCAAGCGTATCGACGAGCCCGAGCAGGTCCTGGCCGTCGGCATGAAGGTCACGCGCAGGATGACCCCGGACGTGCCGGACGAACTTTTGCGGCCATATGTCGAACAAACTGGGCGGAAACGGGTCGCTTACCTTGTCGAGCGCACCAAAGTGGTCTCATGGGATCACAGGAGGCTCACATGAGGGTCAAGGTAGATGAGATGGTGTGCGAGGCCAATGCGGTGTGCATGGGGCTCGCACCCGAGGTGTTCGACGTGGACGACGATGACCAGCTCCACATCCTGCTCCCGGAACCACCCCCCGAACTCCTGGACCGCGTCCGCCACGCAGTCCGGTCCTGCCCCAAAGCCGCTCTTTCCCTAGAGGAATAGCCGGAGGAGGAACTCCCCATGCGCGCCGCCCTTCTGCACGCCGTAGGCGACGACAAGCTGGACATCCGCGACGATGTCACCCTCACCCCCGTCGGCCCGACCGACGTACGGGTGCGGATCAAGGCTACGGGCGTCTGCCATTCGGACCTGTCGGCCATGTCCGGCGTGCTGCCGCAGCCCGTACCGCTCGTCCCGGGTCACGAGGGCGCGGGCGAGGTGGTCGAGGTGGGCGAGCATGTTTCCTCGGTCCAGCCGGGCGATCACGTGATCATCAACTGGCGCCCGTCCTGCCAGGACTGCGAGCTGTGCCTGGGCGGCCAGCCGTACCTCTGCATGAAGTACGTGATCGAGTCCTTCACCAAGGGCAACTTCCGCTTCGGCGGCGACCAGACGGCGTACGGCATGGCCGGATGCGGCACCTGGGCCGAGGAGATCGTCGTCCCCTGGCAGGGCGCGATCAAGATCGACACGGACATCTCGTGGGAGGCGGCCGCGCTGATCGGCTGCGGCATCACCACCGGCGTGGGCGCCGCACTCAACACCGCCAAGGTACGCCCCGGCTCGACCGTCGCCGTCGTCGGCTGCGGCGGCGTCGGCCTGTCCGTCATCCAGGGCGCGCGCGTCTCCGGCGCCCGGACGATCCTGGCGATCGACCCGCTGGAGTCCAAGCACGAACTGGCCAAGAAGGTCGGCGCCACCCACGCCGTCACCCCCGAGCAGGTCCCCGAGGCGGTCAACGAGCTGACCGGGGGCGGCGGCTTCGACTACGGCTTCGAGGTGGTCGGCAAGGCGGCCACCATCCAGAGCGCGTGGCAGGTGACCCGCGCGGGCGGCGAGGTCATCGTGGTCGGCGCGGGCGCGGTGGACGACATGGTGTCGATCTCCGCGTTCAGCCTGCTGTTCGAGGGCAAGAACCTGCTGTCCAGCCTGTACGGCGAAGCCGACGTGCGGCACGCCTTCCCGTACTTCGCCAAGCTCTACAAGGCCGGCCAGCTGGACCTGGAATCCATGATCAGCGCCCGGATCCGGCTGGCCGACCTGAACGACGCCGTGGCCGCGCTCAAGGGCGGCGAGGTGCTGCGCCAGATCGTCCTCATGGACTAGCGCGCACCGCGGCCGCCAGCTCCCCCAGACGCTGAGCGTCAAGCTGACCGGCCCGGCTCATCCTGGCATATGTGGCGTATCTGGCACCCGGCCGCAACAGCGTGACCTCGGTGTCCGTCCGTACGGCAGGCACCCCGCCAACCGTCGCGTTGGGCTTCGCCGCATCGGCGGCGTTCTCGACGCCGACCTCCACCCACTCGCGCTCGTCGCCGTAGCGGAGCCCGACCCGGGCGGGCTCCGCTCGTTGCGGGTACGACGCGACCGTTCCGGACAGCGGCCCGGCCGGCCCACCGTCCGCCAGGGTGAAGGGCACCTCGACGCGATCTCCGGTGATCGGCAGCACGCTCTGCGCGACTCGATGGGCGGTGTCCTCGTCCATCCGGGCTCCCTTGACGGACACGACGCCCCACGCGCCCGGCGCCCACTCCCAGACCATCTCCGCTGCTCCCGACCTGAGCAGCGGCCTGGACGGCCAGTAGGCGGGCCGCCCGTTGACGGGCGGCGCCGTCTCGCCGTCGGACGGCGACAGGGCGGCGAACGGGCTCCGGCCTCGTGGATACATCTCCACGAGCGCGTCCGCCGTGTCCGCCTTCGCCGGATCCGCCAGGCGCAGGCGCACCCGCTGGTGGTCGTACCCCGTCTCATAGGAGTCGGGAGTGAAGCCGCCCGCCGATCCCACCGTGAACATGCGGGTCAGCACGTCGAACCCGGCCGGGCGGCTGATCGGCTGGGGTTCCGGCGGCAATGCCGTACGTCCCAGCGCGGTGCCTCCGACGATGACCGCGACCACCGCGCCCACGCCGGCCGCCGCGCTCATGACCCGGCGCGCCCTGACCCGGCGCCGCCCGGTGCGCATGGCGCGGGCCAGGTCGATCGTGCCGCTGCCTGGGGGCTCCGCCTCGCGCAGCGGGTCCAGCAGCCGCCTGTCAACCGGCTCAGAGCCGCCCATCACGCGCCACCCCCTCCTCGACGAACATCCGATCCCCCAGCAGGTCGCGCAGCGTGGCCAGCCCACGCGCCGACTGGCTCTTGACCGTCCCCGTGGAGCAACCGAGGATCTCCGCCACTTCCGACACCGGCAGGTCGTACAGGAAGCGCAGCACGAGCACCGCCCGCTGGCGTGGCGGCACCTTGGCCAGCGCCGCGTGCACGACCGATCGAGTCTCCAGGTCCGGAGGCTTCGTGCTCCGCGTGCCCGGGAGCTCGTGTGCCATCCCGCCGAGGCTGACCCTCGTCCACCAGCCGAGCCGCTGGTCGTTGAGAAAGCAGCGCACGAGCATCGCGTCCACGTAGCGGTTCAGGTCGGTGGCGGCCTTGGCGCGCTTCCAGTGGATGTAGAGCCTGGTGATGGCCATCTGGACCACGTCGTCGGCCCGGTGCGTGTCCTTGCACAGGTAGAAGGCGAGCCGCCGGAGTGACGCCAGTCGCGCGGTCACGTACTCGACGTACTCCTGTTCCTGAGCGGGCTGCATCGATCACCTCCTCGCTCTGTGTGACACGGCCGGGCGGGCGAAAGGTTGCAACCCTGGCGGTCCTATACGTCCCAGATCCAGACGCCGCCCTCCTGGCGGCCGGGGCCGAGGAGGTCGGTCAGCGTTCGCAGGAGCTCGGCCTGCCGCTGGTGCGGGCCGAGGACCACGGCATCGGCTCGCCAGTACGCGAGGTCCGCGCGGGCCTGGCGGCGTTCGGCCGCGCCGATGGACGGCACCTGGCCACTGTCGCGTACGTCACGCAGCAGGGACGCGGTGGGACGGGGCGCGGTGCCGTACACACCCTGCCGGTCAGGTCCGTAAGGGCCGACGAAGTAGCCCTCGGGCAGGGAGAAGCCCAGACCGGCGTCGATCTGCCAGCGCAGGGCAGTGGCATCGGCCGCGTCGGGCGGCGGCGCCGGCACCAACGCGCGGCCCTCGCGCACGTGCCGCCGCCAGAGACCGGCGGTAAAGAACTCCGGGGTGGCCGGCCGGTCAGCCGCGACCAGCGGCTTGGGCGCGAGCGGCACCAACGCCTCGGCCAGGGCCAGGCCGAGCAGCACCCGCGCGGGGGCGCCGCGCCACGAGGCGGCGATCACCCGGTCGGCGGCGACGGCCAGCAGTACGGCCATCGCGGGCACGCAGACGATCGCGAACCGCGACTCCAACACCGACTCGAACATCGGCAACCGCGACATCACCTCCCACGGCCCCGCGAGACCCGATTTTTCGCCATAAAAGATGATCTCTGGACCGAGGGAGAACGCCGCCGCCACGACCACGACCGCTCCGAGCGGGATCACGACGGGGACGCGCCGCAGCCACACCACGAGGCCGATGACCAGGATGACCAGCGGCCAGCCGAAGAAGGCGTTCTGCTCGGTCGGGTTCAGCGAGAGCGACCCCGCCACGGTGGCATCCCCCGCCAGCGAGCGCCCCGCGAACGACACCAGAGCGCGCACGTCGTTGCCCGCCGGCCCGTGGATCAGGCTCGCGTAGCTCTGCGGCCCGGTGAACTGGAACACCAGCGCGGGACCGGCCAGAGCCAGGCAGACCGTCGCCGCCACTGCCACGCCCACGACCACCGGCCGCGTCGGTGGGCGGACCGCGAGCGCGTACCCGAGACCGAAGACCGCCAGTCCGGTGGCGGCCAGCAGCAGCACCTCCTCCCCCAGGAAGATCTGGTACGCGATGAGCACCCCGAGGATCACGCCATCACGCAAGATCCGCCGATGCCGGTGCAGCAGCACGAGCCGGTGGATGACGAGCGGGATCACGAACACCACGACGAAGTTCGGATGGGCGTTGGCATGCGAGACGATCGGCGGTGCGAACGCGCAGAACACGGCCCCGATCGCGGCGGCCGCGCGCGTGGCCACCAGCTGCCTGGACAGGAGCCAGTACCACGCGAAGGCGCTGCCCGCGAGCCCGCCGGTCAGCACCACCACCCACGTGGCCGACGGCCCGAAGGCCAGCGTCAGCGGCGCCAGCGGGATCGACAGGCCCAGCATGACCGTGTTGGCCATGAGGTTCACGCCAAGCGGATGGTTCTGCAGCGTGGTGAACAGCGGCGACTCGCCGTTGAGCAGGTTGTGCGCGGTGACGGAGAAGAACCACTCCCACTGGTTCTGGTCCTGGCCGCCCTCGATCAGGTAGCGGCGTGCCGGATCGGCCCAGAGATGCGCGTAGACCAGCACGGCCAAGGCGAGGAAGGCGGCGGCGAACCCGAGATCGGCGCACCCCCGCCTGAGGTGCGGGATCACCGACGCCCGGCGAGCACTCGGCACAGCTCGATGAGCATCCGCAGGTAGTGATGCGGGCGCAGCTTCGACCCCGGCTGGTGCGCCCAGCGGACCGGAACCTCCCTGACCACCCAGCCCCGCCGGGAGAAGGCACGCAGAATCTCCACGTCGAATCCCCAGCCGTCCACCCTGGCCCGGCTGAACGCCAGCCTGGCCTTCTCACCGTCGAACAGCTTGAACCCGCACTGGGTATCGGCCACGCCGGGTACGGCGCTCGCCTGGATCAGCCGGTTGCCCAGGGTGCCGAGCAGCCTTCTGACCACGTGCTGAGGCGTCTCCACCCGGGCGCCGGGGCAGGCGCGCGACCCGATCGCGGCATCGGCGCCCAGCGCCAGCGTGGCCCGCAGACCGGCCAACTCCTCGATCGGCGTGGCCAGGTCCGCATCGGTGAACAGCACCTGGCCTCCCCTGGAGGCGAGCACACCGTGGCGTACCGCGCACCCCTTGCCCTGGTTCGCGGGCCGGCGAAGGACACGAACGCCCGGCTCCTCGCGGGCGACCCGAAAGGCCAGCGCGGCCGTGCCATCCGTCGAGCCGTCGTCGACGACGATGAGCTCCCAGCGCAGCGACGTGCCGCGAAGGTAGCCGAGCACGGCCGCGAGCGTCGCGCCGAGCCTGCGTTCCTCGTTGTAGGCGGGAATGACCACCGACAGGTCGATGGCGACGGGCTGAGCCGCGACGACAGGCGCCCGATCGAGTGTTGTCTCGCTCATACCGTGGAGACAGGGCCAGACGTCATCCAGGTTGCAGCGAAGGGCCGACCGGCCGCCACGCGGCGGCCGGCTCGGTGGTCACCAGGCGACCGGGAGCGACACCGGCCCGCGGACGACCATGCCGCTCTTCCAGCTCAGCTCCTCCCCCGCCACGGCCAGCCGCAGGCCGGGCAGGCGCCGCAGCAGCGCGGCGAGCGCCACCTGAAGCTCCATCCGGGCCAGTGGCGCCCCGGGACAGAAGTGCGGGCCGTGGCCGAAGGCGAAGTTCGGCCGCGGCTTGCGGGTGAGGTCGAGCCGCTCCGGGTCCTCGAACACCCCGGGATCGCGGTTGGCGGTGTAGTAGGCCGGGAAGACCGGCTCGTCCGCGCGTACGGTGCCGCCTTCGAGCGCCACGTCCTCGGTGGCGTACCTCGGGATGAACGTGGCGGCGGTCGCCGTCACCGGGACGTACCTCAGTAACTCCTCGACCGCGTCCGCCAGGTCCACCTGCCCCTCGCGCAGCAGGGCGAGCTGGTCGGGGTGGGTCAGCAGCGCGTACGTGAAGTTGGCGATCTGCGACGCCGTGGTCTCGTAACCGGCGGCCAGCAGGGTCATCAGGAAGCCGATCAGCTCCTCCTCCGACAGGCTGTCCCGCTCGTCACGCGCCCGCACCAGAGCGCCGATCAGGTCGTCGGTAGGGGACTCGCGCCGGCGCGCCACCAGCCGCGCCAGGTAGCCGCCGAGCGCGGCCAGCCGCGCCGTCTTCTCCTCCAGCGGTATCGCGGTCGTCGTCATGTACGCGTCGGCCCAGGACCGGAAGGTCGCCCGATCCTCGTACGGCACACCCAGCAGCTCGCAGATCATGGTCGCGGGCAGCGGCACGGCGTAGCCCTCCACCAGGTCGGCCGGTGGCCCTTGAGCCGCCAGCCGATCCAGCAGGTCCTCGACGATCTCCTCGGCGCGGGGCCTCAGCAGTTCGACCCGGCGCGCGGTGAACGCCTTGCCGATCAGCCGCCGCATCCGCGTGTGCTCCGGCGGGTCGAGGTCGGAGAGCCCGCCGGGCACCGGCTCCGGGTACATGCGCGGCGCGTCCCGGCCCACCGCAGCGGCCCTGCTGAAGCGCGGGTCGGCGAAGACCGTACGGACGTCGTCGTAGCGGGTCGCCAGCCAGGCCGGCTCGCCGTACGGCAGCTGAATCCGGGCCAGCGGCTCGTGCTCGCGCAGCCAGCCGTAGGTGTCGTCCAGTTCCAGTTGGTACGGCATGCCGAGCGGATAGTCCCTCATACTCCCACCTCTCACCGGGTGACGAGCAGTCTGGCCCACGCTTTCACCAACCCTCTAAGCTGTCCAGATCGCCAGGAGGCAGGAGGCTGGGGAACTCACCCGCCACCGCCGCCGCATCCGAACTGGCCGGGAGCGAGGCACTTAACGCTGCGGACGAGCGGGCGTCACCCGGCGGGGCGGTGACTCACGAGTGTCCCACCGGGTGCTGGCCAGGCGGCGTTCGGTCAGCGTGAGCAGGTCGAAGATCTCCCGAGCCAGGTAGCCCCGGGTGTTCCTTTCCACCTGCTTGGGATGGAGAATCCCGGCTCCAGCCAGCTCTTCCAGCGCCTGACGGGCGGCAGGATGAGTGATCGACAGCAAACGCTCCACCGTACGGGCCGTCACGAGAGGGACAGCGGGCAGGAGCTCGAGAAGACGGACGACCGCGGAATCAGCTCGTGGAACGGGCCGCAAACCCTGCGCCTCGCGGAAGTGACGGTGACGCTCGGCCCAATCCGCGTGTAGCTGCGTCAATTCGTCAGCGAATCGCTCGGCCTGCTCGACCGCGGTCGTCGTCGCCGAGAGAAAGACCTGGAGCCAGGCGTTGAGCGACGTTTGAGCCTCCGGCGTCCCAGGGGCGCCGATATATCGGTACGCTTCCAGGCCATCCACGTACATGTCCGACCTGGTGAGCAGCACCAGGCTGATGGGCAAAATCGCGCTGGGAGTCAGCCCCCGTCGCGTGAGAACGGTATGTATCAGCGCCCGGCCCACCCTGCCGTTGCCATCGGTGAACGGATGTATGGTCTCGAACTGCGCATGCACCAGCGCCGCCTGAATAAGCGGCGTGTGTCCCGCCCCGTTGATGTAGGACACAAGATCTTCCATAAGCGGGCCGACCTGCCCTGGCGGAGGCGGCACGAACTCCGCGTCCAGCGGATGCCAGCCGCCGCCGCCGACCCAATTCTGCACCTCCCGCAGACCGTGCTGCTTCTCGTCCGGCAGCAGCGCCTTGTGCAGGGCGACGATGTCAGCTGTGGAAACCGTCTCAGCGGCAACCAGGTCGGTGACCGCCCGCCGCAGCGCGGTCACATTGTTCGCGACCAGTCTTGCCGTCGCGGTGAATCCCTTCGACACCCCCGCATCGCATTCAGCGAGCTCAGCGAGGGCCACCTGCTGAGGGGAAGCCTGGAGCCCCTCGATTCTCGACGACGCGATCGCTTCGGACCGGAGCAGAAATCGCGCAAGGCCGTCGACGCCATGACTGGCCGGATGCGCGACAAGACGCCGTATGAGGTCTTCGCCTCTGGCAGCCGCCTGTCCGATCTCCGGAGACACGACGAAGGGCATGCCCATCAGCGGATCAGGAGAGTACGGGTGGTAGACGCCGCCACGCCTGTCCCGCTTGCTCGGCGCCTCCCAAGCGGCCACCCACGACGCTTCCAGATAGCCGGCCATGGCAACTATCCTTTCACACCCACCCCCATCGTGAAAGGATAAGGCTTATCCTTTCACCGTCGAGCCCTCCATGAAGGGATAGCCGGCCGTATTGCCATTCCCACCCCCGGTGTGGGACGGCCCGAACCGCATCCTGGCCAGAGACGACCTCAGATGTGCTCTGCAACAGACCGAAAGGTGCCGGACACTTACCAAGGTGTCCGGCACCTTTCGGCAAGGAGACTCTGTGACACACCGAGATCGCTTCGAAGCGGTCTATGACGCGTACTATCCGGCGATACATCAGTACGCCGCCCGCCGTACCAGCTCCCCCGACGACACCGCCGACGTCATCTCCGAGACGTTCCTCACCGCCTGGCGGCGCATCGGCGACGTGCCAGAGGGAGAGCGGGCACTGCTCTGGTTATACGGGGTGGCCCGCCGCGTACTGGCCAACCAGCAACGCGGCGCGTCGCGCAGGGCCGGGCTCGCTGAGCGGCTCCGCGACGAGCTGGCCGCCGACCGGCCCGTCAGACCGGTCGATCTGGAGTACGTACGCGCCGCCTTCGACGAGCTGCCCGAGCGTGACCGCGAGGTCATGGCGCTGGCCCACTGGGAGGGTCTGAGCAGCGAGCAGATCGCCAAGGTTTTGGGATGTACGGCCGTCGCCGCCCGGACCAGGCTGCACCGGGCGCGCAAGCGGCTGGCGGCGGCGCTGGAGCGGCCGACGTCCTCGACGATCGCGATGGGGAAAGCATGAGTGACATCGACAACCTGATGAGGGCCATCGATCCGACCCCGCACGCGCCGGAACAGGGGCCCGGCGCGCGCGAGCTACGTGCGGCGATCATGGCGACGCCGGCTCCGGGCCGCCGACGGTCCTGGCTTCCGCAACGGGGAACCTTCGGACTCCGCCGGCCTGTCCTGGCATCGGCGGTCACCGCCGCGGCCGTGGCCGTGGCGATCGGCGTCGGCCTGCCGGCCGGGGGGCCGGCGACCGAGTTCGCCAACGCGGCCGTCTCCATCAAGCGGGCCGAGGACTCTTTCAGCGTCACCATCACGGACCCGGCGGCCGACCGCCGGCGCTTCGAGGAGGCGTTCCGGGCGGTCGGGTTGAACGTCACGGTGAAGGTCATCCCGGTGGCACCGGACGAGGTCGGCAAGCTGCTCGGCCCAATCGTTCCGGAGGGCTTCAAATGGCACGGAAGCATTGGGGTGCAGGACGTGACACCTTGCGCGTCGGTGTTCTGCGGCAAGGTCTGGATGCCCTCGGACTTCCCCGGACGCGTCGTCTTCGGGGTCGGCCGTCCCGCCAAGCCGGGCGAACCCTATGCCGAGGACGCCGCTTTCGATCCCGAGGGAGAGGAGGCCATGGACGGCTACACGACTCATGGCAAAACGGTCGCGGCCGTGCGCGCCGAGGCGCGCCGCCGTGGATTGAAGGTCGGCTACCGCCTGGTGTGGAGCTACCCTGGCGGCGGCTTCTCCGACCAGCCCGTCCCCGCGGACCGGATCAAGGACGGCTGGATCGTCAGCGGTTCCCGCGACCACAGCTCCGACACCGTCGACCTCTACGTCCTCCCTGGTCCCGGCGCCAGTCCCGCCCCCGACCCGCTGAAGGTCAGAACACCTCAGTGGTACGACGACCTCACCGACTGAGGAACAGCGCCCTGTCACATTTCCCGCGGTTGGAACGTCTTATAGGTAGCCGCCCGTAGGTAGCCGCCCGTTAGTCCAGGCGTCCGCGCAGGGGAGATGAATCCTGTTGGTGTCCATCCCGGAAGTCCCTTACACCGACCCCACCAGCTGGCGAATCGCCATGGAAGCCAGTGCGGCGAGCCTGTCGATGAACACCCTGAACGGTCCTCGACTCCTCGACGAGCTGCCGTGGTTTCAGGGTTCCTTCCGGCTGACTCCGGCCGGACTGCCGGCGGGATTCACCCTGCGACTGCCGCTGCCGACCCGCCCGGCGTGGCTGCGGGAGGAGGAGACGGCCGAACTGCTGTGGGAGTCGGTGAGCCTCGAAGCCGCCGGGATCCCGAACCAGTTCAGCGGGCGGACCCGGCTGCGGCTCGGCCGACGGGAGACCTTCACGAGCGTGTCCGCTCTGTGCGCCAAGATTCCCGTCGGCCGTTCTGGCCGTCCCTACCTGAAGATCGTCCTGGAGACGGTGTTTCCGTCGTTGAGCCTGCGCTGGCCGCGCGAGGCACGGCTGCGGCTGCGTCCGGTGACGCTCAAGCTGTTCAGCGAGATCCGTCTCGCCGCGACCACCCCGCCGTCGTGATCCCGAGCCCATCCGTCACTCGGCCGCCTTGGGCCGGTAGGAGGCGATGATCACGCCGCTCTTCATGACCTTGGTGTCGACCAGCTCGAACGACGCCTTGAAGTCCTTGAGCGGCGTCGTCACGCTCTCGGCGCCTTCCAGCACCGGGGTGATCCAGAACCGGACCTCGTCCAGCAGACCCGCCCTGATGAGCTGAGTGGTGACCGAGCCGAACCCGTACTGCAGGATGTCCTTGCCGCCCTGGGCCTTGAGCTTGGCGACCTCCTCGACCAGGTCGCCCTGCAGCACCTCGGTGTTCTTCCACGTGGGGTCGGTCAGGGTGGTCGAGGCGACGTACTTCTTGACGTTGTTGAAGTAGGCCGCGCCGGTGGTCGGGTCGCTCTCGTCCCGGGTCGGCCAGGCGGCGGACATGCCGTCGTACGTGGCACGGCCCATCAGCAGCGCGTCGGCGCCATTCGTCTGCTCACCGGCGAATGCGGCAGCCTCGTCGTCGAAGTAGGGCATCGTCCACATCGGGTTCTCGATGACGCCGTCGAGGGTGATGTAGGTCGAGTTGATGATCTTGCGCATCGGGATCTCCTCAGTGTCGGGGTGCTGCTCGGTGACACCCACAACATCTCAGGTCCCGCTGACGATTCTCTTAAGATGCCCTACTCGGCCGATCTTCAGTTAATGGATCAGCGTACGGTCGTCGCCCGCGCGATCCAGCTCTCCGGCCCTGTGGCCGTCGTCGAGGGGGACCTTCTCGCCCCCGTACGCCTTCGACATCCGAGCGCGCAGTCTGCCCAGTGGGCCGCGCATGCCCTTCGGCGGGATGCCCGCGCTGTCGGGCTCGGCGACCGCCAACATCAGGACCGGCTCCTTGCCCCGTACGTGCGCCTCGATGTCGTCCGCCGCCGGCATGTGGGCCTCGACGAACTCACCACTGGGCAACCGCTTGATCACACCCGATTCGACACCATGGGAAATGATGCCCGCGTCGTAGCGCTGGAGCCCCAGACAGATCCGGTACGTGATCACATACGCCAGCACGGGCGCCACGAAGATCAGCACCCGGCCCGCGTACGTCGTCGCATTGAGGCTGATGTGGAAATAGGCGGAGATCTCGTCGTTGGCACCGAAGAGCCAGAGCACGCCATAGAACACGATGGCCGTCATGCCGATCGCCGTGCGGTGCGGGTTGTTGCGCGGGCGGTCGGCGAAGTTGTGCTCGCGCTTGTCGCCCGTCACCCACTGCTCCAGGAACGGATACAACGCCAGGCCCGTCAAGACGATACCCAGCGGCGCCAGCGCCGGGATGATGACGTTGAGCGGCACTGTGCCCGCATGAGACGTACCGAACAGGTTGATCTCCCACGGAGGCATGATGCGCAACGCGCCTTCAAGGAAGCCCATGTAAAAGTCGGGCTGCGAACCCGCCGACACGTCGGCGGGCGTGTAGGGCCCGAACAGCCAGATCGGGTTGATCTGGGCGAAGGTCGCCAGCCCCGCGATCACCCCGAAGGTGAACAGGACGTACGCGCCCGCCTTGGCCATGAACGCCGGATAGAACGGCGCACCCACCACGTTCTGGTTCGTCTGCGTCTTACCGGCCATCTGGGTGTGCTTCTGCATCCACATGAGCACCAGGTGAGCGGTGACCAGCGCCAGGATGATGCCCGGGATGAGCAGGATGTGCAGCGAATAGAACCGGGAGATGACATCTCCGCCCGGATACTCCCCGCCGAACAGGAAGAACGTCGCGTACGTACCGACCAGCGGCAATGAGACCAGCACACCTTCGGTGATCCGCAGACCGGCGCCGGACAGCAGGTCGTCGGGCAGCGAATATCCGGTCAGCCCCTCAAGGAGCGCCAGCGTCAGCAGCAGCACGCCGATCACATGGTTGAGCTCGCGCGGCTTGCGGTAGGCGCCGGTGAAGAACACCCGCAGCGCGTGCACGATGGTGCTCGCCACGAAGATCAGCGCCGCCCAGTGATGCATCTGCCTGACCAGGAGGCCACCCCGGACGTCGAAGCTGAGCTCCAGCGACGACGCGTAGGCCTGGGACATCAGGACGCCTTTGAGCGGGGCGTACGACCCGTCGTAGACGATCTCCGCCATGCTGGGCTTGAACCAGAACGTCAGGAACGTCCCAGTCAGCAGCAGGAAGACGAACGCATACAGCGCGATCTCCCCCAACAGGAACGTCCAGTGGTCGGGGAAGATCTTGCGCATGTTGCGCTTGATGAAGTTGGCCGCGCCGAGGCGCTCATCGAGCCAGTTCGAGGGGCTTGAGACGGCGTTCGGGATGGTCTTGAGCTCGTTCATCCGTTATCTCCGCTCACACCGACCGCCATGTCAGGCACTGTGGGCATGTCGCTCCCCGTTCTCGTGGACACCTCGCTACATAGACGCCACAGAGGTCCGAAATGTGACATGTCCGCCCGCGCTGAGCACCCTCCACACCCATGACAAAGGGGCCCGGTACGCTGCCGGGCCCCTTCTTGAGGTGGCTAGAAGTCGAACTCTCCCCGCTTGGCGCCGTCCATGAACGCAGCCCACACCGACGCGCTCACCACGTAGGGCTGCAGGTCAGGCCGCTCGGTGTCGCGGATACCCACGCGACCGGCGGACAGCGGGGCAACCTCCAGGCAATTTCCGTTGTCGCCCGAGTACGAAGACTTCCGCCATGCGGCGGTCCTGAGTTCCTCGTTCAGTTCCAGGTCCATCCCTGCTCCAACCTCTCCTCGATCTTCTTGATGGACAGGCTCTGGGGAAGGGCTTCCGCGCGGCACATCTGATAGCGGAGGCCGAGGGTCTCGATCTCAGCCGGTTTGTCCCACACCTTTCCCGATACAGGGCTGTCCACGAAGGCCGCGCTCGGCCCGCCTGTCATATGCGCGATCACAAAGCCTCCGAGCAGTCCAGCCGTGAGACGGGCGCTGAGCGGGAGGATCTGGATCGTGATACACGGACTATGAGCCACCTCGATGAGGTGCGACAGTTGGTGGCGGGTGATACTTTCGCCCCCGATCGGACGGTAAAGGATCGACTCATCGAGGACCGCCCAGAGTGTGGGTGGGCTGTCTCTTTGGAAGATCTCCTTGCGCGCCATCCGGGACTTGACCGCCTCCTCCACCTGGTCACCCGTGACCCCCGGTTTTCCCGCCACGATGGCTCGGGCGTATTCGGGCGTCTGAAGGAGGCCAGGGACGATGGTTGGCTCCCAGGTCCAGAGTTCGCGAGCAGTCGCCTCGATGTCGAGCCAGGGGGCGAGCGTCTTGAAGACGGACTCCCGCTTGCCGACCGGCAGGAAGTCGACCAGGCGGCCCGGCTCAAGCCCCAGTCTTTCCTCGCAGCGCTTGGCGAGCACCTCGGTCGGTGTGCGTACGGCTCGTTCGACGGAACCGACCTGGTTGGCGGAGAAACCGATCTTGTGGCCGAGTTGCCCTTGGGTCAGTCCCGCTTCGAGACGAAGCTGACGTAGTTCGTACCCGAAACGGGCCTCCGCACTGGCGTCTGGATTCAACTCTTTGGCAGGACGCATCGGGGGTTACTCCTGGTCTGATCCCACAGGATCACACAACATTTCCCACCGGAGGACTCATATCCGTGTGGCACGAGCCCTTACGGTCATCCCAAAAATTACCTGCCGGATGGCACGCTTACCAGTGTTTCAGGCCAACAATTCCCCGTGCGACACACGAATTCTCGAGATCGCGTGTTATAACGGCACAGAAATTCGGGCGAGTCAGGTGATTTCCATGCTAATACGAGCAGAAGATGTAATTCTCATCGGAGCAACCCGGCTGCGGCGCGGCCGCATGGCGCCGAAACAGGCGCGCGCGGCTGTCGCCTGGTGGCTCGCGGACGACCATCCGACGGTGCCCGATGTGCAGCAGGTGGTCTCTGAGCTGGTCACGAACGCCTGCGAGCACGTGGAAGGAGGCCCGGACCGCGAGTGGGTCACGGTGAGCGTGGGACGCGGGAACGGCTTCTTTCGTGTCGAGGTGACCGATCCCGGCGCATTTGGCACTGAGCCGCATATGGCCGAGCCCGCTCCCGAGGCCGAATCGGGGCGCGGTATTCGCATTGTCGCTGATCTGTCCAACGGATGCTGGGGGACTTTTGTCACCGCAGTTGATCACCGCATCGTGTGGGCCAACGTGAAGTTTCGGACGGTAAGGCCGAATGCCGAATCCACATGTCTGGAAGCCCACCATTCAGCCACGACCTGAGTGCGGCGCCGCGTCCAGGTGACGAACAGGATCCCGGGCGAACCGTCCGAAGAGCGCGCGACCGAGAAGGGCCCTCAGCGGATACCACGCGCCGTCTTCGGCGCTGGCCACCAGGCCGCGTCTGCGATCGGGGTCGCCGGTGAGCCGGTGAGCCGGGAGACGACGTCGGTGACCACGGAGACCTCGCCCTTCTCGATCGCCTGGAACCACGAGATCCAGGTCTCGATCTGCTCTCCGCTGATGCCCAGTCGCCATCGCCGTGCGAAGGCTTCCTCAAGAGTCTCGGATTCGAAGCGGTAAGGCCGACCGGTGGCCGCGGCGATCCGGGTGACCGCTTCGTCGAGAGTCAGGGCCTCGGGCCCGGTGATCTCAAGGATCGCGCCGTCGTACGCGGAGCGGGGACCCTCATCGAGCGCGACGGCCGTGATCACGTCGGCGATGTCCTCGTGGGTGACGAAGGCGGCCCGGCCGGTGCTCGCGGGGCCGCTCACGACGAATTCCTCGTCGGCGAGGGCGGCCGGCGTCGACGCGTAGATGCCCGCCCGGAGCACCGTGTGGCGGATCCCGGCCCCTGCCAGGAACTGTTCGGTCAGCCACTGGTCGCGGGCGTTGACATAGGTGGCGATGGGCGACGCGCCGACGAGGGACACATACAGGACCCGGTTCACGCCGACCGCGATCGCGGCCTCGACCACGGTGGCGTGTTCCTCCAACCGACGTCCCGTGCGATGTCCGGAGACCAGGACGAGGGTCGACGCGCCCTCGAGCGCCTCGCGCATGTCCGAGGCGTCGGCGTAGGCGGCCGGACCGCGTCGCTGGGCGCCTGGCAGTTCGGGTATGCGGTCGGGGCTGCGTCCGACGAGGAGTTGGGGGACGCCATGCTCGGCGAGCCGGGCCGCGATCCGGCTGCCCAGCGCCCCGGTCATCCCGGTGACCGCCACCGTGGCGTGGTTCGCTTCAGACATGGGTTTCCCTCTATCCGGGGTCGCTGTGGATCGCGGAGCCCCTACTGCCGACTACGTACCTGGAAGTGGATCACAGGCGAAGGCACGACACAAGCATGCCCAGCGCCCGCCCACAAGGCTCCGACCTGCCAAAACGGTGGCCGAACCGAGCTACCACGACTCCACCTGCTCAGCTGTCAACGCAGCAGCGCGTCGTCATGCCAACGCGCCAAATCCATGATCGTCACGCAGATCGGGTAGCTCCCACATAGCCGCGTGTTCTCCGTGCGCAAGACCAAAGGCTGGGGCAGGCTGAGCCGGGAGGAAGCCCGACGGGCCTGACGTGTCTCGGTGTCCGATAAATGTCGGTTCCGCCTGCTAACCTGCGGCATTCGCCGGTGACGATCCTGCAGGAGCTCTTCCGGCAGCTCTTCGTTGCCTGATCAGAGAGGGCGTGGACCCGGTGGATGACGGCGAGAAGAACGCGCTGTTGATGTTCCTGGAGGCGCAACGGGCCAGTGTGCTGGCGATCGTTGACGGCCTCGACGTCGAAGCCTTGTCAACCGCGGTCCTGCCCTCGGGATGGACGGTTCTGGGGCTCGTGGAGCACCTTGGCCACGCCGAGCGGCACTGGTTCCAGGAGATCGCCACCGGGCACGCCGAGCCGCTGGCCTGGCCCGACGACCACATGCCGCTGACCACACCGCGACCACCGTCCGTGGTCTTCGCGTTCTACCGGGACCAGTGCGAGCGGTCCAACGCGGTCCTCGCCGCGACTCCGCTCTCGGCTCCCCCGCGAGGACGTCACCCCGGTCCGCTCGGGGACGAGGTCACCGACCTGCGGCGAATCGTCCTGCACATGATCGAGGAGACCGCACGCCATGCGGGCCACCTCGACGCCGCACGCGAGCTACTCGACGGCAAGACGGGACTCGGGCCTCGATAGCTGGTCCGCCAACCAGGCAAGGCATGGGGTGCGCGAGGGGCGGGAGCCCCTCGCCGGGGCGGAGCCCCAAGGAAACACGCCTGAGCGCCGTCCGCGCGAAGCGCGCCACGGCGAAGCCCGCGCTTGTCGGGGGTCGAAGGGGGCGGGAGCCCCCTGGGAAACACGCCTGAGCGCCGTCCGCGCGAAGCGCGCCCGACACGCGATGACCATGCGTGTCGGGCGCGCCAGGGCAGTCAGGTCAGGTGGTGGAGAAGGCCGCGTCGAAGGCGGTGGTCGGTGGGGTGATGGCGTTGAGGCCGCGGATGTAGCCCAGTGCCTCCCGGGCCCCGTCCAGCCGGTCCATCCCCGCGTCCTCCCACTCGATCGAGATCGGGCCCGCGTACCCGATCGAGTTGAGCGCCCGGAAGCAGTCCTCCCAGGCCACGTCGCCGCGGCCGGTGGAGACGAAGTCCCAGCCGCGCCTCATGTCCGCCCACGGCAGGTGGGAGGACAGGCGGCCGCGGCGGCCGTCGCCCACGCGGACGCGGGTGTCCTTGCAGTCCACGTGGTAGATGCGGTCGGCGAAGTCCAGGATGAACGCCACCGGGTCGAGGTCCTGCCAGACCATGTGGGACGGGTCCCAGTTGAGGCCGAACGCGGGGCGGTGGCCGATGGCCTCCAGGGTGCGCTGGGTCGTCACGTAGTCGTAGGCGATCTCGCTGGGGTGGATCTCGTGGGCGAAGCGGACGCCCTCCTGGTCGAAGACGTCGAGGATGGGGTTCCAGCGGTCGGCGAAGTCCTGGTAGCCCGCCTCCACCATCGAGGCCGGCACCGGCGGGAACATGGCCACCGTGTGCCAGATCGACGAGCCGGTGAAGCCGACCACCGTGTCGACGCCCAGCAGGGCCGCGGCTCGCGCCGTGTTCTTCATGTCCTCGGCGGCCGCCTGGCGTACGGACTCCGGGTCGCCCGAGCCCCAGATGCGGGCGGGCAGGATGGCCTTGTGGCGTTCGTCAATCGGATGGTCGCAGACCGCCTGGCCGACAAGGTGATTGGAGATCGTCCAGACCTTGAGGCCGTGCTTGTCGAGCTGGGCCCGCTTGGCGGACACGTACGACGGGTCGCTGATCGCCTGCGCCACGTCGAAGTGGTCGCCGGAGCAGGCGATCTCGAGGCCGTCGTAGCCCCATTCGGCGGCGAGCCGGCACACCTCCTCGAACGGCAGGTCGGCCCACTGGCCGGTGAACAAGGTGACCGGTCTCATATGTCCTCCACAACTGTGAAACGGCTGGAGTCAGCCGCACTACGCTCGACCGCCGCGAGCACGCGTTGCACCCGGAGCCCGTCCGCGAACGACGGTGCCGGGTCGCTGCCCTGGGCGATCGCCTCCAGGAAGTCTTTGACCTCATGGGTGAATGTGTGTTCGTACCCGAGTCCGTGTCCGGGTGGCCACCACGCCCCGGCGTAGGGGTGGTCGGCCTCGGTGACGAGGATACGTTTGAAGCCGCTGTCGCCCTCGCTGACCCACAGCTCGTTCATGGCCTCGAAGTCGAAGGCGAGGCTGCCGTTCGAGCCGTTGAGCTCGATGCGCAGCGCGTTCTTGCGGCCGGTGGCGAACCGGGTGGCCTCGAAGGAGGCCACGGCACCGCCGGTGAGCCGCCCGATGAACAGCGCGGCGTCGTCGACGGTGACGGGCCCGGTCTCCGACGAGCCCGCCGACACGGGACGTTCCTTGACGAACGTCTCGGTGAGCGCCGAGACGCCCACGATGTTCTGGCCGGTGATGAACTGGGCGGTGTCGATGATGTGCGCCCCGATGTCGCCCAGGGCGCCCGATCCCGCCTTGTCCTTCTGCAGCCGCCACACCAGCGGAGATGCGGGGTCGACGATCCAGTCCTGGAGGTATTGGGCTCGTACGTGCCTGATCTCGCCGAGCCTGCCCTCCTCGACGTAGCGCCGGGCCAGCGCCACCGCGGGCACCCGCCGGTAGTTGAAGGCCACCATGCTCTTGCCGGTCGACGAGGCCGCCGCCCGCACCATGGCCTCCGCCTCGGCCACGCTGTTGGCCAGCGGCTTCTCGCAGAGCACGTGTTTGCCGGCCTCCAGGGCGGCGATGGCGATCTCGGCGTGGGAGTCGCCCGGCGTGCAGATGTCGACGATCTGCACGTCGTCGCGTTTGACCAGTTCCCTCCAGTCGGTCTCGGTGTCGGCCCAGCCGAGCCGGGCGGCCGCGGCGGCGGTGTGCTCCTCGGACCTACCGGCCAGCACCGCCATGCGCGGTGCCAGCGGCAGGTCGAAGAAGGCGCCGACGCTGCGCCATGCCTGGGAGTGGACGCGGCCCATGAACGCGTAGCCGATCATGCCCACGCCGACGGTGGTTTGGTCTGACATGCAACCCCCGATCAGGATTCGAAGCCGAGTGGCAGGTATTTCTCGACGTTCTCCTTGGTAATGGTCTCCGACGCGAGCGTGATCGACTGTGGCACCTGGTTCTCCACCAGGTCGCTCATGCCCTTCTGCTGCGCGATCAACCTGGCCAGCTTGATGGCCGACGAGGCCATCGTAGGACTGTAGGTGACCGTGGCCTTCAGCACGGAGGTCCCTGACTGGATCTCCTTCATGGCGTTCAGGGAGCCGGCGCCGCCGACCATGAAGAACTCGTTCCTGTTCGCCTCCTTGATGGCGGCGAGCACGCCCACACCCTGGTCGTCGTCGTGGTTCCACAGGGCGTCGATCTTCTTGTGCGCCTGCAGCAGGCTGGCGGCCACCGAGTTGCCCGTCTCCACGGTGAACTTGGCGTCCTGCTTCGCGGTGACGCTGAAGCCGAACGTCTTCAGCGCGTCGGCGAACCCCTTGCTGCGGTCCTGGGTCAGCGGGAGCGTCGCGATGCCCTGGATCTCCACGATCACCGGATTCGAGACGCCCTTGTCCTTGAGCTGCTTGCCGATGTACTGGCCGGCCGCGACGCCCATGCCGTAGTTGTCGCCGCCGATCCAGGTGCGGTACGCCAGCTTGTCGGGGAAGATCCGGTCGAGGTTGATGACCGGGATGCCGGCCTGGGTGGCCTGGAGCGCGACCTGGTTGAGCTGCTGGCCGTCGTTCGGCAGGATCACCAGGGCGCTGACCTTGGCCGCGATCAGCGACTCGACGGCGGAGATCTGCTGGTTGATGTCGTTCGTGGGCTCGACGGGCTTGAAGTCGACGTCCGAATACTGCTTGGCCGCGGACTCGGCGTTCTTGGCGATGGCCGCGATCCAGCCGTGGTCGGCGGCGGGCGCGGAGAAGCCGATGACCACCTTGGTGCCGGGCTGGTCGTTGCCGCTGGCCGCGGGCGCGGGAGCGGGCGCCGCCGACGAGGGCGCGGCGGCGGGCTCGTTGCTGGTGCAGCCGGCCGCTAACATCACGGCTCCACCGACCAGGAAACCCCTGCGCGCGACGTTGTTGCTCATGGTGCTCTCTCCTTCAGGTTCCGTCGCTGGAGAAGGACGGCGACGACGATGATCAGGCCCTTGGCGATCAGCTGGTCGCTGGTGTTGAGCCCGTTGAGGATGAACAGGTTCGTGATGAGGGTGAAGATCAGCAGGCCCAGGATCGAGCCGATGATCGTGCCGCGGCCGCCCGTGAGCAGGGTGCCGCCGATGATGACGGCGGCGATGGCGTCGAGCTCGTACAGGTCGCCGTGTGTGGAGGAGCCCGTGGTGGTGCGGGCCATGATGAGGATGGCGGCGATGCCGCAGCACAGCCCGGACAGGGCGTACAGGAGCATCGTGTGCCGGCGGACGTTGATGCCGGCCAGCCGGGCCGCCTCGGGGTTGCCGCCGACCGCGTAGGTGCGGCGGCCGAAGGTGGTGCGGTTGAGCAGGATCCAGCCCAGCACCACGACCAACGCGAAGATGTAGACCAGCAGCGGCACGCCGAGCAGCCGCGTGGTCGACAGGTCCACGATCGCGCCGTTGTCGGACTGGATGATCTGCGTCTTGCGGTCGGACATGCGCTGGGCCAGCCCGCGCGCCGCGACCAGCATCGCCAGGGTGGCGATGAAGGGCACCAGCCGCCCGTACGCGATGAGCAGCCCGTTGACCAGGCCCGTGCCGGTGCCGACGAGGATCGCGCAGACGGCCATGACGGCCGGTCCGTACGCCTGCGTGGCCAGTGTGGTGGCCCAGACGGAGGCCAGGGCCATGGTGGCGCCCACCGACAGGTCGATGCCGCCGCCGATGATGACGAACGTGGCGCCGACCGTGATGACGCCGATCGTGGCGGCCAGCGAAAGGATGCTGACCAGGTTGGAGGTGGTGGCGAAGTTCTCGGGCTTGGTGACCAGGCCGACGATCGCGAGCAGTACCAGCGCGACCACCAGGCCCAGGTGCCGTGCCTCTCCGAGCCAGGCCAGCGGACCGGGCGCCCGCACGGCCAGGCGGTTCTGCGGGCCCGCTTCTGCGGGGTTGCTCATCAGGCGGCTCTCCCATCCATGATCATGTCGAGCACGCGATGCTCGTCGAGCTCTTGGGCGTCGCCCTGGTGGATGACCGTCCCCTCGCGCAGCACCAGCACGCGGTCGGACAGGCCGAGCACCTCGGGCACCTCGCTGGACACCAGCAGCACGCCGATGCCCTGGTCGGCCAGCCCGCGGATCACCGCGTACAGTTCGGCCCTGGCCCCGACGTCCACGCCCCTGGTCGGCTCGTCGAGCAGGAGTAACTTGCGCCCGCCGAGCAGCCAGCGAGCCAGTACGGCCTTCTGCTGGTTGCCGCCGGACAGCGTCTTGATCGGCCGTTCGGGGTCGGGCGGGCGGATGTCGAGCATCTCGACCAGGCGCCGCGCCTCGGCCTTCTCGCGCACCCGGTTCATCCAGCCGAACGTGGCGAACTCCGGCAGGCTGCCCAGGGTGATGTTGGCGGTCACGCTCTGGTCGAGCAGGAGCGCCTGGGCCTTGCGTTCTTCCGGGGCCAGGCCCATGCCTTGCCGTACGGTGCCGACGACGTCGCCCCGCCGTACGGCCTTGCCCGACAGCAGGACGCGCCCGGAGGCGCGACGGGCGCCGTAGACCGCCTCCAGGATCTCCGAACGGCCGGAGCCGACCAGCCCGGCCAGCCCGACGATCTCACCGGCGCGCACCGAGAACGACACATCGGCGAACGCGCCTGGCGAGCTGAGGCCCTCGACACGCAGCACTTCGTCACCCGGGGACTCGGCGGCGCGGGGCGGGAAGACGTACTCGACGTTGCGGCCGGTCATCAGCGAGACGATCTCGGAGGTCGGCGTGTCGCGGGCGGGCAGGCCGACGGCGACCGTGCGACCGTCCTTGAGCACGGTGACCCGGTCGCCGATCTCGCGGATCTCCTCCAGGCGGTGGGAGATGTAGACGACGGCGACGCCCTGGGCGGTGAGCTCGCGGATGATGCGGAACAGGTTGGCCACCTCGTCGTGGGCCAGCGCGGCCGACGGCTCGTCCATGATGATCAGGCGGGCCTCGTGGGAGAGCGCTCGGGCCATCGAGACGACCTGCTTGGCGGCCGGTGCCAGCCGCCCGACCTCGGCCTTCGGCCGGATCTCCGGGTGGCCGAGCCTGGCCAGCACCGCGGCGGCGGCCCGGTTGGCCGCTCCCCTGTTCACGAAGCCGGCGCGGGCGTGCTCGTGGCCCAGGAAGATGTTCTCCGCGACGCTGAGCCCGTCGACGAGGTCGAGTTCCTGGTAGATGGTGGCGAAGCCGAGCCTGATGGCGTCGATCGGGCTGCCTGCCCTGACCTGCGCGCCGTTGAACTCGATCGTGCCCTGGTCCGGCTGGTGGACCCCGGCCAGCACCTTGATGAGCGTCGACTTGCCCGCGCCGTTCTGGCCGAGCAGACAGTGCACCTCGCCGGCGCTCACGTCGAGGTCCACCCCGTCGAGCGCGCGCACGCCGGGGAACTGCTTGACGATCCCCCTCATGACCAGCATTGGGGTCCCTTCAGGCGTTGACGATCCGGTTGATGTTCTCGGGTGACAGGTAGTTCTCGATCGCCAGGATCCCGGCGCCCAGCGCGGCGGCGTTGATCCCGGTACGACTGGGCACGATCGAGAGGTGATGCGTGGCCAGCGGCAGCGATCTGCGGTAGACGGTCTCCTTGATGCCGGCGAGCAGGTGTTCGTGGACCCGGGACAGGGCGCCGCCGATGACGATCACCTCGGGGTTGAAGAAGTTGACCAGGCTGGCGAGCACCTCGCCGATCAACCGGCCCGCCTCTCTGACCAGCCGGAGCGCTTGGGTGTTGCCCGCCTGTACCAGCGCCACGACGTCGGCCCCCGTCTCGGCGGGCGTGCCGAGCTCGGTCAGCCTCCTGGCGACGGCCGCGCCGCCGGCGACAGCCTCCAGGCAGGCGCTGTTGCCGCAGCGGCAGCCGGCGTCCTCGTGGCCGGAGACCCGGATGTGGCCGATGTCGCCGGCCGAGCCCTGGGCGCCGCGGTGCAGCTTGCCCTCGGCCACGATGCCGCAGCCGATGCCGGTGCCGATCTTGACGAACAGCAGGTGTTCGGCGTCGGGGTAGGCGTTGCGGTGCTCGCCGAGCGCCATGACGTTCACGTCGTTGTCGACGAGTACGGCGCAGCCCGCGAAGTGCTCGGGAATCGGGTAGTCGTTCCAGCCGGGCATGATCGGCGGGTTGTTGGGCCGGCCCGTGGCGAACTCCACCGGCCCCGGCACCCCCATCCCGATCGCCTTGAGCGCGGGGCGGGGCCGTCCCGCCTCGGCGAGCAACCGGTCCAGCCGCTCGTCGACGTGGGCCAGGACCGTCTCCGGACCCTCGGCGATCAGCAGCGGGTCCTCGCACTCGGCCAGCACGTCGCCCGAGATGTCCATCAGCGCGATCCTGCAGTGCGTGGCGCCCAGGTCGACGCCCGCGAAGGCGTGGTCCGCGGTGTGCAGGCGTAACTGCCGCGGCGGCCGGCCGCCGGTGGACTCGCCGCTTCCGGTCTCGGAGACCAGGCCGCGCTCGATCAGCGCGTCGACGCGCTGGCTGATCGTGGACCTGGCCAGGCCGGTCAGCCGGGCGAGGTCCGAGCGGGTGGTAGCGGAACCGGCGCTGATGAGCGTCAGAACGTCACCGGGCGAGCCCGGAGCGGAGGTCATGCGGCGACAATAAGATCACACAAGCGGCAAATCAAGAGTGTTAGCCGCCCAAACCATCCCTACTTCCGCCGATAATCAAACAAAGATCCCCGAATACGGACATAAGGGCAGTTCGGCCCCAGCGAGGTCGCGACGCGCGCCACCCTGCGGCGGCCCGTTGCCGCACGCTCCGGCCGCCCCACGCTTCGACGACCCCCCGCCGCCCGCGCTGGCAGCCCGCCTTCACACGCCCCAGCGCCTCGGAGCGACCTCCCCGCGAGCGCGACACAGCCCCGGGACGGCCCCGCGGAGCATCGGCGCCCGACAGACCGTCAACATCTGGAGAACCATTAGTGGTCATTCGGTAAGAACTGTGCGGCGACCGGAGCACCCATTAGGAGGGCGCATATAACGGGTTCCGTGGCGAACACTTCGCTGGAATTCCGGGCGAAATGTCCCATGACCCGAACCGCCATCCATACGGGGAGTCCGAAATGAGAGAAAAAATCACGATACCTATTTTCGTGGCGATGGCCGTAGGAGGTGGGATCGCCTTCGGGACCGCAGGACTGGCGTCCGCCTCCACGGGCAGCCAGGTGGCACCCATGAGCACCGAGAGCCCGCGGCCCTATCCGCCGACGGCCAATGCCGCCTCGACTCCGAGGGCCACCTCGACGTCGTCGTCGCACGTCAACATCGACGTCGACATCGACCCCGAGGAGTTCAACGGGTGGCATCGTCACCATCGGGGCTGTGGCCACGGGTGCCATCGCCACCACAGGGAGCTGCCGATGACCGGAGCACCCGTGAAGGCCCTGGCCGCGGCCGGTGCCGGCATGCTCCTGATGGGCACGGCCGGCACGCTGATCGCCATGCGGCGTCGCCGTTCGTACAGCGCGAAGTAAGTCGCCGATCTCACAGTGCGAAGCAAGAGACGCCGAGTTGTCATCGCCGGCCTGCTGGCTCCCGCCGCGGGTCTCACGCTGGCCGGGGGTTGGGCCGCGCACCTCACTTTGAGCGTGCGGGACCACCTGCAGGCGACCAGGAACGCGCTGGTCCTGCTGCGCGCGAGCGACCCCGGCCGGCTGGCCGGGACGCTCGCGGACGCGCAGTGGCACGCGACCGAGGCCCGCCGGCTCACCTCCGGCCCGGACTGGTCGTTGCTCGCTCACACTCCCCTGGTCGGAGAGAGCGCGACGACCATCCGCGGTCTGGCGGAGGCCGCCGCGGAGCTGACCGGTGCCCTGACCGACGTGCACCGGGCCGCCGCGCGGCTGATCACGGCCGGTGGGTCCGCCAAGGGCGCTTCCATGACCGACATGGGCGAACTGCTGGCCGACCTGGAGTCGGCGGCACCGGCCCTGGACGCCGCCGCCGACCGGGTCGCTCTGGCGCGCTCACGCCTGTCCGTAACCCCGGCGGACACAGGCGTGAGCGAGCTGGACCAGGCCCGCGTCACGGCCCTGGAGCAGATCGATCGGCTGCACGGCTGGCTCGGCGCCGCGGCCGACGCCGCCGCCCTGCTGCCGCCGATGCTGGGCCATGACGGTCCACGCCGCTATTTCCTGGCATTCCAGACGAATGCCGAGGCGCGCGGAACCGGCGGTCTGGTGGGCGCCTTCGGCATTCTGAAAGCCGGGCAAGGAAAACTGGGCATTCAGCGGCTCTCCGCCAACACCCGCCTCGCGCCGAGTTCGGCGCCGGTCGCCGACAATGGGCCGGCATTCAGCGCGCGTTACGGGCCGAGCGCGCTTTCCCTGCTCTCCAATTCCAATCTTTCCCCGCATTTCCCGTACGCCGCGACCACCTGGACCGCGCTGTGGGAGCGGCAGACGGGCCGGCGGCTGGATGGCGCCATCGCGACCGACCCGGTCGGGCTCTCCTACCTGCTGCGGCTGATCGGCCCGGTCACTCTCCCGGGCGGTGAGACGGTGACCGCCGAAAACGTCACCGACCTGACCGAGCGGGTGGCCTATGTCCGCTACCAGGATCCGGACGAGCGTAAGAAGTACCTCATCACGATCGCCGGCGCCGTCAGCGAGGCGATGACCCGGTCCCATCCGGATCCCCGCACCTTGATGTCCACCTTGGCGCAGATGGTGGACGAGCGGCGGATCCAGGTGTGGAGCCGCAGGGGCGTCGAGCAGCGCCGCCTGGCCACGACGCCGCTGGGCGGTGTGCTGCCGCAGGAGCCGGGACCGTTCGCCGGACTGGTGGTCAACAATTCCGGCGGCAACAAGCTCGACTACTACCTCAAGCGCTCGGTCGACTATGAGCTGGGACCCTGCCGACCCGACGGGCAACGCGTCACGAAGGTGCGGGTCAGTCTCACCAATGACGTGCCGCACAGGAAGCTGCCCAGGTATGTCACCAGCCGCCTTGACTCCCCGGAGCGCGCCCATGCCGTCGGATCCAACCTGCTGTGGGTGTCGCTGTACACGGGGGTCGGCGCGAAGAACGGCGGCGTGCGGATCGACGGCAAGCCGGTGAAGATCATCAAAGAGGTCGAACGATCCCACCCCGTCTACTCCACCATGCTGGAGCTCGCGCCCCGGCAGTCGAAGACGCTGGAGTTCCTCCTGCTCGAACCCGCCTCGGACGCGGCACCGCTGGTGCCCGTGCAGCCACTGGTCCATCCCCAGCAGACCAGCATCACCCAGGACCATCGGGGCTGTACCTTCGAGACTCCCACCAAATAATCGATACCTGAAGCGAAGGGTAAAGACCGGCGCGCCGCCGACGGCCGTCTGACCAGGGCGTTCTAGCGTCGCGCTCATGGAAGGTACGCGGGACGCGTCTGGTTTCCACATCCTGTTCGTCTGCACGGGCAACATCTGCCGCTCTCCCTTGGCGGAGCGGCTGACCCGGTCGGCCCTCGGGCCGGCATTCCGGGTGACCAGCGCGGGCACCCACGCCGAGCCGGGCATGGAGATGGCCGAGCACACGCGGCAGACGCTGCTGCGCCTCGGTGGTGATCCCAGCGGCTTCGTCTCCAGCCCGCTGACCACCGAGGTGGTGGCCGCCGCGGACCTCGTGCTGACGGCCGCCGTCGCGCATCGCGCCGAAGTGGTGACCAGGCAGCTCCAGGCCGCCGGGCGTACCTTCACCATCGCCGAGTTCGGCGCCTTGAGCAGCGCGGTCGAGCCCGCGGCGGTCACGCGTCATCGCGATCCGGTACGGCGGGCGCACGCGCTGGTCGACGAGGTGCGCGGGCTGCGCGGCCTGGTGCCGGTGGACCGGCCCGACATCCTCGACCCCATCGGTGGCACCCGGTGGCACCACCGGATGGCGGGACGGAGGATCGCCAGATCGCTCGACGTCCCGCTCCGGCTCCTCACACAGCCGTCGGCGCCTTGACCGCGGCCCTGGCCTCGGCGCCGGTGTCGGTCTCATACCCGTAGCCGTAACCGTAGCCGTCGTATCGGCTGGCCTTGGCCGGGACGAAGTTCATGACCGTGCCCACGATGCGCGCGTTGATCGACGCCAGCAACTCCGTGCCCCGGACGATGTGCTCCTGCCGGGTCTTGCCGTACCGGGCGACGAGCAGCACTCCGTCGCAGATCGCCGAGAGCGTCGCGGCGTCGGTCACCGGCAGCAGCGGCGGCGCGTCGACGATCACGATGTCGTAGTCGTCCATGACCTGGTCGATCACCTGGCGCATCCCTCGTGAGCCGAGCAGCTCGCTCGGGTTCGGCGGGATCTGGCCGCTCGGCAGCACGAACAGGCGCGGCTCGCCCCAGGGCTGGATCACCTCGTCCAGCTTTGCCTTGCCGATCAGTACGTCCGTCAGGCCGACCGCGCCCTCGATGCCGAGGTAGGTCGGGATGCGCGGACGGCGGAGGTCGCCGTCGACCAGGAGCACCCGCCAGCCCGCCTGGGCCAGGGTGATCGCGAGGTTGGAGGAGGTCGAGGACTTGCCCTCGTTCGGCAGGCAACTGGTGATCACCAGGGACTTGGGCTGCCGGTCCACACCGATGAACTGCAGGTTCGTACGGAGTGAGCGAAACGCCTCCGACCTGGACGATCGGCCCCCGCTACGGACGATCAGCGGGTGACGCCGCGCGTCCCGCTCGTACCCGATGATCCCGAGAGTCGAGCTCTTCGAGACCCGCTGCAGCGCGTCGGAGGTCTTGATGGTGGTGTCCAGACGATCGCGGAGCGTCAGCGAGCCGATGGCGATGACCAGCGCGATCAGTACGGCGACCACCAGGTTGACCACCGGCCTGGGGCTGACCGGCGTCTGAGGGATCTCCGCCTGGTCCACCACGGTGACCTTGACCGTGGGCCGGGTGGCCGAATTGACCCGCTCGAGCTGCTCGATCAGCTGCGTGAACCGCGTGCCCAGGGCGTTGGCCAGCTGTGCGGCGCGGGCCGGGTCGGTGTCGGTGACGGTCGCACGGAGCAGGACGGTGCCGGGGACGACCTCGGCGGAGATGTTCGCCTGCATCCGGCGGATGTCCTCGGGCGTGGTGATCTGGCTGACCACCCGGCGGCTGGACAGCAGAGTGGCATAGGACTGCACCCTCTGCGCCGACAGCATGCCCGCCTGATAGGCGGTGGAGAGGCTGCCTTCCCTGTCCTGGCCGGAAACCAGCATGGAGATCGTCGCGACGTACTGCGGCGGAGTGTTCGCGGTGACCACCACCGCCGTGCTGATCCCGATCACCAGCGAGATGAGGAGAAGCAGCCAGTTTCGGCGCAGGAGCCGCATGTAGTAGAGCAAATCCACTGGATCAACGCCGCCTTTCGCGGATTCTTGGAGGAGCCTTGAGGTCTTCGATCGGCACGTAGACGTGCACACCCTGCAGCAAGGCGATGAGAACGATGGCGGTTCCGCCCGCGACCATCGTCGTGACCAGGGGCGATATCCAGCGCATGGCCATCAGCAGGCAGCAGCCGCCCGCCACGGCCGCCAGCGCGCCGAGCGTCGCGGCGGCCGTCCGGGTGCTGAGCCCCAGCCGGCGGAGCCGGTGTGTCACATGGTCGGTACCGCCTATCAGCGGCGAGCGGCCCGCCCGCACCCGCGAGAGGAACACGACGCCGGTGTCGACGGTGGCGACGAAGGTCGGCAGGAGCAATCCGGCGATCATCTCGCCCGGACCCTGCCCCCTCACCAGGAAGACCGCCGAGCAGGTGACCACGAATCCGATGAACAGGGATCCGGAGTCACCCATGAATATCCTCGCGGGCGCCCAGTTGTGCGGCAGGAAGCCGAGGCTGGTGCCCGCGAGCGCGATCAGCAGCAGCCCCAGCGCCGGGTGGCCGGTCACGAAGGCCGTTCCACCCAGGAGGGCGGCCGTGACGGTGCTGACGGCTCCCAGCGCGCCGTCCATGTTGTCCAGCAGGTTGAAGGAGTTGAGCATCACGACGATCCACACGACCGTGAGGCCGCCGTCCACCCATCCATTGGCCGGCGTGCTTATGTGGACACCGGCGAGCGCGACCCCACTGGCCGCCGCGGCCTCCACGACCAGCCTGGTGACCGGGCGCAGCGGGCCGACGTCGTCGATCAGACCGACCAGCGACACCGCGGTACCCGCCAGGAGAATCGCCATGATCCGGAGTTCGGCGAAGCCGAGCACCGCGATCACCGGCACGACCGCGCCGAGCGTGATCGCGATGCCACCCAGGTAAGGAGTCGGGCGGGCGTGCGCCTTCTTCTCGCTGGGGCGATCGGTCAGTTCCCATTGCAGCGCCAGGCGCCTCAACGGCACGATCGCCGCACAGCTGATCACGAAGGCGGCCACGCCGGTGGCAAGGGCGATCGTCGCGTTCACCGGTTGGACGCCGTGAGCTCTTCGCGAACCTGCTTGACGACCTCGGTCAGGATCTCGTCGAGAGTGTGCCGGGGAGCCCAGCCGGTGAGCTCGCGGATCCGGGTGGTGTCGGGGACCCTGCGGGTCATGTCCTCGAAGCCCTGCCGGTAGGCCTCGTGATACGGGATGAGGTCGATCCCGGAGGTGGACCCGGTGTGCTCGATGACCAGCTTCGCCAGGTCCAGAATGCTCACCTCGTTCGCGGAGCCGATGTTGAAGGTCTGACCGACCGCCGCCTCAAGGTCGAGGAGCCGCAGCAACGCGTCGACGACATCCGCGACGTGCGCGAAGCAGCGGGTCTGGCTTCCGTCGCCGAAGACCGTGAGCGGCGCGCCGCTGACCGCCTGATGGACCAGGCGCGGGATGACCATTCCGTACGCCGGGCTCTGCCGTGGGCCCACGGTGTTGAACAGCCGCACGACGATCGTCGGCAGGCCGCGCTCCTGGTGATAGGCGTTGGCCAGGATCTCGTCGACGGCCTTGGCCGTGCTGTAGGCCCAGCGCACCACGGACGGGCTGCCGAGGATGCGGTCGGCGTCCTCCCGCAGCGGTCCGGACGAGTTCTTGCCGTAGATCTCGCTCGTACTGGTGATCAGGATCTTTTTCCGGTAGCGATGCGCGGCCTCGATGACGACCTCGGAGCCACGGATGTTGGTCGTCAGGCACCGGAGCGGCTGCTCGACGATCAGCTTGACGCCGACCGCGGCCGCGAGATGGACGACGACGTCGCACTCGTGGACCAGTTCGTCCACCATGAGCTCGTCCAGCACGGAGCCCTGGACGAACTGAAGGTGGGGGTGGCCGGCGGCGAGCGCGAGGTTCGCGGTCCGTCCCGTCGACAGATTGTCGACCACCACGACGGAGTCACCGCGCGCCAGCAGCGCGTCGGTGAGATGGGATCCGATGAAACCGGCCCCGCCTGTCAGCAGATATCGCATGTTGTCACCTCGCCCTTCTGGCTGAAGCGCGTGCCCGGCGCTCTTCGTACAGCGATCGATACATGGCCTCGGTGTCTGCCACCAGGCGCTCCACCCCGAACGAGGCGGTGGTCCAGTCGCGGGCGGCCTCGCCCATCCGGTGCCTGAGGTCTGGGTCGGTCAGCAGTCGTACGGTGTGCTTCGCCAGCTCACCGACGTCGGCGCTGCTCACCAGACCGGTCTGTTCGTGCTTGATGACCTCGGCGACGCTGCCCACCCTGGTGGAGACGCAGGGCCTGCCCACCATCCCGGCCTCGATGAGCGCGACGGGCATCCCCTCGTTGTCGGAGGTCAGCAGGACCATGTCGGCGGCCGAGCAGATGGTGGCCACGTCGTTCCGCCAGCCGAGCAGATGGAAGGAGGCGCGCATGGGAGTGACCGCCTGCTCCATCTGCTCGCGGAGCTCACCGTCTCCGCAGACGACGAAGTGGCAGTCGGGCACCTGCCGGAGCACCGCCCTCGCCGTGGCGACGAATCTGTCGGGGCGCTTCACCTGGGTGAGCCGGCCCACGAAGGCGACCACGGGCGCGTCCGGCGGAAGTCCCAGCGACCGGCGGGCGTCCTCGCGGCTGGGGACCGGGCCGAGCCCGACGCCCGGCGGGGTGACGATGTACTGCTCGCGACGGCCGATCCCGGCCTCCAGCAACTCGTCGCGGACGCGGGCTCCCACGGTCACCAGACGATCGGACATCGACGCGAGAAGGCGCTCCGTCCGTACGTAGACAAATCGCTTGGGCGGCGAGAAATGGCCGTAAAGGAGATGCCCGTGAAACACGTGGGCCATGGCCGGGTTGATGCCGGACAGGCGAGCGGCCACGCGACCCAGCAATCCGGCCTTCGTCGTCCGCGTGTGCACGATATGCGGCCGGAACGTGCGTATCGCCTTGATCAGGTGGGCGACGGCCCGGACGTCATCAGCGGGCTTGATCGAGCGACCGAGCCCGGGAACCCGGTGAACCGGCATCGCCGAATCCCGGAGCAGGAAATGGTCGCCTTCGTCGCCACTGACGTCACCCGTGTAGAGGCGGTGATCGAAGGTGTCGTTGTTCAGCTGCGCGCACAACCCCGTCAGCTGAGTAGCCGGGCCGCCGATGTTCATCCGGGCGATGACATCCATGACTCTTATGCGGCCGTCCGGCTTCGCACAAGCTCCTGCGGAATGGGTCTTCATGCCGCAGAAGCTAGCTTGGGCCTTGACTCGTTCAATGGTCCGAGTCGCGGTGCCGACGGAATATTTGCATATCTTGTCCCCGCAGGTTATGGAATCAGCTCGGATGAGCTGACCGGCCGACGTCTTTCCTACTGACTTACAGCGGTTCGGTGTGCCATGCCGATCTCGGCAGCCGCTCGTCGTATTGTTCGTCGTGCCGTCCCGATCACATCGACATAGAGGTCGATATGGCGCCAATACGAGCGTTGAGGAGTTTGGGTGGAATACCTTATCGTGGCCGCCGCGGTGATCACACTGGTCTTCCTTGTTTCGATAAGTTTTGACAAACAGGCGGCGTGGCACGTGTTGCCGGTGCTGCTTGCCGCCTTCGCCGCCCGGATCGTCATTCACTTCGCGGTAGTACGGCCAGATGCCGTCGGATACGGCGGCGACTATCTGGGGTACGAAGCCATGTCCCTGGAGACCGCCACGTTCTGGCAGCGCGAAGGCTTTCAGTTCGCCACCTCGGTGCCGGCCGAGCGCTTCGACTCCGTAGCGCTACCGTGTTATGTCTTCGCCATCCTCATGTATCTGTGCGGCGGCCCGGCCCCGCTGGCCTGTGTGGCGGTCGTGGCGTTGATAGCGTGCGCGCTGTGCATCGTCATGTACAGATTCGCGCGGTTGGTGGGCGCCGACGAACGGGCGGCATTCGTCCTGCTGGCCATCACCGCCTTTTCCCCGATGTTCCTCCTGTGCACGTCGGATACGTTCAAGGATGGATTCAACGCGTTCCTCGTCGTGGGCTGTCTCTACCTCGCCGTTTCGAACGCTCGACGGTTTGACATCCGCAAGCCACTCACCACGCTGGCATTGCTGTGGGGGCTCCTCAACGTACGTGCCTACATGGTGTTCATGTGTGGGGTTCCGTGGCTGCTCGGGCTCATGGGTTCGCGGGGCGCGGCGTTCACTCGCGTTCTGGTCGTCTCCGCCGGATTGCTGGTGTCGGGCCTGTTCTTCGCCGGCTATGTCGACGACGACGGGCTCGTGGATTCGGCACTGGGACAGTTGGAGTTCGGCCAGTCGGAAGAGGCTCGCCGCTCATATGCCAGCCAGGGTTCAGGCGTGCTGTTCGAGGACAGCGGCAGCGCGTGGGGTTCGCTGCTCCCGAAGTTGCTCTACACGCTGCTGGCTCCTTTCCCCTGGACTGATGGCAGCGCGACGCTGCAGCTGGCGAAGATCGAGACGCTGGTCTGGTACTTCATGCTCTACAGCGCGATCCGCGGGGCGCGGCTGCTCTGGCGTTATGACCGTCGATCGCTCATGATTCTGCTGTTCTTCATCGTGCCGAGCACGATCGCCTACGCGACGACAGTGGCCAATGTCGGCCTGATCTTCCGGCAGCGCATTCCCATCGTCATGCTCACGAGCCTGCTGTCCGCGGTGGCATGGAGCAGGAGGCGGCCGGCGGCGGACATCGAAGAAGCCGCACGTCCGCCGCTGACCGCGCTCAGCAGTCCTTCCGGATCCGGGCGAGCCGCTGGTAGAGATTGATGTGCTGATCGACCAGCACGTCCACATCAAGATGCTCGCGCGCCCAGGCGCGCGCCTCGCGTCCTAGACAGGCCGCGAGGTCCGGGTCGTCGAGGACGCGGACGATGCCGTCGGCCAGAGCCTCCGCGTCGGACGCGGGGATCAGGACGCCCCGGCCGTCCAGCAATTCGGGTGTGCCGCCTACCGCGGTGGCGACGATCGGCCGCCCTGCGGCCATCGCCTCCATGACCGCGTTGCTCAGGCCCTCCCAAAGGGAGGGAAGGACCACCACATCGGCTCTGGCCAGGAGCGCCTTCACGTCAGCGCGGTCACCGAGGAAACGGACATCCACCCGCGACCCGCGGACCAGCTCCTCCAGGCGGTGCCGTTCCCTGCCTTCGCCGGCGAGCAGGAAGGTGCACGGCCGGCCTCGCCGGAGCAGCCGGGAGGCGGCCTCGATCAGGATGTCGTGCCCCTTCTGCGGCGCCATGCGGGCCACGCACAGCACAACAGGGAGTTCGGTGTCTTCGATGCTCGCCGGCTCGGCCCGCTCGAAGGCGGAGGCCCGAAGACCGTTGTAGATCACGCTCAGTTTGCGTGCCGGGATCTTTGTGATCGTGCGGGCTTCCTCAGCCACGGCGACCGCGTTCGTCACGACGTGATCGGTGAGCCGGGTCATCGCTCGTTCGAGAACGAGCACCCGCCGGTGGCGTTGTTCCGGCTCGCCCGCGTTGCGCCGACCGGCCACCATGACGGGCACGCCCGCCAGCCAGGCGGCAGGTGGTCCCAGCATTCGGCCCTCGAAGAGGTAGGCGTGCAGCACCTCGGGCCGAATATGCCGCAGCGATCGAATGAGACGCGCGAAACCCCGCAGACACCGCAGCAGATCAGCTGATCCTGACGATGTGCGGCCGAAGCCGAGGTGATGCACTTCTATTCCGGCGTCACGGAGGACCGCTTCGTGCGGTCCGCTTTTCGAGATGAGGAACATGTGCACCTCGATGCCTCTGCCGGACAGACCTTGCGCGAGCAGGGATATCTGAGCCTCGGCTCCCCCGCGCCCCAGGTGCCCGATGAGGAATGCGACACGGCGTAGAGTGGATCGGTCTCTTTTCCGCATGGCTCCTTTACTCCTTCCCGCTTCCTTGAAGTTCGCTTTCTTTGAGCTCCGGCGAAGCCGCGCGGGCCCGGAAGAACCACATCACCTCGATGACCGCCAGCAGGCCGTAAGCGATCGAGGATGACAGCGCGGCTCCTGCCGCACCCATGTTGGGGATCAGGACCAGATCGAGCGCGATGTTCACAGCGAGCGCCACGACGGTGATCCCGGAGATGCCGAGGGGGCGGTCGAGCCGGATCAGGTACTGCCCCGTCAGGCGCACAATGGCGTACGCGGCGATCCCCGGGGCCAGGATGACCAGCGGCAGGACGCTTCTCTCATAGGAGGCACCGAACACGAAGGGGACCAGCAGCGGGGAGGCGGCGGCGAGGAAGAGCGCGCAGCCCGATGAACAGAGCAACGCGAGCCGGAGCGCGCGCGCGGTAGCCGCGGCGGATGTGGTCATGTCACCGCTGGCCTGCTGTGGCAGGACGACCTGAATGACGGCGTCCGCGGGCACCCGGGCGATCGTGATCACGACTACCGCCACGCTATAGAGACCGGCCTCGGACGCGGACACCAGCGCGTTGAGCAGCAGGATGTCCGCCGCCGACCACAGCAGGAAATACTGGGCGATGTGGCCGATGTGGTAGCGCCCGGCCAGGCCGAGTTGGCGCACGGCGAGGTCCCAGCTGGCGTGGCTGAGATTCGGGCGCAGCGTCCGCAGGTACAACGGGAGCGGTACGACAGCGGACACGGTCCACATGATGACGACCGCGGAGATCGTGAAGTGGCCCAGCACCGCCAGCAGCACCAGGGGCAGGCAGTTGATCAAGCCGGAAACGAGGATGCTGCGGTTGATGAGGGCCATCCTGGCTTGGAGCGTGAGCATGCCCCGCAGGTTGACGATCGCGGCCATGGCGGGCACCCCCGCCAGAGCCACCGCCAGGAGCAGGGCCGGCCGGTTCGGGAACACCAGCGGTGACGCGACGAAGACGGCCAGGCCGGCCACCGCGCCCAGCCCTATCCCGAGCAGGAGGCCGTTGGCGGTCAGCACGCGACTGAGAGCGCCGTCCTTCCAGAGCGCGATCTGGGTGTTGACGACGGTGAAATGTCCAAGGATGGCCGCTCCGGAGACCAGGCTGACGATCAGCGCGTACTGACCCCTGCCATCAGGCTGGAGGTAGCGGGCGATCAAGATGCTGGTGACTGTCGACAGCAGGAGGCGGAGTGACTGGCTCGTCCCCGCCTGCACCATCCTGGCGGTACTCGAGGTTTCCGAGAAGATCCAGGCGCGAAGGCGCAGCACGCCCGAGGAGAGCCTGTTACCGACGTCGGTGCTCGGTTGTGAGGGGCTCCGCCTTCTTACCTCGCGCTGGCTACGCATCACATCTTCCTTGTCGTGGTGAGCACGCGGCCACCGGGACTACGTCAAAGGGGCACAGCCGGTTTCCGGTATCACCAGGTCGTCTGAGGTCACGTGAGCTCGGTACCAGAGTTCGAACTGCAGGAGAGCCCACAGCTGGACGCTGTGGTCGGCCCCTTCGACGTGCCGCTGGAGGAGGTTCCGGACGACCTGTGGCCGGAACAGGCCCCGAGCGCGGGCGGTTGCGTCGGTGAGCAGGTCGAAGGCCGGTTCACGCAGCTCACCCCGGAGCCAGGTCGCCAGCGGCACGTCGAATCCCTGCTTGGGGAAGCCCAGGATCTCCTTGGGCAGCCAAGGAGCGACGGCCCGCTTGAGCAGGATCTTCGTCTCGCCGTTGCGCACCTTCAGTGCGATGGGCAGGCCGGCCGCCCATTCCATGAGGTGGTGGTCCAGGAGCGGAGAGCGGGCCTCCAGAGAGTTGGCCATGGCGGAGATATCCACCTTGACCAGGAGATCGTCCGGTAGGTAGCTCGCCACGTCCACGTCCAGGATGCGGCCGAGGTCGGTGGCCGCCGATGACCGCTCGAACGCCTCGTCGAGCAGCCGGTAGCTGTCCGCCCCCACCAGACGATCGCGAAGTTCGTCACTGTAGACGGCGAACTTCTGCCGGTGTGTGTACTGGGACATGAGGCGGGCGTAGCGGCGTGCGGGGCGCTCCGCGGCGAACTGCATCAGCCGGGCGAGCCGCCGGGGCAGAGAGCCGCCGGTGGTCCGGTCCGCGATCATGTCGCCGATGCGGCCGGTCGCCATCGCCAGTGCGCGGGGCATGACCGGTATCCGCTCGGCCTGCCCCATCCGAACGTAACGCTGATATCCCCCGAAGCTCTCGTCGCCGCCGTCACCGTTGAGCACCACGGTGACGTGCTTCCGGCTCAGCTGCGCGACGTAGAAGCTGGGGATGGCCGAGGCGTCGGCGAACGGCTCGTCGAAGTGCCAGGCAATGCGCGGCAGAACGTCCAGCAAGTCGGAGGTGACGACGAGCTCATGATGGTCGGTGCCATATCGCTCCGCCACCATCCGGGCCTTGTGCCGCTCGTCATAATCACTGTCCTCGAAGCCGATGCAGAATGTGCGTACCTGTTCCTGGCTCTGCATGGCCATGGCCGCGACGACCGCGGACGAGTCGATCCCGCCGGACAGGAACGCGCCGATGGGACGCTCACTCACCATTCGGATGCGGGTGGCCTCCAAGAGCAGCTCACGCAGCCGCTCCTCTTCCCCTTTCTCATCCAGCACCGGTCGCGGCGAACTGTCCAGCGCCCAGTAGCGGTCCACGGAGGCGTTCCCGCGTTCCCAGACCAGCAGATGGCCGGGGGGAAGTTTGTGTACGTCCTGGTAAATGGACCACGGCGCCGGGACGTACTTGTACGTCAAATAGTGGTCCAACGCCACCGGATCGACCTCACGGCGCAGGCGCGGATCCTGCGCCAAGGACTTCAGCTCCGATCCGAACATCAGCGAGGTGCCGTCCGAACGCCAGTAAAGGGGCTTCTTCCCTACGCGGTCACGCGCGAGGACCAATCGTTCTCGCGCGCGATCCCAGATGGCGAAGGCGAACATCCCCCTGAGCCGGTGGACCATCTCGGTGCCATGCTCCTCGTAGAGGTGGACCAGGCACTCGGAATCACCTGTCCCGCGCAGCCGGTGCCCTCGTGCGGCCAGGTCTTGTCGCAGTTCGGCGAAGTTGTAGATCTCACCGTTGAAGACGGCGACGACCTGGCCGTCCTCGCTGTAAACGGGCTGGTCACCCGAGGCCAGGTCGATGATCGCCAGTCGGCGCATGCCGAGCGCCGCGTGCTCGTCGCTGTGGAATCCGTCGCCGTCAGGACCACGGTGCACGATCACCTCGCACATGCGGCGCACCAGCGCCGGGTCGGGCCGTGTCGTCGATACGATCCCGGCTATCCCGCACATCGGTCCTCCATCAGTGAACGCAAAAACCGTATTCCCGGACCAGGCGATTGACCGCGCGGCAGGATTTCCCGCATTCCGCGGAACGGCGCCGCCAGGCATTGAGCAACGCGGCGACCTGGAAACCCACATGATTCGCTGGAAACGGATCCTAGATCACCGTGGACCATGCACCGCGACATCCCCACCGAGGTGGGCGTGGCTCCGGGCCATCAACCGTTTCGTCCGCTTCTCCCGGCTTACATCGTCTGCGGACTTTGCCACCGGCGCAAAACACATCGAAGACGACTATTCGCCGGTTGCTCGCGTTTACGCAACACGCCTTCCCGCCACAAGTGCCCGCCCGATCATTCTCGGTATCATGGCCAGCGGAACATATCGGCGGGACGGTCGAGACCATCCCGGATTTCCCACCCGCATGCCTCGATGCCGTCGGCGAGACGCCAAGAGGCAACAGGATGTAAAGGGCTTCCATTCCGGTTCACAGCAGTTCTCGCTGAGCCGGCCAATTTCTCTGTACTCAGGTGAGGAGAACCGATCGATGAAACCCATGGATACCGTGGACAGGCCAGCCGGGAAACGTATCGTCGTGACGGGAGTCGCCGGGTTCATCGGCTCCCACATCGCGAGGTCACTGCTCGACGACGGTCACGAGGTCATCGGAATCGACCATTGCCTGGGCCATCCGCCGGAGATCACCGAGCGAAACCTTCGGCTCAACGAGACCGGCGACCGCTTCACGCTGATTCGCGGCGATCTTGCGGAGATCCCCCTCGAACACCAGTTCGACGGGGCCGACACGGTCTTTCACATCGCGGCCCGGCCCGGCGTCCGCCCTTCGTGGGGAGCCGAGTTCCCCAGCTATGCGAGGAGCAACATCGTCGCCACTCATCTGCTGATGGAGGCGGCCGCCCGTACCTCGGTCCGTCGTGTCGTGGTGTCGTCCTCGTCGAGTGTGTACGGCGGTGCGCCGAACGGACCGGTAACCGAAGCGGACCTCCCCGCCCCGCTCTCGCCCTACGGGGTGACGAAGCTCGCCGCGGAGCAGTTGGCCCTGGCTCACGCGCGGCGCGGACCATCCGGGCCAACGGTCGTGGCGCTGCGCTACTTCACCGTCTACGGTCCGCGGCAACGTCGTGACATGCTGATCAGCAAGTTGATCGAATCAGCGCTGTCCGGGAAGACCGTCACGATTCTGGGCGACGGCAAGCAGCGAAGGGACTTCACTTTCGTCGCCGACGCCGTACAGGCCAATGTGATGGCCATGCACGCGGAGGTCGAAGCGGAGGCGCTGAACATCGGCACCGGTGTCACCACCTCGGTGCTCGACGTGGCCGACCTCGTCGGCGACATCGTCGGGCGGCCGGTCGTGCTGGAGTTCGGGAGCGGACAGGCCGGTGATGTGCGGGACACGCATGCCGATGTCTCTCTGGCGAAAGACGTGATCGGCTATCGGCCCACGATCGATCTGCGAACCGGGCTGACGACGCAGGTGGAGTGGACTCTTAAGAACGAAGTCATTCCCGCGCCGGAATAGTGGAAGATCGCCGGGTTTCGCGGACGAACAGCGGGATCCGGCTATTCCGGCAGCTCGGCCGTCCCCCCTCACCTCAGTAGCCGTGTCGTCGGCGCGGCGCGCGACCACGGCCGTTCCGCTCTCCATCGGTGACGACTTCGTCGTAGAGCCGCTCGAACCACTCCGCTGTCTGCGTGATGTCCACAGGATCAGCGGTGTTCCGGATCCCTTCGCGAAGCTGGGCGTACGTGTCCGGCCGCATGGCCCGAAGGATGGCCTCGGCGAGCGCGTCGGGGTCTCCAGGCCTGGTGAGCAGGCCGTTGCGACCGTTGTCGATCAGGTCCGGCACTCCTCCCACTGCTGTGGACACGACCGGCACGCCGGCCGCCAGGGCCTCCATGACGACGACAGGCAGCCCTTCGTGCGCGGAGCTGAGCACGAGCAGATCGGACGAAGCGATCAGGCGGGCGGCGTCCGGCACATGTCCGAGGAGCCGCACGTTGTCTGACCCCAGGTCGGCCACCCGGCGAGCCGTCTCCTCATACAGGGGACCGGTGCCGGCCAGCAGAAAGACGGCGCGCGGATCGCGGTCGACCACCTTGGCCGCCGCCTCGATGAGCACGCCGTGCTGCTTCTGCGGGCGGAAGTTGCCGACGTGCGCGATGAGGAAGGCGGACTCGGGCACGTTCCACCCCTGCCTCGTCCGCGCGGCCTCCGCCGCCCGGCGGCGCATCTCCGTCACGTTGATGCCGTGGATCCTGGTCACCAGGTTGCGCGCGCCCCGGCTGACGACGGCCCGTGCGACCTGCGGCGAGACGGCCACGGTACGGGCGTCCAGCCATCCCGTCGCCCGGTCGAGCAGCATCGTCGGCAGGCGGTAGCGGACGTTGTGCACGGTCGAGATCAGCGCGGGCCTCGGCCTGGACAACCGCGACGTCACCCGGAGCAGCGACGCGGGCAGGGGTGAATGGAGATTGAGAACGTCCGGGCGCAAGCGCCTGACCTCCACCGCCAGCCGGGCGAGGCGGAGCCGCCGCGGCCAGGCGGCAAGGCTGATCACCTCTGTCCCCGCCGCGCGCAGCCGCTGGATGAGCTCGTCGGTCTTCGCGCCCTGGCATATGACGGTGTAGCGCACGCCCGTGGCGGGCGCTGCCAGCAATCGCTCGACGAGCAGCATCTCCGCGCCGCCGACCCCCAGGTCCTTGATGACCTCGCAGACGTGCAGACTCCTCATGACGCGACCTCCGATGCCCTTGGCATGATCCTTGTGTCCGGGGTGTTGCCGGACTGATCAGGTCCGCCAGAACGCACCGTGATCACCCCTTTGGGACCGCACGGCCTCGCGACCGCACAGCCTTGACAGCATGAGAGCCGCACGGCCTCGCGACCGCACAGCCTCGACAGCATGAGAGCCGCACGGCTCAGGGACCGTACGGCCTTCACCGCCTTGGGACCGCACGGCCTCGGGGCCGTACGGCCTTCTGCTTCAAGCGCGGTAGGTCCAGCCGGCCGCGCGCCAGCGCTCCGGCGTCAGCGCGTTGCGCCCGTCCAGCACATTCCGGCTGCGCACGACGTTGCTGAGCAGCGCGGGATCCATGTCTTGGAACTCGGTCCAGTCGGTCAACAGCATGACGAGGTCGGCCTCCAGCGCGGCCCCGACGATCGTGTCGGCGTACTCGATCTCAGGGTGGACAAGCCGTGCGCTGTTCATCGCGACGGGATCGTGCATGGTGACCCGCGCGCCCTCGCGATGGGCGGCGACCGCTACCGCCAGCGCGGGCGAGTCCCGTACGTCATCGGTGTTCGGTTTGAACGCGGCACCGAGGACGCAGACCCGCCTTCCCTCGTACGTGCCTGCGAGGAGTTCCCGGCCGAGCGCGAGGGCGCGGTCCCTGCGACTCAGATTGATGGCGTCGATCTGCCTGATGAACGTGGCGACCTCGTCCAGGCCAAGGTCCGTCGCGCAGGCATACAGGGCACGTACGTCTTTGGGGAGGCAGCCGCCACCGAAGCCGAGCCCAGGGCCCAGGAAACGCCGGCCGATCCTGTCGTCGTAGCCGAGTGCCTCGGCGAGCGGCAGCACGGCACCGCCGGTGGCCTCACATATCTGCGCCACGGCGTTGATGAACGAGATCTTCATCGCGAGAAAGGCGTTGGCCGAGACCTTGACGAGCTCGGCAGTGGCGTAGTCGGTCACCACGAGGGGGCAGCCGTCCTCGATGATCGGCTGGTAGACGGCCCGGAGCAACTGCTCCGCCCACTGCGACTCCACCCCGAAAATGAGCCGATCAGGTTGGAGCGTGTCCTGAACCGCGTGCCCTTCACGAAGGAATTCCGGATTCCACGCCACCTCCACTCGGCCGCCGGCGGTCTGGTGGCGGACGACATCGGCCATGCGCCGCGCGGTTCCCACCGGCACCGTGGATTTGCCCACGATAATCGCCGGTCCGGCCACCCGCCGCGCCAGCTCGGCGAAGGCCGTCTCGACCCATCGCAGATCCGCGTTGAAGGAGCCGGGAAGCTGCGGTGTTCCCACGCAGACGAAATGGACGTCCGCTTCGGCGACATCGTCGTACGAGGCGGTGAAGCGAAGCCGGCCCGCCTCCACGCTTTTGCGGAGCAACTCGCCGAGGCCGGGCTCGAAGAAGGGCAGTTCGCACGCCGACAGCTTCGCGATCTTCTCCTTCTCGATGTCCATGGCGATGACATCGTGGCCGAGCTGCGCCATCCCCACCGCGTGGGCGGTGCCCAGATATCCGGCGCCGATCACGCTTACTCGGAGGCGGTCGGGCGACTCGAGAGACTGCGACATCTTCACTTGGGGCGAATCTTGGCGTATCAGCGTATGATCCTGCAAAGTTTCTCCCTCGCTCGGTAATTAAGGTGCTGGTCCCGCGATGTCGTCCTCGTCCACGTCGCCCGAGACCAACCAGATCACCTTACTTTCTTACTCGGAGACGCCTGATAACGCGGCGGCCAACGGCTGAAAGACATGGCAGAGCTTCCTTAAAATCCCGCTAAATGCGGTCGGCACCGAGCGTGGAATGTGCCAGGCCCCATGTGAGCTTCGGGAAGGCCTATACGGACGTATCCGGTCGACGGGCGACAAGCTTTGGAGATCGGCCCTCGACCGGCATCGCCCCCTGGGGACGTAGACACGCCGGTATGTGTGCCACGGGTGGATATCCGCGATCGGCGATCGTATTGTTGACGGCGTTGCCCGGCCAGCGATCGCACCTTTGTCAGCCGCGGGCGATTTCCACGTTTTGGTGCGGATCCAGCGTTGCGCGGATGCCCGCGACGCGCTCTTTGGAGCATCTCTCAGAGCGGAGTGAAGTCATGACGGTAAATTCAGTGGACAAGACCACCCAGGACCGCTTCGCCTTCGGCGACAACTGGTTGAGCTTCCTCGAACTGGTCGACGAACACCGGATCGCCATGGCCGTGACGTCGTTGAGGGACGCCCTCGGGGTCGCCGACCTCAGCGGGCGCACCTTCCTGGACATCGGCTGCGGCAGCGGCCTGTTCTCGCTGGCCGCGCACCGTCTGGGGGCGAAAATCCACTCTTTCGACTACGACGTGAATTCCGTCGCCGCATCGGCGAAACTGCGCAGCATTTTCGCCCCGGAAAGCACTTGGAGTGTGGCGCAGGGATCCATTCTCGACGAAGCTTACACACAGTCTCTAGGCCAGCACGATGTCGTATATTCCTGGGGCGTGCTGCACCATACGGGTGCCATGTGGCGGGCGATCGAGGCGGCTTCCCGGCTTGTCGCGCCGAACGGGCTGCTGTACATCTCGATCTACAATGACCAAGGGTTGGCAAGTCGCCTGTGGTGGTATGTTAAACGGCGCTATGTGCACAGCGGTCGAATCTCGCGGGCCCTGCTCATTCTCATCTTCCGAGCATATTTCGGCCTTCGCTCGGCCTTGGCCAGGCCGGTGAAACGGGCGTGTGCCGTCGGACTCCCCGCTGCTGTCCGGCCTCGCGGAATGTCCACGCGCCACGATCTGATCGATTGGATCGGCGGTTTCCCCTTTGAAGTGGCCTCGCCCGGGGAGATTTTCGACGTCTTGCGTAAGCGTGGCTTTGAGCTGCGTTACCTGAAGACCTGCGCGGGTCATGGCTGCAATGAGTATGTGTTCGCGCGAACTGCGGCTGGGCTCGACGGCCCGGTTGGCTGATCGGTCGGACGGCTGCTGCCGCCGCTGACTGGTGGCGAAGGTGGTCTTGGGTTGAGCGCGGGGGTTGCGCCGGTGGGTGCCGGCGACGGTCGCCGCGCTCTGCCATGTCGAGGCGATCAGGCCCAAGGGTTCCCCGGGGGTTCGTCACACGACCGCCTCCAACCCTGTGACGGTCCGTCGTGGCTGAGGTCCCCTGGTGGGATCCCCCCGGTGGGAGCAGAAAGGGCCGGTCCGTCGTGGCCGGCGTCCCTGCGGGCGGGGGATCCGGGGGGAGCGGAGGAACCGATGCCCGGCGAACGTTTGTGGGCGCCGTGCTACTCCGGCTGGCGTGCTCCCGAGGAGAGACCCGGGGGCGTCGGCTTCACGTCGTCAGAGAGCGCTCCCGGCGGCTGGTCCGCCGTGGGGAGCCGGTAGACGGCGTAGTCGCCGTCACGGAACCGGAGGTCGGCGAAGGCGGCGAGGTTGGTGCCGGGACTCAGCCGGTGCTCGTCCACGAAGAGCCATCGGACCCCATAGTCGTCCCGCAGCCGCCGGATCGCCTCCGCTGAGGGTGCCTGGAACACCGCTTCGTTGGCCTGGAGCCGTTCGCCATCCCAGAATGGGCGGGTCTCCACCACCTCGCCCGGGCGCCAGCTGTCCATGTTGGTCACCGTGTAGGCCCATCCCTCGACCAGCACCCGCCGCTCGCTCAGCGCCGTCGCCCAGAACGCGCGGCTGTCACAGGGGTTTTCGTAGCCCATGCGGCAGTGCACGTTCGTCGCGAGGAGATCGTCGACAGCCGAGTGGGCGCGCAGCCACCGCCCAGCGGTGAAGGCCCCCTTGGGAATCGCCTGCAGCGGCACGGTCCCGTTCGGGACCTGAACGGGGGCCGCCCCAGGCGGGGCCGGTACAGCGGCCACTCCAGGCGAGTTCGCCCCGGCCGGGTTCTGAGCGGTGGTTACGGGGGTTCTGAAGGTGCCGGGCATGACGCGGGCGAACCAGGCGGCGGGCGTGCCGGCGGCCGTGACCATGCAGATCACCAGGGCACAGGTACGGAGCCTGCTCTGGCGTGCGGCACGCAGCACGGCAACGGCCACCAGGACCACGCCCAGCAGAACGAGGTACGGCAGGAACAGGACCGTGTAGTCGGCGCCCGGAGCCAGCGGGAGCCTGACGCCGCAGAGCGTCCGGATGGCGTAGACAACCACCACCCCCACACCGGCCGCGCACACCATCGCCCTGAGCCGCACGCGCGCCTTCCGTACGATGAGCATGAGCCCGTAGACCGCGAGCATCGCCAGGTAGGGATAGGACGCCTGGAGGAAGTACCCCTCCGACTGATGCGGATGGCCGAGCACCAACGCCGCCGCGAGACCGGCCGCGCTCATGCTGAGCACCAGCACCACCACGGGCCGCGCGAGCAGGTTCGGCCGGCCCACGAGCCCGATGATCCCGCACCACGTGATGACCCCGCAGAGCACGCACAGCAGGGCGGCGCCGATCGTGACGGCCGCCGGCGGCTCGGCCCCGGCCGCCAGGCCGGTCATTCCCCGCAGGGTCAGGCGCATGATCGACAACGGATCGAGCACGATCCCCTGCCGTGCGCCGCCGAACAGCACCCACTGGGCGAACAGCAGGCACGCCGTGGTGAGGCCGAGCGCGGCGAGCGGGCGTCGGGGCAGGCTGAACAACTTGACCGTTTCGACCAGCGCGACCGCCACGAGGCCCACCACGAGCAGCGGCAGATAGGTGGCCTTCGCCCCCATGACCGCCGCGAGCAGGATCCCCAGGAGGACCCACCTGCCCCGAGGCTGCGGCTTCTGGCCGAGAAGGTCGATGAGGAGCAGGACGATCGGGGCGAAGAACAGGGCGCCGAAGGTCTGGGTCGGGCTCGACCATGACTGCACGGTCTTCCAGGTGAACACCCCGGTGGTCTCGCCGAGATACAGGCTCGGCGCCGTGATGAAGATGATGCTCACGAGGCCGGCCAGCGCTCCCCCGTACGAGCGCGTTATGCGACGGCCGACCATCCCGAGGACGACGATGAGGGCGGCGAGCATGGGCAGGATGGCGAGGCGGAAGAGCAGAACCAGGGGTTCCACCCCGGTGACCCAGCTGGCGGCCGCGAGATGCGCGTAGACGAACCAGTGGTAGACGAGGGGTTCGCCGGTGACCGTCGGCACCATGGGCGGCATGTGGTGCTTCAACTCGCCGACCAGGGCCAGGTGGAAGGGCATGTCGATGAACGACGTGCCCATCGCCGGCCAGGTGAGGGCTTGGGTTCTGAAGACGTTGACGGCCGACCACACGATCAGATAGATCATGATCAGCGCGGTGCACCACGACCACCAGAGCGGCGTTCTCCCGGCGTCGGGGGCGCCCTTCCAGTGTCCGCGCAGCCGGGGGACGGCGAGGAAGAGCACGTAGGTGCCGATCGGCCAGGCCATCACCAGCAGCGGCATGCCGAGCGCGCGAGCCGGGATGTACGTGAGGACCTCCAGCGCGTACCCGAGTATCAGGCCGAGCGCGAGCCCCTCCATCAGCGTGGGCGTACCCCGGTACAGCGCCCGGACCCACAACAGGCCCGGCAGCGCGACGCCCAGGGCGATGTAGAGGCTGAAGAGAGCCAGGTCCGTGGCGGAGACGCCATAGAACCCCAGCGCGACCCCGACGCAGGCGACCACGGCCGTCGCCGGAAGCCAGGTCGAACAGCGCTTCAGCAGCGATGCGCGTTTCCTCCCGGACGGTGGCCGGGCCGCGCCCGGCTCCGGCGTGAGTGCGTAGGAAGGCGGCGCGGAGCGCGGAAAGGGTGGAGCGTCGGCCATGAACGCAAGCTTGACCACACCGGCGCCTCGGACAGGGGCGAACGCCCGAGTGCGGCGATGTTCTTGCCGACCCTTGGTGGGTTCTTAAGGATCGCGGGGTGTTCCGGCCCGAGTTTCGGCCTCGGGCCGGAGGATTTCCCTACGACAGTGCTAACTCGTGGCGTCGAACAGCACGTCGACCCAGTAATTGGTGAGCTGGTAGGTATTGTTCGGGAACGTGAGCGGCGGCCCGTACTTGTACACCCCGTTGCTTCCCGCCACCTCCTCACCGGCCGGCGCATAGAGCGGACCGCGGCCATATCCCGTCGTGAAGAACGGCCTGGTTATCGAGTAGTTCCCCGGATTCATGGAATAGGCGGTCACGTACGTGGTGTTCGCGGTGAGCGGGACCGGTGTCGCGAAATTCACCTGTTGCCATCCGGATGGAGTCTCGCCGGTGAAGGTAGCGCTGGCGAGCAGCGTGCCGTCGGCCGCCCACAGAGACCCGACGTGGGTTCCCGTGTTCTGCGGCGACTTGTAGAACCGGACTCCAGTGGCGACCCCGTTCGAGGTGGGACGGAACTTCGCCCCGACGACGACCGCCTTGCTGTCGCCGGTGGAATCGATCGCCGGCTGCGCGGTCTCGTCCCACAGCGTGCTCGACGGGGAGAACACCACGTCCACCCAGTAGTTCGTGGCCTGGTAGGTACTGGTGGGAAAGGCGGGTGTCGCGGTGTACGAATAAACGCCGTTACCTGGGGTGACGGCGCTGTTCGCCAGCCCGATGAGCAGCCCGGACGAATACTGCTGGGTGAAATACGGCCGGGTTACCGAATACCTCCCGGATGTCGTGTGGTAGGCGGCGACGTAGGTGGTGTTGGCGCTCACCGCGACGGGCGTCGAGAAGTTCACCTGCTGCCAGCCGCTCGCCGATTCATTGGTGAACGTCGCTCTGGCCAGAAGCTGACCTGTGGAGCTCCAGAGATCACCCGTGTGCGTTCCGGTGTTGAGGGTCCCCTTGTAAAATCTGATGCCGGATATGTGGCCCGGACTGGTGGGCTGGAATTTCACGCCCAGCTCCGCTGCGGCGGGATCCGCTTGCGAAGCGGTGGCGGGAGTCGCGGACGGCGGCCATGTGGTGCAGGGGCATGGTGTGGAGATGGTGACGGGCCTCTGGGTCGGCGACGTCTGAAGATTCCCGCTGTCGTCGACCGCTCGCGCCAATATCGTCACCGGCCCCGCCGAGCCGGTCGTCCAGCTGTACTGCCAGTCCGTGAGCCCCTTCGCCTGGAACCACCTGGTGCCGCCGTCCGGAGAGACTTCGACACCTCCCACCTGACCGCCCCCGACGTCGACCGCCGTCCCTCGGATGGAGACCGTGGTGCCGCTCGGCACGGTGGCGCCGGCGGACGGACTCGTGATCGTCGTCGTCGGAGGGGCCGTGTCCGGTGACGGGACTCCCGGAACCAGGCCCGCCTGCAGGCTCGCCGGCTGCAGGTTCATGTCGGCGAAGAGATTGACGGTCGCCTGCTGCATCCGGATGTCCGTAGGCGTCCCAGGGCGGTAGTGAACGGCGTCGAGCCCCCACGACCACTGCACGGTGCCCGCGCCGAAGACGCGCGCGCCGCTGGAGTGCCGGTACAGGATCAGATTGTGGGTCGCGACCCCGGGGCCGTACGTGCCACCGAAGTTGAGCAGGATCTTGTCCAGCCTGCCTATCGTCGCGCTGGAGAATTTCACCGAGCCCGCGGGAGTCGTCAGGTTGTCGGGCGCCGCGTCCCATTCATAGCCCAGCGTTCCGGCCGGAAAGATCGCCGTCTGGCCGGGCAGGAGATTCGCCACGGATGTGTTGCGCCACAGCCGCATGCTCCGGTAGGCCGCGGGAACGGCCACCGAATCTGAGACGGTCCCGTTGACCTGGAACATGGTGCCCGTCACGGCATTCTCCGGTCGCCCGCCGTTCGACGGCGGCGAGAAACGCGGGTCACGCCAGGTACCGGTCCATTGTGTACTCGGGTCGATCTTGGCGTTCGCCAGCGTTTCCTTGTAACAGACGAGGGTCCGGAAAGCGAGGACGGGTCCGGCGATGCTGCTTTCCCACCTGGTCTTCCAGAACATCTCGTTTCCCGAGAAGAAGGCGAGGTTGACCGCGCTGGCGCGGGCGGCCTCGACATTGTTCCGCATTTCCAGGGACCAGTACTCGTCGTGGCCGACCGACAGGAACGCGCGATGCTCGAGCAGCTCCGCCCCCATCCTGGCGGTGTCGACGCTGGTGGCATAGCTCACGTCATAGGCATTGGCCTCAAGCCATCTGACCATGGGGTATTCGGAGTTGAAGAAGAAAGACTCCGCCGAACCGCTGATGTCGGCGCTCCGGTTGAGGAACGGCCGGTTATAACTGACCTTGAAGGCACGCCCCGCCGGGCTTCCGGTATACAGGCTGTTTCCGCCGTAGTCGTTGTACGCCTGCCACGTCGAGTCAGAGGTCTGGACCAGGACGTCCGCGCCACGCGTGTCATCTCGGATCACGAAGGTGATCTGGCTCTCGCCGGGGGTGCCGTCTTCGCGTACCAGCTTGGCGAGATAGACGCCGGAAACGACGGTGTCCGGCACCGCCCAGGACGCGGAGACGTCCCAGTTCCCGCAGTCGACCAGTCCGGTGGCATCATCGCTCACGCACGTGGGCTGAACCTGAGGCAGCGTGGCGGACGGCTGCAGCGTGGTGATCAGCCGCGCGCCCATGCCGCTGTAGTAGCCGATGCGATAGACGTCCAACCGGTAGTCGGTGGCGTCTGTATCGATCTTGAAGTCGACGGTCGTCCCTTTATTGACGCTCATATCCGCCGCATATCCCTGAATGCTGGGACTGCCCGCCCCCACGATGTCCCACTCGCTCGGCGGATTGCCGGGAAGGGAATTCTCCAGGCAGATGACCGAGGTCGGCGGGCAGGTCGCCGGCCGAGCGCCCTTCTTCCTGAGCGGGCCCGGCGGACGGCCGTGGGCAGCAGCCTTGATCGCTTTCAAATCCTTGCGCGTGGCCTTGCTGGTCCGAGCACCCGCGGGTGCGGACTGCGGCGTCCCTCCCTTGAGACTCACCGTCGCGCCCTGGCCCGGGGTGGCTGCGAGGTTCGCGGTGATGCCGACCGCGCCGTCCTCGCGCGCCGGCGCCTGGGCGGCGCCGAGGATGGCGAGCACGGCCGCAATTCCTGCGCTCAGAACAAGGGGCGGGCTGCGAAAGGCCCGCCATCGCAAACCGGTCCTTTTCCCACTTTCTGCCATGATGCATCCCTCGATCGCTCTGATTTCAGCCGGTCGTGGGGGGTCATGAGCAACTAAATACAACGATGCCCGGTTCTCTCGTGAACCGGATGAGGGAAGGGCGATTTCCCAGCAGGACGGACGCCGATGTTGATTCTCCGCTAAGAACTCAATCGCCGCAGAGATCGGCATATCTCCGGAGAACGCGAGCCATCACCCTTTGGCCCGGACAAGGAAGCGGCAAGAAACAACCGTGAGCAGGGGGACAAGCCCGATCGAAGCGCTCTCCGCATCAAGCTTGCGGCCATGGACAAGATCTTGCCTGTCAACGGTTCGGCGCCGAGCACTGTGGAGACAGCGCATCCGGCTCGGCCCGCACGGGCCACCCGGCGCCCAGCGCGTTGGAGGCCCGCACTGTCGGGACGGCTCGCGGCCGCCTCCGTGACGGCTTTCACCGCTGCCGTACTGATCCGCTACGGAGTATCCGTCACGGACATGGCGTTGTTCGCCGTCTACGTCGCCTTGGGAGTGGTACTGCCCGGAGTCCTGGTGATCAGGGCCCTGTACCACGGCCCGCGCACGGCGGCAGAGGAGATCGCGCTGGGCCTGGCGTTCGGTTACGCCGTGGAGATCCTGGTCTACATAGGCGCTCGCGCGATCGGAATGCCGCTGCTCGTCGCGGTGTGGCCGTTGACCACTTACGCGCTCTTCCTCGTGGTCCCGTCCCTGCGCGGGCATTGGCGGGCGGGATCCCGCCCGGCGACTCCCCTGTGGTGGTCGTGGTGCCTCGCCCTCGTCATCGCCGTCCTGGTCGCCGGGAGCGCACTGAAGTTCTTCGGCACCCACGCCATCACCTGGCCCGGTCTCGGAGCGTCGTATCCCGACATGCCGTTCCATCTGGCGCTGATCGGCGAGTTGAAGCACCATGTGCCGCCTTCGGTGCCGATGGTCGTGGGCGAGCCTCTCGCGTACCACTGGTTCGTCTACGCGCATCTGGCGGCGGCGAGCTGGCTGTCCGGAGTGGAACCCCTTGTCCTGCTGTACCGCCTGGCCATGCTGCCCATGCTGGCCGGGCTCGTCGTCCTGGCCGGCATGACCGGGCGCCGCGTCACGGGCTCATGGATCGGCGGGGCCGTCACTGTCGTGGGTACGGTCTTCGTGGGCGCCCCGACCCTGTACCTGGGTACGAACGGGGTGTTCACCTGGGGAGGGGTTCCGGACACCGCGTGGATCAGCCCCACGCAGACGCTGGGCGCCCTGTTGTTCGCTCCCCTCGTCCTCGTTCTCCTGGACCTTCTCGAGCGCCGACGGCCCGACACCGGCAAATGGCTGCTGGCCGGGCTCTTCCTGGTAGTGCTGACCGGCGCCAAAGCCACCTATCTACCCCTGCTCGGCGCCGGGCTGGTGCTGGTGGCGGCGGTCGAGGTGTTGAGGCGACGCCGACCGTCCACGAACGTACTGATCATGCTGGGCATGACCACGGCATGCATCCTGTTCGCGCAGTTCGTCCTGTTCGGCCGGGAGCGGCAAGGGCTGGTCGCGGACCCTCTGTCCTTCATGCGCATGACCTGGAGCAAACTCACCGGCCTGACCACGCCCTCGGCGGGCTCGCTGCTCGGCCTCACCTTGGTGTACCTGCTCTGCTGGGCCATGACCTGGTCCGGCATCCTCGGGCTGTTGAGCAGGCCGCGGCTGCTCCTGCGACCACGGGTGAGCCTCATGCTCGGCATGGGCGCGGCCGGGCTCGGCGCGGTGCTGCTCCTCGGGCATCCTGGCCAGAGCCAGCTCTTCTTCTTCTGGGGGGCCTACCCCTATCTGGCGGCCGTCGCGGCCTATGGGATCCTCATCCTCCTGCGGCGGGCACGGGTGTCGCCCAAGGCGGTCATGTGCTCGATAGGCGCGGGACTCCTCGCCGTCTACCTGATCCCCATCCTCTGTGGCGTCACGATTCCGTTGAGCGCCGGCCAGGGCGACGGGATCCTGTACCGGCCCTATCTCACCCTGGTGGCCCTGGCCGTACTGGCGGGCCTGCTCGTGGCGATCCTGAGGGGACGCGCTCGCGCCCTGGCCCTCGTGATCGTCGCGTTCACGACCATCGGACTGCCCGCGTACTGGCACGCCCGCGTCCTTTCCGCCGTCGACAACGTCACAGGGGACGATCCCAACCCGGTGGTCAGACCGGTGGAGAACCGGGTGATCCCCCAGGGGGCCCTGGCGGCCGGACGATGGCTGCGCGACCATTCCGGGCCGGACGACCTGGTGGCCACGAACACGCACTGCCGCCTGGGGTACGAGAACCCGTGTGACACCCGCTACCCGTGGGTGGCCGCGCTGTCGGAACGGCATGTGCTGGTCGAAGGCTGGGCCTACACGGCCACGAACCTGAGCCACTGGCGTCCGGGGCTGCTGCCGGAGGGTCTGCCGTTCTGGGACACCGAACTGATCAAGCTGAACGACACGGCCTTCCAGTCGCCGAGCCAGACCGCCATGCGGGGCCTGCGAGAGCGCTACGGAGTGCGCTGGCTCTTCGTCGACGAGCTTCGGGGGAATCCCAGCCCGCGGATCGGCGAGTTCGCGGAGTTCCGGTTCCGGTCCGGCGATTACGCCGTCTATCAGCTGCCGGACGACTCATTGTGAGGTGGGCAGGTAAGGCTTGTGCAATGCCTCATCCAGCCACCAGGCGCCACGCGTGTCGGCCGGTCCGGCCCGTTGTTCACTGCGTTCGTGAACGCATCCGGCCTGATGGCGATCCCTTTCAACGTGCCGCATATCTCGGAGAACGAGCTCGACTATCTGGCGGAGGCCGTACTCCAGCGGTTCACCCGCGGAGACGGGCCCTTCACCCAACGGGCCACCGGTCTCCTCGCGGAGATCACCGGGGCCCGCCAGGTGCTGCTGACCACCTCGTGCACGCACGCGCTGGAGATGTCGGCGCTCCTGCTCGATCTGCGGCCCGGCGACGAGGTGATCATGCCGTCGTTCACCTTCATGTCGACGGCCAACGCCTACGCGCTGCGCGGCGCCGTCCCGGTGTTCGCCGACTGCCGGCCGGACACGCTGAACCTGGACGAACGACAGCTCGAAGCCGCCATCACCGACCGCACCCGGGCCATCGTGGTCGTCCACTACGCGGGTGTCGGGTGCGCGATGAAGGAGATCGGCGAGCTCGCGGAACGGCACGGGCTCGCGGTCATCGAGGACAACGCCCATGGACTGGGCGGGTTCTACCAGGACCGTCCGCTCGGGTCGTTCGGCCGCATGGCCACCCAGAGCTTCCATGAGACGAAGAACGTGCAGTGCGGAGAGGCCGGCGCGTTGCTCCTGAACGACGCCGGCCTCGGCGAGCGCGCGGAGATCGTCAGGGAGAAGGGCACCGACCGGAGCCGGTTCTTCCGCGGCCAGGTGGACAAGTACCGCTGGGTCGACATCGGGTCCAGCTACTTGCCGTCGGACGTGCTCGCCGCGCAGCTCACCGCCCAGCTGGAGTCGTTCGACAAGATCCAGTTCCGGCGCCACTACGCGTGGGACCGGTATCACGAGGAACTGGCGGACTGGGCCGCGGAGAACGGGGTCGCCCAGCCGACGATCCCGGACGAGTGCACGCATCCGGCGCACCTGTACTACCTGCTGCTCCCCGACCTGGCGAACCGGCAGGCCTTCATCGCTCATCTCGCCGAGCGTGGCGTGCAGGCGGCCTTCCACTACCAGCCGCTCCATGATTCACCCGCCGGCCTGCGGTACGGGCGGACGGCCCCGGGCGGCTGCCGGGTCACGGCGGAGGTCGCCGACCGTCTCGTACGGCTGCCGCTCTTCGCCGACCTGGACGACGCCCACCTGTCCCGCGTGATCGACGCGGTCCGAGCCTACGAGGTGTGCTGAATGGCGTGGAATGACGTGATCGAGGCGGAAGCCGTGCGGACGCGGGAGTCCCCGCTCGAGTCCGCGCGGTTCGGCTGCTCGATTGAGCGGCTCGCCGTTTCCGGATCGTCGTTCGCCGCGGTCCGTGAGGCCGTCGTACGATCCGCCGCGGACGTGATCATCCTTCGCTACCCGGCCGAGTACGTCGGCTGGTACGCCCGGCTGACCGCCCTGGGCCGGACCGCCATCTTCGCGGACTCCCTGGTGTACTGGCGGCTGCGCGCCGGCGAGGGCCGGGCGCCCGTGGCGTCACCCGATCTGCGGGCGACGGAGCTGACCGGAACCGCCGTGATCGAGGATCTGGTGTCCGACATCTTCCCCGCGTACGGAAACCACTACCTGGCCAATCCCCTGTTCGACGCCGCCGACGCGCTCGCCGGCTACCAGGAATGGGCGCTGCGCTCGGCCGAAGAAGGGGGCTGCCTGGCGCTGCTGGATCGGCCCGCCGCCGGGGCGGCCTCGCGTGTCCTCGCGCTGGCCACCCTGGACGAGGCCGAATCCCGGACGGAGATCCTGCTCGCCGGCGTGGTCTCGAAGGCGCAGGGGCGCGGTCTGTACGCCCACCTGCTCAAGGCGGTCGAGGACCGCACGCTGGCGCGCGGCGGGGACGAGGTCGTCATCTCCACCCAGGGGCACAACACGCGCGTGCAGCGGGCGTGGGCCCGATACGGGTTCGAGCCCGTACGGACGGTCCTCACTGTTCATCTGGTCCGGAGCGCGCTCCTGCCTGGGCCGGAACACTAGGACCACCGGGAGCCACGTCGGCGGACGCGGTCGGTCCGACACGTTCGCGCACGACGTAGGTCGGCCGGCCCATGCCGCTGCCATGAATGCGGCCGATGTACTCCCCGAGGACCCCGATGGAGATGAGTTGCGCGGAGGAGAAGAGCGCGACCATCGAGGCGATCGTCGTGAAGCCTGCCACTGTGGTCTCTCCCATGGCGAACCGCCACAGAACGGCACCGCCCAGCAGCAGGCCGACGATGCCGACGAGGAATCCGAGGTAGCTCGCCGCCCGCAGGGGCGCCGTGCTGTAGCCGAGCAGCATGTTCACCGCGTGCCGGATCAGCAGCCGCGGGGAGTAGTTGGAGCGCCCGTGATGGCGTTCGTTCATGCGTACGCTGACCGACCCCACCTTGGAGGTGGCCCACGACAGGGCCACGTCGACCGAGGCATGCGGCCCCGACAGCTCTTGGAACCCGTCGCGCAGCCGCGTACGAAAGGCGCGGAAGGCGCTGATCGCGCGGGCGGAGCGGATGCCCAGCGCGCTGGACATCCCGGCTTTCACCGATCGGGAGGCGAAGCTCCGGAGAAAGCCGTGCTCCTCACGGTAGGAGACGCCATAGACGAGGTCGAGACGGTCGCCCTCAAGGGCGGCCAGCAGGAGGGGGATCTGCTCCGGCGGATGCTGCAGGTCGTCATCCATCGTGACGACGACCTCGAAGGCCGCCTCCCTGATGCCGGCGATCAGCGCGTTGTGCTGACCGTAGTTACGGGAGAGGTGGATCGCCCGCACGGCCTCGTTTCGCCGGGCCAGCCCGGCGGCCGTCGCCCAGGTGTCGTCCGGGCTGCCGTCGACGACGAGGATCACCTCGTGCCGGACGGATGCCTCGCTCATGGTCGACAGGATCCTGGCCACCAGCGCTGGAAGAGTGCGCGCGGATCGGTAACACGGAATTACCACCGACACCGACATTGATCCCCCGATCATCCAGTGTGAGCCGGTTACAATCGTGCCGCCCCCACCACGTGACGAACTGGAGTGCGGGCGACATGGTTGACGTGGAGAGCCACACCAAAAGCGACAAGAAGCCGCATTTCTGGTGGCGGGCTCTGATCTCCACTTTTGCTGGAAACCGCATCACATACCTAATGGCCGGCGCCATGACGGCAGTTGTCTATTACTGTCTCCTTGGCCTAGCATTGCTCGCCGCCGAGGGTGCGGTGCCCTACCTTGTCCTGGTCGTGACCAGCCACTTCGTCACCGTGGTGATCGTCTATCCGTGGTATCGACTGGTGGTGTTCCGAGTCTCCGGCGATTCCTGGCTGCGGGGGTACCTGCGATTCTATGTGGTCGGCCTGAGCTTCCTCGGGGCGTCCCTCATCAGCCTGCCGATCCTCGTGGGCGTCATCGGAATTCCCATCATGATCGCACAGGGTTTGATAATTCTCATAAGTCCCTCACTAAGCTATCTGATACACCGAACATGGACTTTTCGTGATCGCTGATCCATCTAGTCTCGGCAACGTGCCGGGCGTTCTTCGACAAGCGCGCGGAACCGCACAGTTTTCCTGGCCGGGGATCGGCATAAACTCCAGCGGACAGGCGGCCATCGCCGCCATGTCCTCCTCGCGGAAGGACTCAGGGAGCCGATGAAGGCGCTCGTTCTAGCGGGTGGCAAGGGGACGAGGCTGCGCCCGCTCACCCATACCTCAGCGAAACAGCTGGTCCCCGTGGCCAACAAACCGGTCCTCTTCTACGGGCTCGAAGCGCTACGGGACGCGGGCATCACCAGCGTGGGCATCATCGTCGGCGACACGGCCGCGGAGGTGCGCGAGGCCGTCGGAGACGGCTCGCAGTTCGGCCTCGAGGTCACCTACATCCCGCAGCAGGCCCCCTTGGGCCTGGCTCACTGCGTCCTGATCGCCAGAGAGTTCCTCGCCGACGAGCCGTTCGTGATGTACCTGGGCGACAACTTCCTGGTGGGCGGCATCACCGCCCTGGTCGACGCGTTCCGCCAGGCCGACCATGACGCGCAGATCCTGCTCACCAAGGTCGCCGAACCGCAGTTCTACGGCGTGGCCGAGCTCGGGCCGGAAGGCGAGATCATCGGGCTGGCGGAGAAGCCGGAGCACCCGCGCAGCGATCTCGCGATCGTCGGGGTCTACATCTTCTCCCCCGTCATCCACGAGGCCGTCCGGTGCATCACCCCGTCCGCGCGCGGCGAGCTGGAGATCACGGATGCCGTCACGTGGCTGATCGACAACGGCTTCCGCGTCCACTCCCACTTCGTCAACGGCTACTGGAAGGACACCGGCCGGCTGCAGGACATGCTGGAATGCAACCGGATCATCCTCGAACAGATCGAGCCCGACATCCGGGGCACCGTAGACGGCCGGAGCGAGATCACCGGGCGAGTCGTCGTCGAGCAGGGCGCGGTCGTGGAGAACTCCGTACTCCGCGGGCCCATCGTGATCGGCGCCGACTCCAAGATCGTCTCTTCCTTCGTCGGCCCCTTCACCTCGATCGGGGCCAGTTGCGTGCTGGAGGACGCCGAGATCGAGTACTCGATCGTGCTCGACAGCTCGTCCATCCGCGGCGTGTCGCGCATCGGACACTCCCTCATCGGGCGCAACGTCGAAGTGAACCGCGCGGAAGGCATGCCGAACACCCACGAGCTCATGGTGGGCGATCACAGCAAGATACAGGTGCGTACATGAGGATTCTGGTCACCGGCGGCGCCGGCTTCATCGGCTCGCACTACGTGCGGTCGCTGCTGCTCGGCTCGCATCCGGGCTACGAGGCCGTGAACATCACCGTTCTCGACAAGCTCACCTACGCCGGAAATCTGGCCAATCTCGCGCCGGTGGCCGGACATCCCGGCTACCGGTTTGTCCATGGGGACATCACCGATCTGGAGCTGCTCGCGGAGATCGTTCCCGAGTGCGAGGTGATCGTGAACTTCGCGGCCGAGACGCACGTCGACCGGTCCATCACGGGCGCCGGCGACTTCCTGACGACGAACGTGCTGGGCACGCAGCGGCTCCTGCAGGCGGCACTCGAGACCGGCGTCCGCACGGTGGTGCACGTCTCCACCGACGAGGTGTACGGGTCGATCGCGGAAGGATCCTGGACCGAGGACGAGCCCCTGCTGCCGAACTCGCCCTACTCGGCGGCCAAGGCCGGCAGTGACCTGCTCTGCCGGGCATATCACCAGACGTACGGCCTCGATGTCCGGGTGACCCGCTGCTCCAACAACTACGGCCCTTACCAATACCCGGAGAAGCTCATCCCGCTCTTCGTCACCAACCTGCTCGACCGCGAGCCGGTCCCCCTCTATGGTGACGGGCTGAACGTACGGGACTGGCTGCACGTCGACGACCACTGCCGGGGCATTCAGCTGGTGCTGGAGAAGGGCTCGCCGGGAGAGACGTACAACATCGGCGGCGGCACCGAACTCACCAACCGGGAGCTCACGGAGCTGCTGCTCAGCGCGCTCGGGGTGGGCTGGGAGATGGTCAGGAACGTGCCGGACCGGCTCGGGCACGACCGTCGCTATTCCGTCGACTGCGGCAAGCTTCGGGCCCTCGGGTACGAACCGCTTATGGGGTTCGCGGACGGTCTGGCGGCGACGGTGCGCTGGTACCAGGACAACCAGCGGTGGTGGCGGCCGCTGAAGGCTCCTGCCACGCCTCGATCTATGTGACGGTCCGTGGTGGCTGAGGTCCCTCGGGAGATACCGCCTCCCGGGGGAGTGAAAGACCACGGCCCGCCGGGGCCCCTCGGGGACGCCCCCTCCGGGGGGAGAGGGAGTACGCCCGTCGTCACCGCACTATGGGGTGACGGTCTGGTTCACCGGGCCTGACGTGCTCGGGGCCAGGTGGATCAGGGCCTCGTGGTCGAAGACGTCGCCGCCCAGATAGACCGCGACGATCCGGTGCTGCCCTGGGGCCAGGCTCGACGTCGTGAACATCGCACGACCGGTGCTGGTGTTGAGGAATACCGAGCCGAGAATGGTCGAACCTTCCTTGAAGACCACTTCGCCGAAGGGGGTCTGGCTGCCGCTGACCCATGCCACGGTGGCGGTGAACGTCACCGGCTGTCCAGCAGCGGAGGGGTTCGGGGAGCTGGTCAACGTGGTGGTGGTCGGCGGGTCGTCGGGAAGACTGATCTGCGTGGCCGGGATGCCGTCGGTGCCGGTGACGTTGACGGAGCCGTTCAGGGAGAAGACCCGGCCCTGGACGTTGGCGCCGAAGTTCACGGTGGCGTTGCCCTGGGCCAGCACGTTGCCGCGGAAGGTGCTGTACACCCCCAGCGACGTAGCGCCGCTGGACTGCCAGAAGATGTTGTCGGCCTGCGCGCCGCGCAGCAGGGCGATATTGCTGACCCTGGCGGTGGTGAGAGTGGCCGCCCGGAAGATGAAGGTCGCGGCCGGATCCCCCTGGGCGTCGAGGGTGAGCGTGCCGTTGATCACGAAGGCACCGTTGCCGGCGTCGTACAGGCCGGGCCCCTTGGTCGTACCGCCCAGCTCCCCCGGCACCGTGGAACCGCCGGACCGCCCGGCGATGTCGTTGTAGGCGGCGACCACGTCAGACTTGACCGCCGCCGCGGTCGCGTTGCCCAGCTGCCGGTTACCGTTCACGGTGCCGGGCGGGAAGCCTGTCAGCGTGCTGTGGGGACTGATCGCCAGATCTCCGGAGACCGTGGTCAGATGCGCGTTGTTGACCGACATCCCGGCCACAACCCCGTACGGCTTCCCACCGCCGATGTTCACCGGCGGTGTCGCGCGCGCACTCTCCGGCAGAGTCACCAGCACGACCGCCGCCACCACTCCCAGTGACAACCGACCGAATTTCCCTGAAAAACGGGACAAATCAACATTCGCCATGAGCCGATCCCTTTATCTGCGATCCGGGGAAGATACTCCGCCAGCCATAAGACTCTGGATATTCGACATTAGCGGGCATCGATGCCGTTCCAGAGAAATGACGTGCGACGCGGCCCGTGTCGTATTCGCGCCAGAGACATGGCGCGGCCCGGCCGTGCGGAACCGCACGGCCGGGCCGGTGGAGAATCACGGGCTCGCTAGGAGTCGAATACCGGATCGACCCAGTAGTTGGATGACTGGTAGGAGGTCGTCGGGAAGGTGTTGGTCCCCCCGTAGGTGTACACCCCGTTCGGGTCCGTACCGTTCGCCAGTGCGGTGAGCGGGCCGTTCGTGTACGACGAGGTGAAGTAGGGCCGGTTTACCGAATAAAATCCCGACGTGGTGTGATACGAGGCGATATAGGTGGTATTGGCAGTGATCGCGACAGGCGTCGGGAAATTCACCTGCTGCCAGCCGGAGGCCGTCTCACTGGTGAAGACCGCGCTCGCGAGCAGCTGGCCACTGCTGCTCCACAGGCTCCCGGTGTGAGTGCCCGTATTGGAAGCGCCCTTGAAGAACCGGATGGCGACGATGTTCCCGCTCGTCGAGGCCCGGAACTTCACGCCGACCGTGACCGCCTGCGTGTCGGGTTGAGACTGGACGGCCGGAGTGACCGCTTTGTCCCACAGGCTGTCCGACGGCTCGAACACGACGTCGACCCAGTAGTTGGTGGACTGGAAGGAGGTCGTCGGGAAGGTGCTGGTCGCCCCGTAGGTGTACACCCCGTTCGGGTCCGTACCGTTCGCCAGTGCGGTGAGCGGACCGTTCGTGAATGCCGAGGTGAAGTAAGGCCGGGTCATCGAATAATATCCCGACGTAGTGTGATACGAGGCCACATAAGTGGTATTGGCAGTTATCGAGACAGGTGTCGAGAAATTCACCTGCTGCCAGCCCGAGGCCGTCTCACTACTGAAGACCGCGCTCGCGAGCAGCTGACCACTGCTGCTCCACAGGCTCCCGGTATGTGTCCCCGTGTTCAGGGAGCCCTTGAAGAACCGGATGCCGATGATGGTCCCGCTCGTCGAGGCCCGGAACTTCACGCCGACCGTGATCGCCTGCGTGTCGGGTTGGGACTGCACGGCCGGCGTGGCCAATCTGTCCCACAGGCTGTCCGACACATGCTGAACCACTTCCGGCGAGAAGCTCGGCGCGAAGTGGATCAGTGCCTCGTGGTCGAAGACGTCCCCGCCCAGGTAGACGGCGGTGAGGTGGTGATCCCCGGCGCTGAGGCTCGGGGTCGTGAGCGTGGCCGGATCGTCGGCGTCCTGGTAGCCCGAGCCGAGTACGGTCGAGCCGTCCTTGAAGACCACCTCGCCGGCGGGCGTCAGGGTGCCGCTGACCGGCTGCACGACCGCGGTGAGGAGGACCGGCTGCCCCCTCCAGGAGGGGTTGGGCGAGGTGGTCAGGGTCGTCGTGGTCGGCGGGTCGTTGGGGAGGGTGATCTGAGTGGCCGGGGTGCTGTTGGTGCCGGTGATGTTGATGGAGCTGTTCAGGGAGAAGATGCGGCCGTTGGTGTAGGCACCGACATTAACCGTGACGGCGTTCTGGGCCAGCACGTTGCCGCGGAAGGTGCAGTAGTTGCCCAGCGTCACGGTGTCGCTGAACTGCCAGAAGACGTTGTCGGCCTGCGCGCCGCGCGCCAGGGCGATGTTGGAGACGTTGGCGGCGGTCAGGGTGGTCGCCCGGAAGATGAAGACGGCGTTCGGATCCCCCTGCGCGTCGAGGGTGAGCGTGCCGCTGATCGCGAAGGCGCTGGTGTTGGAGGCGTACAGGCCGGGCCCCTTGGTCGTGCCGCCCAGTTGCTGCGCCACCGTGGCGTCCGGGGTCCGCCCGGCGATGTCGTTGTAGGCGGCGACCACGTCGGCCTTGGCCGCCGCCGCGGCCGCGTTGCCGAGGTCCCGGTCACCGTTCACGGTGCCGGGCGGGAAGCCGGTCAGTGTGTTGCCGGGACTGATCGCGAGGTCTCCGGTGACCGTGGTCAGATTCGTGTTGGTGACCGACACCCCGGCCACGACCGCGTAGGGCTCCGCGACACCGATGTCCACCGGCGGCGTCGCGCTCGCGGCCTGCGGCAGCCCCACCACCGCACCTGCCACCAGCACGACCGCCGCACTCACCCCCGTCCACAGCCGACCGACATTCCCCAGAGAACGGGAATAGCTGACTTTGCTGGTCGCTTCGCGCTTGAGAGCTTCGGGGAGGGCCTTGCGGACTGCTCGATCGGGCGCATCGCTATGTGATTTTGACATGCGCCACAACTCCTCACTGTATCTTGTGCTACTCAGGCAATCGGCTGGCTCGCCGCAGCCTGCGGCTCGTCAAGAACACATACGGCGAGCGTCGCCGCTCGCCTGATTCGTCTCGTTTGCCATAAATGCGGCTAAAGTCCAGCCATGAGAAATGCGACTCGAATGTCGCCAATCCCGCTGAAGACGCTACGACATTCGGGAGGACCACGCCTTGAACGGCATGACGCGAAAAACCTATATGTGATCAAGAAAAGCCTAGGATAGCGTCCTATTGAACCGCCCTTTACCCTTCAATAGCCGCTTGCAACACTTACCGGAAAGCTTGAACAAGGTATCCCCGTACGGGCGACCTTTTCTTGGGCGCGCGGAAATATTCCGTTTAATGCCCTTATGCACCCCTAATCGCTGGCCTTGCCACGGAAACGCCATCAGACGACACGCCGGGCATCGCCATCAAATCGGCGATATGAGAACTCCGGCCTCCTACAGTCGGATCGTGTCTCATCTCGATGTAACGGGGGCTCCTGACATGGGAGAGAAACTGGTGGTCGTCGGCCAAGGCTATGTCGGCCTGCCTCTGGCGATGCGGGCGGTAAGCGCGGGATTCGACGTTGTGGGCATCGACGTGGACCAGTGGCGGATCAAGCGATTGGCCGCCGGCGAATCTTATGTCGAGGACATCGGGGACGACGAGCTGATCGCCGCACACCGCTGCGGCCGCTATCTGGCGAGCACCGATTACGCCGACGCCGAGATGTTCGACATCTGTGTGATCACGGTGCCGACGCCGCTTCGCGAGGGCGTGCCCGATCTCCGGCACATCGCCTCGGCCGCGCAATCCATCGCGCCGCTCCTCCGGCCGGGCGCCGCAGTGGTGCTGGAGTCCACGACTTATCCCGGAACCACCGAGGAATATCTCCTGCCCCTGCTTCAGGAAGGCTCCGGACTGCAGGCGCCCGAGGATTTCTACCTTGGCTACAGCCCCGAACGGATCGACCCGGGAAACACCCGCTGGCGGCTGGACAACACCCCGAAGATCGTGTCCGGCATCGACGAGTCCTCGCTGAAGAGAGTCCAGGCGTTCTACGAGCGCATCGTGCGCGATGCCGTTCCCGTCTCCTCGGTTCAGGTGGCCGAGCTGAGCAAGCTCCTGGAGAACACCTTCCGGCACATCAACATCGCCCTGGTGAACGAGCTGGCCATCTTCGCGCGGCAGCTCGGGATCGACGTCTGGGAGGCCATCGACGCCGCCTCCACCAAACCGTTCGGCTACATGCGCTTCACCCCAGGCCCGGGCGTCGGCGGGCACTGCCTGCCGATCGACCCGTCCTACCTGTCGTGGAAGGTCAAGCGCAGCCTGGGGCACAACTTCCGGTTCGTGGAGCTGGCGAACGACATTAACGACCACATGCCGGATCACGTCGTCCACCGGCTGACGCTCGCGCTGAACCAGCGCTCCATGCCGATCAAGGGCAGCCGGGTGATCGTGCTCGGCCTCGCCTACAAGAAGAACGCCGGCGACTGCCGCGAGTCGCCGGCGATCGAGGTGGCCAGGGCCCTGCGCAAGCTGGGCGCGGATGTACGGGCCGCCGACCCGCACGTGGACCACTTCCTGCTGCCGCAGGGAATTGCGATCATCGACGCCACGCGCCAGGAACTCGCCCAGGCGGACGCGGTGCTGATCCTGACCGACCACGACTGCTTCGACTACGAGCTGGTCGAGCAGGTGAGCACCTTCGTCTTCGACACGCGCAACCGCTGCCGGGGGCCCAACGTCGAGCGGCTGTGAAACCCGGAGGGGGCTGCAGGTAGCCCCCTCCGGCGTTCCTAGAGCATGGCCTTCATCGAGTCCGCGGCCGACAGCACGTACGGCTGCTCGGCCATGACCGCCGCCCAGTTGTCCGCCAGCGACTCCGGCGTGAGCTCGTCCGACTTCCAGCCGGGCCCTTCGGCCACGAACACCCGCGCCACCCGGCCGCCGCCGACGCTGAACACCTCGCCGCTCGACTCGCACGACTCGTGTACGAGGTAGGCCACCAGCGCGCTGACCCGCTCGGGCGTGAACTTGGCCTCGAACTCGGCCGGCAGCAGCGACTCGGTCATCCGCGTCCAGGCGATCGGCGCGATGGCGTTGGCCTTGATGCCGTTGCGAGCCCCCTCGATGCCGAGCGTCTTGGTCAGGCCGACCAGGCCCATCTTGGCGGTGGAGTAGTTGGCCTGGCCGAAGTTGCCGAACAGGCCCGCCGGGCTGGAGGTGTTGACGATCCGGCCGTAGCCGGCCTCCTTCATGTACGGGTAGGCGGCCTGGCTGACCAGGTAGGAGCCGCGCACGTGTACGGCCAGCACATTGTCGAAGTCCTCGACCGCCATCTTCCCGAACGACCTGTCACGCAGGATGCCCGCGTTGTTGACGACGATGTCGATCTTGCCGAACGCGTCGACCGCGGCCTGCGCGATGGCCCTGGCCCCTTCCGGCGTGGCCACGTTGTCGGCGTTGGCGATGGCCTGGCCGCCGTTCTTGGTGATGAGCTCGACCACGTCGGCGGCGGGACCCGCGGAGGCGCCGGTGCCGTCGAGCGCGCCGCCCAGGTCGTTCACGACGACCTTGGCACCCCGCTCGGCCAGCAGGAGCGCGTGCGACCTGCCGAGACCGTGCCCGGCTCCCGTAATGATCGCGACCCTGTCATCGAACCGAAGCATCGAACCTCCAGCGCAGGAGAACATCGTTCTAGTAATGGCACAATAACCCGAGTCCGCCGCACTACGACTGATCGTCGCGGATAGTGATCAGAAGGTTCGTTCTCTGCTAGAGTTCTGGGCTTCGAATGGGCGGCGACCTCCAGCTCCTGTCCGCCCTCCACCGGGCCTTCGGAGGCCGGACATGCCGGTAAACGCGCCCCTTCGCGTGGTTCAGTGGGCCACGGGAGCCGTCGGCCGCTATGCGCTGCGCAGCGTGCTCAGCAGGCCGGGGCTGGAGCTCGCGGGAGTCCTCGTCTATGACAACGACAAGATCGGCAAAGACGCCGGCGAGCTGGTCGGCCTGCCGTACGCCGGCGTGAGCTGCACGGACGACCCGGCGCGCGTCATGGCCATCGAGGCCGACTGCGTGCTGCACATGCCGCTGCCGTCCTTCTACTTCGGCCCCGACCGGAGTCTGGACCTGGAGACCATCTGCGCGCTGCTCGCCTCGGGCAAGAACGTCATCACGACCACCGGCTTCGTCTACCCCAAGTCGTACGGCCCCCACGTGGTGGAACGCATCGAGGCCGCCTGTGACAAGGGCGGCACCACGCTCCACGGCACCGGCATCAACCCGGGCTTCATGAGCGACTTCCTGCCGCTGGCGCTGACCGGGCTGTCGGACCGGGTCGACCACATCTACGTACGCGAGTCGTCGGACTTCCGCGGCCACCCGTCGCGCCAGGTCGTCGTGGACATGGTCGGGTTCACCCGCACGGCCAAGGACTACGCCGAAGCGGTCCGGCCGTTCCGTACCTTCCAGCGCTCGCTCTTCGCCGAGAGCGTGCAACTCGTGGCCGACGCGCTCGACGTGCGGCTGGACGAGGTGGAGGAGCGGGACGAGTTCGAGGTGGCCGGGCGGGAGTTCGAGATCGCGGCCGGCCGGGTCGAGGAGGGCGCGGTGTGCGCGTCACGCTGGGTGTTCTCGGGGCTGGTGCGGGGGCGGCCGTTCATGACGGTCGAGGTGATCTACAAGGCCGACGCCGGCAAGGTGGCGCGCTGGCCGGAGCCGGGCTTCGCGATCCACATCGAGGGCGTGCCGCAGATGACGATGTCGATCGACGAGGTCTCCCACGGGCTGGCCGCCGCGGCCGCCCACGCCATCAACGCCATCCCCGCCGTCTGCGCCGCCCCGCCCGGCGTCCGCACTCTGCTTGATCTTCCCCTCCCCACCGCACGCGCCCGGGTCCGCATCCGTTAAGCGGGCCACGTACGGCGGGGAGCGGGCCGCCTACAGTCAGTTGTGCGGAAGGAAGCGTCCGTACTGCCCTCGGTGGTAGAGGAGCGGGCGGGCTGGGGTGGTTTGGGCGGCGGTGACCAGGCCGACCACCAGGGTGTGGTCGCCTATCTCCACGGTCGTGTGCGGAATGCAGATGAGATGTGCGGAGACGTCCTCCAGCAACGGCGTGTCGTGCGGGCCGGGCTGCCACCGGGTGGGTTCGGCGAAGCGGTCGATGCCGCGCCGGGCGAAGCGGGTGGCCAGGTCGTGCTGGTGGCCGGCCAGGACGTTCACCGCGAAATGATCGGCCAGCCGGAGCCAGGGCCAGGTGGTGGACGACTGGTCGACGTAGAAGGACACCAGCGGCGGATCAAGGCTCACCGAGGAGAACGAGGTCGCCGTGAGGCCCACCGGGACGCCCTCCGGTCTGGCCGTCACGATGACCACTCCGGCGGCGTGCTGGGCCAGGGCCGTGCGGAACTCGTCGCGATCCAGGGAGATGGTCATCTCAACACTCCTTGCCTGACCGTTATCTGTGGCACGACGTGATCCGCCCAGCGGGCCAAGGGTCCGTCGTCTCCTGGCAGCTCCGACTCCAGGAGGGCCAGGCCGGGGGTGGGGACGAAAGCCCCCAGCTCCACCAGGAGCGGGCGGAAGTGGACCTCCACCGCCAGGGCGTGTTTGGGGTCTCCCATGACGAGGATCGGCAGGGCGGCGGTGCCGGCCAGGGCGTTCGGGGGCAGCCGGTCGAGGAACGCCTTGAGCAGGCCGGTGTAGGTCGCCTTGTAGGTGGGGCTGGCCACGACGGCCACCGAGGCGCTGGTGAGGAGTTCGAGGGCGATCTCCACATTCGCGGTGCTCCGCGGGAGGAGCAGTTCCGGTGCGAGGGCCGACAGGTCGATGACGTCCCTCGGGCCCGTGTGGCCGAGCCGGGCGGCGATGGCGTCGGTGGCCGCGACCGCCGCCCCCAATGTGCGCGATCCGGAGCGCGGGTTGCCGACGACGGTGACGATGCTCATGAGGCGGTGGCCAATCCGTAGTGGTCGCGAAGGGTGCGGGCCTCGTACTCCTTGCGGAACAGGCCGCGGATCTGCAGTTCGGGGACGACCTGCTCGACGAAGTCCGCGAGGCCGCCCGGCAGGTGCGGGGGCATGATGTTGAAGCCGTCGGCCGCGCCGTTCTCGTACCACTCCTGGAGCTGGTCGGCGATCTGCTCGGGCGTGCCCGCGACCACCCGGTGGCCGCGGCCGCCGGCGAGCTTGCCGATGATCTCGCGGATCGACAGGTCGCCACGGGCCGCCAGGTCCTTGATCAGCTTGATGCGGCTCTGCTGGCCGTCCGGGTTGGGCGGGATGTCCGGCAGTGGGCCGTCCAAGGGGTGGGCGGTGAGGTCGACGCCGAGGATGTTCGAGAGCTGCTGCACGCCGTACGCCGGGACGATGAGGTCTTCCAGCTCCTTCTCCAGCCGCAGCGCCTCGCGCTCGGTCGAGCCGATGATGGGCGAGACGCCGGGCAGGATCTTGAGGTCCTGGGGCCGGCGCCCGTACGCGGGGAGCCTGCCCTTGAGGTCGGCGTAGAACTCCTGTGCGTCCTCCAGGGTCTGCTGCGCGGTGAACACCGCCTCCGCGAACCGCGCCGCGAACTCCTTGCCGTCCTCCGACGACCCGGCCTGGACCAGGAGGGGGCGGCCCTGGGGCGAGCGCTGGACGTTCAGCGGGCCCTGCACCTTGAAGTGTGTGCCCACGTGATCGATCGGCCGGACCAGGGAGAGGTCGGCGTAGACCCCCGTGCGCCGGTCGCCGACGACCGCTCCGTCCGCCCAGCTCTCCCAGAGGGCGTTCGCCACCTGGAGGAACTCCTCCGCCCGGTGGTAGCGCTCGCTGTGCGGCGGGCGTTCGATGCCGAAGTTGCGGGCCTCGGCCTCGCCGGCGGAGGTGACGATGTTCCAGCCCGCCCGGCCGCCGCTGATGTGGTCCAGCGAGGCGAACTTGCGCGCCACGTGGAACGGCTCGTTGTACGTCGTGGACACCGTGGCGATCAGGCCGATGTGGTCGGTGACGGCGGCCAGGGCGGCGAGCAGGGTGAGGGGCTCCAGCCCGCCGAGCGCGTTGTGCCGGACATTTCCCCACAGGGCGAGGCCGTCGGCCAGGAACACCGAGTCCAGCTTGCCGCGTTCGGCGATCCTGGCCAGCTCCTGGAAGTGCCGGATGTCGGTGATACGGCTCGGCTCGGTCAGCGGGTGCCGCCACGCGGCCTCGTGGTGGCCGACGCCCATCAGGAAGGCGTTCAGATGCATGGTCACGTGGTCCTCCAGGTGGAGAAGCGTCGCTCCAGGCGTACGAGGAGCAGGTTGAACAGCAGGCCGAGCACCGAGATCGTGATGATCCCCGCGTACATGTCGGGCACCCGGAAGTTGTACTGCGCGTAGTTGATGAGGTAGCCGAGCCCCGCCTTGGCGCCGACCATCTCGGCGGCGATCAGCACGAGGATCGAGTACGCCCCGGCCAGGCGGATGCCGGTGAAGATGGTGGGCACCGCGGCGGGCAGGATGACCTTCTGGAACAGCCGGTACGGCCCGAGCCCCATGGACCTCGCCGACTTGATCAGGAGCGGGTCGACGCTTTTGACGCCCGCGATGGTGTTGAGCAGGATCGGCCAGGCGCAGGCGTACAGGATGATCGACACCTTGGACGTCTCCCCCAGCCCCAGGACCAGCACGAACACGGGCAGCAGGGCCAGGGCGGCGGTGTTGCGGAACAGCTCCAGGACCGGGTTCAGCAGCTCGGCCACCGGGCGGTACCAGCCAATCAGCAGGCCCAGCGGGATGGCGACCACGATGGCCGCCCCGAACCCGGCCAGCGACCTGGCCAGGGAGGCTTGGGCATGGTCGGCCAGCTCGCCGCTGCGGAGCAGGTCGTACCAGGCGGTCAAGACGTCACTTAACGGCGGGAGGAAGGTGGGGTCCACCACCTGGGCCCTGGGCAGGATCTCCCAGACGGCGGCCAGCACGACGATCGCGGCGGAGGCGTTGACCACCCGGCGGGCGACGCCCCAGAGGCTACGGCGCCGAACGGCGGTGGGACGCACCGGCGCGAGGGTCGTGACGGCGGGCGGGTGGAGGTGGTCGTCGTCAAGCGGGGAGGCGGAGAGGCTGAGTGAGGGTCTGGCCAACGGAGGTCACCTCCTCGCGCAGCAGCGTCCAGATGGCGTGGCGGTACTCACCGAACACCGGATCGGCGCGCAGGTCCCCCTCGCGGGAGGCGAACGAGACCGGTACGACGGCCCGGATACGACCGGGGCCGGGCGTCATGACGGCCACCCGCTGCCCCAGATAGACCGCCTCGTCGATGCCGTGGGTGATGAACACGATGGTCTTGCCGGTCTTGTTCCAGATGCGGAGCAGCTCCTCCTGGAGGGATTCGCGGGTCTGGGCGTCGAGGGCGGCGAAGGGCTCGTCCATGAGCAGGACGTCGGGGTCGTAGGCGAGGCTGCGGGCGATGGCGACCCGCTGCCGCATGCCGCCCGACAGCTCGTGCGGGTAGCGCTCGTCGAAGCCGCGCAGCCCGACCAGGTCGAGGTAGCCGCGGGCGCGCTCACGGCGTTCGCGCCGCGGCACCCCCTTGGCCTCCAGCCCGAACTCCACGTTCGCCACCGCGGTCCGCCAGGGGAACAGCGCGTACTGCTGGAAGACGATGCCTCGATCGAGCCCAGGACCGGAGACGGGGACGCCGTCGATGCGGATCTCGCCGCGCGTGGGCAGGGTCAGGCCGCTGAGCAGGTCGAGGAGGGTGGACTTGCCGCATCCGCTGGGGCCGACGAGCGTGAGGAACTCGCCTTCGGCCACGTCGAGCGAGATGTCGGACAGAGCGGTGAACGAGCTGCCACGGACGGCGAACTCCTTGGTCACGGACACGAACTCGATCTTCATCAGGAGCCTCCCGAGACGAACGGGTTGTAGGCGTTGGTGTAGACGTCCTGGGGTTTGATCTGGCCGGGCTTGATCTCGCCGGCGCCCTCCAGCCAGGAGATCCACCGCTGGAACTCCTGCGGCTCGATCACCCCGCCCTTGGTCGCGACACCGCTGCTCTTCCAGAAGCCGACGGTGGTGGAGTCCTCGTTCCTGGCCCGCTTGGCGATGATCTTCTTGAACTCGGCCACGACCTCTTCACGGGTGTGCGTCTGGGTCCACTGGATGGCCTTGGCAGTGGCCTCGACGAACTTCCTGGTCGTGTTCGGGTTCTGCTTGATGAAGCGGTCGGTGAGTACGTACGTCCCGGCCGAGAAGTCGCCGAACAGGTCGACGTCCTTGAACAGGACCTTGAGACCGCCGCGTGCCAGCGCCTTGTCACGCAGGATGCCGCCGAGCACGGCCACGTCGATCTGCCTCTGGCGCAACGACTGCTCGGTGCTGACGGGCGGGACGGCGACCAGTTCGACCTGCTTGATCTCGGCCGGGGTCAGGCCGCCGCGCTTGAGGTATTCCTTCAGCACGGCCTCGGCGTGGGCGCCCAGGGTGTTCATGCCGACCTTCTTGCCGATCAGGTCGCGGGCGCTGTGGATCGGGCTGTCCTGGAGGGTGAAGTAGCCCTGGTAGGAGTTCTGGTCACTGCCGTAGTAGCTGATCACGGCCTTGATCGGGGCCTTGGCGGCGACGAGCTTGACCACGGCGCCGTTGAACGCGCCACCGAAGTCGCTCTGTCCCGTGGCGGCCGTCTGGATGTCCTGCGGTCCGCTGGTCGTGTTGCCGATCCACTTGAGCTTGACGGGCTTGAGATAGCCGAGCTCCTCGGCCAGCTCGGGGAAGGTGACGGTGCCGACACTGCCCTGGTAGCGCAGTTCCTGGGTTTCGGCGGCGCCTTGGGCGGTGCCGCACGCCGTGACGGCGAGGAGAAGAGGGACAAGGGAAGCGAGACGCTTGATCACGAGATGTCCTCAAATAAAGGGGGGACGGGGACTAAGTCGTGATCAGTGACACTGTGCGCTGACGACGCGGCAGAAGTCGACATGCGCGCGCCGGGTGAGGTCCGGGCTCATGCACTCGACGCTACGCAGCCGCGGTCAAGAAGTCAACATTTCCTACTGGGTTTACATGAAATAAATGTCGCCTGGTCAGGCGCCCGCGAACCACAGCTCCGGCTCGCTGAGCACGCGCCGCGCCCGTCCCCGCGACTCCAGCCACACCAGGTGCGCCAGCGTCTCGTTGGTGGCCGCGCGCCGCATGAACGGCGGGATCGTCTCCCAGGGCCGCGACCAGGTCAGGCCGGTCGCGATGTCCCAGCAGCAGACCCCGCCGGAGGCGCCCCCGAGCATCCGCTCGATCTCCGCCAGCCGCTCCTCGTGATGCGCCATCACGTAGTCGACCCGTTCGGCCAGCTCCAGGAACCGGTACTCGTGCGCGGGCAGCACCTCCTCCACATCCAGCTTCCGTACGGCGGCCAGCGCGTCGAGGTAGTCGGCCAGCGGGTTGGGCGCCGACTGCGGATGCACGGCCACCATCGGCGTGATCTTGGCCAGCACGTGATCGCCGGAGAACAGCAGCTTCCTGGACGGCGACACGAAGCAGAGGTGGCCGGGCGAGTGCCCAGGGGTCCAGACGGCCCGCAGGTCCCAGCCGGGCAGGTCCAGCCGATCGCCGTCCTCGACCAGCCGGTCGGGCTTGGCCATCGACACCATGTGCCTGATCATCATCGAGGCGCCGGCCAGCTCGTCCAGGGTCAGCTCGGGCACGCCGGACCGGACCAGCTGCGCCCGTTCGCGCTCGACCAGCGAGTCGATGGCGCTGTCGTCGTACCGATCGTGGACGAGGCGCGCGTCGGCGGGGTGCAGGGCGATCCACGCGCCCGACATCTCCCGGACCCGCCCGGCCAGGCCGTAGTGATCGGGATGGATGTGGGTCACCAGTACGCCCTTGACGTCGGTGATCGCATACCCGGCGACCCGCAACCCCGCGACGAGCGCTTCGTACGCCTCGTCGGTGTTCCATCCGGCGTCGACGATGGCGACCCCGTCGGGCAGTTCCAGGACGTAGACCAGCACGTAACGCAGGGGATTGACCGGGATCGGCACCGGAACCGACCACAGTCCCGGCCGCACCCGCTCGACCTCGGGAATCGTGCCGCCGAGCCACGCCGCGCGTTGAGTCTCGCTGGATGGAGTCACCACAAACTTCGCCATGCTCAGCATTGTGCCCGAACCATGTTCTACTACCGATCGGCGGGCTGGCCCGGGAAACGGCCGGTGACGGCCGCTTTGTCCGGCCGCAGAACCGCTGGCGGGCCTGGTTTCAGTCGGCTGTGAGCCCTTCGGCGATCTTCAACAGCTCACGCTTCGTCTTGGCGCCGCCAAGCTTCTTGGCGTACACCGGGCTGATCATCACGTCGGCCCTCCGCCCCTCGCTCATGGTCAGGGTGAAGGTCGGGGTACCGTTCCCGCCGTCCTCGCCGACCCGCTGCGTGATCAGGTACCCGGTCCGGTCGCCGATGGTCACCTCTTCGCCCTTCCCCTCCCTGCGGTACTTCTGGATGCGGTCATCGACTTCCTGGACGGTCTCGCCTTCGTACACGTAGATCTGGACGCAGTAGAAGCCGTGCTTGTCCCCGTCGTAGTTCCATGAGGTCGTGTACTTGTCGCCGAAGTTCAGGGACCAGTTGCCCCACTTCAACCCGTCTGGCAGGTAACCCACCTTGACGTGCCCGAAGGCCCTTCCGTCGCCCAGGTCCCCGAAATCGGGGGTCGGAGACGGGGGCGGCGGGGTGTCGTCGATGGCGGGAGTGTCCGGCTGCGTCGGATCAGGGGTCGCGGCTGACGTGCTGACCGTGGGCGTCAGCACGGTCGCGGGGCCTGGCCCGAGGATCAGAAAGGCCGGGACCGCCGTCGCGACGACGGCCGCCGACGCGGCCAAGGCGGCGAACTTGACTCGTTGCCTCCTCCTCCGCGAGGACCGGAGCACCCGCTCCACCAGGTCGGGCGCGGCCCGCAATCTCGCGGTCTCGTCCGCCATGATCTGGCGAAGGCGCTCCTCAAGTACGGACATTCCTGATCACTCCTTCCAGCGTTCCGTCGCCGAGCGCCGAACGGAGCTTGGCCATAGCCTTGGATGCCTGACTTTTCACCGTGCCCACCGAGCAGCCGAGGATCTCGGCGGTCTGCGTCTCGCCGAGGTCCTCCCAGTACCGCAGGACGATCACCGCGCGCTGCCGGGGAGGCAGGGCACGCAGGGCGTCCATGAGCATCCGGCGCAGGTCGACGTCGGTCTCCGGCGCCGCCGACTCCGGCGGGGTGTGCACCGGGATGACGCGCAGGATCGCCCGCCGCCGGGCCCGGCTGATGGCGGTGTTCACGATGACGCGGCGGATATAGGGCTCGGGGTTGGCGTACCGCACCCGGTCCCAGCTGCGCCATGTACGCTCCAGCGCCGTCTGCAGCAGGTCTTCCGCCTCCGCCTCGTCGCCGCAGGTGAGGTAGGCGACCCGCAGCAGGCTGGTGCCGCGAGCGGCCACGAACGCGGCGAATGCCTGTTCCTCCGCGCTGCTCACGTCTGTCCGTCCGATTTCACGCCTCCTAATACGCCTGGGCCACGCCGGGCGTTGCCTCGGATCAAGGGCCGTCCCACAGGCAACCCCGTGGGCCGTTCAGGCGTATAGGGAGGCGTGAAACAGATGAAACGCGTGACCACCCTGATCCGGCCGCTGATCGCCATCGGGATCGGCCTGGCCGTGGTGAGCGCCATCACTATGCCGAACGCGCCCGGCCTCCTGGCCGCGCCGGACCTGCGGCTCGCGGCCACCACCCGTACGGTGACGACTCCGGCGGAAGGCGCCTACTGGCATACCAGGACGCTGCTGCGGAGCACCCAGCCCGAGCAGTTCGGGAGGGGCGCCAACCGCTACTGGGTGGAGGAGCGGCAGATCGCGGAAGTCTGGACCTCGACCGATGGCAAGGCCTGGTTCGGGCTCCGGAGTCTGGGGGCACGACCGAAGAGCGCGGCGGACGAGAAGGCATGGCGCCGCGACGGCTCCCCGTCCAGGTTGAGCCGCCCTGCCGGTGACGGCCCCGTGACCCTGGACACCAAAGTGGACAAGGGCCGGCTCATCGCCCCGAAGCGTTCGAGCCCCTTCTATCTGGCTGAACAGAAGTTGTCGTACGAGGAGGTCCAGAAGCTGCCCGCGGACCCGAGTGGTCTGAAAGCCTGGCTCACGAAGGCCGTGCGGGTCGCGAGGGCTCCGGAGGACGCCGTCGACAGCGGCGTGGCAGCGGCGCTGCTCACTCTGCTACGCGATCTTCCCGCGCCGAAGGAAGTCCGCGCCGCGGCTTACCGAGCGCTGCTGACGATGCCCGGCGTACGCTCCCGGGGGACGGCCAAGGACGCTCTGGGCAGGACCGGTACGAAACTCTTCATCGCTCTCGATCGGGTCCGTCACAGGCCAGAGACCGAGGTGATCGTCGACACCGACGAGATGGTGTCGCTGGCCGAAAGCCTGACGGCCGAGGTCGACGGCAAGCCGGCCACGGGTACCTCGACCATGCTCCAGGTCGGCTGGACCGACACCGCCCCGTCGGTGCCCGCTCTCCCTTGAGTCATGCTCCGTACGGGCCCCTTTACCGGGCTGGGCGAGCCGGCCGGAGCGCGGGCATGCGGACGAACAGCAGCGCGGAGGCCAGGACCACCCCCGCGGCGAGCGACCACGTGGCGGACAGCCCGGCCTGGGCGGCCAGGGTGCCGAACATCAGGTTGGGCAGCGCCGCCCCCGCCTGCAGGGACAGTGAGCTTGTCGAGGTCACCGTCGTGCGCTGCGCGGCCGTGACGGCGTGGTGCGTCATCTCCGAGCACAGCACCCCGGCCACCGAAAGGCCGACGAACATGACGATATAAGCCAGCCCGGTGCCCGCGAAACCGGGCGCCCCGTCGAGGCCCGCCGTGGCCGCCAGGGCGGCGATGGCCACGGCGGTCAGGACGACGCCCGCCACCGCGCCGCGTACCGAACCGCCCGCGGCCCTGGCCACCCTGGGCACGATCGTGCTGCCCAACGCGCTGCCGGCGAAGCCGAGCGCCGCCACGACGGCATAGCCGGTGCTGCCCAGCTCCGCCGTGCCCGCCAGCGCCGCCAGCCTGCCGGGGGTGAGCAGTTCGACACTGGCCAGTGCGACGCCCGACGCCGCGGCGGCCAGCATCAGGCGACGCAGCAACGGTCCACCCGCCGCCAGCCGGACACCCTCGGCCACGGTCGCGGGCACGTCCCGGACAACCCGCCCGAGCGACCGCCCGACGCGCTGCGGGTGCGCGGCCTCGGGCAGTGCGAAGAGCACCGTCACCAGCAGTACGATCCCGGCCGCCGCGCCCAGCAGCGGCGGCAGCGCCAGCGGCGTCATCACCGCCGGCGGCACCGCGAGCGGCGCGAACCCACCCACCAGCACGCCCAGGAGCAGCGCCACCGACTCCATCGCGCCGCCGCGCGCCAGGCCCGGCTTGAGGTCGGCGTCCGGTCCTTCGAGGTCGTGGAGCGTGTCGACGTACCAGGCGGTGGCGGGGCCGCTGGACAGGGCGCGGGCGACGCCCTTGAGCACGCCGGTGGCCAGGAACATCCAGAACGTGGTCGAGACCGCCATCAGCGCGAGCGCGGCGACGGTGAACGCGGCCGAGATCGCCAGGACCGTCCGGCGGCCGATCACGTCGGCCAGGCCGCCGGTGGGCAGTTCGAGGCCGATGGTGACGATCGAGAACACCATGACGGCGAACCCGATCTGGGCCAGGCTGAGACCCCGGTCGGTCATCAGCAACACCATGACGGCCGTCATCAGGCCGGGCGGCAGCCAGGTCAGGAAGCTGACCAGCAGGTAGCGGCGTAACGCGGATCGGGGAGTCATCAGCCGTCCTGCCCTTCCCGCGGCCTTCGAGGGAAGGCCGCCGACCAGACGGTCATCGGCACGGCGCCGGGGTCGTCCGCGTAACGTTCGCTGAGCTCGCGCACCAGCGCGTCGACGCGTTCACTGAGCTCACGGACACCCGCGGCGGGCAGCCGCACCAGATGGTCGCTCATCCCGGAGACCTCGACCAGCTCGGCGGGCCACTCCCCCGCTTCGAACGCCTCGACCGCCCGTCCCAGCGCCTCCAACTGGCGCAGCTGCATGATCCGGACGGCCTCCTGCCCCTCCGGTGTGGCCGCCATCTCCAGGTTGTCCCAGGAGGTGTACTGATGGCGGGCCCGCCAGCGGCGTTCCCGGCCGTCGCGCCGCTCGGGGTCCTCCTCGATGAAGCCGTACTTGGCCAGCTCGCGCAGGTGGTAGCTGGTCGAGCCGGAGCTCTCCCTCACCTTGCGCCCCAGCTCGCTGGCCGTCGCGGGGCCGTCGCCCCGCAGCAGGCCGAGCAGCCGCACCCGCAGGGGGTGCGCCACCACCTTGAGCACCTGAGGATCACTGATCTTGAACTGCTCTTCCATAGACGAAGGCTAAACCGCAAAGTCAATTTTGCAAAGAGAATTTTGCGAGTTTCCTTGGCGAATAAACTGGTCCGCATGCTTGATGAGATCTGGGTGGACGAGGCGGTCTTCGCCCTGCGTCCCGACTTCGCGGTGCTGGTCATGACGGCGCACGGCCTGCGCAACGGGCCCACCGACGACCGTTCCCGCGCCTGGCTGGCCGCGGCCTCGGAGCAGCCCGTACAGACCGAGAAGATCGACGCGTGGAAGGACGCCTACCGCGCGTTCGGCGCCAAGCCGCAGAAGACCAGGCCCTCGGTCGACGCCCTGACCCGCAGGCTGCCGCTGCCGGAGATCAACCAGGCCGTCGACGCGTACAACTCGATCAGCGTGAAGCACGCGCTGCCGATCGGCGGCGAGGACCTCGACCACTACGCCGGCCCGCCGCGACTGGTCAGGGCCGAAGGCGACGAGGAGGCGGAGGCGCTCGGCGCCCCGGAGCCCGGCGAGGTGATCTGGCGCGACGACATCGGCGTCACCTGCCGCAGGTGGAACTGGCGCCAGGTGGCGCGCACCCGCCTCACCGAGGAGACCACGAACGCGATCTTCATCCTGGAGCGGCTGGAGCCGATGTCCATGGAGGAGCTCAAGGAGGCGGGCGAGGAGCTGGCGAACCTGCTGACCGAGCTGTCCCCCGAGGTGCGGATCAGCACCAGAGTGCTGTCTGGAGTGAAATAAACCTGCCGCACAGCTGTTGATACCAAACAGTGATAATTGCGGCACCCCCTGGATTGACTAGGGGGGCGTGACCTCTTCGGACTCTCTTGAGAGGATCGGGCGAGGCCGCGGGGCGTCTCTTGCGCGCGCCGCCGGGCAAGACGAGTAACCTTGGACAGGTTCTCTAACATCAACGCCGATCTGCGGAAGAGGGCGATTTCCGCCGTGTCGTCTGAGTCGTCGCGGACAAACCCGCTGGCAAGCTTTGGACAGAACGAGTGGCTTGTCGACGAGCTGTACCAGAAGTACCTCCAAGATCCTGAGTCTGTGGACCGGGCTTGGTGGAACTTCTTCGCTGACTACAACCCTGATTATGGACCGGGCAGAATGCCCGCCAAGGAGGCGGCGAACGGCACAGCGACCGCTCCGGCTCCCATGGCGGCTCCACCCAAGGCTGCACCGGCTGCCCCGGTCCCCGATGTCAAGCCGAAGCAGCCTGCGGCCCCGGTGCCCGCGGGCGCCGAGGAAGTCAAACTGCGCGGTGCCGCCGCACGCACCGCCGCCAACATGGACGCCTCGCTCGTCATTCCGAGCGCGACCAGCGTCCGGGCCATCCCGGCCAAGTTGCTCATCGACAACCGCATTGTGATCAACAATCACCTCAAGCGGGGACGCGGCGGCAAGGTCTCCTTCACGCACCTGATCGGCTATGCCGTCATCAAGGCGCTGCGGGCCATGCCGGAGATGAACTACTCCTACACCGAGATCGACGGCAAGCCGACCCTGGTCAAGCCGCAGCACGTAGGGCTCGGCCTGGCCATCGACGTCCAGAAGAGCAACGGCGAGCGGCAGCTCCTGGTGCCTTCCATCAAGGGCGCCGAGGACATGGACTTCCGGCAGTTCTGGATGGCCTACGAGGAGGTCGTCCGCAAGGCCCGCTCGGGCAAGCTCGGAGTCGACGACTTCGCGGCCACCACGATCTCGCTGACCAACCCCGGCACGATCGGCACCGTCCACTCGGTCCCGCGCCTGATGCCCGGACAGGGCACGATCATCGGCGTCGGCGCGATGGAATACCCGGCCGAATACCAGGGCGCCTCGCCCGACACGCTCTCGCGCCTGGCCGTCTCCAAGGTCATGACGCTGACCAGCACCTATGACCACCGGATCATCCAGGGCGCCCAGTCGGGTGACTTCCTGCGCACGATCCACCGGCAGCTGCTCGGCGAGGACGGCTTCTACGACGAGATCTTCGAGGCGCTGCGGATCCCCTACGAGCCGGTCCGCTGGGTCCAGGACATCTCGGCCTCGCACGATGACGACGTGGCCAAGTCCGCGCGCGTGATCGAGCTGATCCACGCCTACCGCGTCCGCGGCCACCTCATGGCCGAGACCGACCCGCTGGAGTACAAGCAGCGCAAGCACCCCGACCTCGACATCCAGTCTCACGGCCTGACGCTGTGGGACCTGGAGCGCGAGTTCGCCACCGGCGGCTTCGGCGGCCGGCCGCTGATGAAGCTCCGCGAGATCCTGGGCGTGCTGCGCGACTCCTACTGCCGCACGGTCGGCATCGAGTACATGCACATCCAGAACCCCGAGGAGCGGGCCTGGATCCAGGCGCGGGTGGAGAAGCCGCACGCCTCCCCGGCCCGTGACGAGCAGCTCAACATCCTGAGCCGGCTCAACACGGCCGAGGCCTTCGAGACGTTCCTGCAGACCAAGTTCGTCGGGCAGAAGCGCTTCTCGCTGGAGGGCGGCGAGTCCCTGATCCCGCTGCTCGACTCGGTGATCAGCGACGCCGCCGACGAGGACCTCGACGAGGTCGTCATCGGCATGGCCCACCGCGGCCGGCTCAACGTCCTGGCCAACATCGTCGGCAAGTCCTACGGGCAGATCTTCGGTGAGTTCGAGGGCAACATCGACCCGCGTACCGCGCACGGCTCGGGCGATGTGAAGTACCACCTGGGCGCGTCGGGCACCTTCACCGCTCCCAGCGGCAAGACGATCGCCGCCTCCGTGGTGGCCAACCCGTCTCACCTGGAGGCGGTCGACCCGGTGCTCGAAGGCGTCGTCCGCGCCAAGCAGGACCTGCTGGAGCGCGGCGAGGAGGGCTTCACGGTCCTGCCGGTGCTCATCCACGGCGACGCGGCCTTCGCCGGCCAGGGCGTCGTGGCCGAGACGCTCAACCTGTCGCAGCTGCGCGGCTACCGCACCGGCGGCACCGTGCACGTGGTGGTCAACAACCAGGTCGGCTTCACGACGTCGCCCGCCTCGTCCAGGTCGAGCGTCTACGCGACCGACGTGGCCCGGATGATCCAGGCGCCGATCTTCCACGTCAACGGCGACGACCCCGAGGCCGTCGTCCGCGTGGGCGAGCTGGCCTACGAATACCGCCAGGCGTTCCGCAAGGACGTCGTCATCGACCTGATCTGCTACCGCCGCCGCGGCCACAACGAGGGCGACAACCCCGCCTTCACCCAGCCGCTGATGTACGACCTGATCGACGCCAAGCGCTCCACTCGCAAGCTCTACACCGAGGCGCTGATCGGCCGGGGCGACATCACGGTGGAGGAGGCCGAGCAGGCGCTGCGCGACTACCAGGCCAAGCTGGAGCAGGCGTTCACCGAGACCCGCGAGGCGGCCAAGAAGCCGCCGGAGGCGGGCGCGATGCGGGTGCCGCCCGCTGAGGTGATCAAGTGGTCGCACAACGACACGCCGACCGCGATCACCGACGAGACGCTCAAGCGGATCGTCGACACCCAGCTCAACCTGCCCGAGGGCTTCACGCCGCACCCGCGCCTGGCGCCGGTGCTGCAGCGCCGCGGCCAGGCGGTCGAGCAGGACGCGATCGACTGGAGCATGGGTGAGACGCTGGCCTTCGGCTCGCTGCTCATCGACGGCCACCCGGTCCGCGTGGTCGGTCAGGACACCCGGCGGGGCACGTTCACCCAGCGCCACGCGGTGCTGGTCGACCGGGTGACCGGCGAGGACCACACCCCGCTCAAGGTCTTCAACCAGGGCACCACGAAGTTCTACATCTACGACTCGCTGCTCAGCGAGTTCGCGGCGCTGGGCTTCGAGTACGGCTACAGCGTCGTGCGTCCCGACGCCCTGGTGGCCTGGGAGGCCCAGTTCGGCGACTTCGTCAACGGCGCCCAGACGATCATTGACGAGTTCATCTCGTCCGGTGAGCAGAAGTGGGGCCAGAGGTCGGCTGTCGTGCTGCTGCTGCCGCACGGCTTCGAGGGCCAGGGTCCCGACCACTCCTCGGCCCGCATCGAACGGTTCCTGCAGGTCTGCGCGCTCGACAACATGACGGTCGCGCAGCCGTCCACTCCGGCCAACTACTTCCACCTGCTCAGGTGGCAGGTCGAGTCGGGCAGGCGCAAGCCGATGGTCGTCTTCACGCCGAAGTCGCTGCTGCGTCACAAGCGGGCGGTCTCGAAGGCGTCCGACTTCACCTCGGGCACCTTCCAGCCGGTCCTCGGCGACACCATCGTCGAGCCGGGCAAGGTCACCAAGGTCGTGCTCTCCTCGGGCAAGATCTACTACGACCTGCTCGACCGGCGCGAGAAGTCGGGCCGCGACGACGTCGCACTGGTCCGCCTGGAGCGGCTCTACCCGTTCCCGGCGGAGGAGCTCGCCGCCGAGCTCTCCCGCTACGGCTCGCAGGCCGAGCTGGTGTGGGCGCAGGACGAGCCGGTCAACATGGGGCCGTGGCCTTACCTCACGCTCAAGCTGGCCGAGGACCCGGACCTGCTGAACGGCCGCGCGCTGCGTCGCGTCTCGCGGACTCCCAACAGTTCGCCCGCGACCGGCTCGCACTCCTCCCACGACAACGAGCTCGAGGGGATCTTGAGCGAGCTGTTCGGCTAGTCAGCCAGTCGCTTCACCGCATAAGCCCTCGCCGCTATCGGCGGGGGCTTACTGCTGAAAGAGGTGCGGGTCGCAGGCCATGCGCGTACTCACAAGATCGTCTTGCCGACCGCGCGGACCGATCCGCGCGAGCTCGAGCGGCGCGGCCTGCTGACTAAAGTCAGACGTGGACGCGCCGATGCCTGGACCCCAGCCGGCGACCTGACGACGCGGCTGCGCGACTGATGAATGGAGAGCGATGTACTTCACCGACCGGGGGATCGAGGAGCTGGTCGAGCGGCGTGGCGAGGAAGAGGTCAGCCTGCTGTGGCTGGGTGAGCGGCTGCGTGAGTTCGTGGACCTCAATCCCGAGTTCGAGACGCCGGTCGAGCGCCTGGCCACCTGGCTGGCCCGGCTCGACGACGAAGACGACTGACGCGGCGCGACGGACCGGACCGCCACGACCGATGAGAAGACGGAGGCGCGCCGGACCCTCGCGCCCGATGAGAAGCACGGACGGCGCTCATCGCCTGCCACACGCGATACATCTTGAGTTTTCGACAGACGCGACATATCGTGTCTTGTGTGGACGTGTCGTCGGAAGGGACAGGCATCATGCGGCAGTGGACGATCGAGCGGCCGGAGCAGCTGACGTTCGGCTCGGTGACCGCGCTTGACGTGCGGATCGTCGCGGGACGAGTGGCCGTGCTGGCCACCGACGGACCACCGACACTGGAGGTGGCCGAGATCGACTCCGCTCCGCTGATCGTGACCTATGACGAGGAGAGCGGGGAGCTCAGCGTCGCCTACAAAGACCTCACCTGGGAGGGCATACTCGGCTGGCTGCGGCGCGACCGGCGCAAGAGCGTCCTGACGCTCGCGGTGCCCAAGAAGTGCACGGTCAACGTGGGAGTCGTCTCCGGCTCGGCGGTCGTCGCCGGATTCGAGAAGGCGACCCAGGTCAGGAGCGTCTCCGGAGACATCGTGCTCGACGGGGTGAGCGGCGACGTGAGCGCCACGACCGTCTCGGGCACCGTGGAGAGCCGGGCGATGGACGGCGATCTGGCGTTCAAGAGCGTCTCGGGCGAGCTCACCGTCGCCGACGGCACGCCGCGCCGCCTGCGCGCCAACACCGTGTCCGGACGGATCACCGCCGATCTGGAGCTGCGCCCGACCGGATATGTGACCTTCAACAGCGTGTCCGGTGACATCCTGGTCAGGCTGCCCGAGAACGTGGAGGCGGACGTCAGCATGCGATCCACCTCCGGCAGGCTGGTCAGCACGTTCGAAAACCTGTCAGACGCGAGCCGCCCGGGCAACAAGTCGGTGTCCGGACGGCTGGGTGGTGGCATGGCCTCAGTGACGGCGACGACCGTCTCCGGCGAGGTCACGTTGCTCAAGGGAGAGAAGCGATGAGCCCTGTCTTCGGTCACGGCCGACTCCGGCTGTACCTGCTGAAGCTGCTGGAGGAGAGCCCTCGGCACGGCTACGAGGTCATTCGCCTGCTGCAGGACCGCTTCCTCGGTGTCTACTCCCCCTCCCCCGGCACGATCTACCCGCGCCTGGCCCGCCTGGAGGAGGAGGGCCTGGTGACGCACGAGGTGATCGAGGGCAAGAAGGTGTTCTCGATCACCGACCGGGGTCGCGACGAGCTCAACGCCCGCCTGGACGAGCTCGACGACCTGGAGCAGGAGATCTCCGCCTCGGTGCGCGACATCGCGCGCGAGGTGAAGGAGGACGTTCGCGAAACGGTCAAGTCGCTGCGCGACGAGCTCACCAAGATGGCCAAGGACGTACGCACCGGCGTCGCCGACGATCCCAGGCGCGTGCGCGACCAGCAGAAGGCCAACATCCAGCGGCTCAAGGAGCAGCAGAAACGCCAGTGGATGGAGCACGCCACCAACTGGCAGGACCAGGGCGAGCGGCTCACCGGCGAGTGGCGCAGGATCTGGTCCGAGGTCTGGAGCACGCTGGGCGGCGCGCCACCCAACCGCGCCGAGCTCGACGCGGAGCTGGGCGAGCGCCTGGCCGACTTCGTCGCGCAGGTGCGCCGCGAGGCGTCGGCCGCCCCGCTCACCCGCAAGGCGATCGACGAGGTACGCGCCACACTCGACGAGGCCGCCCGGCAGATCCGCGACTCACTGAAACCCTGACCCCGACGGGCCATTACGCCGGGCGAAGGACCCGCTCCAAGCCACGCAGTCCCCGGTCGCTACGCCGAGCGGAGGGCCCGGCAGTCCCTGGTCGCTACGCCGAGCGAAGGGCCTGCTCCAAGCCGCGCAGGCTTCGGGCGGTCTTCCGGGCGTGATAGGCGATCGGCATATACCGCAGCCGCTCCGGCAGGCGCGGGGCGATCACCGCCACCGCCCGCCCGAGCTGCCGCAGCCGCCACTCGTCCCGCGCCGACCAGGGCAGATCCAGCTTCTTCCGTACGATGGGCGGCAGCGTCCCCACCGTCACGAAGTAGTTGAACTCCCCCGATCCCACCCCCACCGGCGCCCAGAGCCGACGCAGCGGCCGGGGCAGCCCGGGCGGCATCGGGGTCCCCCGCATGACGGCGAGCACGTCGATCGCCGTCGGATGCGGCTCCAGCCGCTCGGCCGTCATCTCGTCGAAGTAGCACCAGAACTCCTCGACGGTCGCGGGCATCTCCCGCTCCGGCACCCGCAGGATCGCCCCCAATTGCCGCGACTCCTCGTAGAGCCGCCGTTCAGCGTCTTCGGTGTAGGGAGTGCCGAAGTAGCGATTGAGGGTGACGAAGCGCTCGAACAGCGACAGGTGCACCCAGGCCCAGGCCGCGCCGTTGAGCGCGTGGTAGGACCTGCCCTGCTCGTCCACCCCGCTGATCGGCTTGTGCAGTTCGCGCAGCCGCTCACCCTCGGCCGGGCCGCCCACTCCGCCGTACACCCATTTCTGGACCGAGGTGAGTGTGCGGTGGAGGCGGCCCCACGGGTCCTGCTTGTACGTGGAGTGCCGGGCGACGGCCGCGCCCACCGCGGGGTGCATGGTCTGGAGGACCAGCGCGCTGCCCGCCACGAGCAGGTTGCGGTATTCACCGGCGGTGTCCCAGTGCAACGAGCCTGGGCCGAACGGTTCGACGTCCATGACGGCGCCTCCCGGGTGATACAACCTCACCTTCTTTGTATCATCCCGGGTGCGCATAAGTAACCCTTCACTTATTCAGCGCGTAAAGACGATTTTTCCGAATACGTCGCCTTCAGCCAGAGCGGCGAAGCCGTCGCGGGCGTCGGTCAGCGGCATCGTCCGGTCGATGACCGGCCGCAGCCCGGTCTGCTCCAGGAAGACGGCCAGCCGCTGGAGCTGGTCACGCGTGCCCATCGTGGAGCCGATCACCGAGAGCTGGAGGAAGAACACCCGGTTCAGGTCGGCGGGCGGGACCGCGCCGCTGGTGGCACCGCAGACCACGATGCGGCCGCCGGGCTTGAGCGACTTGAGCGAATGGTCCCAGGTGGCCTGACCGACAGTCTCCATGACGGCGTCGACCCGTTCGGGCAGCCGCGCGCCGGGCTCGAACACCCGGTCCGCGCCGAGCTTGGCGGCCTGCTCCCGCTTGGCGGCCGAGCGGCTGGTCGCCCAGACCCGGTAACCGCCCGCCCGGCCGAGCGCGATCAGCGCGGTGGCGACCCCGCCGCCGGCACCCTGCACGAGCACGGTGGAGCCGGGCTCGAGACCGGCCTTGTCGAACAGCATGCGATAGGCGGTCAGCCAGGCCGTGGGCAGGCAGGCGGCCTCCTCGAAGCTGAGCGCGGCCGGTTTGGGCACCAGGTTGCGGCGCGGCACGGCGACCCGGTCGGCGAACGTGCCGTCGTGGACCTCCGACAGCAGCGAACGCTTGGGATCGAGCGTCTCGTCGGCCCCCGAGCCGATCACCGAGTGCACGATGACCTCGTTACCGTCGGCGTCCACCCCGGCCGCGTCGCAGCCGAGCACGATCGGCAGCCGGTCCTGCCTGATGCCCACGCCCTTGAGCGTCCACAGGTCATGGTGGTTGAGGGCGGTCGCCCGTACGGTGACGGTCGTCCAGCCGTCCGGGACCTGCGGCTCCGGATGCTCGCCGAGCGTCAGCCCGGCGAGAGGATTGTCGGGATCGGTATGTGAGGCGGTTACGGCGAACATGGCCGCACCTTACTTCAGGGTGATCCGGATCCCGGCGATGGCCTGCTGGACGAAAGCGCGCGAGCCCGAGGCGACGATCTGCACATCGCCCCTGCATACGGTACGGGCGGGCCGCTTGAGGCCGTTGGTCGCCGACGGCGTCCTGGCGTTTTTCCGGCAGCTGGGGGTCGGGATGAACACGACCATGTCGCCGGTCCCGCCGCCGAACCAGAGCTGCGGCCCGACCGGTTCGCCCTGGATGGTCTCGCCCGGCTTCGCCAGACGGATCGAGCCACCGCCACTCAGGACGAGGTAGCCGTCCTTGCCGACCTTCCCGCGCAGGCCCTTGGCCGTCGCCAGCCGATCTTCGAAGGTCAGCCCCTCCCGCCGGTCGTACATCGCCAGCCGCCACTTGCCGAACGCGAACATCAGCACCTGCCCAGCCGAACCGACACCCGCCGGTCCCGGCCAGAGCGTGACGTTGGGCGTGAGGTTCCTGATCGGCTGAGCACCCCTGGAGATCTCCATCTCACCGCCGTAGGGGGCAGAGAAGCTGCGGTATTGCCCGGCGATCCAGGCCCCCTGAAACGGCCGCGCGCCCAGCTCGTTGAGCCGCAGCTCGGCGGGGTAGCGAACCGCCGCCCGCGTCCCGTCGGGGAACACCACCCGGATGACCTCGTTGCCGCCTTTGGCCTTGACCGGCGCGCTCACGACGTTGGGCGCGCCCTCGATCCTGGTCAACGACCGGATGGGCAGCGGTGCGGGGGTCGGCGTCGGCGGCGCGCGATCCGGCTCGGGGTCACGGCTGGCCAGCAGGCTGACGACGGGGACCGCCAGCAGCACCGCCACCACACCGATCCCGACCCACCGGCGCCGGCCACGGGCGCCCGCCTCGATGACGTCGAACTGATCGGCCACGGACATCCCCTGCCGAGGAGTGCTGTTTCACTCCCCAGTTCAGTTGAGGGGATGCCGCCAGCGCAAGCCCTGGAACTTGGCGAAATCAGCGTCGCAGGTCACGAATTCACAACCGTGCTCGATGGCCAGTGCGGCGAGATAGGTATCGGGCACCAGGTTGCCCTTCGCTCCCCGTTGGCGGCACAGCCGGGTGAAGATCTGCCAGTGCCTGTCCTCGCCACTGACCAGGACGGCATGTGGCTGGTTGCGGTAGGTCTGTGCGAACTCCACAGCCCGGTCGAGCGGGTCGGGGTTGAGGTAGACCCGTCGGTTGGTCACCAGCCTGATGAAGCCGTTGACGACGAAGTCGCTCACGGCGTAGCTCGAATCGCCGTTGATCATGTCGTCGATGAAGGCCAGGTAGCGCTTCTGGTCAGGGACCTCGGCTCGAAAGGCGTTGACGAGGACGTTGGTGTCAGCGAGGAACATCCTGCACCTTCAGCTCGAAGTCGAGGTCGTACATGATGTGCTCGAGCTTCTCACCCTCGTCGAGCCGTCGCTGGACGTCCGGCTGGTAGCCCGGCCGAGCGTCGGACGTGATCAGCTCCACACGAGGCCGGTCGGCCACTTCCGTGGAGCGGTTGAGTAGTTGTCGCAAAGCGTCCTCCATCACTGAGGTGAGACTGCGTCCGTTTCGTGCCGCGTACGCCTTGGCCTCGTTGAGGAGTGCGTCGTCGATCCGCACCGTGGTCCTCCGCATGACACCAGCGTCCGCCTCTGACATAAAAATGTCAACAGCAGATAGTAATCGCGCGGTCACAATTCTTGCACAGTCTTTAACCTCACCAGAGCGCCACATTGACCTTCCCGTCGGACGCCAGCCGCACCCCCTGGCCGACCAGCTCCCTGGACATGGCGTCCGTCAGGAGCTCGGCCTCCAGTACGTGAGCATGAGCGCGCCCCCCGCCCGGCAGGTCCACGACGAGGATGCCCTTCTCCGGCGCCCCGTCGCGCCCATGCGTCACCGTGTAGCCGGCCACCGTGGCGGGACCGTCGTACAGGGCGACGATCTCCACCGGATCGGCGGTGAAGACAGGCGCGGCATCGCCCAGGGTGCCGCCCGGGTCCGTGGACCAGATCGCGTACGTGTGCTTGGTCAGGTGCATGCCGACCCCTGTCACCAGCCCGTGACCCTGCTGGGCGCGCAGCAGCCCCGCCATGGTGGCCGTCGAGTGCAGGACGTAGTCGCTGGAGGGGCCGCCCGCGTACGGCAGGCCGCCGGTGACCGTCAGGCCGCGCCGGTCGAGCGGGTCCAGCTTGATCGCGTCGCACGCCTGCCGCAGCGCGATCGCGAAGCAGCTGTAGAGGTCGAGCGCGTGGATGTCGTCGAGGCCCAGCCCGGCCCGCGCGAACGCGGCCTCGGCGGTGCGCGCGATGGCCTGCGAGGCGCCGAGCGCGGGCCGCGCCGCCACCTCCCACGTGTCCTCGCCGTAAGCCCAGCCGCGCAGGTACACGCGCTGATCGCGCGGTACGCCGAGCCGGTCGGCGAGCCCGGCGGCGACCAGGACGACGGCCGCGGCCTGGTCGACCTCCCCCACGGCCACGGTGTTGCGCGTGTACGGCCAGCCGATGAAGCGGTTGCCGGTGACCAGTTCCTCCGGAGTTCGGGCGGTACGCCGCCAGGCGTGCGGGTTCGCGGCCGCGACTTCAGTCATCGGCGCCATCATCCGCCCCCGGTCCACCATTTCCTCATCTATCGACATACCGAGGGACGCGCGGCGGGCCGTCTCCATGATCGGGTAGGTGTGTACCGGCAGGAACAGCTCGTGGGCCAGCTCCGCCGGATGCGGCGGCCGTTCCCAGCCGTAGGGCGGCTTGGGATCGGCCGGATGGCTCCACGGCACGTGCTCGCCCGCCTGCCGGTAGGACCGGCGCGTGGCCAACGCCTCGGCGCCGGCGATCAGCGCCGAGTCGAGCTCCCCCGCCGCGATCCTGGCCGCGGCCTCGCCGATGAGGAGTTGCGGGGCCGTACCGCTGACCATGGAGTAGGCCCGGTGCCGGGGCGCGGCGCCGAGGCGGTCGGCGAGCCGGCCGACCGGGGAGTCGTACTGCCACGAGTCGGTGTAGACGAGCTGGATCGAGTCGAGTCGCTCGACCGGCAGCCGCGCCTCGCGAGCCGCCTCGCGCGCGACGTCCTCCCACAGGTCGAGTGGCTCCGGGCCCGGCTGTTCGTGAACGGTGCGCTGGGCCGTACCTATGAGACAGGGGGTGCGTGGATCCATGTCACCCATCTAACCAGAATAACATTCGGTTGATAAGCGGTGGCATTTGATAATCACTGTTACCAGTGGTGCCAGAGGAAATTAACACCGGCATCGACCTGCAGAAATGCTTTCTAGGAATACATGCGTTCTGGTTATTTCCATAACGGAATGGAGCCGGGCCAGACTTTTTCACGTCGTTTCCTGGCTGTCGGGTTGCGCCATTCATTAACGTTCCGAACGTTTTCCTGGCCCACCGGGGCGCAGTACCCCGCTCTGGGCCGCCGAGAACTGAGAGGAGCTTCATGTATTCCCGAGCAAGGCGTATCGCGATCCCGCTCGCCGGTCTGACGGCCATCGGCCTGGCCGCGGGGATGGTCGGCAGCACCGCCGCCAACGCGACCCCACCCTCCGACGTCGTGTCCAAGAACGCGGCCACTCCCGCGGAGCAGGCGGTCCAGTTCTGGACGCCCGACCGCATCAAGCGGGCGGCCGACTACGACACGAACCTCGACGCGCGTTCCAACGGCGTCAAGGGCGTCAACTCCACCCCCGACGGCCCACCCGGATCCGTCCCCCCGATCGGTGAGGAGAAGACCAAAAGCATCAAGAGTAAGCAGGTCAACCTGCCCAACACGGTCGGACGCGTGTTCTTCACGCTGCCGGGGTCGAACCCGGCGAACCCGGCGAGCTGGCGGTACTGCTCGGCCAGTTCCGTGCAGGGCAAGTACCGCAACCTAGTGGCAACGTCGGCCCACTGCGTCTACGACACCAAGAAGGACACCTTCTACGACAACTGGATCTTCATCCCGTCGTACTGGGACGGCAACAACGCCTGGGAGGGCAAGGCCCCCTACGGCATCTACGCCGCCAAGACGTTCAACGCGCATGACGACTTCGTGGTGAAGGAGGACTACGACTACGACTACGCGTTCGTCAACGTCTACAACGGCATCAAGGTCAAGTGGGAGAAGGTCAACGACAAGTGGCAGTGGACGCGGAAGAACGTCGGCCGCCTCGGTGACAACGTCGGCGGCCAGGGCTTCACCTGGAACCGCAGCACCAAGGCGAACGTGTTCTCCTTCGGTTACCCGGCGGGCGAGCACCCCGACGGAGACAAGCCGTTCACCGGCCGCACGATGAAGTGGTGCTACGGCAAGACGGCCCCGATGCCCGCCGCGCCGAAGTACAACCTCCAGGAGCACATCGGCCTCAAGTGCGCCTTCACCGCCGGCGCCAGCGGTGGACCGCTCCTGTACAGCTACAAGAGCTCCACCCGTACCGGTTACCTGATCGGTGTCAACAGCGTCGCGTGGGACACGGACGGTAACGACCGCTACGACCACATCTCGTCGCCGTACTTCAACACCGACACCTACAACGTGTACAAGGCCGCCGCGAACCGGTGGACCGGCAACATGCCGTAGCAACCCACCCCGGGCCCCGGCTACTCCCGGCCGGGGCCCTTCTCACGCGTGATCAAGAAACACACAGGAAAGGCGGATGGACAACGAAGTCGGCTCATGTACTATGCCTCTGACATGCGGAAACGATCCTCACATGGATCGGAGACGCTATCCGGATCGAACCCCTTGACGCACTCCTTATGGGACACAAGTCACGCTTGATCAGATAACGAATCTCCATCCGAGCTGCAATACAGTGAGTGATCTGGAAAAATCCATCGTTACACCCCCAGAAGTACTAACCCCCAAAGGCAAGGCATTTCCATGATCCCCCGGGCATGGCACCTGGTAGCGGCTGCGCTCAGCGCGCTGCTGATGCTGCCTGCCCTCGCGGGGACCGCCTCGGCCGCGCCGAACAGCCGGGTCTACTCGGTCACGCTGGCCAAGTCGGCGGCGGACATGAAGAAGGTCGCCGAATACTGGAAGCCCGACCGGCTCAAGAATGCCGACCAGTACAGCCCCGCCACGCCGGCCTCGCAGTCCTCGCCCACCTCCAAGACCGCCTCCGGGGGCGGCCAGATCGTCCCAGCGAAGAGCCTGCGGGTCGTCCCGGCGAAGAGCCGGCAGATCCCGCCGAACGTCGGACCCGCCCTCCCGAAGGACAGCGCGGCCGCCAAGACCATGGGCAAGGTCTTCTTCCGCTTCGGCGACAAGGAATTTTGGTGCTCGGCCAGCTCGATCGCGGCCAAGAACCGCAGCGTGGTAGCGACCGCCGGACACTGCGCGTACGACTCACGCCAGGGCAAGCCCGCCGATTACTGGATCTTCGTCCCCAATCCGGGTCCCGGTGGGGCGACGCCCGACGGCATCTACGTGGGCGCGTCGATCAGCATGCACGAGGACTGGCCGGGCAAGGGCGACTACGACTTCGACTACGCGTTCGTGACCGTGCACCGCGGCTTCAAGTGGGTCGAGAAGAACGGCCAGCTCACCATGCAGGATGTGGGCCGACTGCAGGACAACGTCGGCGGGCAGGGCCTGACAATCGGCAAGGGCCTGGCTCTCACCATCACCGCCTTCGGTTACCCGGCGGGCCCGCAGCCCGACGGCAGCCACCCGTTCGACGGCAAGACGCTGAAGGTCTGCTCGGGGAGCACAAGACGCACGGTCGCCCCCAGCCTCGACCTTCAGTACGGCGTGCAGCTCCAGCCGTGCGACTTCAGCGCCGGCGCCAGCGGCGGCCCCTGGTTGCTCAACTACCAGCCCGTGCAGAAGCTCGGACTCCTCACCGGGATCAACAGCCTGACCTGGAACAGAGACGCCAAGGGCGCCTACGACGCGGTGTCCTCCCCGACCTTCAACGCCACGACCGGCGAGGTCTACCGACGCGCCGCAGGGCTCGCAACACCGCAAAATGTGACGTAAGTTACACCCAGCGTATCGCCACCCCGAGTGATCAGCCGGTTTCACATCTCGAGATGGTCACGGCCATGATCGTCGCGCTTGACTCCAGTATCGGGTAATTCACACGACCAGAGTCAGACCGATAGGTTCCCGCCTGTCCGTTTGCTGCATTCTGGGGTGCACGAGGCGCCCCGCGTCTGGAGTTTTACCTTGAAGCGCATCCTTCTCCCGGCCGGTAGCGCCGTCCTGGCGACCGGCCTCCTGGCCGCCGGCCTGGCAGGCACCGCTCAGGCACAAGGCGACATCGCCACCGACCCCATGGCCCGCAACACGCAACAGGCCTCCTCGGTCGCGTCCTTCTGGGCCGCGTCGAACTTCGCCGCCCTCCGCTCCGCCACCGCGTACACCTGGGACGCCAAGGAAGTCAGGAAGGTCGTCTCGAAGGGCGGCTACAGCCCTGACGGCAACCCGGGCAGCGCCACTCCCATCGGGGAGGAGAAGAAGGCCCCCGGCAAGGCCCAGAACGTGAACATGCCCAAGACGCTCGGCAAGGTCTTCTTCGTCGACGGCAAGGGCAAGTTCCGCTACTGCTCGGCCACGTCCATCCAGTCGAACTACCGCAACCTGGTCGCCACGGCCGGCCACTGCGTCTACGACACCGACAGCAACAAGGCGCTGCTCGACAACTGGGTCTTCGTGCCCGGCTACTACGAGGGCAAGGCCCCGTTCGGAATCTACGTGGGTAAGCAGGCCTTCACCCACACCGACTTCGACGTGTACGAGGACTACGACCGCGACTACGCGTTCGTGACCGTCTACAACGGCATCTCCTTCAACGGCGTCAAGCAGGTGACCAAGAAGGAGTACGACGGCTTCGTCGGCCCCAAGCGGAACTGGGGCGGGCGCTACTACATCCTGCTGTCCAAGGACGCCGGCCGTCTCGGCGACGTCGTCGGCGGCCAGGGCGTGTCCTGGAACCAGCCCACCGGCAAGCAGGTCCGCGCGTTCGGCTACCCGGCCGGCCCGCACCCCGACGGCAACAAGCCCTACAGCGGCGTGACGCCGAAGTGGTGCTACAACAAGACCACCGCCAAGGCCGTGGGCGCTCCGTGGCTGAAGATCGAGGAGCACATCGGCCTCAAGTGCGCCGTGACGCCCGGCTTCGACGGCGGCCCCTGGCTGGCCAACTACAGCAACGGCAAGCGTCTGGGCTACGTCAACGGCGTGACCAGCACCTTCGCCGACCAGGACGGCAACGACCGCATCGACTACATCACCTCGCCGTACTTCGACGGTGAGACGGCCTCTGTGTACAACTCGGCCAAGAACACGTGGTCCGGCAAGATCGTCGGCCCCAACGGCGAGCTGTACAAGTAACCACTCAACACCCAAAAAGGGGCTCGGCCGGGTTCGGCCGAGCCCCTTTTGCGTGCTCTCACAAGATCATTTATGCGGATTTGGCGATATTAGACGGAGCTCGCGCCAATCTGGTTCCTGTGATCTGAGTCACATAGAGGCGACTGCGAAGCGTGTCGCACCCCTCACGACCCTTCCACCGAACCCCCTTCATACCCTGCGAAAACGTGGCAATTTGATCACGCTCCGCTAAGATCTCTGACTGGTAACGGAAAGGTCACGACGGTAAGGGCGCCTACCGGATGGGGCAGAACGGCTTTTACCTGCGGAGATCACCACGCTATGTTCCTTGCTATCCCTTTACTGACGCATGGGACGCGTGTTGCGACCCACGACAGAGCAAGGAGCAGTTCCCTTGAAGCGCATCCTCATCCCCGCCGGTGGCGCCATCCTGGCTACCGGCCTTCTGGCTGCCGGCCTCGCCGGTACGGCCACGGCCGCCAGCGACGTAGCCTCCGACCCGATGGCGAAGAGCGCCGCTGACGCCAAGGCCATCGCGGACTTCTGGTCGGCTACCAACAACGCCGCCCTCAAGGCCGCGAAGGAGTCCAACGTCTGGGACTCCGGCGACGTCGCCAAGCTGCAGAGCAAGGGCGGCTACAGCGCCGACAGCAAGCCTGGCTCGTCCGTCCCGATCGGCCAGGAGAAGAAGACCTCCACCAAGGTCCAGAACGTGAACATGCCGAAGACCATCGGCAAGGTGTTCTTCGTCAACAGCAAGGGCGAGAAGAAGTGGTGCTCGGCCACTTCGGTCCAGTCGAAGTACCGCAACCTGGTCGCCACGGCCGGTCACTGCGTCTACGACACGGCCACCAACTCGGACGTCATGTCCAAGTGGGTCTTCGTCCCCGGCTACTACCAGGGCAAGACGCCGTTCGGGATCTACGTGGGTAAGCAGGCCTTCACCCACTACGACTTCGACGTGTACGAGGACTACGACCGCGACTACGCGTTCGTGACCGTGTACAACGGCATCCAGCTCGGTGGCGGTACCGCGAAGAAGGTCTCCAAGGCCGACTTCGAGAAGTACCAGGGCATCAAGGACGCCAAGGACGTCGAGATCTCGCGGGACGAGTTCCGCAAGTGCAAGCTCGACCCGACGTCGATCGAGGCGTGCTGGGCCAAGCGCGGCAGCAAGGCCGAGCCGGCTGGTCCGGACTACCCCAACGCCGAGGTCGCCAAGATCGAGGTCGGCAAGGAGGCGTACGACGCCGCCAAGGTCGGCAAGGGCAACGGGTACAAGTTCGGCGAGCCTGTCACCGAGAACGTCACCAAGGCGGTGTACGACGCCTACAAGGGCCCGGGCACCAAGGCCCAGGACGCTCGTGGCAACTACACCATCACCCACTACTTCACGCAGCAGTGGTTCAAGCCCGGCACGGCGACCAAGTTCTACAAGACCGAGTTCTTCATCATCGAAGGCGCTGCCAAGGACGTCGGTCGCCTGGGTGACGTCGTGGGCGGCCAGGGCGTGTCCTGGAACCAGCCCACGGGCAAGTACGTCCGCGTGTTCGGCTACCCGGCCGCGGCGCACCCTGACGGCCACAAGAACTACACGGGCATCACGCCCAAGTGGTGCTACGGCAAGACCAGCAAGAAGGTCGTCGGCTCGGCCGCCAAGAAGATCGAAGAGCACGTCGCGCTCAAGTGCGCGATGACCGAGGGCGCCGACGGTGGCCCTTGGCTGCTCAACTACAGCAACAGCAAGCGTCTCGGCTACGTGAACGGTGTCACCAGCACCTTCAACGACCAGGACGGCAACAAGCGAGTCGACTACATCTCCTCGCCGTACTTCGACGGTGAGACCGCTGCGGTCTACAAGTCCGCTGCGAACGTGTGGTCCGGCAAGATCATCTAAGTAACACACCGCGACCGTTCCAGGACGGTGCGCACAGTGGTAACTCGCGAAGGGCCCGGCATCGCCGGGCCCTTCGGCGTTCCCGGGCAAATCTGAAGGGCGTTTGGACGCATGGGGCGCCCGGACGGTGCCATCAAGGTGGTGTGATCTGCGTCACATCAGTCGGATCGCAGTCGGGAGGGCAGCACTGGAGCCACCGCAGTCACACTGACAACTTCCTTATGTTGATCTGCGGAAACGGTGTCATCCGGCACTTCCGGCAAGTCATCCTCTATCGCGACTTAAACATCACAGAACGATCACGCCGGACTTAGGGCTGTTTTTCCCTCCAAAGCAGCTACCTAACTTCAAGATCGACACTGTATGTTCCTGGCTATCCCTTTACTGACGCATGGGGCGCAAGAAGCGCTCCACGACAGACCAAGGAGTTACCTTGAAGCGCATCCTCCTCCCCGCCGGTGGCGCCATTCTGGCCACCGGTCTGCTGGCTGCCGGCCTCGCCGGCACCGCTGCGGCCAACGCAACCGGCGACGTCGCGTCCGACGCCCTGGCGAAGACTCAGGCTCAGGCAGAAGAGACCCTGAACTTCTGGACCAAGTCGAACAACGCGGCGCTGAAGCAGGCTGTGGCCTTCAACCCCGACTCCCTCGAGGTTGAGAAGATCTCCCGTGGTGGCGGTTATAGCGCCGACACGAAGCCCGGCTCCTCCCTGCCGATTGGCGAGGAGAAGAAGGTCGCCGTCAAGTCCCAGAACGTCAACATGCCGAAGACCATCGGCAAGGTGTTCTTCGAGGGCCGCGACGGCAAGCTCTACTACTGCTCGGGTACCTCGGTCCAGTCGCAGTACCGCAACCTGGTCGCCACGGCCGGTCACTGCGTCTACGACATCGCCGGCAACGACGAGGTCGTTTCGCGCTGGGTCTTCGTCCCGGGTTACTACCAGGGCAAGACGCCTTACGGTCTGTACGTGGGTAAGCAGGCCTTCACCCACTACGACTTCGACGTCTACGAGGACTTCGACCGCGACTACTCGTTCGTCACCGTCTACAACGGCATCGGCGGCGTGCAGAACAGCGCCTCCAAGGTGGACTGGGCGACCTTCAAGGCCTACGAGGGCGAGAAGTTCGTCAAGGAAGTCGAGGTTGGCTTCGACGAGTACCGCGCCGGGCGTCTCGACCCGAAGCGGGCTGACTACTACGGCATCAAGCGGGGCACGGCCAAGGAGAAGACCGGCCCCGAGTTCCCTGGTGCTGTCGTCGAGAAGGTCGAAGTCACCGCTGACGAGTACCGTCGGGCCGGCTTCGGCACTGGCAACGGCAAGCGTTTCGGTGAGCCCGTCACCTCGGTCGTGACCGAGAGCGAGTACAAGGGGTACCACGGCAAGGGTGACAAGACCCAGGACCGCCGCGGCAACTTCCTCATCACCGAGTACTTCACGCAGCAGTGGTACAAGCCGGGAACGGACACCAAGTTCGTCCGTTACGACCTGTACACCTCCGCTGCCGCGCTGAAGGACGTCGGCCGTCTGGGCGACAACGTCGGCGGCCAGGGTGTGGCGTGGAACCAGGCTCCGGGCAAGGTCGTTCGTACCTTCGGGTACCCCTTCGGCCCCAACCCTGACGGTAGCAAGCCCTACACCGGCGTTACGCCGAAGTGGTGCTACGGCAAGACCGCCAGCAAGGTCGTCAAGATCCCGGCCCGCAAGGTCGAGGAGCAGCAGTCGCTGAAGTGCGCCGTCACCGCCGGTTACGACGGTGGCCCGTGGCTGGCGAACTACAGCAACGCCAAGCGTCTCGGCTACGTCACCGGTGTCACCAGCCTCATCGTTGACCTCGATGGCAACAAGCGCTACGACACGATCACCTCGCCGATCTTCGACGGTGAGACCGCTGCGATCTACAAGGCCGCTGCGGCCTCGTGGTCCGGCAAGCTCGTCAAGTAGTTCGCTGAACCGGACGAGGGCTTAGGTCATCGTCCACCAGCTTTACCGAAGGGCCCGGCATCCTGCCGGGCCCTTCGGCCTTTCTCTTGCACAAACTAGGCCATGACCTGGTACTCCACCATTTCTGTAACACTCCCGAACAATCTGTTACCAGAGTGACCAGAGGGTCGATAGGGTCTTAACAACCTGCTTGTTAACTTTGTGGAGATCCTCAGTGAAGCGCCTGCTCGTCCCCCTGACCGCCGCCAGCCTGAGCGCCGCCGCCCTCACCCTCCCCGCCAACGCCGCCGCCCCCGACTGGGTACAGGACCCGCTCGCGCCCAAGGCCGCCGAGGCCTACAGCAACGCCTACTTCTGGCTCGACGCCAACGGTGCCGCCCTCAAGAAGGCCACGCAGTACAACGTCGACGCCAAGGACGTCCAGAAGCTGGTCTCCACGCAGGCGAAGGCGCCCGACGGCAAGCCCGGCTCGGCCTCCCCCACCGGCACCACGCCCGCCGCCACCAAGACCAAGGCCGTGAACCTGCCCAAGACCATCGGCAAGGTCTTCTTCCTCGACAGCGGCGGCAACTACCGCTGGTGCTCGGCCACGTCGGTCCAGGCCAGGAACCGCAACCTGGTCGCCACGGCAGGCCACTGCGTCTACGAGCGCGGCAAGGACGTCTTCCGCAAGTGGGTGTTCGTGCCCGGCTATTACCAGGGCAAGGCGCCGTTCGGCGTGTACGCGGGCGCCTACGCGTTCACCACCTACGACCTCGACACCTACGACGACTACGACGGCGACTTCGCGTTCGTGGCCGTGCACAACGGCTTCGCGCTCCCCAACGACAAGAAGGTGTCGTTCAAGGAGTTCCAGGAGTGGCGTGGCGACAAGTGGGTCAAGCCGGTTGAGATCAGCCCCGCCGAGTACGCCAAGTGCGTCCTGACCCTCGGCAACTGCTGGTCCGAGGGCGCCGACACCCCGGCCGACAAGGTGGGCCCCGACTATCCCGGCGCGGTCCTGGAGAAGGTCGAGGTCGGTAAGAAGGAGTACGACGCGGCCAGGACCGGCAAGGGCAACGGCTTCAAGTTCGGCGCGCCCGAGACGCTCCCCGTGACGCAGCTGGAGCACGCCGCCTACAAGGGCCTGGGAGAGAAGGGCGTCGACAAGCTCGGCAACTACTCCATCACCCACTACTACACACAAAAGTGGGTCAAGCCCGGCACCTCGCGCAAGTTCTACATGGCCGAGTACGTCATCGGCATCGCCAAGGACCTGGGCCGCCTCGGCGACATCGTCGGCGGCCAGGGCGTCGCCTGGAACCAGCCCATGGGCCAGACCGTCACCGCCTTCGGCTACCCCAGCGCCCCCCACCCGGACGGCGACAAGGCTTTTACCGGCGTGACGCCCAAGTGGTGCGCCGGCAAGACCGGTACGAAGACCTACCAGGTCAACACCTTCAAGGTCGAGACGCACCAGGTACTGAAGTGCTCCATGACCCCCGGCGCCGACGGCGGCCCCTGGCTGATGAAGTACGACAACAACAAGCGCACCGGCTTCGTCAACGGCGTGACGAGCATGTTCCACGACCAGGACGGCAACGGCCGGATCGACTTCATCAGCTCCGCCTACTTCGACGGCGAGACCGCTGACGTCTACAACAAGGCCCAGTACGCCGCGACCAAGTCGATCGTCGGGCCCAACGGCGAGATGATGCAGTAATAGATAGGTACATAACGAGCCCGCCGCCGGAGATCCGGCGGCGGGCTCATCTAATAGCGGAAGGCTCAAACAGCGGATAGCTCGCGCAGCGCCCGCACCGCGGGTTCGCTCTTGTACGGCTCCAGCCGCCGACGCAGATCGGCCGCGTACGAACGAGACCGGACCGACTGCAGCTCACCGGCCAGCTTGAACGCGGTCTCCGCCACCTTGCACGCCTCCTCCAGCTCCCCGCACTGCAGCAACCCGGCCGCCAGGAGCGACAGGTTGAACATCCGCCCGCGCACGTAGCGGCCGTCCATGTCGAGCGAGCGGTGCGCCTGCCGGACGACCCGCTCCCCCTCTCCCAGGTCGCGGAAGCAGTGGGCGAACTTGGCCGCCAGGTACGCCTCGTCGAAGTAGCTCAGCCAGGCCGGCTCGTCGGCGGGAGCCCGCGAGTCGAAGGCCACCTCGGCCGCGTGCAGAGCGCTGCCGCAGGAGCGCGCGTCGCCGAGGCCCGCCTGAGCGTGCGCCTCCAGCACCAGGCCGGAGCACAGCAGGGTGTGGACGCCCGCGCGGCGGGCCGAGAGCTGGGCGGCCCTGGCCAGGTCGAGCGCGTGGGCGTGCTGGCCCATGTAGATGGCCTGGTGCGCCATGCCGGCCAGGATCTCGCCGCCCAGCGCGTGGTCGTCGGCGCCCTGGGCCAGGCGCAGCGCCTGGATCAGGTAGCGCTGGGCCAGGCCGTGCTGCTCCAGGTCGTAGGCCATCCAACCGGCCAGGCGGGTCAGCTCCGCGGCGGCCCCGGCCAGTTGCCTGCCCGTGGCCTCGCCGTAGGCGCCCTCTTTGAGCAGCGGCGAGACCGCGGTGTCGAGGTATTTGATGACCGACGCGCGGACGCGTCCGCTGCCGAACCTGTTGTCGAGCTCACCGAAGGAACGGGTGACCTCGTGGATCGCGGTGATGTCGGCCCTGCCGACGCGGCGTGTGCCGGAGCCGCCCGGGCGTTCCTCCGGCGGGGCCGTCAGCCAGCGGACGGCCCCTACCGAGCCCGCACCAATCGCGAAAGTCGAATCGATCAGGAAGCGCCGCCTCTCCATATCGGCCCGCCACAGCGCCGTCACGGTCGCGACCCCCTCCTTCCACGTGTGCGTGAACTCCTGTCCGAGATCCAGGGGTGTAACGATGGCCGGCATGCCCACCTCCACGGGGGAGAAGGGCCTGCCGAGCCGGAGTGCGAAAATCTCGGTAAGGAGGCACGGCACAGGGTCCCGAGGCCGCTGACCGCCGATCCAGCGCAGCACGGAGCTGTGGTCGTACTTCAGGCCAGGGGTGCCACGCGCGGCTCCCAGGTCGTTGAGGCGCCTGGCCAACCCCTTGTGGGAGAAGCCGGCCTCCGCGATCAGCTGCTGTAGCAGTCGATTGGGCTCGCGTTCCATCGCTCTCCTCGCGGCAACAGGAGTCGGCGCCCGCATCCTTACAGAGAGCCCTCTTTATAGCACGGAGAGTAAAGGAAATTTGGCGGTTTCCTAAGGGAGTTACGGCTTCCCGCAGAACTACAGGCGGGCGACCCCGTCGGCGCGAGCCTGGGCGGCCACCGCGGCGGTCACCGCGGGCGCTACACGCGCGTCGAACGGGCTGGGGATCACGTAGTCGGCCCTGACGTCCGCACCCACCACGTCGGCGAGCGCGACGGCCGCCGCGACCTTCATGTTCTCGGTGATCTCGGTGGCCCGTACGTCGAGCGCGCCGCGGAAGACGCCGGGGAAGGCCAGCACGTTGTTGATCTGGTTGGGGAAGTCGGAGCGGCCGGTCGCGACCACCTTGGCGTACTTCGCGGCCACCTCGGGGTGCACCTCGGGGGTGGGGTTGGACAGGGCGAACACGATCGAGTCCGCGGCCATCGAGGCGATGGCCGCCTCCGACACCGTCGAGCCGGACAGGCCGAGGAAGACGTCGGCGCCCGCCAGGGCCTCCTCGGTCGAGCCCTTGTGGCCCGCCTTGTTGGTGTCGCGGGCCAGGGCCTGCTTGACCGGGTTGAGCCCTTCCCTGCCGTCGTAGATCATGCCCTTGGAGTCGGCGACCGCGATGTCGCCGATGCCGGCCTCCAGGAGGATCCGGGTGACCGCGACCCCGGACGCGCCGGCTCCGGCCACCACTGCGCGCAGGTCGCCCAGAGAGCGGCCGGTCAGCCGGGCCGCGTTGGTCAGCGCGGCGAGGGCCACGATGGCGGTGCCGTGCTGGTCGTCGTGGAAGACGGGGATGTCGAGCAGGTCCCGCAGCCGGTCTTCGACCTCGAAGCAGCGGGGCGCGCTGATGTCCTCCAGGTTGATGCCGCCGAACGAGGGCGCCAGTCGTACGACGGTCTCGACCAGGGCGTCGACGTCGGTGCAGTCGAGGCAGATCGGGACCGCGTCGACGCCCCCGAACTCCTTGAACAGCAGCGCCTTGCCCTCCATCACGGGCATGGCGGCCGCCGGGCCGATGTCGCCGAGGCCGAGCACGGCCGTGCCGTCGGAGACGACGGCGACCACGTTGGAGACCCAGGTGTAGTCGTTGACGAGTGACGGCGTGTCGGCGATCGCGGTGCAGACGCGGGCGACCCCGGGGGTGTAGGCAAGGGAAAGGTCGTCGGCGTTGCGGACGGGGATGGTGGATCGGACCTCGAGCTTGCCGCCGCGATGCAACGCGAAGGCGGGATCGAGATCGAGGGATTCAACGGAAGCGGGTGTGGTAGTCACAGCGACCCCAGTAGTCATCGGACGGATGAGACCTTCGGCAGACGGCGCGAGAGGCCTGGCTTCGGTAGCCGCCAGGTGCCCCTCCCCGATCGTCTCGTAAGAGGGGTTACGGGGGTCACCCGTCGCTCCATAGTGCCACATGCTGAGATGGGGTCTGTCTCAGGACCGACTCCGTTCTGTTGACGCATTGTTAATTCTCAGATGACGGTCCGCAGCAAAAGGCCATTTAAACTTCACAAAAACCAACTTTCCTTACATATCACTCGAGGAGGCCCGCACATGGCCCTCTGGCCCAGGACGCGCCGTGGCTACACCACCGGTGCGCTCGCCCTGACCGCCGCCCTGGCGCTGTCCGCCTGCGGCAGCACCTCGCAGACGGGCACCAGCGCCTCGTCCTCCGCACCCGCCACAGCGGCGGGCGGAGTACAGCTGGTCGCCCCCGGAAAGCTGACCACCTGCACCAACCTGCCGTACCCGCCGTTCCAGTCCAAGGACGCCAGCGGCAAGGTCGTCGGGTTCGACGTGGACATGATCGACCTGGTCGCCAAGAAGCTGGGCGTGACGCAGGACATCGTGGACATCGACTTCGACTCGATCAAGGGCGGTGCCGCGCTCAGTGCCGGCAAGTGCGACGTCGCCGCCGCCGGAATGACGATCACCGAGGATCGCAAGCAGCACCTCGACTTCTCCAACCCCTACTTCGACGAAGTGCTCGGCCTGGTGACCAAGAAGGGCGCCGGTGTGCCCGACCTCGAGACCGCCAAGAGCAAGAACCTGAGCGTCGGCGTGCAGGCCGGCACGACCAGCCTCACGCTCGCCAAGAGCAAGGGCATCGAGGCCAAGGAGTTCAAGGACTCCGGCAAGCTGCTGCTCGCGCTGCAGTCCGGCCAGGTCGACATGGTGATCCAGGACCTGCCGGTCGTCGTCGACTGGATGAAGAAGCCGAACGTCTCCTCCGCCTATGAGCTGTCCGGCCAGGTGCCGACCCACGCCCAGTACGGCTTCGCCGTCAAGAAGGGCAACGCCGCGCTGCTCAAGGTCATCAACGAGTCCCTGGCCGAGGCCATCAAGGACGGCACCTGGACCAAGGAGTACCAGGAGTGGATGGGCGCCGCGCCCGTCACGACCCCGACGCCCACCTCCTGATCATGACGACCACGCCGACCACGGCTGAGCCCGCGAAAAGCGGGCTCAGCCCCCGCCAGCGCCGCCGCGTCAGCCTCGCCATCCAGTACGCCGTCTTCGTCCTCGTCCTCCTCGCGGTGATCCTGCTCGCGGACTGGCCGAAGATCTTCGAGAACTTCCTGAACGGCAAGGTCGCCGCGGGGATGTTCCCCACGCTGTTCACGGTCGCGTTGAAGAACACCCTGATCTTCACCGTCGCCGGCTATGTGATCGGCTTCGCGCTCGGTCTCGTGCTGGCGCTGATGCGGTTGTCCTCGGTGGTCCCCTACCGGGTGGTCGCCCTCGTCTACATCGAGATCTTCCGCGGCCTGCCCGCGCTGATCATCTTCCTGCTGCTCGGGTTCGGCCTGCCGATCGCGTTCCCCGGGTTCAAGCTCCCCGGCGACGTCTACGGTACGGTGGCGCTCGCGCTGGGCCTGGTGGCCGCCGCCTACATGGCCGAGTCGTTCCGCGCGGGCATCCAGGCGGTGCCCAAGGGCCAGATGGAGGCGGCCAGGTCGCTCGGCATGAAGCCGGGCCGGGCGATGCTCTCCATCATCCTGCCGCAGGCCATCAGGATCGTGATCCCGCCGCTGACCAACGAGCTGATCCTGCTGTTCAAGGACTCCTCGCTGGTCTTCACGCTGGGCGTCACAGCGGCGACCACCGAGCTGACCAAGTTCGGCTCCGACACCACGATCGACCAGGCCAACAGCACGCCACTGATCGTGGCCGGCGCCACGTACCTGCTGATCACGATTCCGCTCGGGTTCGTGGTACGCCGCCTCGAAGCGCGCCAGGGGAGGAAACGGTGACGCACGCCGTAGAGATCAGGGAACTCCACAAGTACTTCGGCGACAACGAGGTGCTCAAGGGCATCGACTTCACCGTCGAACCCGGTCAGGTGGTCTGCGTCATCGGCCCCTCAGGCTCGGGCAAGTCGACGCTGCTGCGCTGCGTGAACGTGCTGGAGACGCCGACCAAGGGCCGGGTGTTCGTCAACGGCCTGGAGCTGACCCATCCCGACGCCGACATCGACGCGGCCCGGCGGCACGTCGGCATGGTGTTCCAGCAGTTCAACCTCTTCCCGCACCTGACCGCGCTGCAGAACGTGATGATCGCCCAGCAGCGGGTGCTGAACCGGAGCAAGAAGGAGGCCGAGATCGTCGCCAGGGAGAACCTGGCCAAGGTCGGTGTCGGCGACAAGTGCGACGAATATCCCGGCAAGCTCTCCGGCGGACAGCAGCAGCGGGTGGCCATCGCCAGGGCGCTGGCCATGAACCCGGACCTGATGCTCTTCGACGAGCCCACCTCGGCGCTGGACCCGGAGCTGGTCGGCGACGTGCTCGCCGTCATGCGCAAACTGGCGGAGGAGGGCATGACCATGCTGGTGGTCACCCACGAGATGGGGTTCGCCCGCGAGGTGGCCGACCGGGTGGTGTTCATGGACGGCGGGGTGATCGTCGAGGAGGGGACGCCCACCGAGGTGATCGGCGACCCGAAGCAGGAGCGGACCCGCTCGTTCCTCAGGCGCGTCCTGCACCCGGAGGGCTGACCTTCAGCAGGGGCCTCCAAAGCGAGCCCCGCAGCCCCTGAGAGCCCATATGCGGGGCGTCCGAGGCTGGGCGCCCCGCGGCTCGTGTAATACTCCGGCATGGACCTCACCTCTTACGCCGAGTGGGCGGTCCGGCTGGTGAACGATCCGCACCCCCCGCCGGAGCTCCTGGAGCTGCGTGACGAACTGGCGGCCGTGTTCGACGGGACCGGCGGCGAGCAGGCCGTCGTGGCGCGCCTGAACGCGCTGCTCGTGCGCCATCCGGTGCGTCCCCAACTGTCGGACCACGACGGGCAGCGCTGGCACCTCCACCTCGCTGTGGACGCGCACGGCACGGCCGCCGCCGGCGCCGTGATGGGCCTGGCCGCACTCGTCGCCGAGCTGGGCGCCGACCGGCTCGGCCGCTGCCAGGAGCCACGATGCCTGCGGGCCTTTCTCGACACCTCCTCCAACCGCTCGCGCCGCTACTGCTCCGCCCGGTGCGCCAGCAGGGCCAACGTCGCCGCCTACCGTGCCCGCCGCAGGAGCGGCCAGTAGCGCAGCACCACCCGGCCCACGATGTCGTTCACCGGGCCGAAGTCCCAGCTGTCGCGGCGCCCGCTGGCCCGCTGGTTGTCACTCTCCAGCCACCAGCCGTCGTCGCCGTGCCATTGGGCCCGCTTGACGATGAGCCGCTCGGGCTCGCCCGGGAGCCGCGCCACGACCAGATCGCCGGGATGCACCGCGGCGCCACGCCGTACGAGGAGCCAGTCGCCGGGCACCAGCGCCGGCCGCATCGAATCCCCCTCGACACGCACTCTCATGGGCTGTGACCCCCTCCGCCGCAGGCGTTTGGACCCGAGTAAGGTCGGTAGTTGGACCAAGCTGATTCAGCATCAAGGAAGGACTTTCTGATGCTCGCACGACTGCTACGACCCAAGCATGTCGCTTCTGCCCACTGCGACCTGCCCTGTGGGGTGTACGACCCCGCGCAGGCCCGGATCGAGGCGGAGTCGGTCAAGGCGATCATGGAGAAGTACGCGGCCAACGAGGACCCGATCTTCCGGGCCCGGGCGCTCTCCATCAAGGAGGAGCGGGCCGAGCTCGTCAAGCACCACCTGTGGGTGCTCTGGACCGACTACTTCAAGCCCCCGCACCTCGAGCAGTACCCCCAGCTTCACCAGCTCTTCTGGGAGGCCACGAAGCTCGCCGGCGCGGCCGGCGGCAAGGGCACGGTCGAGGTCACCAAGGCCGAGGACCTTCTCGGCAAGATCGACGAAATCTCCAAGATCTTCTGGGAGACGAAGGCCGCCTAAACCGGCACAAAGGCTCTGTGCGGCGACCTTCCGCGCAGAGCCTTTTCGGTCGATGGCGAGTCTGATTCCGCCAACCACCTCCCGGGGGCGGTAAGTTGCAGTCAGCGCCGTATTCGCGAGGAGGAACGTGACCGAGGAAACCGAGACGCGGGCTGAGGGCGTGGCCGGCATCCGCGACGTGGTGAGCATCAGGCTCCCGGCCGCGAGTGCCTACCTGTCCGTACTGCGTACGGCCACTGCCGGACTGGCCGCACGGCTCGACTTCACGCTGGACGAGATCGAGGATCTGCGGATCGCGGTCGACGAGGCGTGCGCGATGTTGCTGAGCGAGGCCGTGCCCGGGACCGATCTGACCGCCGAGTTCGAGCTGACCGGGCAGGAAATGCAGGTCAGGGTCGAGGTCGCGACGGTCGGCAGCTCCGCGCCAAAGCGGGACGACTTCGCCTGGATGGTCTTGACCGCCCTGGCAGACGATGTGGAAGCGGTGATCGACTCTCCCGATCGCATGGCGATCGTCCTGCGTAAGCGCCGAGGCACGGCGAGGCCGGCGTGACGGAAAGGACTGGAGCCATGGCCACCAGCGACCACGCCGTGCCCGACAGGGTGCGGGCCCGCATCCTCTTCGCCGAGCTGTCCGAGCTGGGGCCTGACGAGCCGCGTCGGCAGCGCATCAGGGACGAGCTGGTCGAGCTTCACCTTCCTCTGGTCGAATATCTGGCCCGCCGCTTCCGCAACCGGGGCGAGTGGCTCGACGACCTCACCCAGGTCGCCACCATCGGACTGATCAAGTCCATCGACCGCTTCGACCTCAACCGCGGCGTGGAGTTCTCCACCTACGCCACGCCCACGATCGTCGGCGAGATCAAGCGCCACTTCCGTGACAAGGGCTGGGCGGTGCGCGTGCCGCGCCGTCTCCAGGAGCTCAAGCTGTCGCTGACCAAGGCGATCAGCGAGCTGTCGCAGCGCGAAGGCCGGGCACCGACCGTCGCGGAGCTGGCCGCCTACCTCAAGATGACCGAGGAGGAGGTCCTCGAGGGCCTGGAGTCGGCCAACGCCTACTCCACCGTGTCCCTCGACGCGCCCGACTCCGGTGACGACGACGCGCCCGCCGTGTCCGACTCGCTGGGCATCGTGGACGAGTCGCTCGAAGGCGTCGAATACCGCGAGTCGCTCAAGCCGCTGCTCGAACGACTGCCGCCCCGTGAGAAGCGCATCCTGCTGCTGCGCTTCTTCGGCAACATGACCCAGTCGCAGATCGCCACCGAGCTGGGCATCTCGCAGATGCACGTCTCACGGCTGCTGGCCCGCACGCTGGCCCAGCTGCGCGAGGGCCTGACCGCGGACGACTGACCCTGGACGACTAACGCGATCGAGGGCCGACGACCGACCCTCGACAGCTAACCCTTCTGCGAGTCCTCGCCATATAGGGCGTGGGTGGTGGGGGGCGCGAGCAACGTGCCGAGGCCGGCGACGGCCACCACGATCAGCGGGATCCCATAGAGCGGCTTGTCCGACTGGATGAGCGTGATCGCGACCGGGAGCACGAAGATCTGGGCCAGCACGCTGGGCGATCTCCCCCATCGCTCCATCTTGTACAGGCCGCCCCAGGCCACCCAGACCAATCCCGCGCCGATCAGCACCCCGAACGCCGACTCGGCCAGCGCGCTGGTGATGTCCTCCGCCGCGCCGGCCAGCGTCTCCACCGCGACGTACAGACCGAGACCGAGCGCCACGAGGCCCTCCAGGGCAACGATGAGCGCGGCGGCGAGAAGTGTCCAAGGTCGGTTCACGCCCCAAACCCTATCGGTGCCCCTTGCCGCCCCCAGATTCCGACTAATGGCCGATAAGCCAGATATCGGGCACCGGCTAGTCTGAACGACATGCGAGCGATGCTCCTGGTCAACCCCAAGGCCACGACCACGAATGCCCGCCGGCGTGACGTACTGATCCGCGCGCTCGGCGCCGCCGTCGAGCTGACCGTGGAACAGACCCGGTACCGGGGCCACGCGGCCGCGCTGGCCACCACCGCGCACGCCAAGGGCTACGACGTGGTGGCCGTGCTGGGCGGCGACGGGACGATCAACGAGGCCGTGAACGGCCTGCTCAACGCCGTCAACGGCGACGACCCCGCGTACCAGGACGACCCCAGCGCCGGGCGGCCCGCGCTGATCGTCATCCCCGGGGGCAGCGCGAACGTGTTCGCCCGCGACCTGGGCCTGCCGAACGACCCGGTCGAGGCCACGGGCGCTGTGCTCGAGGCGCTGCGTGACGGCCGCCGCAGGACCGTGGGGTTGGGGCAAGCCCTTTGGGAGGATCAGAGCCGATATTTCACCTTCGGCGGTGGGATGGGGTACAACGCCGAGGTCATCCGGGCCGTCGAGGGGCTGCGCGGCACGGGCCGGAAGGCGACACCCACGCGTTACGTCAACACCGCACTGCGCCATTACTTCGCCACTGACAAGCGCCACCCGGCGATGACGCTGAGCGGCCCCGGCATTCCCGCCGCCAAGGGCGTGTACATGGCGATCATCTCCAACACCTCGCCCTGGACCTACATCGGCACCCGGCCGGTCCTGCCCACGCCCTGGGCCGGCTTCGAGACCGGGCTCGACCTGCTGGGACTCCAAGAGATAGGCGTGACGTCGATACTTCCCGCCATCCGGCAGATCCTCACGGAGCGTGACACCCTTCCATCGGGCCGGCACCTCGTCCAGCTCCACGACGAGTCCGAGTTCACGCTCGCGGCAGACCGCCCTGTGGCCTTCGAGCTGGACGGCGACTACCTGGGGGAACGGGAATCAGTGACATTCCGCTCTATCCCGAACGCATTACAAGTTCTGGTCTAGCTGGTTACATTCGGTCATTGTGTGACGCATCCGACATCCATCCACACCAAAACTTCCTACCAACCCTCTTGCGTGCACTCTCAGTGGCTGACAGGCTCAACTTTGACGTCGGAACGTAGGACCTTTAACAAGCCTTACCGGGTCCGCTCCGACGCTCAGCGGGCAACCCCGGTCCAACGCAGGATCCGGGTCGTTGCTCGCGCGAGTTAGTGAAACTCTTCACAAAGTAGTAGCCGCACGGAGCCGACCAGAGGTTCCATCTACTAAGGAGTGAAACGCATGGACTGGCGCCACCGAGCTGCCTGCCGTGACGTCGACCCCGAGCTGTTCTTCCCGATCGGCAACACCGGCCCGGCACTCATGCAGATCGAAGAGGCCAAGCAGGTGTGCCGCTCGTGTTCGGCGGTCGACCTGTGCTTGAAGTGGGCCCTTGAGTCCGGCCAGGACGCCGGCGTCTGGGGCGGCCTGAGCGAGGACGAGCGCAGGGCGTTGAAGCGCCGCAGCGCCCGTGCCCGCGCTCGCGCCTCCGCCTAGCCGAACCGCCCGATCCGCAGCTCGTACGGCAGGCATGGGCTGGCCCCACCCGCCATCCGTGGTGGAGGGCCTCCAGGGAGACGCGCGCTGAACCCGCACGTGGCGGGCCGCCGATAAGCGCGCCCGTGACAAGGGCACGCCGTCAGGCGGCCGGCAGTGGGATGGAGAGCGTCACCTCTGTGCCGCCCTCCAGGCGAGGGGCGATCGAGAGTTTGCCCGAGAGCTCGCCGACCACGAGCGTGCGGACGATCTGCAGGCCCAGGCTCGTGGAATTGTCCAGCTCGAAGTCGTCGGGCAGACCCTGACCGTCGTCCCAGACGGTCACGTGCAGCCTGTCGGGAGTCGGTTCCACGACCACTTGCAGGTGTTTGGGGCGGCCGTGTTGCAAGGCGTTCTGGAGAAGTTCGGTGAGAGCCATCGCCAGAGGTGTGGCGATGAGCGACGGAAGGGTGCCGAAGCTGCCTATCCGTCGCGGGGTGACCGCCGCCTCCGCCGCCGACACTTCGCCCGCCATCGCGATCACGCGGTCGGCGATGTCGTCGAAGTCGACGAACTCCTCCGGCGCGTGAGAGAGCGTCTCGTGCACGATCGCGATCGAGCCGACCCGCCGCACCGCCTCCTCCAGCGCCTCCCGCCCTTCGGGCACGCGCAGGCGCCGTGCCTGGAGCCGGAGCAGGGCCGCCACCGTCTGCAGGTTGTTCTTGACCCGGTGGTGGATCTCGCGGATGGTCGCGTCCTTGGTCATCAGCTCACGTTCGCGGCGGCGCAGCTCCGTCACGTCACGGATGAGCACCAGCGCGCCGATGCGGCCGCCGCCGACGATCAGCGGGATCGCCCGGAGCTGCACGATCGTCCCGCCGGACTCGACCTCTGTCTCCTTGGCCGCGCGCCCGCTGGCCACGATCATCAGGTCCTCGTTGATCGGCTCGTCGGAGTAGCAGAGCGTGGCGGTCACCCGGCCCAGCTCGGCCCCGACCAGATCCGCGTGCAGACCGAGCCGCCGGTAGGCCGACAGCGCGTTCGGAGACGCGTACGTCACGCGCCCCGCCCGATCCAGCCGCAGCAGGCCGTCGCCGACGCGCGGGGAGCGGACCAGGATCGGCTCCTCGCCGGAGAACGGGAAGCGTCCCTCGGCCACCATCTGCGCCAGGTCGGAGGCGCTCTGCAGGTAGGTGAGCTCCAGGCGCGACGGGGTGCGCGCCGAGGACAGGTTGGTGGAGCGCTGGATCACCGCGAGGAAGCGGGCCTCGCCGACGGGGACCGCCCGCCGTACGGGGATGGTCTCCTCGCGGACGGGCACGCCCGTCGACCAGTCGGGGTCGCCTTCGCGGCAGATGCGCCGCTCGTTCCACGCCGTGTCGATCAGGTAGCGCTCGCCCTTGGCCGCGACGGTGCCGACGATGTCGTCGTGGTAGACGGTGGGTCCGGTGGTCGGGCGCATCTGCGCGATCGCGATCCAGCCGCCGCCCTCGCCCTGGAGCGGCGCCCACAGGATGAGGTCGGCGAACGACAGGTCGGCCAGCAGTTGCCAGTCGGAGACCAGAGAGTGCAGCCAGTCGAGGTCCGCCGCGTCGAGAGCGGTGTGGCGGACGACGAGGTCGCTGAGAGTCGGCACGAGTGCATCATGCGTGCTTTCCGCCGCAACAACCAAACTGGCGACCCGGCCCGCCCCTCCCGCAGACGTGCCCACCAGGCCGCGAACACCGATGAACACGGGCGTGTCGCCGTGCGGTCAACCGCTGATTTTCGGGAATCTCACACTGTGAAAACCGTCACACTGTTCCGTTCGGTCGATCCTCGGAGCGGGACCGTTCGGCGCGCAACGGAGGTGATCGACACGTCACTCATCTTTGTCCCGACTTCGGCTACGGCGTCGGCTACCGCCTCGGTTGCGGCCACGCCTGCCACTGTGTATATCCTTCACAATCAACCTGAGCTGCCCGATCCGGCATGTATCACGGCGGGCGAGCCCGGTCTGACGACGAGCGCGCCCCTGCCTGTGTCGTGCCGGTGGTTGACCGCTCGGGCCAATCTGAGTTCCGATGATCTCGCGGTGATCAGACACGCCCTCACCGCCGTGGCAGAAGTGAAGGTGAGAGCGTGACGGACGACGGCCCTCGCGTACCGAAGTACTACGACGTGAAACGGAGCCTGCTCGAGCTCACCAAGAGTCTGCCTCCCGGCGCGGCGCTGCCTCCCGAGCGGACGCTGGCCGTACGTTTCGAGACCTCGCGCACCACCGTCCGTCAGGCGCTGACCGAGCTGGTCGTCGAGGGGCGGCTGCTGCGCATCCAGGGCAAGGGCACCTTCGTGGCCCAGCCGAAGGTGGCGCAGGTGCTGCAGCTGACGTCGTACATCGGCGACCTGCGCACGGCCGGCCTCGAGCCCGACACCAAGATCCTGGAGATCGGCTACATCACCGCCGACGAGCCGCTCGCGCGGCGGCTGGCCATCAACCCGGGCGGACGCGTCCTGCGCATCCACCGCCTGCGCCTGGCCAACGGGGAGCCCGTCTCGATAGACACCACTCACCTGTCGGCCCGCCGCTTCCCCAGGCTGCGGCGGGAGCTGGAGGTGCACGCGTCCCTGTACGAGACGCTGCACAACGCCTACAACGTCCGGCTCACCGACGCCGAGGAGATCATCGAGACCGTGCTCGCCACGCCCTATGACGCGAAGGCGCTCGGCGTGGACGTCGGGCTGCCGATGCTGCTCCTGACCCGGCACGCCTTCGACGCCGACGGAAACCCGGTCGAGTGGGCGCAGTCGCTCTATCGCGGCGATCGGTACAAGTTCGTCACGCGCCTGCGCCGCCCGTGAGGCAGCTTCTTCAGCAGGCCGCCTTCGGCAGGTCACAGACCTTCGCCCTCATCCGCTCCGCCTGGGAGATGAGGCCCTTGAAGCGCTTGAGCGGCAGGCTCTTCGCCGCCCAGCCCGATCCGCCCACGACGTAGACGGTCGCGCCGTTCCGTACGACGACCGTCTGCTCACCGCTCTCGAAGAAGCTGCTGCCGGCCCGGAGAGCGTCGTCGCCCACCTTGAGGGGCTTGGTGTAGTAGTGGTGGCGGTCGGGGCCCTTGCCGAAGTTCGCGCACCGGGACAGGTCCGCGCGCAGCCCCCGCATCGCCGTACGGGCGGCGGAGACGCTCTTGTAGACGACGAGCTGCTCGTACTTGATCGTGTCTTCCGAGCGGTAGTGGACGGCCCGGGTCGCCAGGCGGTCGGCGGTCGAGGCGGTGCGGCGCTCGCACGGGTTCAGCCGGAGCGGGAGGCTCTTCGACTCCGTCGTCTTGTAGGTCTCCCACTTCTTGGCCGGTGGGTGGGTCTCCAGGAAGAGCATCCCGTCGGGCAGCACGCCCGCCCCCATGGACATCGCCGCGGCGGCTGCCACGGCTACCCCGATCTGTAACATCTGGACCTCCAGCTCATCCGTCACCACGTGAGACGGCCCGCAATACCGATTCGTTCAACTATTTCGGGACTTGCGGCCATCGCGGGGTGATGATGCAGGCATGGCAAAGGCGATCGAACAACCCGTTCCCGGCGTCACAGTCGGACACGCTCTTCTCGGCCGCTCCAAAGGCGCGGCCCAGCCGGTGGACAAGATCGTGCATGACGGCGACACGATCAACATCGCGGCCGACGGCAACTTCGGCGTACGTCTGCTCGGTGTCGACGCTCCCGAAGTCAGCTTCGAGTTACCCCGCAACCCGAACTTCCCCGACTTCCCCAAAGGCTTCGTGTCCATCGACAAGCCCGCCTGGACGACCTTCCTCACCGACCCGTTCGAGAAGGGCTACCAGGAGCTCACGCTCCGCACGGCCCTGCACAACAACCTGCTGGGCAGGCTGGGCCCGGCGGCCGCGCCCAACCACGCCGCCCATGCCGCCCCGGCCACCCAGGCGCTCAAGACCATGATGCAGCTCGACATCACCGAGCAGGGCCTCACCGACGAGACGTTCAAGATCAGGCTGGCCTTCGCGTACGAGATCCTCGACCGGTACGGCAGGCTCCTCTGCTACGTCAACCGCGACCAGCGCGACAAGCCCCGCCCCGATCCGTACAACGAGCGACTGCTCGCGGCCGGGCACGTGATCCCCTACTTCATCTGGCCCAACGTGGACCCGTTCGTCCGCCAGGAGGGCCGGTTGGCCGACGCGGTGCCGGCGCCGGGCAGCGCCAGGACGGTCGCCGAAGCGGGGGCGCTGGGCCGGGCCAGGCAGGCCGTACGGCGGGCCCGTGAGGCGGGGCTGGGCCTCTGGGACCACGCGAATCCGCTCGCCCTGCTGCCGTTCGAGCTGCGCTTCCTGGCCCAGCGACGGGCGCCCGACCGCTATGTGCTCGACCTGTCGGACAACGCCAGGGAGTTGCTGCACCCGCAGAGCTACTTCCGCATCCCCAATCCCGAGGATCGGCTGTTCGTCAACGCCGAGCACGCCCCGCTGTACAGGGAGAAGGGCTGGTCCGTCCCACCGCTGTGAGGCTGGCCCCTCTTCACCCGCGGGGTGGGGCTAGCCCTACCCCGCAGGCACACACCAAGCCCATGTCGCGCGGGCCCCGGAGGTCAATACCGTTGGTGCCATGAAAGTCCCCCGCCCGTGGTCGGCACGCGCCTGGCTGGACACGGCGCATGTCGTGATCGGGCTGCCTGTCGGCGTGATCCTCGCCGGGCTGACCCTCGTGTGCGCCGCGGTGCCGCCCCTGATGCGTCGCGGTCTGCCGCTCTTCACCCGGGTGCAGCGCTCCCGGTTCGAGGCGTTCCTCGGGGCGCGCATCCAGCCGGTGCGCTCGCCGATCACCTGGCGCAGCCGCGTCACCTGGCGGCAGATCGGCTACCACCTGCTCTCGCCACTGGTGGGGCTGGCCGGGACCGTCCTGGTGGCGGCCGCGTGGGGGGCGGCCGGGGTGGGGCTGACGGCGTTCCTGCAGCCGATGCTGCAGAAGCGTCCGCTCGTGTTCGAGTTCAACCTGAGGGAACCGGGCGTGGTCTCCGTGTACATGGCGGTCGGGTTCGTCCTGCTGCTGGTGGCTCCGACGCTAGCGCGGGGAATGGCGCGTCTGGACCTGTCGGTGGCGCGCACTCTGCTCGGCCCCAGCCGCCACGAGCTGGGGCAGCGGATCGAGACGCTGACCGAGAGCCGCGCCGGGGTGATCGACGCGGCCGACGCCGAGCGGCGGCGCATCGAGCGGGACCTGCATGACGGCGCCCAGCAGCGGCTGGTCTCGCTGGCCATGAACCTCGGGCTGGCCCGCGCCACGCTGACCGACCTGCCCGAGCCCGCCCGCGAGGCGATCGCGCAGGCGCACGAGGAGTCCAAGCAGGCGCTCAAAGAGCTGCGCGACTTCGTCCGCGGCCTGCATCCCGCCGTGCTCAACGACCAGGGCCTCGACGCGGCGCTCTCCGGCATCGCCGCGCGCGCCCCCATCCCGGTGCGGCTGCGCGTCGACATCGATCTGCGCGCTTCTCCTACCATCGAGGCGGTGGCGTTCTTCATCGTGTCCGAGGCCCTCACCAACATCGCCAAGCACGCGGCGGCCACCAAGGCCCAGGTGAGCGTGGTCCGCGAGGGCGACCGGCTGTGCCTGCGCGTCTTCGACGACGGCTGCGGTGGCGCCCGGCTCGACGGCGGCACCGGGCTGCGCGGCCTCCTCCAGCGGATCGACTCGGTCGACGGGACGCTCCGCCTGTCCAGCCCGCTCGGCGGGCCGACCACGATCGAGGTGGACCTGCCGTGCGAGTAGTAGTTCAGGCGGAAGACTCCCTTGAGGCGGGCCTGTCGTGCGAGTAGTAGTTCTGGCGGAAGACTCCCTTGAGGTGGACCTGTCGTGCGAGTAGTACTGGCGGAAGACTCCGTACTTCTGCGCGAAGGGCTCGTCCGGCTGCTCGACGCGGCCGGCATGCGGGTGGTGGCGGCCGTGGACGAGGCGGAGGGCCTGCTGCGCGCCGCTGAGGAGCACCTGCCCGACCTGGTGGTCACGGACGTACGGATGCCTCCCACACACACGGACGAGGGCCTGCGCGCGGCTCTCGTGCTGCGCCGCGAGCATCCCGACATGCCGGTGCTGGTCCTGTCGCAGTACGTGGAGGAGCGCTACGCGGCCCGGCTGCTCGCCTCGGCCACCGGGGGTGTCGGCTACCTGCTCAAGGACCGGGTGGCCGACGTGACCGATTTCATCGACGCGCTGCGCCGGGTGGCGGCGGGTGGCACCGCGCTGGACCCCGAGGTCGTCGCCCAGCTGCTGCTGCGCGGGCACAGCGACCCGCTCGACCGGCTGACGCCCAGGGAGGGCGAAGTGCTCAGGCTGATGGCCGAAGGCCGCTCCAACGCGGGCATCGGGCAGGCGCTGGTGCTCAGCGAGGGAGCGGTCGGCAAGCACATCGGCAACATCTTCACCAAGCTCGACCTGTCCCCGGCCGAGGGCGACCACCGCCGGGTCCTCGCCGTCCTGCAGTTCCTCAAGATCAGGAGTCTGCCATGAGGGCCCTGTGGCTGAGCGCGGGCGCCGTGGCGACCGTGTGCGCGTTGCTGATCAGCGGTACCGCGTTCTGGGATGGGTTCGCCCACGCCAGTCCACCGACGGAGACGACCAGCAGGAGCATCTCGTTCAAGCTGTCACAGCTGAAGGTGATCGCGGGGCGCGGAAGCGTGAATGTCAGCATCCATCCCGGCGAGGCGGGCGAGCTGTTCCTCGAACGGTCAGTGCGCTGGTCGAAGACGAAGCCGACCGTCAAGGAGGACTGGGACGGCCGGACGCTGCGGCTCGATGCCTCGTGCCCAGGCACGGACGAGCGGCACGCGCCGGTCTGCGATGTCGACTACGCGCTGTTCGTGCCGGTGGAGACCGATGTAGCGGCGGAGTCGGCCAACGGCATGCTGGCGGTCAACGGTATCTTCGGCAATGTCCGGATGATCTCCGAGTCGGGTCCGCTGCGGGTGGCCGAGACATCGGGCACCGTCTGGGCCAGGAGCGGTTCCGGCGATGTCACGGGTAGCAGGCTCACGGGCGGCGAGGCCGACGTGGAGATCGGCTCGGGCCGCGTCGACCTGTCCTTCGAAAACGCTCCGACGAAGGTCCGGGCGGTCGTCAGAACCAGAGGCGATGTCACCGTGCTGGTCCCCGGCCTGTCCTACGACGTGGACGCGCTTGCCAAGAACGTCAACCTCGACATCATGAAGGAGCCTGCCTCGCCAAGGAAGATCACCGTGCAGGCGCCGGCCGGCATGGCGAATGTCTGCTGCAGGTGAGGACCGGGAACCGGCCGCCATGGCTGCGTGACGACGCAACCGTTGACATCTGTTTACTCTGATGGCTCGTTGGTAGGTTCCCGGCATGGAGTCTGCGAAGCACGCCGGTGACGCCGCCGTCGCCGTGTCCAAGGCCTATGGTGTCGAGACCATGTTCACGCTGTCGGGAGGGCACGTCTTCCCCCTCTACGACGGCGCCGTGCACGAGGGCATGCGGATCCTCGACGTACGCCACGAGCAGAGCGCCGTGTTCGCCGCGGAGGCCACGGCCCGGCTGACCAGGAAACCCGGGCTGGCCGTCCTCACGGCCGGCCCCGGCATCACCAACGGGATCAGCGGCGTCGCGACCGCGCACTTCAACGGCTCCCCCGTGGTCGTCATGGGCGGGCGGGCCCCGCGCTCACGCTGGGGCAGCGGGGCCCTGCAGGAGATGGACCACCCGCCGCTGCTCGGGCCGATCACCAAGCTGTCGTTCACCGCGACCGGAGCCGACTCCATCGGCCAGGACGTCGAGGCGGCCTTCCGCACGGCCGTCGCGCCGCACCGCGGGCCGGTCTTCCTCGACTTCTACATGGACGACCTGTTCGCGCCGTCGCCGGCGCACCCGGTCGAGACGCAGAGCCCGTCGCCCCTAGAGCCCGACCCCGAGTCCCTGGCCACCATCGCCAGACTGCTCGCCGAGGCCGAGCGCCCGGTGCTGGTCTACGGGTCCGACGTGTGGATGGACCGGGCCGAGGAGGCCGCGCGCGACTTCGCCGAGAACTGGCGGCTGCCGGTCATCCCCAACGGCCAGGGCCGCGGCATCCTGCCCGCCGGCCATGAGCTGCTCGTCACCCGCGCCCGCGGCCTCGCCTTCGCCAAGGCCGACCTGGTCATCGTGGTCGGCACCCCGCTCGACTTCCGGCTCGGCTACGGCTGGTTCGGCGGCAAGCAGGGCGCGCCGCCGGCCAAGGTCGTGCACATCGCCGACACGCCGTCGCAGCTGGCCACGCACACCCAGCCCGCCGCGTCGGCCGCCGGCGACCTGTCCGTGGTGCTCTGGAGCCTCGGCACCGCCTGCGGCGACGCCGGCCTGAAGCCCACGGCCTACTCCGGCTGGGTGTCCCAGCTGTCGGAGGCCGCCGCCGCGGCGATCGCCGACGACGCCGCCCTGCTCACGGCCGACTCCGACCCGATCCACCCCATGCGCATCTACGGCGAGCTGGGCAAGGTGCTCGACGACGACGCCGTGGTGATCGGCGACGGCGGCGACTTCGTCTCCTACGCCGGCAAGTACGTCGAGCCCAAGGAGCCCGGCAACTGGCTCGACCCGGGCCCCTACGGCTGCCTCGGCACCGGCCTCGGCTACTCCATCGCCGCCCGGCTGGCCCGGCCGTCCTCGCAGGTGGTGCTGCTGCTGGGCGACGGCGCGGCCGGGTTCTCCCTCATGGACGTCGACTCGCTCGTACGCCACGGCCTGCCGGTGGTCATGATCTGCGGCAACAACGGCATCTGGGGCCTGGAGAAGCACCCGATGCAGATGCTCTACGGCTACGACGTGGCCGCCGAGCTGCAGCCACAGTGCCGTTACGACCAGGTTGTGACGGCGCTGGGCGGCGGCGGCGAACTGGTCACCCGGCCGTCGGAGATCGGTCCCGCGCTGCGTCGCGCGTTCGACTCCGGCGTGCCGTACATGGTGAACATCGCCACCGACCCCCAGATCGCCTACCCGCGCACCACGACGGGGATCTGACCTGACCGACCCCCAGATCGCCCACCCGCCGGGGGATATGCCCTAACCGTCTTCCCCGCACCCCGGCGGGGGTCTGAGCTACCTGGTCCCGGGCGTCGGGGTCGGGCTGGGTGACGGGCAGGGGCCGCCGTCGATGACGACGATCTTGACCGGCTTGGTCACCTCTAGCCACGTGCCGCCGTCGGGGAAGCTCTGGCCGATCCGGCCGCAGGCGACGCCCTGCTCGTTGGTGGTCTGGTCGTCGAGCCGGATGTTCTGGAAGCCCGCGGCCCGGATCTTCTGGGTCGCCTGCGGGTACGGCAGCTCGACCACGGCGGGGACCTGCTTCTTCGTGACCGTCGTGCTCGGCTTCGGCGAACTGCTGGGGGTTTTGGTCGGCGTCTTCTTTTCCGTCGGATCCGGGGTCGGTGACTCCTTCTCCGTCTCCGTCGGCTCGGCGATCGTCCTGGTGGGCACCGCCTCCTGCGTGGGCGGCTTGGTCGTCTTGGTGCGCTTGGGCTTCGGCGACGGAGGGGTCGGATCGGGAGTGGGCTCGGAGTTCGCCCTCGACGTGGTGACGGTCGGCTCGGGTTCGAGCTGGCTCGACATGTTCGTCAGCGCGACGGCACCGGCGCCCGCCCCGAGGACGACCGCGGCCGCGATCCCGGCGACGAGGGCACCCCTGCGGGGCGCCTTGGTGCCGGCGCGGCGGGCGCCCTGCCGCGGCCCGGCCAACGTCTGCGCCTCAGACGTCCCAGCCTGATGGGACCCGGTCTGGTGCTGCCCGGCCTGGTACGACCCCGTCTGGGGCGGCCCACCGGCCTGGTAGGACCCCGTCTGATGGGGAGCTCCCTGATAGGACCCCGTCTGGTAAGAGCCCGCCTGGTGAGATCCGGTCGGGTGGGGACCCGACTGGCGGGACCCGGTCTGGTACGCCTCCATCGGCGCGGCCATGGTGGCACCCGTCACCGGCGGCGCGGGCTCTGGAGGGGGTGTCTCGCCGGCCGCGATCTTGCGGGCCGTCTCACTCATCGCCCTGGCCGTCGGGTAACGGGCGAGCGGATCTTTCGACAGGGCGCGTTCCACGAGGGCGCGCGCGGGCGGGGGAATCTCGGCGGGCAGCGGCGGAGGCGCCTCGCGGATGTGCTTGAGCGCGATCGTGACCGCGCTCTCGCCGTCGAACGGCCGCTGCCCCACCAGGCACTCGTAGGCCACCACGCCCAGCGCGTAGATGTCCACCGCGGGCGTCACCGGCGCGCCCTCGGCCTGCTCGGGCGCGCAGTAGGCGGCGGTGCCGAGCACCATGCCCGCGTCCGTGAGCCTGCTGGCCACGTCGGAACGGGCGATGCCGAAGTCGGTCAGCACGAGCGTGCCGTCGCGCTGGACCAGCAGGTTGCCCGGCTTCACATCACGGTGCACGATCCCCTGTTGGTGCACCGCCTGCAGCGCCGAGGCAGCCTGCGCGATCAGCTCCATCGCGGGCTGGGGCGGGATCCGGCCCAGCCGCATCAGCAACTTGTCGAGCGGCTCCCCGTCGACGAACTTCATCACCAGATAGACGGTGTCCCCGCTCACACCGTAGTCGTAGACGTCGACGACACCTGGGTGGTTGATCGTCGCCATCGCCCTGGCCTCGGCCTGGAAACGCGCGACGAACCCGGGATCGTCCATGCGGCCGGGCAGCAGCACCTTGACCGCGACGGTGCGCGCCAGCACGATGTCCTCGCCCCGCCACACCTCGCCCATGCCGCCGGCGCCGATGCGGGTGTCCAGGCGATAGCGCCCCGCCAGCGTCGTTCCTTGGGCTACCATGACTCCCCCGTTACCCCTTTACCTCTATAACCTCTCCCACCCCAAGGATCTCCAACAAAGCGAAGTTGTGTCGCGGTGAGGTAACACAGAGGTCACGGAACTTCGAGAGTGTACGACTCACGAGTCCCACCTGCCACTTAAATGCCGTAAGCCCTACAAACCCTATCCTGCGGCCTTCTGACCGTACTTGTCCGCGTTTCCGGGAGATCAGGGCCCTTGACAGCGGGCCGCGGTGATGATCGCAGTACGCTGGCGGTATGACGCTCGCTCCGGGTCTCCGCTCCCAGTTGCTCATCATGGTCGAGAGGTCCGACACCGCTGAGAAAATCGGCAGCGGCGACGTCCCGGTGCTCGCCACTCCGCGGCTGCTCGCGCTGGCCGAGAGGGCGACGGTCGAGGCAGTGCACGCGCATCTCGCTCCCGGTGAGACGACCGTCGGCACCCGGGTCGAGCTGGTGCATCTGGCGCCGAGCCCGCTGGGCACGCACGTACAGATCACCACCGAGCTCACCGAGGTCGACGGCAGGCGGCTGGTCTTCGGCTTCGAGGCCCGCGACAAGCAGAACGTCGTCGGCCGGGGCACGATCGAGCGCGTGGTGGTCGATCGCGCCAAGTTCCTCAACCGCGCCGCCCGCTAATAGTGATCGCTAATAGTGATCGATCGCACTAAGTTTCTCGACCGCGCCGCCCGCTGAGCTCTTGGGACCGGCGGCTATTCGATGACGGCGATCAGGTCGCCCTCCTGGATCACGTCGCCCTCGCTGACCTTGAGCTGCGCGACGACGCCCTCGTCCTCGGCCAGGACGGGGATCTCCATCTTCATCGACTCGAGGATGACCAGTGTGTCGCCCTCGGAGACGGTGTCGCCCTCCTGGACGACGACCTTCCAGACATTCGCCACCATCTCCGCGCGTACCTCAGCCACCGCGACTCCCCTCTTCCAATGAGCTAACAATGTCATGTGCGCTAGGCGCGCATTCGCCCGATCAAGCCGGTGTCATAGTCGCCGCTGACGAACTCGGCGTTGTCCAGCAGTTCCGTACAGAACGGCAGGTTGTTCTTGGGTCCTTCGACGACGAACCCCGCGACGGCCTCGCGACCGGCCCGCAGCGCCTCGGCCCGGGTCGCACCGAAGACGCAGAGCTTGGCCATGAGGGGATCGTAGAACGGCGTGACCGTATTGCCCTCCTCGTAGCCAGAGTCCACCCGGACGCCCTCTCCGACCGGCTCTCGCCAGGCGGAGATCATGCCCGGCCCCGGGAAGAACCTCTTGGGATCCTCGGCGTACACACGGAACTCGATGGCGTGGCCACCGGTCTCCACCTTCACCTCGGGACTCTCGCCCGCGGCCACCCGCAGCTGCAGCTCGACCAGGTCCAGCCCGGTGACCAGCTCGGTGACGGGGTGCTCCACCTGGAGCCTGGTGTTCATCTCCAGGAAGACGAAGTCCTGCGCGTCGGCGTCGACCAGGCACTCCACGGTGCCCGCGCCCAGATAGCCGACGGCCTCGCCGGCCCGCACGGCGGCGGCGAGCATGCGCTCACGCAGCTCGGGCGTGATACCGGGCGACGGCGACTCCTCGACGACCTTCTGGTGGCGACGCTGCACGGAACAGTCGCGCTCGCCCAGGGCCACGACCGTGCCGTCGGGCAGGCCGAGGATCTGCACCTCGACGTGGCGAGCCCGCTCGATGTAGCGCTCCAGCAGGATGGCGGGCCCGTCGAGGACGTCACCGGCGGCGAACCTCGCCGCCGCCCGTGCGGCCTGCTCGAACGCCTTGGCCAGTCCTTCGTCGTCGTGGGCGACGCTCATCCCGATGCCGCCACCCCCGCCCGCGGTCTTGACCATGACCGGATAGCCGATCCGGCCCGCCGCCCGCAGCGCCTGCTCCAGATCACTGACGGGCTCCCGGGTGCCGGCCGCCACGGGCACACCCGCGTCCTCCATCAGGTTGCGGGCATTGATCTTGTCGCCCATCTGGTCGATGGACTCGGGAGCCGGGCCGATCCACACCATCCCGGCATCGATCACCGCCCTGGCGAACGCCGCGTTCTCCGCGAGAAACCCGTAGCCCGGATGAATCGCCCGCGCCTCGGTGGCCCGAGCCGCCTCCAGTACCTTCCCGGCATCGAGATAGCTCAACTGAGGGTTGGCCGGCCCGATCAGCACGGCCTCGTCCGCCTCGCGCACGAACGGCAGATCCGCGTCGGCCTCGGAGTAGACGGCGATGGCCCGCAGCCCAAGCCGCTTGACAGTGCGGATGACCCGCCGGGCGATCTCCCCTCGATTGGCGACCAGAACAGCCCCAAGCGTCTCAGTAAGCACCCGCCCAATCTACGGCCGTTGGGCGGGAGGTCCCTTTCCCGCTAAACCACCGATCGCCGGGACGTCTTCTGTAGAAAACCCACAAACGCCATGTTTGACGGCAAGCCACCCCCACCGCCACCCACCGCACATGGCTAAGGGCCTCCAGGAAAACGCCCGCTGACCCCGCACAGGGCTGGGCGCCGTTACGTGCGCATCCTTGGCCGGTGGCGCGGACGGGCGAGCCAGTGGCGCGACCGAGTTCCAGGCCGACGGACCGTCTTCTTCCGCTCCCCGAAGCGGGCATCCCTCACAGGAACCCCAACCACAACGGACAGCCACCTCTCGCTCCCCCGAAGGGGTTTCTCCCACAAGGACCTCAACCACCACAGACCGTCACAGGGATCCAGATCAGCGCGTGACGCACCACCCGGGAATTACGGCGCTCACCGCCCACAGCGGCGTTACAGCTTGTGGACCGCCAGCCGGTCCACCACCCTCGTCATCGCCTCGATCGCCGCCGGATCATACGCGGTCCCCACCGCCAGCCGCAGCCGCTCAAGCGCCGCCCCCGCCCGGTCCCGATCAGCCGACCCCCCGACCAGGTCATCGTAGGCGTTGGCCGCCTTGATGATCCGGCTGGACAGCGGCGGGTCCTCGGCGATCTGGTCGCATTGGCGGCGTACCAGCTCGGCCACCCGGTCGAGCACGCCCGTCTGCTTGATCACCTCGGCCCCCAGCTCCGCGATGCGGCGCGCCTGCGCGGGATCGGCGAGCACGGTCGCGCCGCCCGGGATGGGGTCGCTCAGGGACAGCTGGCCGATGTCGTGCATGAGGGCGGCGTACTCGAGCTCCAGCAGCTCCGGCTCCGCCATGCCCAGCTCGCGGCCGACCGCCACGGCCAGACGGCTCACCCGACGCGAGTGGCCGGGCTCGACGTAGCCGCCGACCTCCGTGACCCGCGACAGGGCCCGTACGGTCTGCAGGTAGGTGGCGCGGATCCCGGCGTACTTGCGGAAGGCCACCTGAGTGACCAGCAGCGGAGCGGCGAAGACCAGCAGCGCCACCAGGTCCATGCTGTGGGTGGCCAGCGCGAGCAGCACGCCGGACGCGGCCACGGCGGCGCCGAGGGGGAAGGCCATGTTGAGCTCGTCGCGTACGGCCACCTTGAAGGCGGTGCGTACCTGCTCGGCCCTGAGCAGGGCCGCGATCAGCACGTCGATCAGCAGGGTGAGCGTGATGAGCGTGACCATGACGCCGAGCGCGGGCCACCACGTCGGGGGGTCCTGCCGGGTGAGCTGGAAGAGCGGGTCGGCCAGCGGCCGGAAGGCGAAGGCGAGCAGCGCGCCGGTCAGCAGGCGGCGCGCCATGGCGTCGAGGCGCGGCGGGCGGCCGACCGCCAGGTGCGGCAGCGCGCCCGCGATCATGCCGACCGCGATCACGGCCACCACTTGGAGCGCCGTGTGGCGCAGCGGGTTGTCGCTGAGGTCGAGCAGCAGCGTGTAGCCGAGCGCGGCGGCGGCGCCGATGGGCGCGACCTCCCGGTTGCCCGGCATGGTGAGCCTGGCCAGCTCGCCGACCGCGATCAGCGCGCCGAAGCCGATCGCGATCTCGGGCCGGTCGAGCCCCACGGCGGAGGTGTGCGCGACGCCGGCCACCGCGACCAGCCCCGCCCCGCAGATGAGCAGCAGCTGCCCGGAGTCCAGGCTTTGGAAGGCACGTGTCAAGGCCCGCTCACCACTTCGATCGGCCTGGTCGGGTCGTCATGGTCCTTGATCGGGGTCTCGGTCGCCTCGGGCGGCGGCGACTCGACGCGGCGGGGCGGCTGCCACGGCTCGCGTTCGAGCGCTCTGGCGAAGGCCGCCACCATGACCGGGTCGAACTGGCGGCCCGCGTTCTTGCGCAGCTCTTCGACGGCCACCTCGACCGAGCGGGCGTGGCGGTAGGAGCGGTCGGACGTCATCGAGTCGAACGCGTCGGCCACCGCGATGATCCGGGCGAACTCCGGTATCTCGTCGGCCGCGAGCCCCATCGGGTAGCCCTTGCCGTCGTGGCGTTCGTGGTGGTGCATGATCCCCGCGTACGCCTCGTCGAGGAAGTCGATCCCCCGGACGATCTCCAGCCCACGCATCGGGTGGAGCTGGATCGCGGCGAACTCCTCCTCGGTCAGCGGCCCCTCCTTCTGCAGCACCTTGGTCGGCACGCCGAGCTTGCCCACGTCGTGCAGCATGCCCGCGTAGCGGATGGCGCGCAGCCGCTCCAGGCCCATGCCGATCTCCTGGGCGATCATCGAGGAGGCCAGCGAGACGCGGGTGCAGTGGCCTCTGGTGTAGTAGTCCTTCGTCTCGACCGCCTGGCACAGGGCGGCGATCGTGGCATCGTACGAGCGTTGCTGCGCGTGATATTGACCGAACGCCCAGCGGGCGACGAACAGCGGCAGCAGCACCAGCACCGCCGAGATCGACTGCACGGTCGCCCAGAGCCCGGCCACCAGCAGCCCGAACGTGCCGTAACCCAGATAGGACAGCAAGAACTGGACCATGCCCCGCAGCGGCACCTCCATGGCCCGCACCCGGGTGGCCAGCCGGATCATGGTAAGCGTGAGCACGATGTTGAGCGGCACGAACACGCCCGTGGCCGCGGCGTAGGGGCCGATGAGCCCGTCGAAGGCGTTGACCCCCGGCACGCCGGAGACCCCGCCCAGCCCCTGGTAGATCCAGCCGGCCGCGTAGCCGCAGATCGCGAACTGCGCCCCGTTGAACAACCTCTTGATCAACGGCAGCCCCGGACGCACGCTGAAGACCGCCGTGAACCCCACCAGAGCGGCCCCTTCTGGACCGATCAGGACGACGGCCGCCAGCGCCGCGGAGAAGCTCACGGACACCGCGAACTGCTCCACGTTCAGCAACGTCGGCATCGACTCGCAGACCAGGAACAGCAGCGCGAGCACCAGCAGGATGCCCAGATCACCGGGTGCCACCAGGCGCCCGGAGGTGATCACGCTATGCCCGAGGAGGATGGTCGCCGCGCCGATGACGGCGATGAGATAGACCTTCGCAGGCCACGGCAGATCACGCATTGCGGCCCCCAAGGGTGCTCAGGTCCAGGACACCCCGTGAGGCAGGGCCCCGCCCGCGCTCATCAGCAGTGTCATCACAGGGGTGATCAGCACCGCGGCCGCGATCAGCCGGGCGATCATAGCCTTCAGCATGTGCTCGCCTCCACGTCGACTCGTTACGCCGACTCCTGTGGGTCACGCTACAGAAGGCCCGGTCTGTGCAGGGCCAGAGTCGAGAATCGCAAGCAAAGCGTAATCAATCCACTACCTTGGGCGACGGGCGGCCCACGCGACCGTGTTCTTCAGCCCGGTCGCCAGGTCGGTGCGCGGCTGCCAGCCGAGCCCCTCATAGGCGGGCACCGGGTCGACCGCCATGGCCGGCAGGTCGCCCACGCGCGGCGGCGCGAACCCTGGCTTGTCCTGCGCGTCGGCCGCGTCGGCGATCAGCGCGTGCAGCCTGCGGTCGGTGGTCTGGATGCCCGTGCCGAGGTTGAACCTGCGCCCGTTGCCCTCGGCCCCACAAGCACGGACGAAGCCGTCGACCACGTCCTCGACGTAGATGTAGTCGCGGGTCTGCGTGCCGTCGCCGTAGAGCACCGTGGGCGTGCCGCCGAGCAGGCCGTCGGTGAAGATGGCCACCACTCCGGCCTCGCCTTCTGGCGACTGGCGCGGGCCGTAGACGTTGGACAGCACGAGCGTGGTGTATTCGATGCCGTAGAGCGCCTTGAAGGTGGCGAGGTAGGTCTCGCCGCTCAGCTTGGAGGCGGCGTACGGCGAGCGCGGGTCGGTGGCGGCGTCACCGGGCACCGGGATCGTGGCGGGCCGGCCGTAGACCGCGACGGAGGAGGCGAAGACCACCTTGCGGGTGCTGGCCTCCTGCGCGGCGGTCAGGACCGACGCGGTGCCCTGGACGTTCACACTGGCGTCGTGGACCGGGTCGGTGACGCTCTTACGCACGCTGATCTGCGCGGCGAGATGGCAGATGACCTCGGGCCGCAGCTCGGCGGCCAGCTCGATCAAAGCCGGATCGCGGACATCGACCTCGTGCAGGCGGAAGTGGTCATGCGTGGCCGCGTCGGCCAGGTTGTCCCGGCAGCCGGACGAGAAGTCGTCGACGACCGCCACGTCGTGCCCATCCGCCAGCAGGCGGTCGACGAGATTCGAACCGATGAACCCGGCACCCCCGGTGACAAGCACGCGCATGGGGGAATCCTAGTCGGACAGCTCCGACCTCACCTGCGCGATGCGGGCCAGCACTTTGGAGCGCAGGTCGCCGGGGACCGGGTCGCAGCCGCAGTGTTTGGCCACGAGCGCCTTGATCGCCTTGTCGAGGTCATATTCCTTCAGGCACGGGCTGCACTCTTCGAGGTGCACGCGGATGTCGACCACGTCGCCCTCGGTCAGCTCGCCGTCGAGATAGGAGTAGACCTTGTCGAGTACTTCCCGACAGTCGGTGTCATGCGGGTTGCCACAGCTCATTTCGATCCCTCCGCCGGGACCAGGCCGCGCTCGCGGGCGTAGTCCTCGAGAAGTCCGCGGAGCTGCCTGCGACCGCGGTGCAGCCTGGACATCACGGTGCCGATCGGGGTCCCCATGATGTCGGCGATCTCTTTGTACGGGAAGCCCTCGACGTCGGCCAAATAGACCGCGATCCGGAACTCCTCGGGCAGGACCGCCAGGGCCTGCTTGATATCACCGTCGGGGAGATGCTCGAGCGCCTCGACCTCAGCCGACTTCAGGCCGCTCGACGTGTGCGACTCAGCGCGGGCGAGCTGCCAGTCCTCGATCTCCTCGGTGCCCGACTGCTTGGGCTCGCGCTGCTTCTTGCGATAGCTGTTGATGAAAGTGTTGGTCAGGATCCGGTAGAGCCACGCCTTGAGGTTCGTACCTTCCTGGAACTGGTGGAACGAGGCGAACGCCTTGGCGAAGGTCTCCTGAAGCAGGTCCTCCGCGTCCGCTGGGTTCCGGGTCATCCGGAGCGCCGCGGAGTAGAGCTGCTCGAGGTAAGGCATGGCTTCGCGCTCGAACCGCTCACTTCGCTGTTCCAGAGTCTCCGCGCCTGTCGCGGGCACCGGACCCACCCCCCTAAGATCACCGGTGGCCGGCTGTTGCGGTACACCGTACTCAGGGGAGAATACCCGCTCGTCACGGACCGGTCCGTCACTGGGGAGGGGTTCGAGCAATGTGAGCATGCACGTCGCAACACGCCCGCGCCCTCGTCTGTTCCCGCAAGATAGAAGGTGACGAACGACCCGGTGCGGGGAAAACCATACGTACCGGCTGGTAGCCATTTTCCCGGAACCCAGGAGTCGCGTGTGCTGCCCATTCCGGCCGAGGAACTGAACGGCTCAGGGACGCTCGGGCCGTACTGGACCTTCTACCGCGCCGTTGTCGCCGAGCAGCTGACCCGGTGGCTCCCCGACCAACCCTCTGTCGTACTCGATCTGTCAGGGGGCCGGGGACGCTGGTCCGGGCAGGCCGCCCGAGCCGGGCACCGGGTGATCGAGCTGCTCGACTTCCGCCGCTCCACCTCGTTGTCGTTGACCTCTGCGTCGTTGACCTCTCAGTCGTTGAGTTCTCAGTCGCTCAACTCCCAGTCGCCGAGCTCCCCCTTGATGCCCGACCCGCAGGCGCGGCTGCGCGACGCCGGGCGCGTCCGTCACGTACGCGCCGACGACCTGGCCTTCCTCCCCGACGAGAGCGTGGACGCGGTCGTCGCCGAAGAACGTGCCATGTCGATCGAGCTCATGGCCGAGTCGGCGATGAGCGACGTGTTCCGGGTGCTGCGGCCCGGCGGCCGGGCGCTGATCTGCGTCGACTCCCTGGTGCTGGGCATGGCGATCCTCGCCGAGCAGGAGCAGTGGCAGCACCTGCGGCAGACGGGCGAGGTCATGCTGGTGCCGTGGCCCGACGGCAGCATCACCCGCTGCTTCAGCAGCGCGCAGCTACGCGAACTGCTGACCGGCGCCGGTCTGGAGGTGGAGTGGGTACGCCCGCGCACCGTGCTGTCGCCCTCCACCGTCGACCACGTGCTGGGCTCCGACGCCAGGTCGCTGGCCTGGCTGGTGCGCACCGAGCTCGACGCGCACCCGGACGACGACGACACGGTCGGCATCCACCTCGTGGCCAGCGCCCGCAAGACCTAGTCTGCTTGTTGGCGGTACCGCCAACGAAAGTACCGCTAGCGGCGGCGTTCCTGCCTGCCCTGGCACTCCACGCACCGCGCCGCCTCCGGACGGGCCTCCAACCGGCCCTCCGGGACCGGCTTGCCGCAGTCGACGCACCTGCCGTACGTGCCTTCGTCCACGCGCTTGAGCGCCTCGATCACGGCCCTGCGCTGCGCGGTGGCCACGGTGAGCATGGCCTGGGCGCGGTCGGCGTCGGTCAGGTCGGACCCCGCGTCGGCCGCGGAGTGCTCGCGGATCGCGACGGGGTCGCCCTGCAGCACCCCGATCGATCGGTCCAGGTCGGTGAGCATCTTCTCCAGCTGCTTACGAGCGGTCGCGTCGTCCACGGATCCGCACCTCCGGGTAAAGGGGGGCAAGCCGCAGCGGGACTCCCCGGAAGTCCTACCCGGCGCGTTGGGGGGCATGTGTGGCGGTGACTCCGGGTGAACGGATGCATCGCTTTCCCCACCGAATGCCCACTAAGCGTGGCTCTTACACCTCTAGCGGAGAGCGGTTTCCTCCTCCGGGGGCAGGGGTTTGATGAGGTCCGGGCCGTTGTTGCGAACATTGTTGACATCGGTGGAAACGGCCACCGCCGTCAGCCGCCCGGTGTCGGCCGGCACCAGTAGACCCGAAGCCTGCTCGGGGTCGGTGAGCTTGGGGTCGAGCCACTCCGCCCAGCGCTCCTGCTCGATCATCATCGGCATCCTGTCGTGGATGCGGCCCAGGTCGTCCTCGGCGTCGGTGGTGATGACCGTGCAGGTCACCAGCCACTTCAGCGGATCGTCATCGTCGCGCGACTTGTCCTTCCAGAACTCGTACAGGCCCGCCATCGCCAGCACCCCGCCGTCCTCCGGGTGGATGAAGTACGGCTGTTTCTTCTTCTTGTCGCCCTCGACCGGCATCCACTCGAAGTAGCCGTCGGCCGGCAGCAGGCACCTGCGCTTGGCGAACGCCTGGCGGTAGGACGGCTTCTCGGCCACCGTCTCGATCCGCGCGTTGATCATCCGTGAGCCCACCGACGGGTCCTTCGCCCAGGCCGGCACCAGCCCCCACTTGACGATCCGCAGCTGCCGCACGGCCCGCTCGGCGTCCTTCGGGACCCGGCTGAGGACGGCGTAGACGTTCTTGGTGGGCGCGACGTTGTAGTCGGGCCCGAGCTCCTTGTCGGGGTCACCGTCGAGCTCGACCTGGAACTCCTCCAGCAGCTCGTGCTTCTTGCGCGCCGACGCGTATCTCCCGCACATGTCCCCACACTGCCATGTACAACCCGCGACCGCATGCGCGGCCGTCCGGGTCATCGGCAGCCGTGAACTTCACAAGCGCCAGTATTCTTTGACCATGCCCGCACCGCACTGGCCCGCACCCACCGCGACCGCTCCCGTGATCGCGTCGATCCACCTGCCCGGCTCCAAGTCCGTGACCAACCGCGCGCTGCTCCTCGCCGCGCTGGCCGACGGCCCCGGCATGGTGCGCCAGGCACTGCGCAGCCGCGACGCCGACCTCATGGTGGCGGCGCTGCGTGCCCTGGGCGCCACCCTGACACCGGTGCACGAGACCACGGCCGCCGTCGACTGGCAGGTGACCCCCGGCCCGATCCGTGGCGGCGCGAGCATCGACGCGGGCCTGGCGGGCACCGTCATGCGCTTCGTACCGCCGATGGCCGCCCTGGCCGACGGCCCGGTCGCCTTCGACGGCGACCCGCACGCCCGCAAGCGCCCCATGGGTCCCATCCTCGACGCCCTGCGCGCGCTCGGCGCCCGCGTCGACAACGACGCCCTGCCCTTCACCATCCACGGCCCGCTGGCGGGCGGCGAGGTCACGCTCGACGCGTCGGGTTCGTCGCAGTTCGTCTCGGGGCTGCTGCTCACGGCGGCGCGCTTCGAGAAGGGCGTCACGATCCGCCATGTCGGCCCGCCCGTGCCGTCGCAGCCGCACATCGAGATGACGATCCAGATGCTCAGGGCGGCCGGGGTGACGGTCGACGACAGCGAACGCGACATCTGGCGGGTCGAGCCGGGACCGATCGCGGCCAGGGACCTGGCCGTCGAGCCCGACCTGTCCAACGCGGCGCCCTTCCTCGGCGCGGCTCTGGTCACGGGCGGCACGGTCACCATCCCCGGCTGGCCCCACACGACCACGCAGCCGGGCGACGCCCTGCGCTACCTGCTCACCTCGATGGGCGCCACGGTCCGGCTGTCCCCGGCGGCACACGAGGCGGCAGGCGAGGCCGGCTCCCTGACCGTGACCGGCACCGGGCGGATCGAGGGCATCGACGCCGACCTGCGCGAGGTGGGCGAGCTGACGCCGACGATCGCCGCGCTGGCCACACTGGCGAGTTCGCCGTCCCAGATCCGGGGCGTGGCGCATCTGCGCGGCCACGAGACCGATCGCCTGGCCGCCCTGGTCACCGAGATCACCCGGCTGGGCGGCGACGCGGAGGAGACCGACGACGGCCTGCTCATCCGGCCCCGCCCGCTGCACGGCGGCGTCTTCCACAGCTACGACGACCACCGCATGGCCACGGCCGGTGCGGTCATCGGGCTGGCGGTCCCGGACATCGAGGTGGAGAACATCGCGACGACGGCCAAGACGCTCCCGGAGTTCGTCCAGATGTGGACGACCATGCTGAGCGAGCGATGACCACCCGACCTGCCGGTCCGCCACCCACGGGCACCCGCCCGACGCGGATGCTCGGGCGGGCGGCCAGGCCGGTCGGCATGGTGGGATGGACACGCGGGCACAACCGATGCGGTGGAGCGGCGCGCGCGCACGATTCGCTGGGCACCCCGCCCGGTGGGGCAACATGTGGACAGGACCGCCGCGATGGACGGGCGGCGCACGGTGACATGGGGGTAGACCGCTGAGAAAGCGGGAGTACGACGAGGACGACGTACGGGTCAGGCCGGGCAAGGGCTCACGGCCGCGGACCCGGATCCGGCCTGCGCATGAGGACGCCGTGGAGGGGTTCGTGGTCGCCGTCGACCGGGGCCGCTACACCACACTGGTCGAACCCGAACGCGCCAAGGGATCGGCCCAGAAGCGCAAGCAGCCGGAGCGTCGCCTGGTCACCGCCATGAAGGCGCGCGAGCTCGGCCGCAAGGGCATCGTCGTCGGCGACCGGGTGGCCCTCGTGGGCGACGTCTCGGGCCGCCCCGACGCCCTGGCCAGGGTCGTACGCGTCGAGCCGCGCACATCGATGCTGCGCCGTTCGGCCGACGACGTCGAGGACACCGACGGCATCGAACGCCCCGTGGTGGCCAACGCCGACCAGCTGGTCATCGTGACCGCGCTCGCCGACCCGCCGCCCCGGCCGCGCATGATCGACCGGATCCTGGTGGCCGCCTTCGACGCCGAGATCGAAACACTCCTCTGCCTCACCAAGTCGGACCTGGCGCCGCCCGACGAGCTGGTGGCGATGTACGAGCCGCTCGGGGTGTCGCACGTCGTCGTCCACAAGGGCGGCTCGCTCGACCAGCTCCGCGACCACCTGACCGGCCGCCTCAGCGTGATGGTCGGCCACTCGGGCGTGGGCAAGTCGACCCTGGTCAACGCCCTGGTCCCGGCCGCCAACCGGGCGGTCTCCCAGGTCAACGCCGTCACCGGCCGGGGCCGCCACACCTCGACCTCGGCCGTGGCCCTCGAACTCCCGGAGGGCGGCTGGATCATCGACACGCCCGGCGTACGCAGCTTCGGCCTGGCCCACGTGTCGGTCGAGACCGTCCTCGCCTCCTTCCCGGACCTCATCGAAGGCTCGGTCAACTGCCCCAAGGGCTGCACCCACCTGGACGCCGACTGCGCGCTGGGCCCCTGGGTGGCGGCCGGGCACGCCGAGCCGGCCCGCCTGGAGTCCCTCCGCCGCCTCCTGTCCAGCCGCGAAGGCACCCCGGACGACGGCACCTGAGATACCAATCCGGGACCTATCCGAAGAATCACCCATCCGTCGGCGGACGGGACTTACCAGAAATGCAGCGCCGCTCGACTGATGTTCGGGAGGTAAGTCACGGTAGCGTGGCTCATCGTGACGGGTTATAACGATGATCTACGTCTGGCGCATGTCATGGCGGACCACGCCGATGACCTGACCATGCGAAGGTTCAAGGCGGTCGACCTCAAGGTCGACACCAAGCCGGACCTCACGCCGGTCAGCGATGCCGATCGCGCTGTCGAGGAGGCCATTCGCGGCACCCTCCGGCGGGCCCGGCCGCGTGACGCGGTCGTGGGCGAGGAGTTCGGCAAGACGGGCTGGGGTGCCAGGTCCTGGATCATCGACCCGATCGACGGCACCAAGAACTACGTGCGCGGCGTGCCCGTGTGGGCGACGCTGATCTCGCTGATGGAGTACGGCCAGGTCAAGGTGGGTCTGGTGTCCGCCCCCGCCCTGGGCAAGCGATGGTGGGCGGCCACCGAGGGCGGCGCCTGGACCGGCAAGAGCCTGACCAAGGCGACCCGGATGCGCGTCTCGTCGGTCTCCGATCTGGAGAACGCGTCCTTCTCCTACTCCAGCTTCAGCGGCTGGGAGAAGATGGGCCGCCTCGACAACTTCCTCGACCTCGGGCGGGCCTGCTGGCGCACTAGGGCCTATGGAGATTTCTGGTCGCACATGATGGTCGCGGAGGGCTCGGTGGAGGTGTCCGCCGAGCCGGAGTTGTCGCCGTGGGACATGGCGGCCCTCACCGTGATCGTCGAGGAGGCCGGGGGCAGGTGGACGGACCTCGCGGGCGTCCCCGGTCTGGAGGGCGGCAGCCTGGTCTGCACCAACGGCCTCCTGCACGACGAGGTCCTCAGACGCCTGAACGCCTCATAGCGCCAGCACCCGCGCCACGGCAGCCAGCAAGCTGTCGCGATAAGTCCCACCAAAGAGCACCACGTGGACGAGCAGCGGATGCAGCTGATGCAGCGGCACCCGCTCCCGCCACCCGTCCGCGAGCGGCGCCTCCTCCTGGTAGGCCCCCAGGATCCGATCCAGATAGGGCGCCCCGAACAACGCCAGCATCGCCAGGTCCGTCTCCCGATGCCCGCCGTGCGCCGCCGGGTCGATGAGCACCCCGCGTCCGTCCGACCAGAGCACGTTCCCGCTCCACAGATCGCCGTGGATGCGCGCCGGCGGCTCCGGTGGCCCCGCCACCTCGCTGAACCGTGACACGGCCCGTTCGATGAGCGCCACGTCCCGCGCGGGCAGCCGCGCCTGGCGTACGAAGGGCAGCACCCGGCGGGTGGCGTAGAAGGTGGGCCAGTCGTCGGCGGGCGAGTTGTCCATCGGCAGGTCGGCGATGAAGCCCGGCCAGGGCGCGCCGAAGGCGGGCGCGCCGGCGCGGTGCAGCCGCGCGAGATCGCGCCCGAACCGCTCGGCGGCCGCCGCCGTCGGCGCGGAGGTGTCCACCCATGACAGGACGAGCCGATCCCGGGAGACCTCGACCACCTCCGGCACGGCGATGACCTCACCCAGCCACCGCAGCCCTTCCGCCTCGGAAGTGAACACCGGAGAAACGGCTCCGGTCTTGGCGAACACCACGCGCCCGTCGTCGAGCACGCCCCGCTGCAGCCGCCACCCGTGAGAGGCCCCGAGGTCCTCAGTCGATCTCATCGGCGATGTGCTTCGCGAGGCCACTAGAAGCGGCCTCGACCAGCCGCAGCACCTCCACGAAACCGTCGGCCTCACCGTAGTAGGGATCGGGCACCTCGGCGCCGTCCGGCGCGTCGGGGTCGAACGAGCGGAACAGCCGCACCTCCACACCCTCGGGGGCCATCCGCCGCAGGAACGACAGGTTGTCCCGGTCCATGGCCAGCACCAGGTCGTAGCGGTCGAACCACCCCGAGGTGAACTGCCTGGCCCGGTGCGCGGAGCCGTCATAGCCGTGGTCGGCCAGTGTCCGCAGAGCCCGCGCGTCCATGGGATCGCCCGCGTGCCAGCCACCGGTGCCGGCGCTGTCGACGACCACCTGTTCATCGAGTCCGTGGTCGGCCAGAGTCCGCCTGAGCACGGTCTCCGCCATAGGTGAACGGCAGATGTTTCCCATGCACACCAGGCATACGCGATAGGTCATACCTCCCATCATGAGGGTGACCAGGGCCGTTCACCGTCCGTTCACCCTTGGTAGGGGGATTGAGTCACTTTGGCTGCATAACTTCGTAGCGACTAAGGACCGAGTGGGAGGAAACCCAACCGTGAAGTATGCAGGCCGGCTCGCCGCCGTCGCCGTCGTCGGCGCGCTCTCGCTCGCTGCGTGCGGCACAGACAACAACAGCGGCGCCGACGCCACCGCGTCCGCCGGTGCCACCACCGCCGCGGGTAACGACAACGGTCTGAGCGGCACGATCAACGCCGCCGGATCCTCGGCCCAGGCCAACGCGATCGACCAGTGGAAGAAGGACTTCCAGAGCAAGAACCCCGGGGCCAGCCTGAACTACCAGCCCAGCGGTTCGGGCGCGGGTGTCCAGGCCTTCATCCAGGGTACGGTCGCCTTCGCGGGTTCCGACTCGGCCCTCAAGGACGACAAGGGCGAGCCCGCCCAGGCCGACGCCCGGTGCAAGACCGGCAAGGCCATCAACATCCCGATGGTGACCGGCCCGATCGCGGTCGTCTACAACCTCCCGGGTGTCGACGGGCTGCAGCTGTCCCCCAAGACTCTCGGCGGCATCTTCAGCAGCAAGATCACCAAGTGGGACGACGCGGCCATCAAGGCCGACAACCCGCAGGCCAAGCTGCCTTCGACGCCGATCCAGGCCTTCCACCGGGCTGACGAGTCCGGCACCAGCGACAACTTCACCAAGTTCCTCAAGGCCACGGCCGAGTGGCCGTACGAGCCCGCCAAGGCGTGGCCCGCCGAGGCCAAGGGCCAGGGCGCCAAGGGCTCCGACGGCATCGCCTCCTCGGTGAAGGGCGCCGAGGGCTCGATCAGCTATGTCGAGCTGTCGTTCGCCGAGAACTCCCAGCTCCAGAAGGCCAAGGTCGCCAACGGCGCGGGCGAGTTCGTCGAACTGAACTCCGACAGCGCCGCCAAGACGATCGAGACCGCGGAGATCAAGGGCACGGGCAACGACCTGAAGCTCGGCATCGACTACGCCACCAAGACCGCGGGCGCGTACCCGATCGTCCTGGTGACGTACGAGATCACCTGCGAGAAGGGCCTGCCCGCCGACCAGGCGAAGCTGGTCAAGTCCTTCCTCACCTACACCGCCAGCGACGAGGGCCAGGCCGCGCTGAAGGACCTCGGTTACGCCCCCCTCTCGGGCGATTTGCTGACCAAGGTCCGCACCGCTGTCGAGGCGATCTCCTAGCAGCCGATGACGTCCAACGTTCGTACCCGTGATGGCGGACCGGCCACGAGCCGGCCCGCCTCGCGGCGCAGCCATGGTGAAGGGCCCTTCCGTTACGCCGCCACCGGCGCGGGCGTCATCCTGCTGGGGATCATGGCGGCGATCGCCGTCTTCCTCATCAGCGAGGCGATCCCCGCCCTGCAGGCGAACAAGGGTCACTTCTTCTCCGAGCTGGTCTGGGACCCGAACGGCAGCCAGGTCTTCGGCATCGCCGCCCTGGCGTTCGGCACCGTGCTCAGCTCGGCCCTCGCGCTCGTCATCGCGACTCCCATCGCGGTCGGCGTGGCGCTGTTCATCTCCCACTACGCGCCCCGCCGCCTGGCCGGGCCGCTCGGCTACCTGATCGACCTGCTCGCCGCCGTCCCCAGTGTGGTGTACGGCCTGTGGGGCGTGGTCTTCCTGGTGCCGCTGCTCAAGACGCCGTCGCAATGGCTGAACGAGAACCTGGGCTGGTTCCCGCTCTTCGCCGGCGAGGGCGCCATCGGCGGCAAGACCATGATCGCGGGATCCATCGTCCTGGCGATCATGATCCTGCCGATCATCGCGGCCATCTCCCGCGAGGTCTTCCTCCAGGCTCCCAAGATGAACGAGGAGGCGGCGCTCGCGCTCGGCGCCACCCGCTGGGAGATGATCCGGATGGCCGTGCTGCCGTTCGGCCGTCCCGGCGTCATCAGCGCCGCGATGCTCGGCCTCGGCCGGGCGATGGGCGAGACCATCGCGGTAGCGCTGATCTTCCCCGCCACCTTCGACATCACCTTCGAGATCCTCACCCCGCACGCCAACAGCATCGCGGCGAACATCGCCAACGGCTTCGGTGAGGCCACCCCGATCGGCAGGGGCGCGCTGATCGCCTCCGGCCTGGTGCTGTTCGTCATCACCCTGCTCGTCAACATAGCGGCCCGCATGATCATCAACCGCCGCAAGGAGTACGCGAGGGCCGCCGCATGACCGCGATCCAGCACATCTCGACCAGCCGCCGCATCAAGGACCGCGTCGTCCAGGGGCTGGTCTACCTGGCGTTCGCCCTGGCCGTGGTGCCGCTCGTGTCCGTGCTCTGGCTGGTGATCAAGAACGGTCTCGGGCGCTTCGACCTGGACTTCCTCACGCACTCGATGCGCAACATCGGCGCCCGCGACGCGGGTGGCGGTGCCTACCACGCGATCATCGGCACGCTGGAACAGGTCCTGCTCGCCTCGATCATCTCCGTCCCCATCGGGCTGCTGACCGCGATCTATCTGGTCGAGTACGGCAACGGCGGCCGGTTGAGCCGGTACATCAGCTTCTTCGTGGACGTCATGACCGGCGTCCCTTCTGTCGTCGCCGGCCTGTTCATCCTGGCGTTCTGGGTCCTGTTCCTGGGCCAGCCGTTCTCCGGGTTCGCCGGTGCGCTGGCGCTGTCGATCCTGATGATGCCGACCGTGGTCAGATCGGCCGAGGAGATGCTCCGCCTGGTCCCGAACGACCTGCGCGAAGCCTCGTACGCGCTGGGTGTGGCCAAGTGGCGCACGATCATGAAGGTCGTCCTGCCGACCGCGCTGACCGGCATCATCACCGGCGTCATGCTGGCCGTGGCCAGAGTCGCCGGCGAGACCGCGCCGCTGCTGCTGACCGTGTTCTTCACCGACTCCATCAACAACGACCCGTTCAGCGGGCCGCAGATGGGGCTCCCCCTGTTCGTCTTCGACCAGGCGGGACGTCCCAACGACACCGCCGTGGATCGGGCCTGGACCGGAGCCCTCACGCTCATCCTGATCGTCATGCTGCTCAACCTGGTCGCGCGCCTGATCGCCCGGTGGCGCGCACCCGCCAGAGGCCGATAAGGGGTAAAGCCACTATGTCCAAGCAGATCCAGGTCTCAGGCCTCGACGCCTACTACGGGAGCCACAAGGCCATCGAGGACGTCTCGATGACCATCGAGCCGCGCTCGATCACCGCGTTCATCGGCCCGTCCGGGTGCGGCAAGTCGACGTTCCTGCGCACGCTCAACCGCATGCACGAGGTCATCCCCGGCGCACGCGTGGAGGGCAAGGTACTGCTCGACGGCGAGGACCTGTACGCCTCCAGCGTCGAGCCGGTCTCGGTGCGCCGGATGATCGGCATGGTCTTCCAGCGTCCCAACCCGTTCCCCACAATGTCGATCTACGAGAACGTGGCCGCCGGGCTCCGGCTCAACGGCCGCGTCGCCAAGTCGGAGATGGACGGCGTCGTCGAGACGTCACTGAAGGGCGCCAACCTCTGGAACGAGGTCAAGGACCGCCTCAACAAGCCCGGCGCGGGCCTGTCGGGCGGCCAGCAGCAGCGACTCTGCATCGCCCGGGCCATCGCGGTCCAGCCGCAGGTGCTACTGATGGACGAGCCCTGCTCCGCGCTCGACCCGATCTCCACACTGGCCATCGAGGACCTGATGGCCAAGCTCAAGGACGACTACACGATCGTGATCGTCACCCACAACATGCAGCAGGCCGCCCGGGTCAGCGACCGGACCGCCTTCTTCAACCTCGCCGAGCAGGGCAAGCCCGGCAAGGTCGTCGAGATGGACGAGACCTCCCGCATGTTCACCAATCCCACAGAGAAGGCGACCGAGGACTACATCACCGGGCGCTTCGGCTGATGATCCACCAGCAGGCGGCATCCAGTGTGAACGGGGACACGAGGACGAAGCCCATCCTGCTCATCGCGGACCCGGACAACGGGGTCGTGGAGGACGTGGCCACCGCCCTCGAACGCGAGGGCGTCTCGGTCACCGGCGTCCCCGACGGCGCCCAGGGCCTGATCCAGGCCGGGGCGCTGCAGCCTGACGTGGTACTCGTGTCGGCCACGCTGCCGGTCATCGGCGCCGTCGACTTCGTACGGGCGGTACGGCTCTCAAGGTCCGTGCCCGTTCTGCTCGGCGTCGGCGAGGGGCACGCCGAGCAGGCCGTACAGGCGCTCGCCGCCGGTGCCGTCGCCTGCGTGGCCAGGCCGTACCGGGTGCCGGAATTATTGCCGTTCATCCACGCGGCCTCCCCGGAGGGCCGCGAGGTGCTGGTCGTGGGCGGCGTCGAACTCGACGCGCAGGCCTACCAGGTACGGGTGGACGGACGGGTCGTGCACCTGCCGCTGCGCGAGTTCGAGCTGCTGCAGTATCTGATGCGCAACGCGAACCGCACGGTCACGCGCGAGCAGATCATGCGGCATGTGTGGCACACGGTGTCCAGCACCTCGACGAACACCATCGCGGTGCACGTCAAGCGGCTGCGGGCCCGGCTGGGCGACGACGAGGACGCACTGATCCAGACGGTCCGCGGCGTGGGCTACCGCCTGATCGCCCCCGCCCCCTCCGACTCTGTGTGACCCTGCTCGGCTCGTACGACCGGCATGGCCCTGTGCGGCCCTGCACGGCCCCGGCGAGACCCTGCTTGGCCCTGTGTGGCCCTATGCAGCTGTTCAGCTCTGTGCGACTACGTTCCGCCCCGCTTAACCCTGCTTAACCCCGTTCAGCCGGTGGGACGCCCCATCCGGCCCCGTGTGCCCCCCATGCGGTCAGGCGTGGCACGATCGGCCCTGCCGTGGCCCCGTGCGGTCAGGCGTGGCACGATCGGAAAGATTTCATGATCCGCTCGGCCACGCCCTGAACGGTCGCGATGCCCTGGCCGGTGTCGGCGTTGTTCTCGGTCAGTACGGCCAGCGCATAGTCATGGCCGTGGCCGTGGATGAGGCCGACGCTGACGATGGCCCAGCGCTTGGTGGACACGCGCTTCAGCCAACCGTTCTTCAGCGCGACATGGTCGCCCTTGCACTTGGCAGCGCTCACGCCCCAGTTCTGGCCGTCGATCACCTTGCCCATCAGCCTGAGCACCTGCGCACGATCCTTGGCCCGGAGCGGGCTCTTGGCCGACACGAGGGCCTTCATCAGCCGCACCTGGTCTTCGGCCGAGGTGCTGGTGATGCCCCAGCAATACAGGTCGACGCAGTCACCCGGAACTCCCTGAGTGTGGCGGAGCCCGAACTTCTTGCCCGCCTTCGTAAACCCGGCGGCCCCACCGATGCGCAGCCAGAGACGGTCGGCGGCGTGGTTGTCGCTGTAGCGGATCATTACGTCGGCGTCGTGCCTGGTGGCCTTCGAGAGCTTGTGCCAGGGGGTCTTGAGGAGGAGCGTCATGAGGATCTGCACTTTGGCGGTGCTCGCGGTGATGAGGTGTTCGTTGCGGTGATAACGATAGAGGCGCCCGGTAGTGAGATCTTCGACCATGGCTGTGACAGGCCCCGGACGCCCGGCCAGGTAACGATCGAGCCGCTTGGTGATCTTCTTGGCCGCGATCGGCGGATCCGGCTTGAGCTTCTTACGATGCTTCACCGGCGCAGGGACCTCGACCAGCGCCTGCCGCTGGACCAGGACCGGGGCCTGCTGGTGGAAGGCGGCGGGACGCTGGACCGACTCTCGCTGGGGTGGCGCCGGCCAGACGCCCAAGAGCAGCAGGAGAAACCCCGTTAGGGCCACGCGGAAGAATCCCCCGACGCCCCTGCCCCCGACCATTCGTGAATTATCACGAATGGTGCTGATGTGACGCTAGTGGCCAGTGGTGCCCAGTTTGACGATCAAGTCGACGCCACAGATGTCCCATTCGGCAACCCCTGCGGGTCGGCCTCGCCCTGCGGGACCGACTCGCTCAGTGGGTCGGCCTCGCCCTGCGGGACCGACTCGCTCAGTGGGTCGGTCTCGTTCTGTGAGGCTGCCCGCTGAGTGAGGCGGCCCCGCTCAGTGGGCAGCTACCTGGCAGCCCGGCCTGGCCAGGGCGAGCACGAGCTGCCAGCGCGGCTGTTCCCGCAGGAGGTGCTCACCAACGAGCTCGGTCAGTTCGAACGGGCGCACGGACGCCAACGTTCCTGCGCTCGCACGGACACCAGGGGCTTGCTCGCGCGAACACCACAATCTCGCTAGCCGGCCAAGTCGTATTATCTCGAGTTCCTACTGACGGACGGATGGCTCAGGTCAGGAGCCAGACCAGGAGTCCGGTTCGGGTCGGGACTCCAGCTCGGGTCGGGACTCCAGCTCGGGTCGGGAGTCCTGTTCGGGTCAGGACTCCAGCTCGGGTCAGGAGTGGACCTCGGGTCAGGAGTGAGGCTCGGGGTCTTCAAGGGTCGGGATCGTGGGAGAGAGCAGGGTGTCGGCGTGCTCGCTCAGCCGGCCACGTACAAGCCGGTAGACGCGGAACTCCTTCGAGTGAGCGCCTTCGTCGTCCCAGAGGTGGAGCAGCCCGTAGGAGCCGGGCGCGATCTGGCCGACCCGCTGGAACAGCTCGATGATGATGCCGCTCCAGCCGCCGTCGCGGTTGGGCTGGCCGGCTACGTGCAAGGAGGGAATGCCGTTCAGCCAGCGCAGGTCGATCAAACCGTAGTCGGGGAGCTGCGCCAGATAGGCACGGATATCCTCCACCTGCCGCTTCAGGAGGCCGTCGGAGCCGTCGTCGTCAGCGCGGGCCGTCTGACGGATGGTCACCCACCCGTGGTACTCCATCACCGCCATCCTCCTCCCGACGTCGCCGTGCCTCATCACCCTCGCAGTCCCCTCCGACCTTCGCCATCCCTCCAGCAGGCCGCCTCGTGCGGTCCGAACTCTCCGGGCGCCGAGAACAGCACGAGGCCCGGGAACGGACCCCTAACCCATAACGCAAGAAAGGTTCCCACGCGCCAAGCCGTCCCTACCCGCGTTCGCCGTCTCTCCGGCAGGCCGCCTCGTGCGGGCCGAGCCCTCCAGGCCCGGGAACGGCCCAACGCCCCATAACGCGAAAAAGGGCCCCACGCCCAAGACGTGAGACCCATCACCGCAAACGAGCCGAGCGCTCTGGCGCCCGTAAGCCCTGACCGAGCCCAGCGCGCCACCACCCTCCCGCACAACCCTTCCGCCCCCGACCCCCCGGGAACGACCCGTACCGACCCGTAACGCAAAAGAAGGACCCCAACGCGCAAGGCGCAAGACCCAACAACGCAGAAAAGGGCCCCACAAGGCACAGCGCGCAAAACCCCACAACGCGCAAGACCCCGCAACGCGCGAGGCCCCATAACGCAGAAAAGGGCCCCACGCGTGTGCGTGGAGCCCTTCCCCGTCATCAAAGATTGTCCGGCGGTGACCTACTCTCCCACACCCTCCCGAGTGCAGTACCATCGGCGCTGGGAAGCTTAACTTCCGGGTTCGGAATGTAACCGGGTGTTTCCTTCCCGCCATAACCGCCGTAACCCTATGAAACTGTCAAACACAACCAACCAACCAGCCTGTGTTTGTTGTTTCAGAATCACATAGTGGACGCGAGCAAGTATGCTTTGTGGTCAAGTCCTCGGCCTATTAGTACCGGTCAGCTCCACACGTTACCGTGCTTCCACCTCCGGCCTATCAACCCGGTCGTCTACCGGGAGCCTTACCCACTCTCATGGTGGGAGACCTCATCTCAAGGCGAGCTTCCCGCTTAGATGCTTTCAGCGGTTATCCCTTCCGAACGTAGCCAACCAGCCGTGCACCTGGCGGTACAACTGGCACACCAGAGGTTCGTCCGTCCCGGTCCTCTCGTACTAGGGACAGCCCCTTTCAAGTCTCCTGCGCGCGCAGCGGATAGGGACCGAACTGTCTCGCGACGTTCTAAACCCAGCTCGCGTACCGCTTTAATGGGCGAACAGCCCAACCCTTGGGACCTACTCCAGCCCCAGGATGCGACGAGCCGACATCGAGGTGCCAAACCATCCCGTCGATATGGACTCTTGGGGAAGATCAGCCTGTTATCCCCGGGGTACCTTTTAGCCGTTGAGCGACACCGCTTCCACACGCCGATGCCGGATCACTAGTCCCAGCTTTCGCTCCTGCTCGACCCGTCAGTCTCACAGTCAAGCTCCCTTGTGCACTTACACTCAACACCTGATTGCCAACCAGGCTGAGGGAACCTTTGGGCGCCTCCGTTACCCTTTAGGAGGCAACCGCCCCAGTTAAACTACCCACCAGACACTGTCCCCGATCCGGATCACGGACCAGAGTTAGACGTTCAAAACGACCAGAGTGGTATTTCACCAATGACTCCACCCGAACTAGCGTCCGAGCTTCCCAGTCTCCCACCTATCCTACACAAGACGCTCCAAACGCCAATGTCAAGCTGTAGTGAAGGTCCCGGGGTCTTTCCGTCCTGCTGCGCGTAACGAGCATCTTTACTCGTAGTGCAATTTCGCCGGGTCTGCGGTTGAGACAGCGGGGAAGTCGTTACGCCATTCGTGCAGGTCGGAACTTACCCGACAAGGAATTTCGCTACCTTAGGATGGTTATAGTTACCACCGCCGTTTACCGGCGCTTAAGTTCTCACCTTCGCCAACCCGAAGATCGGCTAAGCAGTCCCCTTAACGTTCCGGCACCGGGCAGGCGTCAGTCCGTATACATCGTCTTACGACTTCGCACGGACCTGTGTTTTTAGTAAACAGTCGCTTCCCCCTGGCCACTGCGACCCCCACCAGCTCACAGAGCTAGCCTGATCACCAGCAGAGGTCCCCCTTCTCCCGAAGTTACGGGGGCAATTTGCCGAGTTCCTTAACCGCAGTTCACCCGATCGCCTTAGTATTCTCTACCTGACCACCTGAGTCGGTTTAGGGTACGGGCCGCCACAACACTCACTAGAGGCTTTTCTCGGCAGCATAGGATCATCCACTTCACCACAATCGGCTCGGCATCACATCTCAGGATTCATGCGAGGCGGATTTGCCTACCTCACTCCCTACATGCTTACCCCAGGACAACCATCGCCTGGGCTGGACTACCTTCCTGCGTCACCCCATCGCTTACCTACTACCCGATCGGATCGAGCGTTCAGCCTCACCCCTAGTCCCGAAGGACATCAGAGGACTTAAGGACTCTTAGCATCACGAGGTTCGATATGGGCGCATTGAAGCGGGTACGGGAATATCAACCCGTTGTCCATCGACTACGCCTGTCGGCCTCGCCTTAGGTCCCGACTTACCCTGGGCGGATTAGCCTGCCCCAGGAACCCTTGGTCATCCGGCGCGAGGGTTTCTCACCCTCGATTCGCTACTCATGCCTGCATTCTCACTCGTGTACGCTCCACGGCTAGATCACTCTGCCGCTTCACCGCATACACGACGCTCCCCTACCCATCAACACAGACGAATCTGCATCAATGCCACGACTTCGGCGGTGTACTTGAGCCCCGCTACATTGTCGGCGCGGAATCACTTGACCAGTGAGCTATTACGCACTCTTTCAAGGGTGGCTGCTTCTAAGCCAACCTCCTGGTTGTCTCTGCGACTCCACATCCTTTCCCACTTAGCACACGCTTAGGGGCCTTAGTCGGTGATCTGGGCTGTTTCCCTCTCGACTACGAACCTTATCGCCCGCAGTCTCACTGCCACGCTCTCACTTACCGGCATTCGGAGTTTGGCTGACGTCAGTAACCTTGTCGGGCCCATCAGCCATCCAGTGCTCTACCTCCGGCAAGAAACACGCGACGCTGCACCTAAATGCATTTCGGGGAGAACCAGCTATCACGGAGTTTGATTGGCCTTTCACCCCTACACACAGATCATCCCCCAGGTTTTCAACCCTGGTGGGTTCGGTCCTCCACCCAGTCTTACCTGAGCTTCAACCTGCCCATGCGTAGATCACTCCGCTTCGGGTCTACAGCATGCGACTCAAACGCCCTCTTCAGACTCGCTTTCGCTACGGCTCCCCCACACGGGTTAACCTCGCCACACACCATAACTCGCAGGCTCATTCTTCAAAAGGCACGCAGTCACATCACA